>JAPOYJ010000042.1 GCA_026706635.1 Gemmatimonadota bacterium | reverse complement strand
TGCTCCTCGGACCAATAGCGCTGCGGCTATTGGCCCTTCGTCGCGCCTTGCCAGTGGGGCGCTTCTCCAGTCTCGGTGCTCGTCAGGGCCCGCCACGGACCGCCAGCGCTTCGCCGGTCTCCGTGCTCGCGCGAGATTATCCGCGGACTGCTAGCCGCCCTCTTCGGCTGGTTCGGCCGCAGCCTCCGCAAGTGCAAAGAGCTCGTCAGGAGTGCTTGCGCTCCGGGCCAGACGTAGCGCCTCGGCCAGCGCCCGATCCCGCTCGGCCAGCACTAGCAGGGCCAGACCACGGGCCTCCGCACGGTCCAGGTACCTGACCTGGGCGCGCCAGTCGAGGTAGTCACGCGCCGCCGGATCGCCCAGGATCGCTGAGTCCATCCCCTCGGCCACCAGCGTGTCGACCAGTCCGTCGAACGCCGACGACGGTAGGCGCTCCACTGAACCTGCGGCCATCGCGGTCGCCGCGAGCCCGAGCGCGTACTCGCGAATGCGAATCCCCAGCGGCACCTGCACCTCGATGGCGTGGTTGTACAACAGATCGAGCCCCTCCTCAGGGAGCGTGTCGCGCTTGATCGCGATGTCCGGTACAACCCCGCCCCCGGTCCCCAGCTCCCGACCAGCCCCGGTCGTCACCGACCCCATGGCGCTCTCATCCACCTCCTTGGGCTCCCCATTCCGATTGCGCGGCCTATGCAGCGACCTGCCAAGGGGGGTAATCCAGGAGCCTGTCGTCAGGCGTATCCAACGACCGGCCGGAAGTGGGTGGATCGACTGCACGGCCCCCTTTCCGAATGTGCGGCTCCCGACGACCACGGCGCGGTCGTGGTCCTGCAGAGCGCCGGAGATGATCTCCGCCGCACTCGCGGTGAACTCGTCCACCAGGACGACGATAGGGGTGCTCTCCATACGGCTGGGCGAGCGGGCGAACCACGCCTCCGTCTTGACTTCGCCCCACTCGTTCCTTCCCTCCGCGCCGGCGAGGAGCTGTCCCGGTGCCAGGAAGAGATCGACGATGCCCAGCGCCTCGTCCAGGTAGCCCCCCGGATTTTGCCGCAAGTCCAATATCAGCGCCCCGGCATCGGCGAACTCGGAGAGCGCGTTCGCCACCTCGGTCGTGGAGCCCCGCGCAATCCGGTCGATACCGAAGTAGGCCACGTCGCTGTCGACCCATGTCGCCGCCAGGGAGGGCACGTGCACGCTGTCGCGCGTCAGCTCCATCGGGATCTGGCCCAGAAGCCCGTTGCGCTCCACCCGTATCCTTACCACCGTGCCGACCTCGCCACGAATTGAGTCGCGCGCCTGGTCCACGCTCCAATCCGTCGCGTCGTGTCCCTCGACCCAGACGATGCGATCGCCCACCAGCATGCCCGCGCGCTCGGCCGGCGTGTCGCGGAAGACGGCAATCACGGTCACCCTGGCGGCCAGCCGTGCAATCTGCACCCCGATGCCCGCGTACTTGCCGCTCGCCCCCTCCTGGAACTGAGCGTACTCGGTCGGCGTGAAGACCGTTGCATAGGGGTCGTCTATCTGTTCGACGAGTCCCTCGAGCGCCCCCACCCAGAGGGCGGAGTCGCTCGCGCCGGACGGGTGCAGACGTCTTATCGCCTCAAACGCCTGCAGAAAGACCTGGGCCTCGTCCGAACCGAGAATTCGAGACTGGCCGACGGTGTCCTGCGCATCTGCGCCGGGAGCGAGGGCCAGGAGGGCGATCCAGGCGAGGCGGAGCGGCTTTGACATACTGGCAACCGGGGAAATGGCAGGCACGGTGGCGCGGGGAGCGCTTGGGGTAGATTGAAAGATACTGCGGGGGCCGGCAATTCCCGCATTCCCCTTCGAACCCCAACGCTCGGGGGATTCATGGAGAGTGGCCGCACACTTCGGGCAGTGCTTTGCCAGATCAAGCCCCGCAAGGGGGACTTGCAGGCCAATGTGGCCGCAGTTCGCGGTGCCCTCGTCCCGGGTGCCGATCTGGCCGTGTTTCCAGAGACGGTGCTCTCCGGGTACTTCGTCGAGGGAGCCGCCCTGGAGGTCGCGCTCACAACGGAGGGGCTGACGAGCGCGCTGGGGGAGCCCCCGGCGGGTTGCGACTGCGACATCGTGATCGGCTTCTACGAGAGGGGCCGCTCCGGCGTGCACAACAGCGTCGCGTACCTGACCCCCAGCGACGGTGCGTACGAGCTGGTGCATGTGCACCGCAAGGTCTTCCTCCCCACCTACGGGATATTCGAGGAGGGGCGCTACGTCGAGCCCGGCCGCGACGTTCACGCCTTCGACACCCGCTTCGGCCGCGTCGGGATGCTCATCTGCGAGGACCTCTGGCACTCGCTGCCAGCGACCGTGCTGGCGCTCGACGGTGCCGATCTACTGCTCTGCTGCTGCGCTTCGCCTGCCCGGGGCTACGAGCCACCCCTGACCCGTCCGGCCAATCTCGCCGAGTGGGACCGCATCGCCGCCCGTACCGCGAAGGAGCACGGGGTATTCGTGCTCCTGGCGCACCTCGCCGGCTCCGAGGGTGGGAAGGTGTTCGCCGGGGGCTCTACTGCCTGGCGCCCGGACGGAACGCTGCTGGCAAGGGGGCCGATCTTCGGCGACGGGAATACCGAGGCGGAGATCGAGATCGGCGAGATCACGCGCGTGCGGACCGAGTCTCCCTTCCTCTCCGACCTGAGGACCGCGCTCCCGCACCTCCTGTACTCGCTCGAGGCGTCGAGGATAGAGAAGCGCTCCCGGAAGCGCCCGACCCAACGGCCACCCATCCAGGCGAGCCCGGAGCGCGCGGAAGGCGGGGCAGGGGGGGCGGGGGCGACCCCGAGCAGACGAGCCTCCAGCGCTCCCCCCGATCGTCCGAACGACGAGGACCGGGCCCTCCTCTCCATTCAGCCGGACCTGGTGGAGTCGGCGCTCACCGAGTTCATCCGCGAGGAAATTCGGCGGCGACGGGGATTCTCGAGGGTCGTGATCGGAGTCTCCGGCGGCGTCGATTCGGCCACCTCCCTCTTCCTGGCTTGCCGTGCGCTGGGGCCCGAGAACGTGTACGCGCTGCGGTTGCCCTACTCGTCATCGAGCCCGGAGGGTCTGGAGCACGCGGAGCTGGTGATCGGCGCGTGCGGGGCGCGATCGCGCACCATATCCGTCACATCGGCGGTGGACTCCTACGTGGAGGCCCACGAGCCCGACCTGAGCCCCGGACGGCGGGGCAATCTGGCTGCCCGCATGCGTGCGCTGGTCCTCTTTGACCAGTCGGCGAAGCTGGACGCTCTGCCCCTCGGCACCGGCAACAAGAGCGAGCGCCTGCTGGGCTACTTCACCTGGCACGCGGACGACTCGCCGCCCATAAATCCCTTGGGCGACCTCTTCAAGACGCAGGTGTGGGAGCTGGCCCACCACCTTGGCGTCCCAAGTGCGATCCTGGGGAAACCGGCGACCGCCGACCTGGTGCCGGGAGTCACCGACGAGGACGAGCTCGGGATCCCCTACCGAATCGCAGACCCCATCCTGCACTGGCTGCTAAAGGGGTTCGGTCCCGACACCCTGGCGAGGAGGGGGTTCAGCCGCGCCGAGGTGGATCTCGTCGCGGAGCGGCTCTCCTCCACGCACTGGAAGCGCGAGCTTCCCACCGTGGCCCTGGTCTCGGAGAGCGCGATCGGCGAGGGGTATCTGCGGCCGGTCGACTACTGACGGCATCGCCGTCGGTGGGTGGCGCCCGCTCCTGCCGCCGCAGGCGACGGCGAGCGCGATCGCTCGGCGAACGCACCCTGCTGGCTCGGCTGCCGTCACGACACCGCTTGAGGTGCTGCTCCTTCCGGGCGATCTTTCCGCCCGCTGGAGGGGTGGCAGAGAGGCTCAATGCACCGGTCTTGAAAACCGGCGTCCGCGAGGACTCGTGGGTTCGAATCCCACCCCCTCCGTAGCTGCGGGGCGCTTGCCGCTCTCGGTGCCCGCGCGAGATTGGCCGCGGACCGCTACCTTTAGGTCCGTGATCCGAATTCTGGAACCGGAGCCCCGCACTCCCCATTGGATGGAGTCGTGAATCGCGTCCTGGGAGTCATCCCGGCGCGGCTGGGGTCGTCTCGTCTCCCCGAGAAGCCCCTTCAGCCCCTCCTCGGCATCCCTCTGGTGCTCTGGGTGTGGCGGCGCGCTCGCACAGTGGATTGCATCGACCGCCTGATCGTGGCCACCGACTCTGCCGAGGTGGTCGCCCTATGCCGGGAGGCGGGTGCCGAGGCGATGCTCACCTCGCCTAGACACCCCACCGGGAGCGACCGCGCCTGGGAGGTCGTGCGCCGACTGGGCTCGGAGTACGACGTCGTAGTCAACATCCAGGGTGATGAGCCGCTGGTAGAGCCCAGCGCCGTCCATGCGGCTGTGTCGATGGTGGAGGGGGGATTCGAGGTGGCCACCTGCGCCACTGCGGTGCGCGACGAGGAGGAGTTTCGCGATCCGGGGGTGGTGAAGATCGTGAAGACCCGTCGGGGCAGGGCGCTATACTTCTCGAGGGCCCCGATTCCGTACAGCGACGGCGCGCCACCTGGCAGGGAGGGCAGGCTCCGGCACGTGGGCGTCTACGCCTACAGGACCGAGTCGCTCGGACGCTGGGTCGGGTGGCCGAGGTCGCAGCTCGAGCGGCAGGAGGACCTCGAACAGCTCAGGGCGCTGGAGAACGGCCTGAGGATCGGAGTCGCGGTGGTGCCCGACGCCGCCCGGGGAGTCGACACCCCGCGGGATCTGGCGCGTACGGAGCGCCACCTTCGCGCTCTGGGAGCCGAGGGAGATGACTACGGACTGCACGTGGAGATTTCGGCATGAGCGCTAGAGGATCCCACCGCACCCGATACATCTTCGTGACCGGTGGGGTGGTCTCCTCGCTCGGCAAGGGCATCGCAGCCGCGTCGCTGGGCGTTCTCCTGAGGGAGAGGGGGCTGCGCGTCACTCTGCAGAAGCTGGACCCCTACATCAACGTCGACCCCGGCACTCTCTCGCCTCTGCAACACGGCGAGGTCTTCGTTACCGAGGACGGCGCCGAGACGGATCTCGACCTGGGCCACTACGAACGCTTCATCGGGACGACGCTCTCGCAGGACAACAACACGACGACCGGGCGGATATACCGGAACGTCATCGAGAGGGAGCGGCGGGGCGACTACCTTGGCCGCACCGTGCAGGTCGTGCCGCACATCACCGACGAGATCAAGCGATCGGTGAGGGTGCTCTCCGAGGGTCACGACGTCGTCATCTGCGAGGTGGGAGGAACAGTAGGCGACATCGAGTCACTCCCCTTCCTGGAGGCGATCAGACAGTTCCGCCAGGAGGCAGGGGACCGCGCCATGCACATCCACCTGACGCTGGTGCCGCACATCAGGGCGGTGGGGGAGCTCAAGACGAAGCCGACCCAGCATTCCGTGCGGGAGCTGATGCGCACCGGAATTCAACCCACGGTCCTCATCTGCCGCACCGAGCATCCGCTCGACGACCAGACGCGCGCCAAGATCGCCGGCTTCACCAACGTGGACCTCGAGGGGGTGATCGTGGCGGTCGATGTCGACACCATCTACGAAGTCCCGCTTCAGTTCCGTCGCCAGCGGCTGGACGACTACGTGCTGAAGCGCTTCGGCATCGACGCGCCCCCTCCGAGGCTCGAGTCGTGGACCCGAATGGTGGATCGCATCAAGGCCCCGCAGCGAGGCGCCGTCCGGATCGCCGTGGTCGGCAAGTACACCGAGCTCGTCGACGCGTACAAGTCGGTCGAGCAGGCGCTCATACACGGGGGCATCGCCAACGACGTGGAGGTGGAGATCGACTGGATCGCCAGCCAGGAGCTGGAAGGATCGCTCGACCCCTCGCTCCTCGAAGACTACGACGGCCTGCTTGTTCCCGGAGGCTTCGGGGGGCGGGGTATCGAAGGGATGATCGATGCCATCCGGTGGGCCCGCGAGAACCACCTTCCCTTCCTCGGGATCTGCCTGGGCCTTCAGTGCGCCGTGATCGAGTTCGCGCGGCATATGGCCGGACTCGACAGGGCTCACTCCTTCGAATTCGACAAGCAGTCGCCCCATCCGGTCATCTGCCTCATGGACGATCAGCGTCGCGTCACGACCAAGGGCGGTACGATGCGCCTCGGGGCCTGGGATGCCCACATCGCCGACGGCTCGCTCGCGGCCGGTGTGTACGGAGCGACCCAGATCAGCGAGCGTCACCGCCACCGCTACGAGGTCAACAACGATTACCGTGCGCGACTCAGGGCACATGGACTCGCCTTCTCGGCTACCTCGCCGGATGGGAAGCTTGTCGAGATGATCGAGCTTCCCTCGCACACCTGGTTCGTGGCTGGCCAATTCCACCCGGAGCTGAAGAGCCGCCCCACGGCTCCGCACCCACTCTTCGCCTCCTTCGTCGAGGCGGCGGCCGCCGGACTCTCCGCGCGTGCTCGACCAAAGGCCGTCGCGCTTGGGGGGTAGCAGCCCCATTCAGGGTAGCACTCGGGCGGCCGCGCCGTTTCGCCCCCCCGGAGGTGGCGACGACGGACTGGGCGACTTCACCCTCTTCGCCGGCCCGTGTGTGCTCGAAGTCGACGACCTGAATCTGGAGGTCGCCGCGGGAGTGAAGCAGGCGGCCGAGGAGGTCGGCCTAGCCGTGGTCTTCAAGGCCTCCTTCGACAAGGCGAATCGGTCGAGGCTTGCGTCTCACCGTGGGCCGGGCCTGTCGGACGGACTTCGCCAACTACAACGTGTAGCTGAAGATACGGGCCTTCGTCTCATGACCGACATTCACGAGCCATTGCAGGCTGGCCCGGTCGCCGAGGTGGTCGACGTGATCCAGATTCCCGCCTTTCTCTGTCGCCAGACGTCGCTCCTTGCGGCGGCAGGTCGGACCGGCAGGCCAGTGAACATCAAGAAGGGGCAGTGGATGTCGCCCTCCGCCATGGCTGGCACCGTGGAAAAGGTGGCAAGGAGCGGCCCCGGACGGATTCTGGTGACCGAGCGAGGATCGGCATTCGGCAGCGACGATCTCGTAGTCGACATGCGGAACTTCTCGCGCCTCCGCTCGGCCACCGGTGCGCAAGTCGTCTTCGACGGAACCCACTCGGTGCAGCGCCCGGGAGCGATGGCCGACGGCTCGACGGGTGGTGCCCGCGACCAGATCGCTCCACTCGTGCGTGGCGCCGTTGCGGCTGGCTGCGACGGGCTCTTCCTGGAGGTGCATCCCAATCCGCGCCGTGCGCCATCCGATTCCGAGTGCATGCTACCACTCGACGAGCTGCCGCGACTCCTCGCCCAGGTCGTCGCGATCAGACGGGCGCTTGGCGAGGACGCGAGAAGCTGGGAGGACAACGGTGACGATTGACAGGGCGGTCGCCCGCCGCATACGGCTCGTGGTGCTCGACGTGGATGGTGTGCTGACCGACGGAGGCATCTACATGGGGACGGCGCCCGGTCAGGCGATCGAGCTCAAGCGATTCGACGTGCAGGACAGCATAGGGGTCAGGCTCCTCCAGGCGGCCGGGATCCGAGTCGCACTTCTCTCCGGGCGCGTGTCAAGGGCGACCGACCTCAGAGCCGCCGATCTGGGAATAGAGGATGTGCACCAGGTGCCCGACGCCAACAAGGTGCCAGTCCTCGAAGAAATGCTCCGTGGGTGGCTACTCTCGTGGGACGAGGTCGCGGTTGTGGGCGACGATCTCCCCGACCTGCCGCTCCTGCGGCGCGCGGCGCTGGGGGCCACCGTGGCCAACGCCGTGCCCGAAGTTCGGGCCTCGGCGTCGTGGTGCAGCTCCAGGGAGGGGGGAAGGGGCGCCGCAAGGGAGTTCTCGGAGGCGCTGCTGCGGGCCCGCGGAGAGTGGGACGGGCTTGTCGCCGAGTACTGTCGCAGCCGAGGCGGCTGAGCGACGGCCGCGGACCGACTTCAGAACCGTGGGCGATCTTGCCAGATTCATGGAGCGGACCGAGGACAAGCCCGACCCCCCGGTCCCCGACATCACCACCCGCGCACCGAAGATCGCATCCCGAACCAGCTGGGCTCCGCGACTGTGCGCGCAGTCAGAGGAGTGGGAAACAATGGCAATGGGCGATAGTGGCCGTGAGCGAGGGTGCGCTCGTGGGCGGCGTCCATCCGCGCGATCTGCTCAGGGGGGGACAGCGTGACCGGAGTCGGTCGTCTCGCCGAGTCGCCGCTGCGGTGCGCCTTCGCGGGCGTGGCGCTGGCCGTAGCGGCCGCGGGGTGCCTCGACGATTCGGAAGAGACCGCCGCGACCGGATTCGAGGAGATGAATGCGGACGAGGTGCTGTACGGGGTCTCCCACACGCTGACGACGGATGGCGTTCGCGAGGCCATCCTGGCAGCGGACAGCCTCTTCGGCTGGCGGGACTCCTCGCACACCTGGGCGATCGGCTTCTCGCTCCGAGTCTTCGCGGATGGGACGGGCGAGGCGCAGGCGACGATAACGGCCGAGCGCGGACGCCTTCAGGGCCCCAACCGCCCGCCCGGCGAGTCCAGGAGCGAAGCCGAGCTCGTCGCCGTCGGCAACGCGGTGCTTACGATCCCGGAACAGGATCGCGAGATCCGGAGCGACGAGCTCCTCATTTCGACCTTCCGCGACCTGATCTGGAGCAATAGGCCGGTCGTGATGCGCGAGGCGGGGTGCGAAATAGAGGGGACCCGATTCGAGGCCGACATGTCCTTCCGGGAGGTGAAGGTCTGGCGGACCAAGGAGGGAGACTGTCCCGGGCAATGACGCGGATGGCCCTCTGGGCGGAGGCGCTCGCCGCGCTCGCCCTCTGCCCCGGCATCGCCGCCGCGCAGCCCCAGGAGGGGGAGAGGGAGTGCACTCTGGCCCGTGTCGGGGGCTACACCGTCAGCACCCGGTCGGACTCCGTCCACTACAACCACCGCGCGTCGGGCGGCATCGACTACAGGTGCGCCGATGGTACGCGCATTCGGTCCGACTCCGCAGTGGTGTGGGAGCATAGCGGAAGCGTCAAGCTCGTCAGGCGGGTTCGGTACGAGGACGCCGACACGAAGCTCAGATCCGACACCGCGTACTACTTCGGCACCAGCGGCGAGATGCGGGCGTGGTCGCGCGTGGTGCTGACCGATCAGGGGAGCGGGGCCGTCCTGAGAGGTGACTCCCTCTTCTTTCAGCGCAAGTCGCGCTATCGGAAGCTGGACCGGATTCGGGTGCAGGGCGGCAACCCCCGCGCCGTCGTGACGCCGGCGCCGAGGCCCGCTGCGCCGCCGCCGGCCGAGTCCGTCGCCGCGGCCGACGCCCGGGCCGACAGCATGGACCAAGTAGCGGTGGATGCTGATTCCGACGGCAGCGACGGCTCCGCCGGAAGGGAGGTCGAGGAAGACCCCGCGGCCAGCGAGCCGCAGGTCGAACCGGTCGCGCCCCACCCCTACCTCGTCGAGGCACCCCGCCTCTACATCGACGGGCGCCGCTACTTCCGGGCCGGGGGCGGCGTGGTTGTGACGCGCGACTCGCTCGAGGCGACCGGGGATTCGCTCGACTACGACCAGGAGGTCGGCGCCATGCTGATTTTCGGCGACTCCCGGGTGGTTGACAGGGGATTCGAGCTGCGGGGTGCGGCGATCTCGGTATCGCCTACGACGGGCCGCAGCGAGGAGATCGTGGCGCACGGCGACGCCGAGCTCACCGGCGACCAGGTGCTGATGCGGGCACCCTCGATTCGCCTGTTCCTGGGCGAGGGGCAGGTGGACCGCATCGTGGCGATCCCCGGGCCGGTGCCGCTGCCCGGCCCAGGAACCGAGGAGCTGGACACGACCGGCCTGACCGCTGGCGATGCGGAGCGCGCCCTCGAGCTCCTCAGGGAGAGCGGGGGAGAGGACCCACCCGACCTGCCTCCCCCAGGGGCGTGGCCTCGCCCCCTGGTGAGAGCCGCCGACTTCGACCTGACGGGCGACTCGATCGAGGTGCTCTCGCCGAGCCGGGTGCTCGAGTCCGTCACTGCGATCCGGGGTGCGCGGGCGGAGGCAGTCCTCTCCGACGAGCCCGGGCGCTCGGACATCGAGTGGGAGCTACCCGAGATCGCGGCCAGGGACTGGATCGAGGGCGAGAGGATCGTGGCGAGCTTCCTCCCGGCGGACTCCGGCGGGGAGGAGGCCCAAGGCGCCGCGACGGGCTACGGGGAGGTGCGGCTCGAGACGATCACCGCGACCACGAATGCCCGCAGCCTGTACAGGGTCGCGTCCGATCCGGCACAGGATGCAGACCCGGGTCCGGACTCGGCGCTGGCCTCGGATCCCGATGCACCCGACGCCCCGCCGGCCGACGAAGAGGAGGAGGCGCGCCCGCCCGCGTTACACTACGTAAGCGGGGATCGAATCACGGTGCACATGGAGGGCCGCCAGGTGGTCAGGATGGATATCGAGGGCCGCACGACGGGGTATCACTTCGAGCCTCTCCCGCCCGACTCGGCCGAGCTCGCTCCCGACTCGCTTCCGCTGGACTCGCTGGCTGGGGGCGAAGACTCGCTCCCGAGAGCCGACTCTCTCCCGCTGGAGGCCGACTCCACCCCAGGTGGTGCGACTGGCGTCGACGACGGCGAGGAGGCGGAGGTCTCCGGGGACGACCCGCCCCCTCCTCCGTACGAGCCGGGAGCAACACAGAGCGAAGCCACGGGTATGGGAATTGTAAACCATGGATTACACATTGTAAATCATAGTTTACAGTATGGGGAGACGAGCGAAGCCACGGGTACGAGCATTGTGAACCATGGATTACACAATGTAAATCATACATTACAGTGTGGGGGTACGAGCGAAGCGGTCCAGCGGGGATGCAGCGCTGCTCGAATGCCGTGGGAGGTTTATCCGCGGGCTGCTAGGTGGAGGACGCGCCGATGAGCGGAGGGGAGGGCGCGCCGGCGACTGTCGGCGAGGCGTCGCTGGAGGGCGACACCACCTACGTCGAGCCCATCGCGGTCGCACTATCGGTCGTCGCGGAGGAGTCCGAGTCGGTTGAACCGGTCTCGGTACTCCGGGGGGAGTCCCTCACCAAGGTCTACAAGAAGAGGCGGGTGGTGGCCGAGGTGGACATTCAGGTCGAGCAGGGGGAGATCGTCGCTCTCCTCGGTCCCAACGGGGCGGGGAAGACCACCACCTTCTACATGCTCGTCGGGCTGATCGGGCCAGACGGGGGCAGGGTCTTCCTCGACGACGCCGAGCTGACCTCGGTGCCGATGTACAGGCGGGCGCGGATGGGGGTTGGGTACCTTGCGCAGGAGCCGTCGGTGTTTCGGCGGCTGACCGTCGCCGACAACGTCATGTCGATTCTCGAGACGCTGCCACTCACCCGCAAGGAGCGGGCGGCCAGGCTGGACGAGCTCCTGGACGAGCTCTCGATCGCGCACCTTCGCGGTGCCAAGGCCTTCTCGCTCTCGGGAGGGGAGCGCCGCCGGCTCGAGATCACCCGCGCCCTCGTGCAGCGCCCCAAGTTCATGCTCCTCGACGAGCCCTTCGCCGGCATCGACCCAATCGCGCTGCACGATATCCAGGAGATCGTCGCCCAGCTGAAGACTCGCGGGATCGGCGTCATCATCTCCGACCACAGCGTCGAGCAGACGCTGGAGATCGTCGATCGCGCCTACATCATGTACGAGGGCGAGATCCGCGTCAGCGGCACCGTCTCCGACCTGGTGTGGAACGACGAGGTGGCCGAGCTGTACCTGGGTCCGTCGCTGACCGCGCGCATGAGGTCGAGGTACGCGCCGCCCGGGGCCTGAGATTGGTGGCCCGCCTACTGCCGCTGGCCTGGGGGGCACCTGCGTGAGCCAGGCCAAGACGGGGCTCTTCACCGAGACCAGCCTTAGGCAGCGGCCCACGATCAATCCGCGCCTCTACCAGGCGATGGATATGCTCTACATGCCGCTCGTCGAGCTGCAGTCACACCTCGTGCAGGAGCTAGCCGAGAACCCCTTTCTGGAGCTGCTGGACGCGGACGACGACGAGGGGGACGAGTCCGACGAGGAATCCCCGGAGGACGACGAGATCGACTGGGACGAACTCATGCTCGGAGACGATCCGGAGGGTCCGCGATCTTCCTACGAGCCCCGCGAGTACCTGGAGCCGATAATCGTCAACGCGCGGAACCTGCGCGATCACCTGACCGACCAGCTCGGCCTGCTCCAACTAGGCGAGCGTCAGCAGCGGATCGCAGAGGAGATCGTCGGCAACATAGACGACGCCGGGATTCTCTCGTGCACGCTCGAGGAGGTAGCCGCGGGAGTGAGCGACGAGCAGCCGGAGGGGGGCGTCCTGGCCGAAGTCGAGGAGGTGCTGCGCCTCGTCCAGTCGTTGGATCCGCCTGGGGTGGGAGCCCGTGATCTCCGCGAGTGCCTGCTCATCCAGCTGGACCGGCTGGAGCGGGATGACTCGCTCGCCTTCCGGGTCGTCGATTGCCACTTCGACGCCCTGGTCGGCCGCAGGTGGCAGGAGATAGCCGAGCTGCTCGGCATTTCACCCAGGGAGGTGCAGGACGTAGCCGACGAGGTCGCCAAGCTTGACCCCAAGCCGGGGAGGCGCTACTCCGACGATCCCGACGAATACGTGATTCCCGATCTTGCCGTGGAGATGATTGGCGGCGAGTACATCGTCTTCGTGAACGACGCGGGGCTGCCGCGGCTGCGCCTCTCGCAGTCGTACCGCGAAGTGGTCGCCGACCGCGCCAACTTCGTCGGGCGCAACAAGGAGTTCATCGCAAACAAGCTGAATGGCGCCCAGTGGCTGATCCAGGCGATCGAGCAGCGCCGCCAGACGATGCTCAGAGTCATGCGCTTCATCGTGGCCAAGCAGGCCGACTTCTTCGAGAAGGGGGTCCAGCACCTCAGGCCGCTGACGCTGCGCGAGGTGGCGGACCACATCAAGATGGCGGAATCAACCGTGTCGAGAGTCACACACGACAAGTACGTGCAGACTCCAGCGGGCGTACACCCCCTCCGATTCTTCTTCTCGGCGGGACTTCCCACCGTGACCGGCACCGACATCTCGACGCGCGGGGTACAGGCGCTGGTGGCCAACCTGGTAGCGGACGAGGACCCGCAGAAGCCGCTCAGCGACCAGGCGATCGTGAACCTCCTCAAGAGCGAGGGGATCAAGATCGCGCGCCGCACCGTAGCCAAGTATCGCGACCAGCTCGGCATCCTCTCCGCCCGCATGAGGAAGCGCTTCTAGCGTGCCGTCGACCGCCCGTCGCGACTTCGCCGTCATCGTGCCCGCCTTCAACGAGGCGCCCAATGTGGAGCGTCTGGTCGCGGAGCTGCGCGCCGCCTTCGAACGGCACGGACTAGAGGGGGAGGTGGTGCTCGTAGACGATGGCTCGACCGATGGTACCGGCGAGCTGGCCCGCAAGCTCGGCTGCAACTGGTCGGCGCTAACGGTTCTGCGCCACAGGGCCAACCAGGGCAAGACCGAGGCGCTTGTAACGGGTGCGCGCGCCACCGAAAGGCGGAATCTGGTTCTCTTCGACGCCGACCTGCAGCACCTGCCGGACGAGATCCCGCGCTTCCTGGACAAGCTCGACGAGGGGTGGGACATCGTCACCGGAAGGAAGGTAGGGAAGTACAGCAAGCGAACCGTCTCGTCGATCTACAATGCCCTCAGCCGCAGGATCTTCAGGGTGCCGGTGAGCGACCTCAACTCGATGAAGGCCTTTCGGGCCGAGGTGATGGCGAATCTGCGTCTGAGGCACGACTGGCACCGGTTCTTCGTGGTCATGGCGTATCGGCAGGGCTTCAGCGCCACCGAGATCGAGATCGAGCTGCACCCGCGCGAGGCCGGGGTGGCCAAGTACTCCGGGAAGGGGAGGATCGTCGGCGGCGTGCTCGACCTAGTCGCCGTCTGGTTCCAGCTGCGTCTGGCGCGCAGGCCGATGGTGGCCTTCGGGCTTCCCGGCGTGGCGCTCGTCGGGGCGGGTGTGCTCGTCGGGCTCTGGGGCCTCTACATGCGCTTTGCGCTGGAGCAGGGATACCGGCCGCTCCTCTACCTGGTCGTGCTGCTGGTCACCGTCGGCGCACTCCTCTTCGCCGCTGGCTTCCTGGGCGAGATGATCGCCTCGGTCCACGACGAGCTGGACGCCATGCGCGGGGAACGCGAGGCCACCCTGGGGGCGAAGGGTCGCCGGGGTGTCGACGCCTAGCCCGTGAACAGAGCTCCCACAGTGTAATGTATGCTTTACAATATGTAATCCATGGTTTACAGTGTCTATGCCTCGTGGCCTCGCTCGCCTGAGTTTATCCACGGACTGCTAGGGGCATCGTGGCGCGCACGGAGGGATCACAGGGGGGCGCATCGGAAGAGCGTCCGCGCCCCCGGATCCTGTCGGTTGTCGGCACCCGTCCGGAGGCCATCAAGATGGCGCCCGTGGTGAGCGCACTCGAGCGCCGGGGCGGATGCGAGCACCGGCTTGCGCTCACGGGGCAGCACGCCGAGATGGTCGAGCAGGCCCTGGCCGCCTTCGAGCTGACCCCGAGCTACGACCTTGAGTTGATGAGGCCCGGGCAGACCCTGTTCGATGTGGGCCATGCCTGCCTCGACGGCCTCCGTGAGGTCGAGGAGGATTATTCGCCGGACCTTACCCTGGTGCAGGGCGACACCGCGACGGTCTTCTTCGCGGCTCTTGTGACCTTCTTCCGCCAGGGCAGGCTGGGTCATGTCGAGGCCGGACTTCGCAGCCACCGCAAGTGGTCTCCCTTCCCGGAGGAGATGCTCCGGCGGATGACGGACGTCGTCTCGGACTACTGCTTCGCTCCGACGGCCGAGGCGGCTGGCAACCTCGCCCGAGAGGGGGTCCCCGGCGATCGGATATTCGTCACCGGCAACACCGTGGTGGATGCTCTGGAGCGGATGCGTTCGCGCCTCCCGCCCCCAATGGACCCCCAGCTGGCTGAGCTACTTGCCTCCGGCCGCCGTCTCGTGCTCCTCACCGCGCATCGACGCGAGTCCTTCGGCGAGCCAATCGAGCGCGTCTTCGCGGCGGTGGCCGCGCTGGCGAACCGATTCGAGGACGTAGCCGTGCTCTACCCCGTGCATCCGAACCCCCGGGTCCTGGAGCCCGCACACCGGATCCTGGGCGCCTCGCCCGGCGTTCGTCTCACCGACCCCCTTGACTACGACGACCTGATAACCGCGCTCGACCGCGCCGCACTGGTCCTCACCGACTCAGGCGGCATCCAGGAGGAGGCGCCGACCTTCGGAGTGCACACGCTCGTGCTACGGGAGGTGACGGAGCGCCCGGAGGGGGTGCGGGCGGGGGTGGCCACCCTGGTGGGTACGGACCAGGAGCTGATCGTCTCCGAGGCGAGCGCCCACCTTTCGGGAGGGCGTCCGGTGCCGACAGCCGCCAATCCGTACGGAGACGGTCGGGCGGGGGAGCGGATCGCCGACATCGTCCTGGCCGAGCTCGGCGGGGAGCCACGCCAGCTCGGCGACTGGAACGCTCCGTGAGGATCCTCGTCCACTGCGTCTACTACCCCCCTGAGGTGGGCGGGCTCGAGAGCCATGTGCACTACCTCTGCCGAGGCCTTGTGGCGCGCGGCCACGAGGTTGTCGTGGTGACGTCCCTCTCCCAGCCTGGCCTCGCGCGCCGAGAGGTCGTCGGCGGTATCGAGATCCACAGGACGCCGCTACCGGCGCGCACACCGCTGGGCTGGCTCGCGCACGCGCTCGGCTCGACGCCGCGCACCAGGAGGCTGGCGCACGCCGCCGACATCGTGCACGCGCAGGCCTTTCCCTCGCTGCTGCCGTGCCGGGTGGCGCTGGTGGGGTCCAGCACGCCGCTCGCCTGCACCCTCCACACGTCGCACTTCCTGCGCCTCGCCGCCAATCGAGCACTCGCGCCGCCACTCGGTAAGCTGCTTGAGTTCAGCGATTACAACTTTGCTGCCAGCAAGGAGATAGCTGATGTAGGCGAGAGCCTTGGGCCCACCATCGATGTCGAGGTCCTGGTGAACGGAGTCGACACCGAGGTCTTCCGCCCTGTGCCGGGATCCCTGCCGCGCTCGGAGTCGCGGGCTCGCCTGGTGGTGCCCCGCCGCCTATTCGCCAAGTGCGGGGTCGAACACTTCGTCAGGGCGATGCCGATGATCGCGGCGGCGGTGGATGTCGAGGCGATCCTGATCGGCGACGGCCCCGAGCGGGGTAAACTCGAGGCGCTGGCCCGTGAGCTGGGAGTGTCAGACCGCGTCACCTTCCTGGGCGCGAAGCCCCACCCCGAGATGCCCGCTCTCCTCTGTTCGGGAGACCTAGCCGTCTTCCCGTCGCTTGTCGAGGCGACCTCGGTGGCGGCGATCGAGTGCATGGCGTGCGAGCTCCCCGTCGCCGCATCGGCTGTGGGCGGACTCCCGGAGATAGTCGACGACGAGGTTGGCGGACTCTTTCCGCCAGCCGACCCCGACGCTCTCGCCGCCAAGGTAGTCGAGCTCCTTGGAGGTGGCCGGCTAGCTGAGCGGGGTGCGACGGGACGGCGCAGGGTGCTGGCCTCCTGGAGCAACGAGCGTCTCGTGGAGAGGCACGTCGAGGTGTACCGTGGGCTGCTGGGAAGGTAGTTTCGGGCGATGACGAGAAAGCCCGCCGACGAAGTGCTCATCCCCCGGTGGGGGACCGCGGCCCTCTACGTCGTGGCCGTGGCCGTCCTCTTCGGCGAGTTCGTCTTCTCCGACGAGATGCCCCACGGCGAGGACACCGTCGTGCTCGGGTACATGGCGCGAGCCTTCTTCGTCGAGCGCATCGCCGGGGGCGACTTCCCGCTCTGGGTTGTCGCCCCGGCGATGTGGCCCAGGCTCGGCCGCCCCGTGGCTCGCACACGATCCCGACTGGCATCCGCACCGTGACGGTGGTCACCAAGCCGACCGACGGTTGCGCCGGGAGAACCGGCGATCCAGGCCGCAGCCCCGACGGAGTGAGCGGCCCCAGGGAGGAGAAGGGGAGGGGGGGGCGCGCAAGGGCGTGGGGGTCGGTCCTGGCCAAGCTGCTGCTCACCGTCGCGGCGACATGGCTCATCCTGCGCATAGCCGGCATCGGCCTCGACGAGATCGGCGCCATCGACTGGTCACGCGTGGACCTGCACCCGCTTCCTCTCGCCCTCTCGGTGGCGCTTCTGGCGGCGACACTGCCGGTCACAGCGGCGCTCTGGTGCCGCGTGCTCGACGAATTCGGGGAACCGGGTGTCCGTCTGGCCGATGCGGCCGCAATCCTCATACTCGCCAATCTGGGCCGCTACCTTCCGGGCAAGATCATGCAGCTTGCGGGAGTCGGCATTCTGGCGCGGCAGAGGGGGCTCTCGGCAACCAAGGCGACGTCGGCGGCCATCGCGAGCCAGATCCTCAACATGGTGGGCGCAGCCCTCTGCGGCGGATGGGTGATCGCGACCCGGATGGGGACTATGGGGACGATGGGGACGATGGGGACGACAAGCATCCTTGTCGGGCTGCTGGCAGTCCTCGCTGCCGCCGCCTTCCTGCACTTCGGGGGAGCGGGCGCACTCCTCGGCTGGCTGCTCAGGCGCACCGGCAGCGCCGCCGACCTCCCACGCCCCAGCGGGCGCAGGCTGGCGCTCCTCCTTCCTGGCTACCTCTTCAACTGGGCCCTGCACGGGCTCGCCTTCGCGTGCCTCGCCTGGGGGGTCGGGATGGAGACAGGTCTTGTCGTTGCGACCACGGCCTTTGCGGCCGCCTACTTCGCGGGGTACATCGCCCTCTTCGCACCCGCTGGCATCGGCGTGCGCGAGTCGGGGCTGGTTGGCTTGCTGGCACCGATAGTCGGTGTCGAGGCGGGCTTCGTGCTGGCGGCTCTGCAGCGCATCTGGATCACGAGCGTAGAGCTGGTCGGTGCGGCTGTCGGGGTGCTGGTGCTGCGAAGGCCACCCCCATCGGTGGCAGGAGGCATGCCGTGAGCGCGGACCGGAAGGCGCTGGTGGTCGTTCCGACGTACAACGAAGTTGAGAACCTGCCTCGGGTGGTGCCATTGATCCTGCAGCAGGGCAATGGGTTCCACGTTCTGATCGTGGACGACAACTCTCCCGACGGGACGGGGTTGCTGGCGGACCAGCTGGCGGAGAAGAGCAGTCGGGTGAATGTGCTTCATCGTCCTGGGAAGCTCGGTCTGGGGGCGGCGTATGTCGCTGGATTCGATTGGGGTCTTCAGCGCGACTTCGACCTTCTCATTGAGATGGACGCCGACCTCTCCCACCCCGCCTATGTGCTTCCGCAGCTGGTCGGCGCACTCGACGAGGTTGACGTGGCGGTCGGGTCCCGCTACGTCGGCGGCAGGATCACAGTGGTGAATTGGCCGCTCCGGCGGCTGGTCATCAGCCTCTTCGGGTCGTGGTATGCGCGCACGATCACCGGCCTTCCGGTCGTTGACGCCACAGGCGGCTTCAACGGATTTCGCCGCGAGGTCGCGGAGGCAGTGGGACTGGACCGCATCCGCTCGAATGGGTACAGCTTCCAGATCGAGCTCAAGTACCGGGCGTGGCGCAAGGGCTTCTCGCTCGGCGAGGTGCCGATCGTCTTCACCGAGCGCGACAGCGGCGAGTCGAAGATGTCGGGGCGGATCATCCGCGAGGCGGTCTGGAAGGTGTGGCAGCTGCGGATAATGGACCTCTTCGGCAAGCTGTGAAGGGCATCGCCGGACCCCTGGCGGCTGGCCAGGAGCTCCCCTTGCGTGCAGACTCATTGCCATGATCAGATCGATGCTCCTCTGGGCCTCCGAGAACAGGTGGTGCAGCAGGACGCTGCCACGGTACGGGTTCGTGAGACGGGCCGTGGGGCGCTTCATGCCCGGTGAGGAGTTGGAGGATGCGCTCCGGGCCGCACGGAAGCTCTCCGACCGGCATGGGATGTCGGCCTTGGTCACCGTGCTGGGCGAGAATGTGGAGAGCGAAGAGGAGGCGAAGCGGGCCGCCGACCAATACTGCGAGGTGGCGCACAGGGTGTCGAAGTCGGGTCTCGACGCCGAGATATCGCTCAAGCCGACGCACCTGGGGCTGGACTTCGGGATTGCCGTCGCCGAGAGGAACATACGCCGGGTCGCGGAGGCGGCCGAGGAGAAGGGGAGCTGCGTGTGGCTGGACATGGAGTACAGCCGGTACGTCAGTGCCACGCTGACTCTGTACCGGGCCCTACTGGTCGACCACCCCAGGGTGGGGATCTGCCTCCAGTCGTACCTGCGGCGAACCCCCGAGGATCTGGAGTCGCTGATTCCGCTCGGTGCCTCCATCCGCATAGTCAAGGGGGCCTACGCCGAGCCGCCCACGATCGCGCTTCCGACCAGGAGGGAGGTGGATGCGGCGCTCTTCCAGCAGGCGACCCGTCTGCTGCAGCCGGACGCGCGCAGGGCCGGGGTGCGACTTGGTCTGGCAACTCACGACACGTCGATCATCCGCCGGGTGGGCAGGTGGGCGGAGGAGAAAGGGGTCGAGGCGGGCTCGTGGGAGCACCAGATGCTCTACGGGATCGCCGAAGGCGAGCAGCGCCGACTGGCGAGGACAGGCAGAAAGGTTCGCGTGCTGATTAGCTACGGCAGCCACTGGTTCGCGTGGTACGCCCGCAGACTCGCCGAACGGCCAGCCAATATCGGCTTCCTGGCGAGGAATATCCTTCCGCGGTGAGATGGGTTGTTGGGGTGCGGGCGCCAGTGCGGCGCAGGAGTTGGCCAGTCACCGCCATGTTCTGGGACGATGCCATATAGTCGCAGACGCTGGCGTTGCCTTCGCCGTCGAAACCGAGGAAGCCGCTCCGCCGGAACGGGTAGCCTGGCGAAGGCGCAGGAGCGGCCTGTCAGCCCGAAGAAGTTGGGTATCAGGGCACATCTGAACTGAATCAAAACCGGAGAAAGAGACGACCTGTGGCAGGCAGCAAGACACCGAAACCTGAAGGCGGAGCCCGCACAGCCTGGTCAGGCCGAAAGGCCCGGGGAGCGAACCGGGTCACCCAGATCTTGCGCCGAGCGAGGAACGCCGCCGCCAAGAGCGCCCGCAACCCGATCACCGCCTGGAAGATGCTGTGGCCGCGTTACGGGCCATTCGCCACCCGGGCGCCGGATCCCGAGTTCCGCCGGTCCATCCGCTGGTCCTTCGGGAAGCTGAAGCGGGAGCCGATGAATGCGGTGTTTCCGGGTATCGAGTCCACCGATGTCCGGATCGTGAGCTGTTTCGACCGGGAACCCCTGCTGTCGATGAGCCCGTCCGAGGTTATGGCCATCGGAGCCATGGTGCGCCTGCTCAAGCCCGAGCGCGTTCTCGAGATCGGCACCTTCGAGGGCAACACGACCGTCAACCTCGCCGCCAATGCCCCTTCGGACGCCCGTGTGTATACGCTCGATCTGCCGCCCGCATGGGGCGGAACCTTCGGGCTGGAGGTGCCGGACATTCACGACAACGCCGCTCCCGGTCGCCACACGGGGCGGCAGTTCATCGCGTCGCGGTATGCGGGGAAGGTCAAGCAACTGTGGGGTGACTCCGCCCGGTTCGACTGGGACGAATTCTCGCCCTTCGACTTCATCCTGATCGATGGATGTCACACCTGCGAGTATGCCGTGGCCGACACGCGCAACGCACTGCGCGTGGTGCGGCCTGCAGGGGTGATCGTCTGGCATGACTACGGCATGCAGGAGGATGTCAGCAGGGCCGTAGACGAAATCGCGGACAAGATGAGAGTTCATGCGATCCAGGGAACCCGACTCGCCGTCGGGTTCCCATAGCATCCCGATGGTGGTGGCGGTCGAGGGCCCCGATGGCACCGCGGTTGCCAAAGAAGCCCCCTCCCGAAAGAACCACCGAATCGGAAATCGCCGCGCCCGCCGCGCACAATCACGGATCGCAACGTGGGCCGTGACCATACGAGTTGGGCACGGATCGCAACCACTCCTGGAACTCGTCGTCTGACGGCGAGCACAGGTTCGTACCGCCCCACTCGAACCTGACGAGGCCGGTCAGATCGATGAGTTCACGGGGAAGTGCTCCCTGCAGCCCCGGGTTCCCCTGAAAGTCAAGCCACTGCAGCTGGGCCCCGAGGTCGCCCAGTTCAGGTGGCACATCGCCCGAGAAGTTGTTGTGGTTCAGCCACAGTTTCTCGAGGCCGGGCATGGAACCGAGTCCCGGCGGGATGGAACCCGAGAGCTCGTTGAAGCCAAGAAGCAGCATCGAAACTTCCTCAAGTCCCAACAGCTCCTGCGGAATCGCGCCGCTCAACTCATTGACGTAAAGGTCCAGTGTATCGATGCTCGCTAGTTGTCCCAACTCCGCGGGAATCTCGCCAGTGAGCGTGTTGCGCTGAAAGGCTCAAGCGGCTGAGGTGTGTCAGCACACCGAGCTCGGGCGGAAGGGAACCAACGAGGTTGTTCTCGTTGAGCACGATGCGCGTGACGTTACCCTGGTCGTCGGTACCGACGCCGTACCAGTCGCCCAGAGCAGTGTCCGATAGCCACCCATCCTCCCTTATCCAATTGGGACCTCCAGTGCTCTCGTACAGCGCGACGAGCGCGTCGCGTTCGGTCACAGGCTCTTCTGGCGGTGTGGAGGTGCACGCGGTGCCTAGAACCACAGCCGCAACAAGCGGCGTGCGTTTCCAGAGCGGCGTTTGCGGTCTCCTTGCCTGTTTGGCGCTATCCGCCGACTCCATCCGAACCGACTCGCGGTCTGGGTAACTCATTTCTGTCTCCTTTCGCTTTCATGAATCGCCGCCGCCGCTCTCGGCAGCCGCGTCCTTCTCGTGGGAACGAATCATCATAACCCGCCCTGGGACGCCCAGCACCACACCGTAGTCCGGCACATCGGCGATCACGAGGGTATTCGCTCCGACCGTGGCCATTCGGCCGATCCGGACTCCTGGCAGGATCGTTGCCTTGACGCCGATGTAGGCATCGTCCCCGATCACGACCGGTTCCGTCTTCCGAAGGCTGTACGTCGTTTCCAGTCGGGAGTTTACAGCCGTCACTTCCCCCAGTATCGAGACCGCATTGCAGATCGTGACGCGCGATCCGACCGTCACCATGTCGGGCCGGGTGATCTGCACATTCCGATCGATGATCGTCAGCGCTCCGACCCGAAGCCCGCTCACGCCATAAAGACGCGCACGCAATCCCTGGCCGATCGGAAGCATGGAAGCCAGGTATCGAATGACCCTACCCATGGCTAGCCGACTCCTTCCAGCGCCTGAGGTACTCGGCGACGGTGACGACTTCGTAGTCGCCCGACAGCTCCGCGAAAATCGCGTCGAGGAGGCGCCAATGAACGCCCTCGACGTATGGATGTCCGTACATCAGCGCGAACCGCCGCTCGCGGATCCGTTCAACCGCGTCGCGTACAATACGGACGTCGGACCGGCCAAGGGCCAGGCCCTGTTCGATGACGGGAACACTGTCCTCTCCGATCACGTTGACCGGGACCTGGAAGTGGGTGTAGCGGCGCTTGCTGCCAGGACGGGCAGGCCGGAACGGTCGCTCCCCGGTCATGTCCGAGGCGTACTCGAAGCCTTCGCTGTCCACGAGGTCCAGCACTGCCTCGTTGTAGCGAAATCCCGGGCTGGCGAAGCCGCTCGGCTGCCCGTATCGATCCCGGAAAGTCGCGAAGGACGACCGGACGTGCCTCTGTAGACCATCCTCCCCCAGTTCATCGAGGGCGTACTGCCACGTCGCGTGATTGGAGCCCCCGTGCAGTCCCAGTTCGTGTCCCTCCTCAAAAAGTCGGTCAAGGGCTGGGCGATAACGCCACCCGAGTCGCGGATTCATCAGCACGGTCTTCAGCACGCCGCTCCGTCCGAGCTTCGCCGCCGCCGGCAGCTTGTTCGCGCGTGCGCCGCCAGCGTCGTCACCCGTCGTTCGGGCGCGCCTCGACCTGAGCGTGCGTGCGACCGTATGCCGCCAGCTGAAGCTGCGCCCCATGTTCACGAAGAAAGTGAACCGTACGCCGTGGCGCTCGCCCAGTTTCAGCAGGGCAGGGACCCCATGCTCGAGGCATGTTACCGAGTCCACGTCGAAGCGGAGTGCGAATACACCGGGGCCGCGCACAGTGTTCACCACCCTATCGCCGGCTGTTCACCAGATCCAGCATCGCTCGGAAGGAACTCGCAGCCGACGCCTCATCTGGAGTCATCATGAAGCGGAACTCCTGTTCGACCGCCAGGATGAGATTCAGGTGGGCGACCGAGTCCCAGCCATGCGACTCGACAGACACCGAAGCTACGTCCTCACCCGGCCGCACCTTGAGCACACTCCGAAAGATCCTCTCGAGAGTCGCTTCCGTGCTCTCGCTCATGTCGGAGACTCCACTCGCCGCACCTCGCCGACGCCTGCCGTCCGACGCCCGTCGGCCGCACCGATGCGCATCTCGAACCTTACCTCGCCGTTCGGCCCCTCCGTCTCGGCGAACCCGTGATCGGGGAAGAAGTTGCGCGTCATTCCGTTCTTTGCGGTGGCAACATGGCGGGCTCCGACCGACCGCACACCCGCCGTCCCGGCGTCCTCCAGCACCGCCTTGAGCAATTCCACTTCCACCCCGCGTCCGAATGCCCGGCAGCTCAACATGAAGGAATCGATCTCCCAGCGGTCCCCGGAACCCGTATCCACGATCGCGACTCCTATGGTTCCGTAGTCCGAGAAACGATCCTTCATGCTCATGGTATAGACTGCGCCCTCGTCCATCAGGCGTTCGATGTCGCCCACGCTGTATCTCTTGGTCGTCAGGTTGAACTGGTTGGTGCGCTGGCAGAGCTCGCTGATCCGTCGCACCGCCGTCCGGTCCTGTCGCGCGATCGTCAGCTTGATTGAGAGGCTCCGAAGGAATGAACCCAGGTCCGGGGTCTCCCTCCTGAGTCTCTCGCGGCGTGCATTCGCGCGGATGGACTCGGTGCGGGCAAGGTCGTCGCTTCCGACGCCGAGCCGCTCGACTCCCTGGATTGCGGACAGATACCGCGGGACTTCAAGGGGGTTGGCGGGGAACCGTTCGACCTGAACCTCGGGCAGCGCCGACTTCACGCGTTCGCACTCGAAGGGACTGTCGTCGATGAAGACCATCGAGTCGAGCCCTATGTTCAGATCTTGCGCAAGCTCCGCCAGGTTGGCCGCCTTGTCCTCCCAGTTGATCCGCCAGGCCGCGAAGTCGGCAGGCCCGAGGACCATCTCCGGGCATTCCTCCATGAACGACAACACGTCGCCCTCGTTGTTCTTGCTGTTCAGGGCCAGGAGGAATCCCCTGCGGGCGAGCCCGGCAAGGAAAAGCTGGAATTCGCGGTAGGCGGACCCGGGGTAGTTCGTCCCGATCGCGACTCCCTCTGGACCGTCTTCGCCGAGGATGCCCCCCCAGAGGGTGTTGTCGCAGTCGACGACCACACACTTCCTCGGAGGCAGGACGGCGGCTGCGACCGTCGCCGCAAACGCCCGCCCCAGCTGTGGCAGGAATTCGACCGCGAAGGGACTGGCGGCGGTCATGTACATTCGCATGTCGTACGCGCGGGAAGCCCCGAACTCCCCTACGATTCGGTCCATATCCAGAATCGACACCCGTGGCTCCTCGGAAAGGGCGGCTGTCAGCTCCGCGTTCACCGTCCTGCGAAGGTGTGGCCACCCTTTCCGATCCTGGTCCCCATGCACCGAATGAACCGGATGCGGCTCCGGCGCGAGGTTGGTGACGACGACGTTGGCGCTGGTGCGCTCGATCAGGCCGCCCACGATCGCCCTGATGCGTCCCAGGAGCGCTCCTCCCATGTCCGCAGGCGGATCGTGGCGCGCGTCGCCCGCCAGGACCCCCGCATCCAGGTAGACCAGGAAGCAGTCCGGCATGGGGGTGCCCAGGTCGGCGGGAGCGGACGCGTAGGGCTCGTAGACGGCGTAGTCGCCGACCAGGAAAGTCGTCTTGATGCCGCGCTGCAGGAGGGCGCCGTACAACTCCGGCAGCCACGGCTCCACCGTCACGTTTCGCAGGATGCCGCAATTCAGGGGGGCGAACCCCTCCACAGTGGCCGGCGCCTCCATGCCGGCCCGGTAGGCCTCGTGCGCATTCGCATGGGACGGGGCAGACGCAAGCTTCGCGGCCGCCCTGCGCAGGCGTTCGCTCCAGTCCCCGTCCTGCACGACCTGTGCGGGTCCCAAAGAGGCCATCGTGCTCCTTCAGCCGTCGGTGGCCAGGTGATCCCTGCGCCCTTCATCGACCGGAATGCGGACCGTCGCCGAGCCCTCCATTGCAACCTCCTGATCGTGCTCCCGGCGGACAACGAACCCAAGGAGCGCCACGCGCGCCGCCTCCGAGTAGTGGGTGACGGTGACTTCGAACAGGACCGATTCGCCGACGAGCACGGGAGCCTTGAAGTCGAACTGGTACGAGACACAGAGCGACCCGGGCCCCGGAATGCGGGTTCCGATCATCCGGCTGACCTCTGCGAGGAGAAGGCCGGCGTACGCAACCCGTCTCGGAAAGCCGGACCTGCGCGCGCTGTCTCCGTCGACGTGGATAGGGTTCGTGTCTCCCGACAGCTCCGCGAACGCCCGCATCGATGCCTCGTCCAAGGTAAGCCTGGACGTTCTGATGTCATTGGCCAGTAGCTCGGAGGTCATTCGGCAGTACTTGCGGGTCCGCTCTCTGTGCGGGGCAGGTGGGGAGGGGACTCGGTATGAGGATAATCCAATCCCCCGGCACCAACAACCGAACTGCCGCTTCGGCTTGAATCGACCGCGCAACCGGGGTACCGTATCCGTGCGTACGCCCTTGCGGGTGCGGGCCCCACCTCCGCGTCGCGCCAAAGACCCGCGCACCCGAACCTCGGCCCTCCTGGGCCGGGACACGCCAGGAAGAGCAGGGAGAACCAGACGATGCAGCATCCAGGCAGCTCGGGCCAGGCGGAGGAGGGCGTGCTGCGGCCGCCGTTCTGGCTGACCGCGGGGATCTTCCTGCTCGCGACCGTCATCCTGTACGGCGAGTTCATCTTCTCCAACCTGATGCTCTACGGAGAAGACACTTTTGCGCTGGGCTACATGGCGCGCGCATTCCTGGCGGAGCGGATCACCGGAGGTGACTTCCCGCTCTGGGCTCCGAGGCTGCTTGGCGGGGTCCCGATGTTCGAGGCGATTTCGGGGGGGGACTTCATCTACCCAACCAGCCTGCTCTACTTCCTGACCGACGCCTACCGTGCCCTGGGCTGGAAGCTCGTGCTGCACGTGCTCGCCGGGGGCTTCTTCATGTACGGTTGGGCGCGGAGCCTCGGCCTTGGGCGACCCGCCTCCACAGTCGGAGGCGTGGCCTGGCTTATGGCTCCGGTGATGGTCACGCTCACCCTAGGGGGCAACGACGGGAAGCTCATGGTCGCGTCGCTGACGCCGATGGTCTTCTGGGCCGCCGACGCACTGCTGCGCCGACCCTCCGGGCGAACGGCGGCGGGGTTGGCGGGCGCTGTCGCCCTGACCCTTCTAACTACCCAGTTCCAGACCGGCTACTTCCTCTTCGGGTCAGTTGGGGCGTATGCGGTCTTCCGCA
Source organism: Gemmatimonadota bacterium (assembly GCA_026706635.1). Taxonomy (GTDB): domain Bacteria; phylum Gemmatimonadota; class Gemmatimonadetes; order Longimicrobiales; family Gaopeijiaceae; genus Bin94. The sequence continues at coordinate 12,299 of JAPOYJ010000042.1, read as the reverse complement.
CGATCCTGATGTGGAGGGAGGGGGAGGCAACCGAGCGGAGACACCGCCTCTCCCGGGCAACGCTGGTCATGGGAGTCTTCCTGGGCAGCTCGCTCCTCGGGGGCGCGCTCGCCGCGTTTCAACTCGCGCCAGCGGCCGCATACGTCGGGGAGTACTCTCGCCGCGTCGCCACCACGGTGGATGCCACGCAGGAGCAGAGAATCGCCTACGCGACCTCCTGGTCCTTTCATCCGGAGGAAGTCCTGGCGCTGGCGGTTCCCGAGTTCGTCGGCAACACGGCCGCCGACGCGAGCTGGGGACAGGGCACCTACTGGGGAAGGAACGCACTCAAGCTCAATCATGAGTATCTGGGCATGACTGTGCTGGTGCTGGCGCTCTTCGGTCTCCTAGGCCATCGGAGACGACCGCTGAGATGGTTCATGGGGGGACTCGGCGCACTCTGGCTGCTCTACGCCCTAGGGGCGCACACGCCCGTGTGGCGCATCGTCTACGAGATCGTTCCAGGGATGTCCCTCTTTCGAGTCCCGGCTATCGCCGCCTTCCTGGTGAGTTTCGGGGTCGTGACGCTCTTCGTGCTCGGGGTGGAGGATCTGGTCCGGGAATCGCGCACGCCGGGGAAATTCCTGAAGAGCAGGCGGGGCCAGGCCCTCCTGGGATTCCTGGGGCTCCTGCTCCTGGGACTGCTCCTGCAAGCCAGCGGTGTGCTCACCGGCATCTGGACGAGCACCATCCACACCGGCATGGCAGACTTCCAGCAGGCTGCCCTGGCACGCGCGACGCCCTTTATCACGCGCGGCTTCGGCATCGCGCTGTTTCTGGGGGGGCTCGCGGTCACGACGGTCTGGGCGGCGGGCGAAGGTAGGATCTCGCGCACCGTGGCGCTGGCCGCGCTGACAATACTCGTCACCATCGATCTCGGCCGCATCGACCGCGCCTTCATCCGAACGGTGGATTTCTACGAGTGGGCGGCGCCGACCGCCAATGTCCGCTTCCTGCAGGAGCGCCATGCGGAGGAATCACCGTTCCGGGTCGCCGACATGCGCCGGGACTTCCGCAGCGACCAGAAAGTCGACCTTGCAATGCACGGCCTAGACCTCCTCGCGGGGCATCACCCAAACGATCTGGCGCGGTACCGCATGCTGCTGGGCATTGAGGGCAGCCAGAGCCGCGGGGCCAACACGCGGCATCCGAACGTGCTGCGAATGATGAACGTCAGATACGTCGTCCTGTCGGGCACCCCCTCCGACCAGGAACCGCGACCCCTGAGTACCGCACAGGGGCCGTACGGTGCCGAGGCGGTATATGCTTTCGGCGGCCTCGGGCGTGCATGGACGGTAGACTGGGTCACCGTCATGGAAGACGACGAGGCCGCCCTCGCGCGCATTCTGTCGAGGGACTTCGATCCCGGGCGCGAAGCGGTTCTGGCGGCACCGCTCCCCGGGGCCGTGGGGGGCGGGGGCTCAGGCCCGGTCGAGTGGGTGAGCTACGAGCCCGACGAGCGGGAGTTGAGGGTGAGCACAACCGGCCCCGCGCTGCTGGTCGTATCGGAGAACTGGTTCCCGGGGTGGGTGGCCGAGGTCAACGGCGAGCCCGCCGACGTCCACCGGGCCAACCTGACCCTGCAGGCCGTGCGGATCGCGGAAGCCGGGGAGCACACGGTGACAATGCGCTTCACGGCCCCCACGGTGCGGCGGGCGCTCTGGCTCAGCGTGGGGGCGGCGGTGGTTGTCCTCGTGCTGCTCGCCTCCCCCTACATGGGGGGACTGGCGGGGCGTTTGCGGCACCAGGGCTTCGTGGCATGACACCGAGCCCGCCCGGAGGGGAAGCGCGGCGGAGGTACCGTCAATCAACAGGGGGGAGGCATCGATCGGTCCCGCTCCCGGCGCTGATGGATGCTACACCTGGAGTGCGGGCCAGCGTCGCCGCGGTCGCAGCCCAGATGCTCGACCTGATCGGTGCTGCAATACTCGGGAGATGGGTGCGACTCCAACGGGGCCGCGGGGCTTGTGAGGCGCGCACGGTTGCGACCACTGCGTGGGCGCCGAGGGGGCAGGTCGCTTCGGCGAGGCTCGACGCCGCTGAAGGGAGTATGGTAGACATGACATTGTGTAAGGTGTTCTTTACAATATGTTCGGCTGCGAGCCGCCGGACCAGCGGCAACGCCGTCCGACCACGGTCCTTCGTCGCTCCTGTCCCGGCTGCCGGTGAAGGCACACCACTGGACGCCGGCTACACCGTTGGGCATGCCGCCGAGGAGTACGCCGCAGCCATAGATTCCACCAAGGCGATCCTCGATTCCCTCATGGTGGCAGAGGGCATTTCGGGGCTCTCGGGTGACTGCACACCGGCGGATCGGTGGGCGGGGGATGGTCACGGCTCGGCCGGGCCAATTGGCTGATCGTAGCAATCGTCGCGAAGCTGTCCAGCGCGCCGACGAGAGACTGGCAGCGGGGATCAGGGCGCTGTTCAGATAGGCGACCCTTGGCTGGGGCGATGGTATCGGCCAGCGCACGCTCCCGGGGTACCCCGGGGCAGACGAAAGTCGCTGTCCTCCTATGGGGAAGGAAGCCCAGGCGTGTCGCCATGTTCGAACTGACTTAACATAATGCACATTATGCGACATAGCATTACGCGGGTGCCCCGACACCAGCGATCCAGATTCGCTTGATCCGCGGGCGTCGGCGCGGCAATTTCGTAGCTTCAGAAGGAGAGCGGTCCACCGATCGCCCCGCGGCCGCCAGATCAGGAAGCCAGACTCGCCCAGAGGACCATGTCACGGTATCGCAAGCCCACAAACCGCCCGCCCGAGCCAGAGAGCCCGCTCGACAAGGAAGACGCATTCGTAGCCAAGACGCTGGAGGTGAGCCACTGGGCCCAGCGAAACCGCGGCAAGGTCACGTTGGCGGTGGTCGTGCTGGGACTTGGAATCGTCACGTCGGTGTACTACCTCCGCTATCGAGCAAGTCTGGAGTCGAGTGCGGCAGCGCAGCTGGAGGTCCTCAACGCACGCGCCGTCAGCGGCGATCCGGCCGATTTGCGACCGGACCTGGAGCTCTACGTGGAGCGCTTCGCGGGCACCCGCGTCGTTGACGAGGCCCGCATCTCGCTGGCGCAGGTCAATGTGGAGCTGGGCGAGATGGCAGCCGCGGCCGAGGCGCTCCGCCCTCTGGCACGGCGGATCGAGGAGCCGCTGGGCTCCCAGGCGGCAGCCATGCTCGCTGCGATCACCGAGGATCTGGGCGACCTCAGGGTCGCGGAGGAGCTCTACCGCAGGCTGGCGGACGAAGCGCTGCTAGAGTTCCAGGTGCGCGAGGCGCTTGCGAACGCCGCCAGGCTCAGGCGCGCCCAGGGCGACGACTCCGGCGCCATGGAGCTGTACGACCGCATGCTCTCCCAGATGGCCGATGACGACCCGGACCGAGGCGTGGTCGAGATGCGCCGCGCAGAGGTGGCCGCGGCGACGCAGTAGCCGATCCGGACGCGTCGCACGAACGTGTAGTCTGCACCCGCTCGGAGGCCCCACCCCCGAACGCCGGTCACCCGCCCCGCCGGACCCACTTGGACAGCACGGGTGTTTCGTCCGTTGCGAGTCGAGCCCGGCCCCACCGCGCCTTGTCCGCACAACCTGGGCCGGTGATCTTCCTTCGCGTGGATGTCCCCGTAGCTCAGATGGATAGAGCGACTGCCTCCTAAGCAGTAGGCCCCAGGTTCGAGTCCTGGCGGGGACGTTTCTCCGTGCGGCCAGGCGTGTTCACGAGATCGCACGGAAGACCGCAACAAGGTCGTGGTCGTGGTGGATGGCGAGACGGTCTGGAAGGATCTGGACCCCGAGATGTTCGACGGAATGGATTTCGTCGCTGCTGGCAGGTGGGCTGGCTCCCGCGGCGAGTCGCCTTCCACCGCCTCGATCGCCTCGCTTCCTGCAGCACGGCCCCGCGGAAGAGCCAGCCGAAACGGGTGGCCTAGGCACCAGGGGGTGACATTGTCCAGTCTGCCCCATGGGGTTACCCCGCCCGCGCAGACCGGTGGCCGTGTACCGCTCTGCGCGGCTCGGCCCCCCCTAGGGTCCGAACCACAACGAGCACTCTCGCAATGAAATGAGACCATCCGCTCGCCTCACCATCGCGGTCTTGACCGGTATCGCCTGTGCCGATTCGGGCGATCCCCCACCAGTGCCCCCCGAGGCATCGGTGCCCGCCTTCGAGATCCTGGACACCGCCGGGGTCCCCGTCGTCGAGAACGCCCGTCCGCCCGCCGATTCAAGACTCGGTTGGCGGATCGGCGAAAAACCCGTCCTGTCGATCGGAGAGGTCGCCGGACCGGACCCTTATCTGCTGGACCTTTCCGATGTTCTCCGAATGCCCGACGGGAGGATCATCGTGGCGGACCGTGCTTCCGGTGAGTTGCGGGCCTTCGACACGCTGGGGGTCCACCTGGCTACCTGGGGTGGCTCGGGCGAAGGACCCGGGGAGTTCGTAAACCTCGTTCATGTCGACCCCTGGCCGGGGGATTCGCTCGTCGCGCGCTGGTCGCAGGGGAATCGCCTGACCGTCTTCGACTCGCAGGGCAACTACGGGCGCGTTTTCGGGATGCAGGACCGGGTCCGCATCTCTGTCGAAACGGTGCTGCCGGGCGGTCTGGTCATCGGTTCACGACAGGACCCCACCGAGAGTCCCCAGGCAGGGCTCTCGCGCTCACGGAGCATCTACGAGATCAGGGGCCCCGAAGGGGAACCGGGCCCAACCATCGGGTCCTTCCCGGGGAGCGAGTGGTATTCGCCTCCCGTGGAAGACAGGATCATGGTCATCGGGATTCCCTTTTCCCGCGGCGACGTCGTCGTCCCATGGGGCGACGATGTCATTGTCGGTTCCGACGACACCTACGAGATCCGGGTCTACTCGACCGACGGCACGCTGAAGCGCATCGTCCGCCGGGAACACAATCTCATCCCCACGACGCCCGCTCACCTGGACGCGCATATCGAGCGCCGGGTGGCGGGATTGCCCGAGCCGGAACGGGCGGCGAGAAGGCGTGAGGAGCAGGAGTGGTACCGCGACGTGCGTCTCCCCGAGACCCACCCCGCGTTCCGCAGAGTCCTGGCCGACGAGCTGAACCACCTGTGGATTCAGGAGTACACCCTGCCCGGACAAGGCCGGGGCAACCCGGTCTGGACGGTCTTCGACCCCGAGGGACACGTCCTGGGTTTGATGGAAACTCCCGCCGGGCTGCGCGTCTACCAGATCGGGGAGGACTACATCCTCGGCTACACCACGGACGAGCTGGGTGTGGAATATGTACAGGTGTGGTCGTTGAGCCGGTCGGGTCGGTAGGAGCTGGAGCAGCCCGCGGACAATCTCCCCCGGGATGCATCCGGTCCAGAGGCTTCGCCCGACCACTACGGGATTCAGCCCTGGTCGCCACCCCCCTGCCGCCGCCCCACCGCATCCAGGAGCAGGACGGCCGCAACACCGGCGCAGAACATGAGTCCCACCGACAGCGCCTCGGGGTCTCCCGCCGAGGGCAGCGTCAACACCTCCCGCCCGCCGCCGGCGTGGTCCACGAAGGGCCACAGTTTCCTCAGAGACCCCACCATCAGGCCCACCAACACGGCAAGCGTCGCCCCTCTCCACCTGGCAAAGAGGTGTTTCAGAACGCGCGAGAAGGTGAGCAGACCTGTGGCCACTGCGGCCAGCATCGTCACCACGACAACGGCGCCGCCGGGGTCGCCGTGCCGGAGCGCCAGGGCGAGTGAATGCAGCACGAAGTGGTAGAGGCCGAGGAGGAGGAGGACGAAGGAACCCGAAATGCCGGGCAGCACCATCGCCGAGATCGCCAGCGCCCCGCCAACGAAAACGTACCCGAGGCTCGGGTTGCGGCCGCCGGTGAGCGCTTCGCGCTGAAGCACCGAGGAGACCTGCGCGGGGCCGTCCCAATCGCGGATCGAGCCCGAGGGGAGGTTGCCCGCGCCGCCCGCCATCCGGGCGACGACCTGAACGTCCAGGGCCGTTGCGCCACGGGGCACGTACTGCGAGGCCCGGAGGCCGTATTCGATCTCCGGCCAGCCGCCTTCGCCGGGAGCCGTCAGCGTGAGGTTGCGGGGCGTGAGCCGGAGCTCACTCGCCACCGGCTCGGCGAACTCCAGCGTCACGGTCCCGACGGCATGACGGGTCGAGGGCGCTGGCAGACCCACGAACCACGCGGTCAGGGCGGCCGCACCCGCCGCCAGCAGCCACCGCCGCAGGCTCCGGCGCCTGATCTGGCGGGCGGGAATGGTCACGGAGGCCGCGACCAGACCCAGGAACAGCCCCCGCATCTGCTCCGGGTGGGCGCTGATCAGCGGCGGCAACACCTGGGCACCCATCGCTATGGCTGGCACGATGCCGGCGACCACTGAGGCGAGCAGGAGAACGTGTCCTGCGTGTGTCCCGTCCCGCGTATCCCCCAGCCGACCGGGATCCCTCAATCCCTCCTTCACCAGCAACCGGAACGAACGCCGCCGAATCATGCGCAGCGTCTCCGTGCCCAAGCTCCCCACCGCCCCGACCAGCCGCGGGTAGATACCCAGAATCAGCGCAACCGTGCCCCCCGATACCCCCGGCACCACATCAGCCACCCCCATGCACACACCGCGCAACGAGTTGCCGAGCCAGTGCTTCACAGGGACTCCCGTGCCTCCCCCGCGCCAGCGGCACTAGCAGCCCGTGGAAGACCGCTAGGCTTCAGGGCGTCAGCTTCCACTTGCGCACGTCGTCCAGGCGCCTGTAGCTGGTGAGATCCAGGTGCATCGGGGTGACCGAGACGTACCCCTCCTGGACGGCGCGGAAGTCCGCGTCCGGACCGCCGTGGAAGTGCGGGTAGCCGCCGCCGATCCAGTAGTACTCGCGCCCCGACGGGTCCTCGGAGCGCGTGATGGCGTCGCTGTACCGGCGGCGCCCCAGGTTCGTGACGCGCAGTCCCTGCAACTCCGACGGGGAGCAGGCCGGCAGGTTCACATTCAGGAGCTCGTGTTCAGGGATCCCCTGGGCGACGATCTGGCGGAGCAGGTTGCCGACCACCCCCTGCCACCCCTCCACTTCCTCGATCCCCTGGCCCACGTAGGAGAAGGCCACCGAAGGGATCCCCAGGATCGTCGCCTCCATCGCGGCGGCGACCGTCCCCGAATAGAAGACGTCCTCGCCGAGGTTCGGACCGTGGTTGATCCCCGATACGCACAGGTCGGGCAGCCGGTCGGCGGAGTCCATCACCGCCAGGATGACACAGTCGGTGGGGGTGCCGTCGACGATCGTGGCGCCGTCGGGGACCCGGCGCTTGCGGAGCGGACGGTGAAGGGTGAGCGAGTTGCTAGAGGCGCTCCTCTCGCGGTCGGGGGCCACCACATCCACCGAGCCGATCGCATGCGCGGCCTCTGCCAGCACCCGGATCCCCGGCGACAGGTACCCGTCGTCGTTCGTGCAGAGTATTCGCACCTAGCAGTCCGTGGCCACGGGCCGCTACCCGTCCGGCAGCGTCAGGGTGTCGCGCAGCTCCTCCAGCTCCTTCCTGATCGACGCAACCACCGCTGGATCGGCCCGTTCCCTTCCCTCGACGGCAACCCTGCCACCCTTGCGCAGCTCCTGCAGCTCGCGCCTCGCGCCCTCGAGGGTGAACTTCTTCTCGTAGAGGAGGTGCTTGACGAGGAGGATCGTCTCGATGTCGCGCATTCGGTAGACGCGCTTGCCTCCGCGCTTTGTGGGCGAGATCACATCGAACTGCGACTCCCAGTACCTGAGCACATGGGTCTTGAGCCCAGCCAGGTCGCTTACCTCACCAATCGAGTAGTAGGTCTTTCGGGCGATCGGCCGCAAACTGCACTAGCCCCTTTCCGGGTTCGGGGAGGCGACGGGGGCCTCCGACGTCGGCTCGCGGGTCATCAGGCGGTCGAGCGCCTCCATTGGATCCCGTCCCTGCACCACTATCGCATAGACCTCGGTGGAGACCGGCATCTCCACACCGTGGCGCCTCGAAAGATCGCGCACCGCGTGGGCCGTGGCTACGCCCTCGGCCACGGTGTTGATCCCGGCCATGATCTCCTCCATCGACTCGCCTCTGCCCAGCCGCTCGCCGACCTTTCGATTCCGGCTGGCACCCCCTGTGCAGGTGAGGACCAGGTCGCCCATCCCCGCCAGCCCGGCGAAGGTGGCGGCGCTAGCCCCCATCGCGACCCCCAGCCGCCCAATCTCGGCCAGGCCTCTGGTGATCAGCGCCGCCACCGTGTTGTGGCCAAGCTCGAGCCCTGCGGCCACTCCGGCTGCGAGCGCGATCACATTCTTCAGGGCGCCACCCAGCTCGACGCCGATCAGGTCGCGGTTGGTGTACACCCGGAAGCGGTTCGTCTGAAAGAGGGACTGCACCTGGCGACGGGCCGCCTGGTCCCGACTCGCGGCGACGACAGCGGTCGGAACTCTCGCGACCACCTCGCTGGCGAACGAAGGCCCCGAGAGGGCGCAGACGCGGCGGCTCTGCCCAGGGGAAAGGTGCGCACCCAGGATCTCGTGCATTGGGCGCAGCGTCTCCACCTCGATCCCCTTCGAGGCCGAGACGACGATCGCCTCCGGCAGAATGTGCTCCCGCGCACGGGCGAGCAGCGCCGAGCTGTACTGGACCGGACACGTCCAGATGACGACACCCGCTCCGCCGAGAGCGCCCTCGAGCGAGCTGGTGGCTCTGAGCTCCGTACAGAGCTTCAGACCCTTCAGGTACTCCGCATTCTCCTGGCGTTCGCGGATCGACTCCACCACCTCGGGCTCCCGGGCCCAGAGACGAACCGAGCTGCCGCCGCCCCTCGCCAGCAGGTCGGCGAGGGCGGTGCCCCAGGCACCTCCGCCTACCACCGCGACGCGCTCCCCGGCAGGTACCTTCACCCGTCCCCCTCGCCTCGGCGGCCACCGATCCGGGGCTCCGTGCCTGCGATCAGCCTCCGAATATTGGAGCGATGGGCCCACACAACGAAGACCGCGATCGACCCCAGGAAGAGCTGCACGGCCCTGTCCGCACCCGGGATGACCAATCCGGCCAAGCCCACCGCGAGAGCCGCCACCATCGACGCGACCGAGACGGTACGGAGCGCGATGAGCGCCACCAGCCAGGCTAGCAGCCCCACAGCGACGGCCATCGGGGATATCGCGAGCAGGGCACCCGCGGCCGTCGCGACCCCCTTTCCGCCTCGGAAGCGTACCCAGAGCGAGAAGACGTGGCCCACTATCGCGGTCCCGCCGTAGAGGACCGTCGGCCAAGCGCCTGCGTGGCCATCGAGCAGCGGGAACCACCAGGCTGGCGCAAACCCCTTGAAGACATCCACCAGCACGACTGGCACGGCCGCTCGCCACCCCAGCACCCGGAGTGCGTTGGTGGCCCCCAGGTTGGAGCTCCCGAGCTTTCTCAGGTCCTTGCCGTGGAACACCTTGCCGATCCAGTACGCCGACGGGATCGACCCAGCGGCGTACGCGGCCAGGGCGAGGAGGGGAACGCTCTCCACCCTACCCCCCCTTCCCGGCCGAGGTCCTTCGCCCGCCGCTCGGGCGCAGGCGCACCCTGACCGGCACGCCCTCGAAGTCCCACATCGCCCGAAGCGAGTTCTCGAGGTAGCGCCGGTAGTGGACCGGGATCGCGTCCGGGTAGTTGGCGAAGACGACGAAGGTCGGCGGAAGGGTGCGCGCCTGAGTGGCGTACTTCAGCCTTACGGGGCGTCCTCGGTAGTGCGGCGGCGGCTGTCGGCGCACCAGAGACTCGACCGCATCGTTGACCTGGGGCGTCCCGATGCGCGTCCATCTCCGCCGGGCGACCGCACGCACCAGATCCAGCGTCCTGCGGACCCGCAGACCCGTCAGCGCCGAAGCAAAGAGGAATGGCACCTGTCGCAGGAACGGGGCCCGCTCCCCGGCCGCGCGCCTGAATTGGGCCGCGCTGTTCGTCTCCCTGGCCACCAGGTCCCACTTGTTGCAGACCATGATCACACCGCAGCCGGCCCCCCATGCCCTCTCGGCGACCCTGATGTCCTGCGCGTGCAGACCCTCCGCGCTGTCCACCACCACTAGGCAGACATCGGCCTCGCGCACGACACGCGCGGTGCGCAGGCTGCTGTAGTACTCGACCGAATCGCTCATTCGGGAGTGGCGCCGGATGCCGGCAGTGTCCACGAAGACGAGGCGCTCTCCGTGGTACGTCAACTCGAGGTCGACGGGGTCGCGCGTCGTGCCAGGCGCATCGCTCACAACCACGCGCTCGTGGCCGAAGAGACGATTCACGAGCGACGACTTTCCGGCGTTCGGCTTTCCCACCACGGCAACTCGGAGGTCGGTCTCGTCGGGGGCGCTGTTCTCCTCCGGCAGTTGGGGGAGCAAGGCGTCGAAGAGATCGCCGAAGCCGCGTCCCGATACCGAGCTGACCGCGTGCGGCTCCCCCATTCCGAGCCCCCAGAACTCCAGGTGCGACTCGTCGTTCGGCAGGTTGTCCACCTTGTTGGCGGTCAGCAGGACGGGCTTCGGGACCTTACGGAGCTCATCGGCCAGCCGCTCGTCGAGGGGGTGAATGCCGACCTTGGCGTCCACGAGGAGGAGCACGGCGTCAGCCTCCCGGACCGCGACCATCGCCTGTCTGCGGATCAGGCGGTCCAGCTCGCGGTCGGAGCCCATCACGACCCCACCGGTGTCGACGAGAAAGAAGTTGCGCCCGATCCAGTCGGTCAGCCCGAAGTTGCGGTCCCGGGTCACGCCGGGCGTGTCGTCGACGACGGCGACCCTTCGCCCGAGGGCGCGGTTGAAGAAGGTGGACTTACCCACATTTGGGCGGCCAACAAGCGCGACTACCGGCGCACTCACGAGCCGACCAAGGCCTCGACCAGCTCGTGTCCGGTGCGCACCGTCGCGGGTGCCAGCGACCGCTCGACCTGCACGAGCGGCATCCCGTCGATGAACGCATCCTCGCCCGACAGGGCCGCGCGCGGAAGTAGCACGAGGTCGCCCAGCCGGGAGTCGCGAACTGCCCCCACGATGTCGGAGCCCGCCAGGAGCCCGGCTATCGTGACGGTGGGGCCGAAGTAGCTGTTGGGCACGGATACCACCTCCGTCTCGCACCCCATCCCCGCTCGCACGGCGGTCGCCATCTCGGCGAAGTACGGCTCCATCGACGCGCCGGTCACCACGCGCACCCTCTCCACCCCCGCCGTCGGCGCCAGTCTCCCCTTCCCCGACTCGAATGCGTCGAGGAGCTCGCGGAGCGCCCCCACTCCATTCTCCGCCAGCCCGCCCTTGTCGTAGTAGGCGGCGGCGGGCACCTCCCTATCGGCGATCAGGAAGAGCTCGTCGGCCGCGTAGCACCAGCTCCGCCCTCTCTCGGCTCTCGCCCTCCGCCGTGCCGATTCCGTCTGTCCGATGGCGACTTGAGCCTCGTCGGCATCGAGCAGGCGCACCGGGCGTCCCACGTTGTAGCGCGTCAGCCCCACCGGCACCACCGAGAGACTGAGGACGCCGTCGCCCAGCCCGTAGAGGTCTTCGATCGTGCGGTCGAGCTCCGGGCCATCGTTCCACCCCGGACAGAGCACCACCTGCGCATGCAACTCCACTCCGCCCTCCAGCAGCTCCCGGAGCTGCTGCATGATCAGCCCTGCGCGAGGGTTCTTCAGCATCCGTGACCGGACGGCTGGGTCTGTCGCGTGCACGCTGACGTAGAGCGGCGAGATGCGCTGCTCCACCAGCCGCTCCAGGCCACGCGGGCCCAGGTTCGTAAGGGTCACGTAGCTGCCGTAGGTGAAGGAAAGCCTAAAGTCGTCGTCCCGCAGCCAGAGCGGCGTCCGCGCGTCTGGGGGATTGCCGTCGATGAAGCAGAAGACGCACTCGTTGGCGCACTCCCTGATCTTGTCCCGGTCCGGGACTATCCCCAGCGGCCGATCGTCGTACCCGCCGATCTCGTATACGGTGCGGTTCCCCTCGGCATCTACGGCCTCGAGCTCGAGCTCGCCGTCGGCGGCACGGAAGAGGAAGTCGAGCCCGTCGCGCACCCGTTCCCCATTGACGGCGATAATGCGTGTGCCAACACGCATCTCGAGGGCTTCGCCGACCGACCCTGGCGCAATCTCTCCGATCCGTACCACCGCTAGCAGTCCGTAGATAATCTCGCCCGAGCACCGAGTGGGGCGCTGCGCTGTCGGTCCGTGGACAGGCCCGGACGAGCACCGAGACCGGCGAAGCGCCCCGCTGGCAAGGCGCGACGAAGGGCCAATAGCCGCAGCGCTATTGGTCCGAGGAGCAACGCAGAGCGCAGCG
>JAPOYJ010000048.1 GCA_026706635.1 Gemmatimonadota bacterium | reverse complement strand
GCCTTGCCAGCGGGGCGCTTCGCCGCTCTCGGTGCTCGCGCGAGATTATCCACGGGCTGCTAGCAGCCCGTGGACAAACCTCCCACGGCATTCGAGCGGCGCGCGCCAGCCCCTACTTGCCAGACCCGCCGCGCACCAGCGTCGAGAGGCTCCTCTGCTCCTGTATGTAGAGGGTCGCGGTCTCCCCCGGCTCTAGCGGCACCGAGTTGGTGATGTAGGTGCCTCCAGCGAGAATGTCGATCTCAAGCTGGAGCTCGTCGGGGACGGGCCAGTCGATCCTGAAGCTCTCGCTGCGGTGGCCGCCCACGATGCCGATCCTGCGCCGGAGGTTGCCGAGCGCCGAGATGGTGGCCTGGTGGTAGTTGCTGTTCTCGACGTAGAGGCGGATCGTGCCGCTCGACCCCTTCGCGAAAGGGTTGATCCGCTCCGTCACCATCGCGCATCCGGCGGTCCCCAGCGCCGCAGCCAGCGCAACGCCCACGCAAAGCACTCCGCTACATCGCATCGCCATCGCCTCCGCTCCCGACCGATTCGAGTCCCGCTTCGGCCAAGAGTTCGTTCAGCGTCGCGAGGTCGCGCGCAGCCAGCGCCTCCAATCGATCGAGCTGGATCTCCAGGAGCCCCGAGAGCCACTCGAAGACCGCGTAGGTCTGCTCGGTAGGCCGGGCCTCGGACCCCTCCACGACGCCGAGCAGCGCGGCCAGCCTGTTGTTGAGCTTCATCGGGAAGTTGAGCGGATCCTGGTTGCTCTGGCTCTTCACCTGGTAGATCGCGGCCTCGATCGCGCCCAGCTCCTGTCTCGCGAGCGCCGCCTGTCTGCCAACGCCGCCGTCCTCGCCCTCCGCGCCGATCTCGGCGATCCGGTCGTCGATCTCGACCAGGACTCCGCGTACCCAGATCAGCGCCTCGTTCGCCTCCGAGACGCGATCCCTGATCCGGAGCGCAAGCTCGAAACGCTCCTCGAGCTCGGCCTCCGTGGCACCGGCCGCCCGCGGGTCGAGCCTCAGCTCGAAGTCCTCCACCAGGGGCTCGGCGTCGCCGACAGTCATCCGCACCCTGTAGCGCCCCGGGAGCGCCCTCGGGCCCATCGGCCTCGCCGCCCACATGACGCGTCCTTCGAAGTCGGTCCACGGGTCGTGCCTAAGGTCCCAATCGAAGGAGTGCGAACCCGCGGCAGCGGACGGCCCCCGCTCCCCGTCCCCGTCGTCCGGGCCACCCTCCCCTTCCCCGTCCTCGGCAGCCGAGTCCGCCGCCACCCCCTCGAAGCGCCGCACCACGCTGCCCACACCATCGAGCACCTCGATCGTCACACGCTCGGCATCCTCCCCCAGGTAGTACTGGAAGCGAACCCTGCGATCAACTCCGAGGATCGGGTCGACCGGATCGAAGAGCCACGCCCGCGAAGCAGCCACCTCCGGGCCCATCTGCCGCAGCGGAGCGATCCCCTCCAGCACCCAGAAGGAGCGCCCATGGGTAGCGATCACCAGATCCTGCTCCTCCACCACTAGGTCCGAGACCTGCACAGTGGGCAGATTCAGCGTCAGCGGCTGCCACCTCGCGCCGTCGTCGAAGGAGAGGTACACGGTGCGCTCCGAGGCCGCGTAGAGGAGTCCGGGGCGCCTGGAGTCCTCGCGCACCGCCCGAATGAAGTCGTCCTCCGGGAGTCCCCCCACGATCCTGGTCCACGTGGCGCCGTAGTCCAACGTCTTCCAGATGTACGGCGCGCGATCATCGTCCACGAGGTAGCGGATGCCGGCAACGTATGCCTTGCCGGGCGTGGCGGGCGAAGCCTCGATCGTGTTGATGCGGACGAAGTCGGGGGCGTCGGGAGGGGTGACGTCCGTCCACTCCGAGCCGCCGTCACGGGTGAGGTGCACCAGTCCGTCGTCCGATCCGGCCCAGATCACCCCCGGGTCGTGCGGCGAAGGGGCCAGGGCGAAGACGGTCGCGTAGGTCTCCACGCCGGTCTGGTCCTTGGTGATCGGCCCCCCGGACGGGCCCATCGTGGCGGGGTCGGCGCGGCTGAGGTCGGGACTGATCGCCTCCCAGCTCTGGCCCTCGTCCACCGTCTTCCAGACCCTCTGGGAGGCGGTGTAGAGGACGGCCGGGTCGTGTGGCGAGAAGACAATCGGGAAGTTCCACTGGATCCGTTCCACCATATCCTCCGACGACTGCCCCAGGGGGTTCTCCGGCCAGACGCTGATCGTGCGCCTCCGGCCGGTCGCCATGTCGAAGCGGGTCAGCATCCCCCCGTAGCAGCCGGCGTAGAAGATGTTCAGCCGCTGGGGATGCGGCGCGATATGCCCGCTCTCGCACCCCCCCACAGCGTAGTACCAGGTGCGGTCGCCCGGTCCGCGCGCAGTCATGTGGCGCCATCCGCGGACGGGGATGCACGCAGTCGAGTTGTCCTGCTGCCCTCCGCAGATGTGGTAGGGCAGGTGCCGCGTGGTGGCGACGCGATAGAACTGCGCCGTCGGATAGTCCTGGTCGGTCCAGCTCTCGCCGCCGTTGAAGGAGACGTTGGTGCCGCCGTCGTTGGCGTTGATCATGCGGTCCGGATCGCCGGCCGCCATCCAGAGGTCGTGATTGTCGCCGTGCGGCACCGCGATCGTCTCGAAGGACTCGCCCCCGTCGATGGACTTGTGGAAGGCGACGTTGAGGACGTAGACGACATCCTCGTCCAAGGGGTCGGCGTAGACGCGCGTGTAGTAGAATGCCCGCTGCCGGAGCTTGCGTTCGTCGTTGACCCGCGTCCACGTCTCGCCCCCGTCGTCGGAGCGCCAGAGTCCCCCGTCGGGCTCGTGCTCGACCAACGCCCAGACGCGCTCGGGGTTGGCGGGCGACACCGCCACTCCGATCTTCCCCACCGGCCCCTCCGCCAGACCGATCCGCTCGGTGATCTCGGTCCACCTCTCGCCCCCGTCGACGGACTTCCAGAGCCCGCTCTCGGCCCCGCCCGACGACATGCCCCACGAGCGCCGCCACGCCTCCCAGATCGCCGCGTAGACGACCTCCGGATCGGTCGCCGAGACGCCGATCTCCACCCCACCGGCACGGGGGCTTCGATGGAGGACGAGCCGCCAGCTCTCTCCGCCGTCGGTCGTCTTGTAGATGCCGCGCTCGGCGTTCGGCGCGGAGTGCTTGCCGAAGGCCGCGGCCCATGCGACGTCGCAGTCGCCCGGGTGGACCCGGATGCGGGCGATGTTCTGCACCTCGGCGAGCCCGACGTGCTCCCAGCTCTCGCCTGCGTCCACCGACCGGTAGGCGCCGTCGCCCTGCTGGATATTGCCCCGGAGCTGCGTCTCGCCGGTGCCGATGTAGACGATGTCGGGGTCGCCCTCGCAAACCGCGACAGCCCCGACCGAGGCGCTCCCGATCTGTCCGTCGGTCACGGGATCCCACGTCAGGCCGCCGTCTGTCGTCTTCCAGAGACCGCCACCCGTCGTCCCCATGTAGTACTCGAGGGGCCGCAGCGTCGATCCCGCCGCCGCGATGGAGCGACCACCCCGCGCCGGACCCACACTTCGCCACTCGAGCGATCCCCAGAGATCCTCCCGATAGGCCCCTTCCTCCTCCTTCGCCTCCTGTCCGTGCAGCGGCGCCGGAGCCTGCCCGACCGCCGCGAGCAGAGCCAACCCACAGATGCCAACGCCGCCGCCGGTCGCGATCCGGTTCGGCAAGGTGGATCTACTCTCCCGGGCCCGGCGGCGGCTGAGCGGCCCGCCCCCCGTTGCCACCCGGCCCTTCCCCGCCGCTCCCCGACCTGCCCCTAAGCGCCGAGACCGCCAGATAGACTGCGCCCGCGACGATCACCGATCCCAGCGCCGCGCTCTTCGCCGGCGCTCGCTCCCGCACCTCGATCGCCGTCAGCTCGCTCAGCGCCACCCGGTAGGAGTTCTCCCGGACCACCTCGCGAAGCGCGCCCACCCGGCGCCGCTCGAGGACCTTCAGCACGAGCGTGTCGCCCGATTCGAGGACGACCCCCTCGACCGACACGGTGGGAGGGGGCGCGGTGGGGTCGGAGAGCGCCGAGACGACCGGTACCTGCACCCGCGCCACCGATCCGGGCGCGGGCACCTCGACGGGGAGGTACTGGTAGCACCCGGCCAGCACCAGCACACAAGCCAGCGCGGAGGCCTTCCTAGCAGCCCGTGGACGAACCTCCCACGGACTGCTTGCCAGCGCGGCGGGAGATGGGCGCGGCATCGTCAGAAGCGCACGTCCACGTCCCGCGTGATCCTCTGATTGAAGACGTACAGGTAGCGCCACGGCGTCTCCGGCAGTATCGACCCTGACTCCATGACCAGCGAGCGGTCGTCGACGGACACGACTACGTCGACGTCCAGCGTGTCGCCACCCGCTGGCTCGACGAGCACGAGCCACCGCTGATCGCGGGCAATGCTCATCGAGGTGTCGATCGGCAGCGTGTGGTCGACCGTGTCCGAGGCGTAGACCAGCACACTCGTGACGCCGCCGATATCCACTCCGGCCGAAAACTCGGTCGAGTACACCACCTGGGCGCCCATTCCCTCCGATCCGGTGATCTCGAAGGAGATCTCTTCCGGGGTCCAGTCGTCGAAGACCCCGCACGCCGCAGCCAGGGCGAGCACGCCGAGTCGGAGCCCATGCGCGCCCTCGCGAGTGGCCCGCCGCGCCGTGCGCCCCATGCTAGCAGCCCGTGGACAAACCTCCCGCGGCATTCGAGCAGCGCTGCATCCCCGCTGGACCGCTTCGCTCGCCTGTCCATACTGTAACCTACGCCTTACATTGTGTAATTCATGGTTTACAATTCTCATACCCGTGGCTTCGCTCTGCGTTGCTCCTCGGGCCGGTAGCGCTGCTACCAACCCTTCGTCGCGCCTTGCCAGCGGGGCGCTTCGCCGCTCTCGGTGCTCGCGCGAG
>JAPOYJ010000002.1 GCA_026706635.1 Gemmatimonadota bacterium | reverse complement strand
CGATCCGCGAGGGCGGCCGCACCGTCGGCGCCGGCGTCGTCACCTCCATCATTGACTAGGGGAGTCCTCCATGTCACGCATAGCGGGTGCCAGGACCTTCGTGCAGGAGTGCGTCACCGAGATGGAGAGGGTGACGTGGCCGGATCGCGACCAGCTCCGCAACGCCACCTGGGTCGTCATCGTCTTCACCATCATCGTGTCCCTGATCATCTGGATCATGGACATCTTCTCGAGAACGGTCATAGTCGACTTCATCATCGGGATCTTCACCTAGTGCCCGGCGCACAGACGGAGAGCGTGGGCCGCTGGTACGCCGTGCAGACCCAGGCACGTCACGAGAACCGGGTGCGGCGTCTGATCCAGCAGGAGATCGACAAGCGCCCCGGCGACGACCGCGACATCAGGGAGGTCCTGGTGCCTACCCACGATGTCGTCGAGATCCGCAAGGGCAAGCGGGTGCCGGTGACCAAGCCCCTGTACCCAGGCTACCTCCTCGTGCGCATGGTCCTCAACCAGAGCACCGAGCACATGATCTCCGCCATGAAGGGCGTGCGCTTCGTGGGGCAGGGGGATCCACAGCCGGTCCGCGAGGAGGACATGAACCGGATCCTCGGAATCGAGGTCGAGGAGGAGATCTCGGCACGCGAGGAGATCCCCTTCCGCGTCGGCGAGGTGGTCGAGGTGATGCAGGGGCCCTTCACGGACTTCTCGGGGACTGTCCAGGAGGTCTACCCCGAGAAGGGCAAGGTCAAGGTGGAGGTATCCCTCTTCGGGCGCCCCACCTCCGTGGAGCTGGACTTCACACAGGCGCGCGGCTTCTAGCTCAAGCAAGAAAGGCCAGAGGACAGCGATGCCACCACCAAAGAAGATCCTCGGATTTGCGAAGCTCCAGATCGTCGGCGGCCAGGCGAATCCGGCCCCCCCGGTGGGTCCGGCGCTCGGCCAGCACGGCGTGAACATCATGGACTTCTGCAAGCAGTTCAACGCGAGGACGCAGGCGCAGGCGGGCACGCTGATTCCGGTCGAGATCACCGTGTACGTCGACCGCTCCTTCACCTTCGTCACGAAGACCCCGCCTGCCTCCTTCCTGATCAGGAAGGCGCTCGGGATCGAGAAGGGCTCGGCGGAGCCGCACACCGACAAGGTGGCGACGCTGACGGTGGCCCAGGTGAAGGAGATCGCCGAGATCAAGATGCCGGATCTGAATACGGAGGACATCGTGAGCGCCATGCGGATGGTCAGCGGTACGGCGCGGGCCATGGGCATCGAGGTGGACGGCGAGCTGGCGGCCTGAGGGCCCTACGGAGGACATTGTGCCAAGACGCGGCAGGAAGTACTCGGAGGCGAGGGGCTCGTACGACACCCTCGCGAAGCGACAGCCCGGCGAGGCTCTAGGCAGGGTCAAGGAGATGGCCTACGCCGGCTTCGACGAGAGCATCGATGTCGCAACCCATCTGGGCGTCGACCCCCGGCGCGCCGACCAGGTGGTGCGCGGCACGGTGGTGCTCCCCCATGGCACCGGTAAGTCCCCACGGGTGCTCGCGATCTGCCAGGGCGAGCACGAGGTGGAGGCCGAGGAGGCCGGTGCCGACTACGTGGGGACGGAGTACGTCGAGAAGATCAAGGGCGGATGGCTCGACTTCGACGTCTGCGTGGCAACCCCGAACCTGATGCGGCTCGTCGGACCTCTGGGCCGGATCCTGGGGCCACGCGGCCTCATGCCGACGCCGAAGGCCGGCACGGTGACCTTCAACGTGGGTCGGGCGATCGCCGAGATCAAGGCGGGGAAGATCGAGTACCGGGTCGACCGGACCGGCAACCTGCACGCCCCGATCGGGCGGGTGTCCTTCGATCTCGAGCCGCTGGTCGAGAACCTGAACGCCTTCATGTCGTCGGTGCTCAGGGCCAAGCCTTCGGCGTCCAAGGGCACCTATGTGAAGAGCGTGTCGGTGTCGAGCACGATGGGGCCGAGCGTGGCCGTCGATCCCAACAGCTTCGCGCGATCCGGGTAAGGCCATGATCAGAGAGCGTAAAGAAGCATTCGTGGAGGGATTCCGAGAGCGCGTCCAGGAGACGGATGCGATACTCCTGACGGACTTTACCGGACTGGGCGTCAAGCAGATGACGACGCTGAGGAGCCAGCTCAAGAAGTCGGGCGGCGAGTTCCTGGTGGTGAAGAACCGTCTCGTCAAGCGAGCTCTCGCCGATACCGAGATGCCCGACATCTCGGGCCACCTGGAGGGCCCGACCGGAGTGGTCTTCGGCGACTCGGAGGTAGTGGCGGCGGTTGCCAAGACGATCAGGGACTTTGCCAGGGAGAACGAAGACAGGCCTGCGCTCAAGGTGGGCGTGCTGGCGAGCGAGGTGCTCGACCCGGATGCGATTCGGCGCCTGGCCGAGCTGCCCTCCAGAGAGGAGCTCCTCGCGCAGATGGCCGGTGCGCTGAGCGCTCCGACGGCGGCGCTCCTGACCGCGATCCAGGGCAAGCTGCAGGAGATGGCGGGACTGGTGGAGGCGCTCCAGGGCGAGCGCGACCGAGAGCGATAGAGGCGTAGTGGCCAGAGTGACGATTTCCACGGCGGACCCGTGCGAACGGGGCGCACCCAACGGGAGGCAGGAGAGACTATGGCTGTGAATCAGGAGGAGCTGCTCGAGACCTTCGGCACCATGACGGTCACGGAGCTGTCGGAGTTTGTGGAGGCCTTCAAGAGCCGCTTCAACGTGAGCGCGGCCGTCGCCCCGGCGATGGCGATGCCTGGCGCAGCCGGGCCTCAGGAGGCCGCCGAGGAGGAGCAGTCCGAGTTCGAGGTGGTGCTCGAGGACTTCGGGTCGAAGAAGATCCAGGTGATCAAGGTGGTGCGGCAGATCACGAGCCTGGGCCTCAAGGAGGCCAAGGAGCTCGTCGACAAGGCGCCCAGCTCGGTCAGGGAGGGCGTCGGCAAGGAGGAGGGCGAGGAGATCAAGGCGAAGCTGGAGGAAGTCGGCGCCACCGTGGTCCTCAAGTAGGTCGCCCCTCGCTGTACACGTCGAGTCGGATCCATGGGCGCCCCGCGCGGGGGTGCCCCATGCCATCTCCGCCCCCGGTGCGGGCTCGTGCCCGTCGCCTATCCATAACTACTACGGGAGTGTGGTCAATTGCCTAGTGAGAACGGCGCCGTCCAGCCCACCGGCGCGATAGAGGGCACCCGCCCGGCCGTCAGTTTCGGCAAGCTGCGCGCGGCGATGCCGATGCCCGACCTGCTTGACGTCCAGACGCGCTCCTTCGGGAAGCTCGTGAAGCGCGGCCCCGCCGACTCGGAGGGGTGGGAGTTCTCCCTTGACGGCATCTTCGAGGACATCTTTCCCATCAAGGACACGAATGGCGAGCTCGAGTACGTCTCCTCCGCCCTGGGCGAGCCGAAGTACTCGGTCGAGGAGTGCATCGAACGCGACATGACGTATGCTTCGCCCCTCAAGGCGATGCTGCGTCTCGGCTTCTACGAGGGCAAGGGCAAGAAGAGGCGGCTGCGGGAGACCGTCGAGAAGGATGTCTACCTGGGCGACCTGCCGTTGCTGACGCACCTGGGGACCTTCGTCATCAACGGGGCTGAGCGGGTCGTGGTGAGCCAGCTGCACCGCTCTCCGGGCGTGGTCTTCGAGGAGGAGGTGCACCCGAACGGCGCCCGCCTGAACAGCGCCCGGATTATCCCCTTCAGGGGGTCGTGGGTCGAGTTCACGATCGACATCAACGACATCTGCTACGTCCACATCGACAAGAAGAAGAAGTTCCCGGCGTCGGCTCTGCTGCGCGCCTTCGGGTACGGCTCGGACGCCGACATCTACCGGCTCTTCTTCGAGTCCAGGCCGGCTGTGGTCCCCGATGAGGAGGAGGACGAGCGATCGGTCCTCGGCGCCGTCGTCGCCGAGGAGGTCGTGGACACGGAGACCGGCGAGGTGGTGCTCGAGGTCGGAGCGGAGCTCGACAAGGACTCGGTCAGGCTTCTCCAGCGCCTGGGCTGCAAGGAGGTTCAGCTCTTCAGGTCGGCCCCCGAGGCCAAGGGCGGGCGTCCGGGCGAGAGCCCGATAGTCAAGAACACCATAGCGAAGGACCCGACCGAGAACGAGGAGGAGGCGCTGAACGCCATCTACTCGCTCCTCCGTCCGGGTGAGGCCCCCAACCTGCGCACGGCGCGCAGGGCGCTCGAGCAGGTCTTCTTCGATCCGCAGCGCTACGACCTGGGACGCGTCGGCCGATACAAGATCAACCAGCGGCTGGGGCTCGACATCCCCGCCACCGAGACTGTGCTCACCAAGGAGGACTTCGTCGAGATCGTCAGGTACCTGATCGAGCTCAGCGAGGGCAGGGGCCGAATCGACGACATCGACCACCTGGGGAACCGGCGCGTGCGCACCGTGGGCGAGCTCATCGCCAACCAGCTCTCGGTCGGCCTTTCGCGGATGGCCAGGCTGGTGCGCGAGCGCATGTCGATCAGCAACGACCCCAAGAAGGTGAACATCGACGATCTGGTGAATGCGCGCACCGTGTCGGCGGTCATCCAGGCCTTCTTCGGGTCGTCGCAGCTCAGCCAGTTCATGGACCAAACCAACCCTCTGGCCGAGCTCACCCACAAGCGGCGCCTCTCTGCGCTCGGGCCGGGGGGGCTGACTCGCGAACGGGCCGGCTTCGAGGTGCGCGACGTGCACTACTCGCACTACGGGCGCATGTGTCCGATCGAGACGCCCGAGGGCCCCAACATCGGTCTGATCACCTCGCTCACGACGTATGCGCGCGTAAACGATCTGGGCTTTGTCGAGACGCCGTACCGAAGGGTAGTCGAGGGAAGGGTGACCGACGAGATCGGCTGGCTCTCGGCCAACGAGGAGCAGGAGGCGACGATCGCGCAGGCGAACGCACCGCTGAACCCCGATGGATCGTTCCAGAACGAGTACGTCCTCTGCCGCCGCCGGGGCGACTTCCCCCTCGAGAGGCCGGAGGATATCGACTACATCGACGTCGCTCCCGACCAGCTGGTCTCGGTCGCCGCGGCGATGATTCCCTTCCTGGAGCACGACGACGCCAACCGGGCGCTGATGGGCTCCAACATGCAGCGTCAGGGTGTGCCGCTCCTCTACACCGATTCGCCGCTTGTCGGCACCGGACTCGAGGAGAAGGTCGCGCGGGACTCCGGCGCCGTCGTCGTCGCCCGGCGGGACGGGAAGGTGGTGCGCGTCACCGCCGACGAGATCGTCGTGGACAAGGGCGTCGAGAAGAAGGCCGCCCGCAGGCCCCTCGCCAAGCTGGCCCAGTTCGACCGCTACCGGCTCAAGAAGTTCTGGCGGACCAACCAGGACACCGCCATCAACCAGCGTCCGCTGGTCAGGTCGGGGGCGCGGGTCAGGAAGGGCGACATCATCGCCGACGGACCCTCGACCGACCGGAGCGAGCTCGCGCTCGGACGCAACGTTCGCGTCGCCTTCATGCCCTGGTACGGCCACAACTTCGAGGACGCGATCGTCGTTTCGGAGCGTCTCGTTCGGGACGACATCTTCACCTCGATCCACATCCAGGAGCTCGAGCTGCACGTCCGGGACACGAAGCGCGGGATGGAGGAGATCACGCGCGAGCTTCCGAACGTGGCCGAGGAAAGCCTTGTGGATCTGGACGAGCGCGGGATTGTGCGCGTCGGCGCCCGCGTCAAGAGCGGCGACATCCTATGCGGCAAGATCACGCCGAAGGGCGAGACCGAGCTCTCGCCGGAGGAGAAGCTGCTGACCTCGATCTTCGGAGAGAAGGCCAAGGACGTGAAGGACTCGTCGCTCCGCATGTCGCCGGGGATGGTCGGGACGGTCATCGACGTCAAGATATTCTCGCGCCGGATAGACGACCCTCTGCTGGAACGGGAGCACGGTGCCCGCATCGGCGAGCTCAGGAACGAGGAGCGCGACGAGATCCGCCGCATCATCGGGGCGCGCGACGAGGAGCTGCGGGTGCTCCTCACGCGCCCGCGCAACCAGACGATCGCACTCTGCCTGAAGCGGGGCACGGTCGAGCCCTTCTTCGAGGAGGGCACGAGGATCAGCGCCAGGGTGCTGCGCGGGGTGAGCCTGTCGGAGATCGACCTCTCGCGACTCAAGGTGCAGGACCCGAAGGTCAACGAGAAGATCCAGGCGCTCGTCCGGGAGGCCAAGCGGCGCACCGAGCGCGTCCGCGAGCGCACCGAGGAGCAGATCGACAAGGTGTTCCAGCCCGACGAGCTCCCGCCGGGCGTGGTGCAGCTCGTCAAGGTCTACGTGGCCGAGAAGCGGAAGATCTCGGTCGGCGACAAGATGGCTGGCCGCCACGGCAACAAGGGAATCATCGCGCGGATCGCGCCGCAGGAGGACATGCCCTTCCTCCCGGATGGGTCGGCGGTCGACATCGTCCTCAACCCGCTCGGCGTGCCGTCCCGCATGAATGTGGGCCAGATCCTGGAGACCCACCTGGGGTGGGCAGCCGAGAACCTGGGTTTCGGGGCCAAGACGCCCGTTTTCCAGGGGGCTTCCGAGGACGAGATCTCGATCCTCCTGAAGCTGGCGGGGGCGAGGTGGGCGGCGGCGACGCTGCAGGCGGACGTCGAGTGGCCCTTCGAGACGCTTCACTACGAGCGCCTCCTGCGCGCGGCCGATCTGCACCCGGAGACGGGCCAGATTCGCAGCGCCTCGGTATCGGACAACGGGAGCTCCGGAAACGGGAGCTCGGGCACGTCCATCTCGGATGCCGCCGGGGTCGGGATCGGGAAGTCGCTCGACGACTACCTGGCGCCGTGGGCTGGCGAGGAGGCGCACGGGGTCCTCGAAGCGCTGGGCGACTTCGTAGTCGGGGCCGCCAGGTGGGTGGCCGAGAAGCGAGGCCGTCCGCTAGACGACGTCTTTCCGGCTGTCCACGCACTTGCGAAGGGCAATAAGGGGGCCAGCCTGGAGGCTTCGGTGCAGGAGCTCCTGGCAGCCGCCGACATACTCTCCAACGGCAAGATCTGGCTCCGGGACGGACGGAGCGGGAAGCGCTTCCGCTTCCCCATCACAGTCGGCGTCATCTACGTCCTCAAGCTCTCCCACCTCGTCGACGACAAGATCCACGCACGCAGCATCGGCCCCTACTCGCTCGTGACGCAGCAGCCGCTCGCGGGCAAGGCGCAGTTCGGCGGTCAGCGCTTCGGCGAGATGGAGGTGTGGGCGCTCGAGGCCTACGGGGCGGCGCACACGCTGCAAGAGATCCTCACCGTCAAGTCCGACGACGTGACGGGACGCTCCAAGGTCTACGAAGCGATCGTGAAGGGCGAGAACCTGCCGAAGCCCGGGATTCCCGAGTCCTTCAACGTCCTCGTCAAGGAGCTCCAGGCGCTGGGACTGGCCGTCGAGCTCAACCGGGAAGAGTGAGGAGACACGATGCGGCCCGCTTCGCCGCTCTCGGTGCTCGCGCGAGATTATCCACGGACTGCTGGGCACAACTAGCACTGCAACCACACGGTGGCCAACGACATGATCGACTTTCCCCGCGGAAGAGAATCGCGTCTGATGGACTTCGACTTCATCCGGGTGCGGATTGCGTCGCCCGAAGACATTCGCGCGTGGTCGCACGGCGAAGTCACCAAGCCCGAGACGATCAACTACCGCTCCTTCAAGCCCGAGCCGCATGGCCTCTTCTGCCAGCGCATCTTCGGGCCGGCGAAGGACTGGGAGTGCGCCTGCGGGAAGTACAAGCGCATTCGCTTCCGGGGCATCGTATGCGACCGCTGCGGGGTCGAGGTCACCCTCTCCAAGGTGCGGCGCGAGCGGATGGGGCACATCGAGCTCGCGGTCCCCGTCTGCCACATCTGGTTCTTCAAGACGCTCCCCAGCCAGCTCGGCTACCTCCTGGGCATGACGCTCAAGGACCTGGAGAAGGTCATCTACTACGCTTCGTACGTGGTGACGCGCCCCGGTCGGCAGGATGTGGAGTTCCTCGATCTGCTCGACGATGACGAGTACTACGACCTGCGGGTGAGGGCTCGCGAGGAGGGCGACGAGGCATTCACCGCCGAGATCGGTGCCGAAGCCGTCAGGACCCTTCTCAAGGAGCTCGACTCGCCAGAGGTGGAGATCGGCCAGCGGAACCGCGATGGCAAGGGGCTCGACCGCCTCGCGCTCTGGCTGCGCGACGAGATCGTCAACGAGACCTCGCAGCACCGCAAGAAGAAGAAGCTGCGCCGCCTGAAGGTTGTGGACGCGCTCCGCAACTCCGGCGACACGGCCGACAAGCGCAACCGCCCCGAGTGGATGGTCCTCGACGCCGTCCCCGTGATCCCGCCCGACCTGCGCCCACTGGTGCCGCTCGATGGGGGCAGGTTCGCGACCTCCGACCTGAACGACCTCTACCGCCGGGTCATCAACCGCAACAACCGGCTCAAGAAGCTGATCGACATGCGGGCGCCCGAAGTGATCCTCAGGAACGAGAAGCGCATGCTGCAGGAGTCGGTGGACGCGCTCTTCGACAATGGCCGCCGCGCCAAGGCGATCCGGGGCCGGGGAAAGCGCCCCCTCAAGTCGCTCTCCGACATGCTGAAGGGGAAGCAGGGACGCTTCCGCCAGAATCTCCTGGGCAAGCGCGTCGACTACTCCGGCCGCTCGGTGATCGTCGTCGGCCCGGAGCTGAAGCTGCACCAGTGCGGGCTCCCCAAGACGATGGCGGTCGAGCTCTTCAAGCCCTTCATCATCCACGAGCTGGAGAAGCGCGGCGAGGCCGAGACGGTGAAGCGGGCCAAGAAGATCGTCGAGCAGGAGGAGCCCAAGGTCTACGAGGTCCTCGAGGACATCATCCGGGACCACCCGGTCCTCCTCAACCGCGCACCGACGCTCCACCGCATCGGGATACAGGCCTTCGAGCCGGTCCTCGTCGAGGGGAAGGCGATCCGCATCCACCCGCTCGTCTGCGCAGCCTTCAACGCCGACTTCGACGGCGACCAGATGGCGGTCCACCTGCCGCTCTCCTTCGAGGCGCAGCTCGAGGCCCGGGTCCTGATGCTGTCCAGCAACAATGTCCTCCTTCCCTCCAATGGCCGGCCGGTGGCCTCGCCCAGCCAGGACATGGTCATCGGCTCCTACTACCTGACGAAGCCGCCCCTCGAGATTGCCACCCTGGAGACGCTCGCCAAGAGCTCGAACACACCCAAGGCCGACCGCGAAAGGGGAGACGCAAGGCTCTCGGAGATCTACGCCGACGCACCCCGCTTCTCCACATACGGCGAGGTCGAGATGGCGGAGGCGCTCGGCCACGTCTACCTCTCGACCCCGTGCTGGTACTGGGTCGATCCGGAGAGCGGCGCGGACCAGAGCGGGGAGGCCGCCGAGACCGGGTGGGTGCGCACCACCGCCGGCCGGGTCCTCTTCAACTCGATCATCCCCGACGAGGTCGGCTTCCTCAACCAGACCTTCGGCAAGAAGGAGCTCGGCGACCTCGTCTTCCGGTGCTTTACCGACGCGGGGCTCGCCGCCACGACGGCCTTTCTCGACGACCTCAAGGACTTCGGCTTCCGGTGCGCCACGATGGGCGGCGTCTCGGTCGGTGTCGACGACCTGGAGGTGCCGCCGGAGAAGGTGGAGCTGCTCGACACGGCGGCGACGGAGGTGGCCCGCTTCCAGAACGCCTACAGGGATGGATTCATCTCGAACGGGGAGCGCTACAACAAGATCATCGACACCTGGACGCACGCGAACAACGACGTCGCGGACGCGATGGTGCGGCACCTCGAGAAGTCGAAGGCCGGCTTCAACCCGGTGTACATGATGATGACCTCGGGCGCGCGCGGGAACCGCGACCAGATGCGGCAGCTGGCCGGGATGCGCGGCCTCATGGCGAAGCCCCAGAAGAAGCTCACCGGCGGGATCGGCGAGATCATCGAGAGCCCGATCAGGTCCAACTTCCGCGAGGGGCTGAGCGTGGTCGAGTACTTCATCTCCACCCACGGCGCCCGCAAGGGTCTCGCGGACACGGCGCTGAAGACCGCCGACGCGGGCTACCTGACGCGGAGGCTCGTCGACGTCGCCCAGGACGTGACGATTACGACGACGGATTGCGGCACCTTCCAGGGGCTGGAGGTCAGCGCCCTCAAGGAGGGGGAGGACATAGTGGAGCCGCTAGCCGACAGGATCGTCGGCAACGTGGCGCTCGAAGAGGTGTACGACCCCATCGACGGCGAGCTGATTCTGAGGTCCGGGGAGCTGATCAGCGAGCAGGCGGCGGAGTCGATCGAGGACGCGGGGATCCAGTCGGTGAAGATCCGTTCGGTGCTCAGCTGCGAGGCCGAGCTGGGGATCTGCCAGATGTGCTACGGGCGCAACCTCGCGACGATGGAGATCGTCGACATCGGCGAGGCGGTGGGGATCCTCGCGGCCCAGTCGATCGGCGAGCCGGGCACCCAGCTGACGCTCCGCACCTTCCACATCGGAGGCACGGCCGCGCGGATCGCGGCACAGAATCAGCGCAAGTCGAAGATCGCGGGAGTCGTGGCGCTCGAGCGGGTCTCGCTCGTCCAGGATCGGGAGAGCAACCGCATCGTCACGTCGCGCGAGGGCACGATCGTCATCCAGACCCGCGAGGGACAGGTTCGCAGCAAGCTTGCCGTGCCGTACGGCGCGACGATCCACGTCGACAAGGACCGGGTGATCAAGGCGGGCGACCTGCTCTTCAGCTGGGACCCCTACTCGGAGCCGGTCGTAGCCGATTCCGAGGGCACTCTGCGCTTCGTCGACATCGTGCAGGAGCAGACGGTGCGCGAGGAGCTCGACGAGTCGACGGGACGGCGCCAGAACATGGTGATCGAGGACCGCGACAAGAAGCTCCACCCGACGATCCAGATCAGACGCGGCGAATCCCCCACGAGCGAGCTCGTCAAGGAGTTCATCATTCCCGTCGGGGCGCAGCTCACCTGCGCCGAGGGGGACGCCGTCCATCCGGGCGACATCATCGCCAAGATCGGCCGCGAGGTGTACAAGACGCGCGACATCACGGGCGGGCTGCCCAGGGTTGCGGAGCTCTTCGAGGCGAGGCGTCCGAAGGACCCGGCCGTAATCACGGAGATCGACGGCGTCGTCTCGTTCGGCGACATCAAGCGCGGCAAGCGCAAGGTCATCCTCACGCCCAAGAAGGGTCAGCGTCGCGAGTACGACATTCCGGTGGGGAAGCACATGCGCGTCCACCAGGGGGATCAGGTGCGCGCCGGCGACCGCCTCTCGGAGGGACCGGTGAACCCCCACGACATCCTGCGGATCCTCGGCCCCCGCGAGGTCCAGGAGTACCTGCTGAATGGGATCCAGGAGGTATACCGGCTCCAGGGCGTCAAGATCAACGACAAGCACATCGGAGTGATCGTGCGCCAGATGCTGCAGAAGGTCCGCGTCGTCGACCCGGGCGACACCGACCTGCTGGAGGGCGATCACGTATACCGCCTCGCCTTCCGGCGCGCCAACGAGCGCCTGGCCGAGGAGAACGCGCAGCGGGCCGAGCAGGGAAGGGACCCGCTGCGGCCGGCTCGCCAGGAGCCGCTGCTCCTGGGAATCACCAAGGCGAGCCTGACCACCGACTCCTTCATCTCGGCGGCCTCCTTCCAGGAGACGACGAGGGTGCTCACCGACGCCGCGGTGCGCGGTGCCAAGGACGAGCTGAAGGGCCTGAAGGAGAACATCATCATCGGCCACCTCATCCCCGCGGGGACCGGCACGCACCGGTGGCACGACGTCGACTTCGTGGTGGAGCAGGACTTCTACGAGGAGGAGATACTGCCCCTGACCGCACCGGGCGAGGCGATGCCGGACCTCGACGAGGTGTTACGGGAGGTGTGACGCCGGATGTTGTGGGAGGCTTGTCCACGGACATGGGAATTGTAAACTATGGATTGCATATTGTAAAGCAAACATTACACTGTGGAGGAGCGAGCGAGGGGGTCCAGCGGCGCGCTAACCTGGACAGGGCATCGGCTTCACTGAATCAGAGACTCCAGCAAGGAGGCACAGGATGAGTAGGTGTTCTTCGACACGCTCGCTGGCTGTGTCGCTCACGCTATTGGGTGGCATCGGTGCCGGGTGCGCCGATACGATGCCCGACACCTCCCCGGTGAGGATCGCGGCGAGCCGGCCCGAGTCCGGTGCCCTGGCGCCCGAGGGGATGAATGTGGAGCGGGGCTACCGGCTCGCGGTGCGGATGCTCAACGAAGCTGGCGGAATTGGCGGCAGGCAGGTGGAGCTCGTGCTGGGCAACGACCGCAGCGACCCGCAGACCGCCGCCGGACTCTACCGGGAATTCGTCGCCGACGACAGCGTTGACCTGCTGCTGGGTCCCTATGCGAGCTCGATCACCCAGGCGGTCGTCGAGGTGACCGAGGCCGCCGCGCGGCCTCTGATCACGCCGCTCGCCGCGTCGCACGAGATCTGGGGTGGCAAGAGCCGCCGGTGGACGGTGCAGATGATGAACAACGCCCGCGCCAACCTGAGCGGTGCGGTGGAGGTGGCGGCGGCCGTAGGTGCGGAGACCGTCGCCCTGGTCTACGAGGACTCGCGCTTTCCCGTGTCGGCGGCTGCGGGCGTGCGGGACGTCGTGGCCGAGCACGGCCTCGATCTCGTACTGGACGAGAGCTATCCCGTGGGCGGTGCCGACCACGCCGCGCTGACCGCGAGGGCCAAGGAGCTGGGGGCGGACCTGTTCCTGGGAGGGGGCTACACGGCGGACGCGGTCGCCTTCGCCAACGCAGTGGCCGCCGCGTCCTACTACCCCCTCCTGACCAGCTGGGCGATCGGCCCTGCGGAGCCCGACTGGGTGGAGCGCGTTGGCGTTGACCGCGCGCGATGTGTCATCGGCAACGCCCCGTGGGCTGCGTCGCTCGCTACGACCGGGCCGCTCGCGACGAACGAGGACTTCATCGCGGCCTACCAGGAGGAATACGGCCTGACTCCCGGCTACACGGCCGCAGCGGCCTTCGCGACGATGGAGCTTCTCGGCAAGGCCGCCGAGGCAGCGATGCTCGAGAGCGGCGAAATCCCGGACTCCGCAGTGCGCAACTACCTGTTCTCCACCGAGACGGAGACGGTGTTGGGACCATATGGCGTCGCACCGCTCGGGGACTCGGACGCGGGCAGTCAGACGAGGCTGATCCGCAAGCAGCTCCAGTGGCAGGACGACGGAGAGGGTGGCCTGGTGCAGCGTCTGATCTATCCCGACTCCGTCGCCGAGGCCGAGCCCTGCACGAATTCCCCACCCGATATCGTGGTTGCCTTCACATACTCCGCGACCGGACCGCTCAGCACGGACGCGGCCAGGTTGTTTCGGGGCTATCGCCTAGCTGCCCAGATGCTGAACGAGGGCGGGGGCATAGATGGCAGGTCCGTTCGCCTGGTGGCTGCCGACGACGCCAGCAGCCCTCAGCGCGCTGCCCAGCTCTACTACGACTTCACCAGGGGCGATTCCGTGGACATGGTCCTTGGGCCTTACAGCAGCGCCGTTACCGCGGCGGTCGTGCCGATCGTCGAGGCGGCCCGGAGGCCACTTGTCGCCAGCATGGCGGCCGACCCCGCGATCTGGGAGAAGATGGGGCGCGAGTGGAGCGTGCAGGTGCTGAATTCGGCCGAGTCCTTCCTCGGGGGAGCGGTCGAGTTGGCTGCGGCGGAGGGCCTGACGACGGCTTCCCTCGTCTATCTGGACTCGGGGTTTCAGAGGGCCATGGCGAGGGGAGTGCGTTCGGCCGCTAACGACCACGACGTCGAGCTGGTCGTTGACATGGACTTCTCCGAGGACCCGGACTACGAGGCGCTGGCGGTTGCCGCCAGGGACGCGGAGGGCGAGATATTCATCGGCGGCGGCTACTCGTCCGACGCCGTCGGCCTTACCGAGGCGGCTGCGGCGGTCGGGTACGCGCCTCGCCTCACGAGTTGGGCGGTGGGACCCGAAGAGCCCTCCTTCCATGACGAGGTCGGCGACCTGGCACGCTGCGTCGTGGGGTACACGAGCTGGCTGCCCAGCCGCGACACCGAGGGCGCCATCGCGGACAACGCCACCTTCGTGGCCAGCTTCGAGGAGCTCTACGGCGAGTCTCCGGGCTTCACGGCGGCTAGTGCCTTTGGCGCGATGGAGTTGCTCGCGGAGGCGCTGACGGTATCCGTGGCCGAGGTGGGCGGAATCGACGACTCGATTGTCCGCGACTACCTCTTCTCCGCCGGGACGCAGACGGTCTTCGGAGACTACCGGGTCGTGCCGCTCGGCGAGAGCTCGGCCGGGGCGCAGGTGGCCGCCAGGGGACTCCTGGTGCAATGGCAGGACGACGGACAGGGCGGATTGTCGCAGCGCGTGGTGCACCCGCCCTCGGAAGCCGAGGCCGCTCCGTGTTTCCAGAGCTAGCGCGCGACGCGATCGATGGAGACAGTCGCGATCACAGGTGCCAATCGCGGGATCGGTCTGGCCGCGGCCGAGCTGCTGGCATCGCAGGGTCACCGCGTCGTCATGATCTGCCGCGACCGCGAGCGGGGGAGGGCGGCGCTCGCCAGGCTGGCGCCGCTCCCGGATGGCGATGAGCACCACCTCGTCGAAGCGGACCTGGCCTCGCTCGCCTCGGTGCGGGAGGGGGCTGGCCAAACCCTGGCGCTTGGCCACCCGCTCGCCGCCCTCGTCAACAACGCCGCGGTGTTGCCTAAGCGGCACCGGGTGAGCCGGGATGGCTTCGAGCTGCAGCTGGCCGTCACCCACCTCGGCCACTTCCTACTCACGAATCTGCTCCTGCCTCTCCTCGGCGCCTACGAGGGGTCCAGCAGGGTGGTCACCATCTCCTCGGCCGCGCACGACGGCCCCGCCTTCGATCTCTCCGACCCCTCCTTCGAGCGCCGCAGATACGGCAAGCTGGTCGCGTACCAGCAGAGCAAGCTCGCCAACGTGCTCTTCACCGGGGCGCTGGCACGCCGCACCTCCGGTGACGGGATCGAGCCGGTCGCGCTGCACCCGGGCGTCTACGATACCCAGCTGCTCCGGGACTACATGGGCGGAGGGTGGGGCACCGGCACGGTGGCCCGCGTCCTGGGCAACAACCCGGAGAAGGCGGCCCCGATAGTCGCGGAGCTGGCGGTGGGCCGCCGGGACGAGGCGCTCGCCGGTGCCTACCTTGAGCAGGGGAAGGTCTCCGAACCGTCCGTTCACGCCCGCGACCGCGCTGCGCAGGAGGCGCTCTGGAAGTGGAGCGAAGTAGCAGTCCGTGGATAATCTCGCGCGAGCACCGAGAGGCGCGAAGCGCCCCGCTGGCAAGGCGCGACGAGGCGGTCCGTGGATGCGCCCGGGCGAGCACAGAGAGGGGCGAAGCGCCGGGCTGGCAAGGCGCTTTGCGGGGCGCATGGCGGAGCCATTCGCCCAAGAAGCAACGCAGAGCAAGGCGATCCAGCACGGATGCAGCGCCCCTCGAATGCCGCCAGGGTGCATTCTGCGGGCCGCATGGCTTGGTAGCAGCGCTACCGGGCCAAGGAGCAACACAGAGCGAAGTCAGGGATACAGTAGTTGTAAACCGTGAATTACACATTGTAAAGTATATATTACAGTACGGACGGGCGAGCGAAGCGGTCCAGCGGGGATGCAGCGCGCCTCGAATGCCGTGGGAGGTTTGTCCACGGGCTGCTAACGGTAGCGACCAACGGATAGGGAGAGGCACGCGCGATGCCGGAGCTCATGGAGAAGGTCGTCTCACTCGCCAAGCGGCGGGGCTTCGTGTTTCAGTCGTCGGAGATATATGGCGGCGCGGCCTCCGTGTGGGACTACGGTCCTCTGGGCGTCGAGCTGCGCCGCAACGTCGCCGATGCCTGGTGGTCGGCGATGGTGCACGCGCGCGACGACATCGAGGGACTCGACGCAGGCATACTGATGCACCCGAGGGTCTGGGAGGCGTCGGGGCACCTCTCGGGCTTCACCGACCCCCTCGTGGAGTGCAGGGCGTGCAAGAAGCGCTGGCGGGCCGATCAGGCGCCCGAGCGGGCGTGCTCGGCGAAGGCGTCGCTGCCGAAGGGAACCGACAAGAGCTGCGAGCTGGGCGAGCCGCGCCTCTTCAACCTCATGTTCAAGACCTTCATGGGGCCGGTCGAGGAGGCGGCGGCGGTGGTCTACCTGCGTCCCGAGACGGCCCAGGGCGCCTACGTCAACTTCCTCAACGTCCAGCAGACCTCGAGGCAGCGGATCCCCTTCGGGATAGCGCAGCTCGGCAAGGCCTTCCGGAACGAGATCACCCCGGGGAACTTCATATTCCGCACCCGCGAGTTCGAGCAGGCCGAGATGCAGTTCTTCGTGAAGCCCGGCGACGACGACGAGTGGTGGGAGTACTGGCGGGACCAGCGGGTTGAGTGGCACCGGGAGCTGGGCATCGCTCCAGAGCGCCTGCGCCTCCACGCGCACGGACCCGGCGAGCTCGCGCACTACGCCAAGACCGCGGTCGACATCGAGTACGAGTTCCCCTTTGGCTGGCAGGAGCTCGAGGGGATCCACAACCGAACCGACTTCGACCTGGAGCGCCACCAGGAGTACTCGGGCAAGCGCCTCGCCTACATCGACCCGGCGAGTGGCGAGCGCTACCTGCCGTACGTGGTGGAGACGGCGATGGGGGTGGGGAGGGCGGCGCTGGTCGCGCTGATCGACGGCTACCGGGAGGAGGTGGTGGCGGGGCAGTCGCGCGTGGTGCTGGGGCTGCACCCGGCGCTGGCTCCGGTCAAGGCCGCCGTCTTCCCGCTGATGAAGAGGCTGGGCCTCCCCGAGATCGCCGAGCGCCTGATCGCCGAGCTCCGTCGGGAGCGAATTCCGACGATGTACGACCAGGCGGGATCGATCGGCCGCCGCTACCGCCGCCAGGACGAGGCCGGGACGCCCTGGTGCGTGACGATCGACGGTCAGACGAAGGACGACGACACGGCGACGATCCGCGACCGTGACAGCCTCGAGCAGGTGCGCGTCGGGATCGGCCATGTCGTCGGCTGGCTGCGCGAGCGCCTCTGACGTTTCGTGGCTCGCTCGGGGGCGTCGTGGAACTCTGGACGCACACCGGGGTACAAGCGCGGGGAGATCTGGCAGGGCTGGGTCTCCGAAGTTGATTTTGCATCGCGTCCACTTTGGTTTACATTCCCGAATCGCTTTCCCGGGCGGCACTACGGGGAGCGTTCGTCGTGGCCTCGTAGGAGACTCGACAGATGAACCCGACACTACGGAACCGGGCGGTGCTGGTCGGCACCGCGATCCTGACCATGGCGCTGCCCCGGGCGCTGAGCTCGCAGCTCATCCAGGTGCGCACCGTTCCCGTCGCCACGGGCGACCAGTTCCTCCTCGTCCCCTCGTCGAACCTCGGCATGGCGGGCGTCCGCTTCGCGGTGGCCGACTCTCTGGCCGACGGCTGGTCGAACCCGGCCAAGGGTGCGATGCTCGGCGCCTCGGGGGTGTACAGCTCTCCGGCGACCTATGCGATCGGTCGGGGCGGAGGGCACGGGGTGACGCTGCCCTTTTCGGCCCTTGTCGCCGGCCAGCGTTGGTTCGGCGGGGGCATGGTGGCAATTCAGGACGTCGACAACGAGCTGGGCCGGGTGGATCTGTGGCGGGTATCCGACGCGCCTCGGCTCTCCGACGTGTCGTCGAGAAACCTCTACGCCGCCGGCTTCGTCGGGCGCAGATTGGGCGAGTCGCCGTGGTCGGTAGGCATTGGAGCCACCGCCTCGGACCTGCAGGCGATGGACGGGGTCGATCTACTCTACGGGGGCGCGCTGCATCTGGACCAGTCGGGCTCGGTGAGGGACGTGCGCATGGGGCTGTACCGCGAGGACGGGCTGGGCCGCCTCTCGCTGACGGTCGCGCGCAACATGGTGGACATGGAGCACATCGTCACCTACATGGACGTGGTCTGGCCCGACGTGGACTGGGACACGATCGACCACCACATCGAGCCGGCAGTCTCGTGGAGGAGGGAGATCAATCTGGACCGCACGAACGCCTGGGGAGCTCAGCTGGAGTGGGACCGCGCCCTCGAGGCGGCACCGGGCTGGCGCTACGGCGTGTCGCTCACCGCCAATCGCAAGTCGCACCCCAAGATACCCAACTACAACATCCAGAACATCCCGCGCGACCCCGGCAACAGCACGGCCTTCGAGCTCGGCGTCGGGCTGGCGCGCACGCGGGGCGCATCCACCTTCGCCGTCGATGTCGCGCTCCAGCCCATCTGGAGCGACACCTGGCAGGAGGCCGAGGAGGACATCGTCCTCGGCGAGGGCAAGGGGGTGATCGCGAAGGGCGGCAGGACGATCGAGAACGAGTTCGCCTTTCTGAATGCGCAGCTGCGGGTCGGATTCTCGCATCAGTTCGACGAGGTGCGGGTGCAGGGAGGGATCGAGGGCCGTTCGTACAGCTACTCGCTGGAACAGGTCAACAACATCGAGAGCACCACCCGGAATCAGGAGGAGTCCTGGATGGAGTGGACCCCTGCGGCCTCGGCGGTGGTCGCCTTCGACGGCTTCGATCTCCAGTACGGACTGCGCTTCACGACCGGAACCGGCCACCCCGGAACCGACAGGGGAGGTGGATTTTTTGGCGCGGTGGAAGCGGTCAACTCCCCTGGCAACGACTTCGTAACCGCCCCCGAAGGCCCGCTGACGCTGCAGGGCGCGACCGTGGTGACTCAGCAGATCTGGATTGGCGTACCGATCCACTGAGCGGTGATCCGCAGGCTTGCCCGACACCCCTCGTCTGGGTAGTGTAGAGGCCTTCCACACAATAGGCCGGGGGACGACACGGAAGCCGGTGAGAATCCGGCGCGGCCCCGCCACTGTCAGAGGTTCCGAGGCGACTCGGGAGGTCCGAAGAAGCCACTAGGGTGGCAGCTCGTCCGCGGGCTGGCCACTCCGGGAAGGCGGACCAAACCTCGAGCCAGGAAACGTGACCACCGGCCGTCACCGTTGCGCTGCGGCGGGCATCGCCTCGCCCTCGCGCTGACACAGCTTCCGCGGGGAGGCTGGGTGAGGCAGGCCGTCGGTACCCGGTCACGGAACGGGGCGGATATGCGCCGGCGCACCATCGAGTGCGCCCGATCGCACCGTCGGCTTGGCGTCTCCCTCCCTTCGTGCGGAGAGGAGAGCCAGATGACCACCTTCCGGATCCCGTCTTCCCCATGTCTTCGCCCGACTCTGGTGGCCGCAATCGCGATCTGGGCACCGTTCCCCTCCCTCTTGCATCTCCGCGCGGCGGCCCAGGAACCCGTGGAGCTCGAGGGACTGGTCGTCACGGCCAGCCGCTGGGCCGAACCGGAATGGGCCGTCGCAACCCACGCCACGGTCATCTCGGGTGCCGAGCTGGAGCGGAGAGGGATCGAGGACCTTGCCGAGGCGCTCAGGCGCGTCTCCGGCCTTGCCGTCGTGCGAAGCGGGTCCTTCGGGGCAATTGCGTCGGTGTTCCTGCGGGGCGGCGAGTCTGACTACACCAGGGTGCTGGTGGATGGGGTGCCCGTGAACGACCCCGGCGGGTCGGTGGACCTCTCAGGGCTGACGACCGACAACATCGAGCGCATCGAGATCGTGCGCGGCGCGGCGTCGGCGCTCTACGGATCCGACGCCATGAGCGGGGTCGTCCAGGTCTTCACCCGTCGCGGCAGCGGGTCGCCAAGCGGCACCTTGTCGGCAGCCCTCGGAACATTCGGTACGCGGCGCTGGCGGGGCGCGCTCGCGGGGGGAGACGGATCGACATCGTACTCCTTCTCGCTCGGGCGAAGCGAGACGGACGGTGTGCTCGCCTTCAACAACCAGCACTACCGGACGACCTTCTCGGGGCGGGTGCAGGGGCAGCTGGACCCCGCCACGGACGCCGCGCTCAGCGTCCGCTACACGGACCGTACCTTCCACCACCCCACCGACGGCTCCGGTGCGGTGACCGACAGCAACTCCTACACGCACAGCGACGCCCTGCTCCTCGGCCTGCAGGTAGGCCACCGCTGGTCGGACGCCTTCGAGACCGGCGCGACCTTCACCCTGAACGACTCGGACCACGGGAGCCAGGATGCCCCGGACGGCCCCGACGACAATGTGGGCTTCTTCGGGTCGGCCAGCCTTAGCGGAGTGCGGCGCTCGGCGGTAGGCGTGCGATCGGTCTACAGACCGGAGGCCGCGACGACGCTTGCGGCCGGGTACGAGCGTGAGCACCAGTCGGTGAGGTCGCTCCGCAGGGACCTCTCGGAGTGGGGGACCTCCTCGTCGAGCTCGGAGAACGAGCGCGGCAATCACGCGGCCTACGCACAGCTGTCCTCCCGGCTGGCGGAGCTGGCGCTGAATGGCGGCGTTCGGGTCGAGTCCAACGAGCGCTTCGGCACCGTCGCAACGTGGCGTGCGGGCGCGGTCTGGCTGCTGCTCTCCGGGACGACGAGGCTCCGCCTGGCTGGTGGAAGCGGGATCAAGGAGCCCACCTTCTACGAGACATACGCCGCCGGGTTCGTCACCGGCAACCCGGAGCTCAGGCCGGAGACCTCGGTGGGTTTCGAGGCGGGGCTCGACCGCGACCTTGGCCAGTGGGCCGAGCTGCGGGCCACAGCGTTCAGTCAGCGCTACCGCAATCTCATTCAGTACACCAGCAGACCGCCGGACGACCCCACACCTAACTTCGAGAACGTGGCCAGGGCGCGGAGTAGTGGAATCGAGGCGGAGGTGGAGGCCGAGTTCCGGGAGCTCAGTGCGAGAGCGAGCTACACCTGGCTCGACACCGAAGTCGAGGATGCCGGCTTCGACAGCCTTCCAGGGTCGGTCTTCGTCGAGGGGGAGCCGCTAATGAGGCGGCCGGAACGCACCGCCGCCGTCTCGGCCAGCTACACCGTAGGCGCATCGTTCGGGATCGAGGCGACGCTGCGCCACACCGGCGAACGCACCGACCGCGACTTTTCGACCTACCCCGCCAGCCCGGTGCTGCTCCCGGGGCACACGGTCGTGGACATCTCTGCGGAGCTCGAGCTGGCGAGCCCGGCGGCGGGCAGACCCGGACTATCGCTCAATGTGCGCATCGAGAACATCTGGCGGGAGGAATACCAGGAGGTGCTGGGCTTTGACGGCGCAGGGCGAGCCATCTATCTGACCGGCAAGGTGATGTGGGGGCTGCGTGACAGATAATTCCGGCCCGCCCATGGGGACGGGGCGCGGCGTCGGGGGCGGGGGCGCGCGACGCCCCCCACGGCTAGCGGCAGCGCCGGTACCGGTCCTCCACGTGCTCCGGAAGACCGGGGGGGATGGGGTCCGGCACTCCGGCGAGGTCGTACACCTGGTCGCTGGGCGCCCGCTCGCGGGCTGCTGACACCATGTCATCGAACAGAATCATCCCCGCACGGCAGAACAGCGTGGGGCGCGCGTCGTCCCAGTAGTCGTAGCCGTCGCATTCCTGTAGGACCGGGCGGTATCGCCGGCACAGCGGCGGCCGCTCGCTCCGCTCGAAGACTTCGCGCACGTACGCCGGGCCTCGCACGGAATCGGTCCGCCAGATGTCGTACAGCGCACCTTCGTAGCCGCCCTCGTACACCCGGACCAGCAGGTCGAAGGCGCGGGAATCGGTCCGCCAGATGTCGTCCAGCGCATCGTCGTAGCCGCCCTCGTACACCCGGACCAGCAGATCGAAGGCGCGCGGGTACGGAGTGCCCACGTTGCTCCTGCCTAGACTGCGGCTCACCGCGCTCGCCAGGGCGGAGCTGGCGTTGCTCCGGACGCGATCCGGGAGCGTGGAGTCGGCCGCGATCGCGGCCACCTGGTCGGCGAAGGCGTCGAGCTCGACCGAGGTGCGCGGGGCGGGCTCGAACCTGCACCTGTCCTCTCCTTCCGTGCACATCAACGACGATGGGTCCACCTGGCGGAGGAAAAAGGAGGCGAGGGTGTTGATATCCATCCACCGCGGCGCACTCTCCACCCGCTCCCCCAGCCGTAGCGCCTCGAGCACCTCCTGGGCCGTCGTCTCCTGGCCGCTCGCTGGCACCGATGCGGGCAGCCAGGCCAGCGCCGCCAGGGCCGCTATCGCCGTCGTCGAAGTCCTCTTCATCGGTCGTCTCCTCTTCAGATCCCGGGGCATCCGTCGGTGCCGCTGTGGCCCGGCAGGTCAATGGTACCCTTTGACCACGGGCCTCTCGGTCGCTCGTAGTACCAGAGGGTCTGTCTGAACCTCTGTTCGCTCTGCTTGCTCTCCCTAGCTGCGCTCCCACGGCCCGCTGCCCTCGCCGGCCGACAGATCCCCAATCAGGGTCGCGTGGTAAGCCCCCCACAAGGTGTCCGGCAGCTTGCGGGTGTAGACGACGGCCGCGGACTGCAGCGTGGCCCAGTCGCCACACGCCTCGACATGGGCATGGTCGTTCAGGGTCCAGAAACCGCCGCGCCTCCAAGGGCCCCTAACGACGGCCATGACTTCCTGGCTCCTCGTGGCAATGCCGCTCCACCTGTCGGCGAACCGACCCCTCTCCGCTCCCCGATAGTTCCCCCCGGACCAGAACTCGAAGGTCAGGGAGTCCACATCGGCCGTCGTCACGACCTCGCACCTCGTTGTCTGGCCGCGCCTCCCACGCCAGCACGACAGGAACATTCCCCGGTCCGTGCCGTCGAGTTCCTCCTCCTCGCCCTCGCCCTCGCCTTCGCCTTCCCCCTCGCCACCTCCCCCGCCGCCGCAGAAGTCGCAGGAATTCGAACTGGGGCAGCAGCAGTAGGAGTCGGAGTCGTCGTCCGTCGCGGTGCAGAAGCAGCGATCGGCCTCGATCCCGTTGCACTTCTCGGCGCAACCCTTGACGTCGGGGCACATAAACCCGTCGTCGTCGCCGCCGTCGGCAAGGGGGTTGCCCTTGGCCGCCCAGAGGCCGCCCTCGATCTCCTCCACGAGCGCGTCGACGGTCGCATCCCAGTCGGGCTCGAGCTCCCCCTCCCCCAAGCATCCAGAGAGCAGCGGGAGGGCCGCCAGCGCGGCCAGAAGCGGTCTCGTGCGCATGCCTCCCCCTCGGATGGCGGAATTCGTTCCCCCGATGGTGGCATCCGGAGTCTGGAGATGCAAATTCCGCCCTACCCCCGTGCCCCTCGGCGTCGACCGGAAGGTCCTTTTTCACGGCACCCGGTACTCGACCTCGGTGCAGGCGGCGATTTCCAAAATCCTCCGAGCTCACCAGTGCCGTGGTGGAGACTGCGGACCCGCACGGTGTTCGTGAGGTCGGATCCAAATCGTGAAGTGGGCTCGCCAGCCCCTGGCTGCTAGCTGGTTCTTCCGACCCTCTGTTACCTTCTTGTGAGCACGGTTGGTGCCATGTCGAACGGACGTGAGCGCAGTACAGGCGACGGGGCGGGAACAAGACGAGAATGAAAGCAGCCAGAGACATCGCGCTGGCCGCCATGCTAGCGGTGTCCGTCCTCGGATCCGCCACCTGTAGTACTGGTCGGTTAGTGTTTCCCCTCGGTAGTGAGGATGCTCAAGCCGTGCTTTCCGCGCTGGTCGAGATGGCGAACAAGCCGGAGTATTCCGGGAGCTACACCTATCCCTGTCTTTCCGGGGGCGATGCCGAGGTTACGGCGGCGATCGATGACGAGGAGTTCCCTTACCGGGTCACCGGGATGTGGGAGATCGAGATCGACGAATGCCAGCTGGGATACTCAGACGTCACGATCGAGGTCGGCTACTTCGCGTTCACCTCCAATAACGTCGCTGAGGCGGAGACGGAGACGCGGCGCTTCGAGGCGGCGGTGGAAGCGTGGTTCCGCTGGGCCCGCCTTCCCGACAACCGCCGTTTCAGGTGTGACAGGGGGCTGACCGATATTTCTGGGGTGTTCGAGGCTGGCCTCGACGAGCCGTACACCGGATCGCTTGACGGCCTCTTCTGTGAGGAGGCTGTGGAGATTCCCGTCTCGAGCTTCCCCGGCAACTGGACCTTCTAGCAGTCCGTGGAGCGCCGCGGGGCCGCCGGGCAGCTCCACGGCGGGCTGCAGGGGATCACTTGGTGCGAGGGCGGCCGTCCGGAGGCGCGCTTCGCGTCCCCTTGCGATCCCTGATCGGGCCGGGAGGCGCGTCTGTTACATTTCTGTCAGCACCGGTGGTGCCGTGTCGGATGGACGTGGGTGCAGTACGGGCGACGGGGCGGGAACGAGGCGAGAATGAAGACAGCTAGAGGCATCGCCCTGGCGGCCGCCGTCGCGGGCGCGGCGATGATGGCGGCCTGTGACTGCCCGCCTTTCACCGAGTGCGACTACTGGCCTCCCGAAGTCGCCCTCGGCGAAGATGAGGCCCGGGCCGTGCTCTCCGGGCTGATCGAGATGGCGAACGAGGCGAAGCACGGGACCCACACATATGCCTGCCCCTTCGGCGGGGAGGCCACGAACACGGTGACGGTCACTTCCGGACAGTTGGGCGATAGCGGCCTTTACCGCTACGGGACGTGGGAGCTGCGGCCGTCCGGATGCGGACTGGCCGTGGGGTACCCGGATCTTGCGATCGACGGCCGCGTGGCGTTCGCGGCCAGAGCCGTCATCTTCGATTCGGGGCGGCGGCGTCTAAAGGCATGGGTGGAAGGGGGATTCGGCTGGAGCACTCCGCACGAGGACGAAGTAGAGTTTCTCGGCTGTAGTAGCGAGGGTCTCACGAAGACGTTCTGGAAGGAGGCTGGCGACGACGATCCGTTCAACGAATCCCTCGTCGGCTATTTCTGTGAAGCCTCTGTGGAGATTCCCCTTGAGAGCTTCCCGGGCGCGGAGTTAGGGACAAGCTGAATGGCCGGAAGGCCGGCACCCCTGGCGGCCCGACAGGCAAGGTGATGTGGGGGCAGTGTGACAGATAACTCCTATAATCTGTCACAGATGCAGCCCCACGAGCCAAGACTCATGCAGTGACAAGTAGCGCCTGTAATCTGTCACTGGAAGAAATCTGAAGACCGCTCGGTCGGGAGGAGGATGCCGCGTAGCCTGCGTATTGACAGATAAACACTACAATCTGTCAGATAGAGCTCACGCTAAGCCCCTGGCGCCCGGTACTCGACCTTGGTGCGGGCGGCGATGTCCAGATCCTCGGCGCTCATCAGTGGCGTGGTGGAGACCGTGAGGCCGCCCGCGGCCGAGATGTTCAGCGCCAGAGCCGTCGCGGCCGCCGCGTCCGGCAGCTCCACGATCAGGTAGAGATCGCAGTCGCCGAGCGCGTAGTGGAATCCCTCGAGGGTGCCGCCGACGCTCTCGACGGTCTCGCGCAGAGCGGCCTCCCGCCGAGTGCCGCCCTCTGCGATCAGTCCTCTGACCCCGGCCTGCGTGTAGTTGGTGCGAAGCATGTACTTTGCCATCGAGGTACCTAGCTGGTTGCTGGGGTGAGCTGCCGGGGGCTGGAGATCGAATGGAACCGCCGCCCAGGCACCCTTCCGCATGCGGCGACCCCGCCGTAAACTACAGCCGCGAGCCGCCAGCTGCAACGCGGAGTCCTGTCCATGAGGGTGAAGGGAAGGGTGGTTTCCAGGGATTGCCATGACCAAGATTCCAACACGCAACGCTGAAGGCAGGGGACGTGGGCGCCGCCGGTCGTGTGCGACACTGCTCGCCGTCGGAGGCCTTGTGTGCGCGACGCTGCCAGCACGCGCCCAGATGCCCACCAGCCCCGAGGAGCACTTCGGCCACGAGATCGGCGCCGACTACCACCTCGTCGACTACCGGGGCCTTGCCGGCTACTGGCGTCTGCTGGCGGAGCAGTCCGACCGTGTTTCCGTAGAGTCCATCGGCACGACCTCGGAGGGGCGCGAGCAGCTGATGGCGATCGTCACCTCGCCCGCCAACCAGTCGCGCCTCGCGCGCTATCGGCAGATTTCGCGTCGACTGGCGCTTGCCGCGGGGGTGACCGAGGCGGAGGCGCGGGAGCTGGCGGCCGAGGGGAGGGCGGTGGTCTGGATCGACGGCGGGCTCCACGCCAACGAGGTGCTCACCGCACAGCAGCTCCTCGAGCTCCTCTGGCAGATGGCGAGTGGCGACGGCGGGGAGGTGCTCCGTATCCTGGACGACGTCATCCTTCTCGTCGTCCACTCCAATCCCGACGGGCACGACCTCTTCGCCAGCTGGTACATGCGGAGCGACGACCCCGAGGAGCGCACCACGCGGGGCGTGCCGGTCCTCTACCAGAAGTACGCGGGACACGACAACAACCGCGACTTCTTCATGGCCGCTCTCGCCGAGACCGAGAATATGAACCGGGTCCTGTACCGGGAGTGGTTCCCGCAGATCGTCCTCAACCACCACCAGACGGCGCCGCGGGGGACGGTCATGTTCGCTCCGCCCTTCCGGGACCCGCCGAACCACAACCTGGACCCGCTGGTCCTTACCGGGATAGACCAGCTGGGCTCGGCGATCCACCAGCGGATGATCGTCGAGGGGAAGGGCGGCACCACGATGCGGAGCGGCGCCAGCTACTCGACCTGGTGGAATGGGGGACTCCGCACCACGCCCTACTTCAAGAACATGATTGGCCTGCTGACCGAGACGATCGGGCACCCGACGCCGATCGAGGTCCCCTTCGTCCCCGACCGTCAGATCATGCACGGGGACCTGCTGCTCCCCGTCGAGCCGGGCCCCTGGCGCTTTCGGCAGTCCGTAGAGTACTCGCAGACCGCCAACGTGGCCGTGCTCGACTACGCGTCGCGCAACCGGGAGCACCTGCTATTCAACATCTGGCGGATGGGCGCCAACTCGATCGAGCGGGGCAGCCGCGATTCGTGGACGGTGTTGCCGAAATGGATCGACCGCGCTGCCGAGGAGGTGGGCGGGAGCGGGGACCGGGACGACCTCGGGTCGCATCTGCGCGACCCCGCCAGGAGGGACCCGCGCGGGTACGTGCTCCGCTCCGACCAGCGGGACTTCGTCACCGCCACCCGCTTCGTGAACGCGCTCCTGAAGGGTGGCGTCGCGGTGCACCGCGCCACCGAGGACTTCGGCGTCGGCGGGACCCAGTACCCGGTCGGCTCGTACGTGGTGCTGACGCGGCAGGCCTTTCGACCGCATGTGCTCGACATGTTCGAGCCGCAGCAGTACCCGGACGACTTCCAGTACCCCGGAGGGCCGCCGATCGCCCCGTACGACAACGCCGGGTGGACGCT
The DNA here is from genome assembly GCA_026706635.1 of Gemmatimonadota bacterium. Lineage (GTDB taxonomy): Bacteria > Gemmatimonadota > Gemmatimonadetes > Longimicrobiales > Gaopeijiaceae > Bin94. The sequence continues at coordinate 11,796 of JAPOYJ010000002.1, read as the reverse complement.
TGCGCTCCAGATGGGGCTCGAATTCGACCGCATCCTCGAGGAATTCGACGGGCCCTTCGAGGAGATCGAGTGGCTGGCCGATCCTCTGCCGGGCCTGGTGACGGGCGTCGAGTCGCCCGCGGGGTACGCGACCGACCACGTCAATGCGGCGTTCAGGGCGGTGAACCGAGTGCTGGCGGGTGGTGGGACGGTCCGCTGGGTCGAGGACTCCCTCCACGCGCCCGGAGCCTCGCTCGCCCCGGGAGCGTTCTTCTTCCCGGCGGGCGAGGTGGCGCGGTCGCAGCTCGAGGAGTGGGCCGCCGAGCTGGGTGTCTCCTTCCACGCTCTGTCGGCCGCTCCCCCGAGCGCGCTCGGGCTGAAGTCGCCTAGAGTCGGCCTCTGGGACCGGTACGGAGGCTCTATGGCGTCGGGGTGGACCCGCCACATCCTGGAGGACTTCGAGTTCGACTTCGAGGTCGTATACCCGCCCGAGATCGATGCGGGCTCGCTGAGGGAGCGCTTCGACGTGATAGTGCTCCCCGATGGTGCCCTGAGCGAGGACGGAGGGCGCCCCTCCCGCTACTGGCAGGGTGTGGACGACGAGCTCCTCGCCACCCTCCCCGACTCGCTTGCCGCCCGGGTCGGCTCGCTCTCCCGCGAGGCTAGCGTACCGGCTCTCCGCGCCTTCCTGGAGGGGGGCGGCACGGTGGTGGCGATAGGGTCGTCCACGGCGCTCGGCGTCGAGCTCGGCCTGCCCATCTCGAGCCACCTGGCGGACGAGGAGGGGGAACCGCCTAGCCGCGACGATTACTTCACGCCCGGGTCGATTCACACCCTTCGGATCGAGCACGCCTCTCCGGCCACGCACGGCCTGGGGGAGCGCGCGAATGTGCTGCACAGCCACTCTCCGGTCTTTCGGATCGGTGAACCCTCCACCGGGGTGTGTACGCTGGCATGGTACGACTCGCCCGAGCCGCTGGTGAGCGGTTGGGCGTGGGGCCAGGATCGACTCGAGGGCGGCACGAGCATGATCGAGGCCGATGTAGGCGCCGGGAAGCTCTTCCTCTTCGGACCCAAGATCACCTTCCGCGCCCAGTCGCACGGGACCTTCCCGCTCCTCTTCAACGCGATCCACTATGGTGCCGCTTGGGGGGGCGACGGAGGCCAGCAGCCCGTGGACATACCTCCCGCCACGGACTGCCAGTGAACGAATCGGAGGCACCTGAGCACGCTGCTGTCGCGGCTGGCGTAGCCGAGGAGAGCGGACCGGGTCCCTTCGCCCACCTCCGAACGCGCACCCTGCTCCCGGTCGCAGTCGTCGTGGGGGCGGCCCTCTACCTCCTGCTCCTGGTAGCGGGGGAGCTCGGGCTCGCCGACCTCGACGCCCCCCTGGCGATGCAGGTGGCCCAGCTCCTGGTCGCCTACTCGGCGATTGCGCTCTGGATCTGGATCGCCTGCCGCCGCGCCGGGGTGGTGCCTCCGCGTCTCCTGGGAGGCCGGCCTCCCAGCCCCGCCAGCTGGCTCGCCGCAGCGGGGCTGCTGGCGGCTGGTCTCGTCTTCTCGATGGGCTCGTGGTACCTCTCGGCGTCGGTGCTCAGCTACCTCGCCCCCGGCCTCCTCGAGTGGCTGACCAGATCGCTCGCCGCCGCCGAGATCCCGCCTGGGGCATCGCCACTGCACCAGACCCTCTGGCACCTCGAGATCGTCCTCCTGGCACCGGTGGTCGAGGAGCTCCTCTTCCGCGGCGTCCTGGTGAATCGATGGGGGGCGAAGTGGGGGATTCGGACCGGCGTGCTCGCATCCTCGGCGATCTTCGCCTGCCTGCACGCAAACCCGGTCGGTGTCTTTGCCCTCGGGCTCGTGGCGGCCCTCCTCTACCTGCGTACCGGCACCCTCCTCGTACCGATCGCGCTGCACGTCGGCAACAACCTGATCGCGACCGTAATGAGCGAGTTCGCCGACCTGGAGGGCACGCTCGAGGTGGAGCAGATTCAGGGGAGCGTGCCGGAGGGACTCCTGCTCGTCGGCGTCGGAGCGCCAGCGTTGATCTGGTACGTGCGCCGCAGCTGGCCCAGGCGCGACGCACCGATCCCGTACGTGTCAGGCTAGCAGCCCATGGACAATCTCGCGCAAGCACCGACGGCGGCGAAGCGCTCCGCTGGACCGCTTCACTCGCTTGCCCAGATGCGGGTGGCCGCGATCGACGCCGGATCCAACGCCATCCGCTTCGTGGCCGCCGACTTCCTCGGCGGGTCGCGCTACTCGGTAGTCGGGAAGACCAGGAGACCCGTCCGCCTGGGCCACGGCGTCTTCACCACCGGACGGCTCGACGACGCCACGGTCGAGCTTGCGGCTAAGGCGTTTCGGGGCTTTCGGCAGGAGATCGACGCCTTCGGCGTGGAGCGTTACCGGGCCGTGGGGACCAGCGCCACCCGAGAAGCGACCAATCGTCAGGCTTTCCTGGACAGAATCCTAGAGGAATCTGACATCGTGCTGGAGCCGATCAGCGGTCGCGAGGAGGCGCGGCTCGTGCACTTGGCCGTTCGCAGTCGCGTCGACCTCTCGCGGGGGAAGTGGGTGCTGGTGGATCTCGGGGGCGGAAGCGTCGAGGTCTCGATAGTCAACGAGGCGGGGATCCTGTGGAGCGAGTCGTACCGGGTGGGGACGGTGCGGCTCGTCGAGACGCTGGAAGAGGCGGACGGCTGCCATAGATCGCTCCTCGCCTGGGTGCAGGGGGAGCTGGGCCCCCTGACGATTCCCCCGTACGTGGGGATCGGAGGCCCAGCCGTCTTCGCGGCCACGGGCGGCAACATCGAGGAGATTGCGCGTCTGGCGCTCGGCCGAACGAGCGGGCGCGAGGCGGCGAGCCTTCCGATCCGCGACCTCGAGGCGGTGGTCCGGCTCCTCTCCGGACTCACTGTTGCCGAGCGCACCTCGGTGCTCGGGCTGCAGCCCAACCGCGCGGACGTCATCGTGCCTGCGGCGCTCGTCTACCGGCACTTTGCCCGTCTGGCGGGCGTGGACCGTATCGTCGTGCCCGGCGTGGGGGTGAAGGAGGGGGTGCTCCTCGACGTTGCGCGCAGAGCCATCCCCGAGCCGAAGGGCGGCGAATGACCGGCGATGCGACGGTCGATGGGGCGGGCCAGGGGCGCGGCGGCGATTGGCTTGCGGGGAGAGGGGCGGTGGTCACCGGAGGAGGACGGGGGATCGGTAGCGCGGTGGCCGACGCACTGGTGGGGGCAGGTGCCGGGGTCGTCGTCGCGGCGCGGTCGACGGAGGAGATCGAGATGGTGGCCGAGCGCCTCGGGGCTACGGGTGCAAGGGTCCACGCGGTGCCGTGCGACGTGAGCGACGAGGTGTCAGTGGCGAAGATGGCCGACCGGGCGCGGGAGCTCCTGGGCGCCGTCGACATCCTCGTCAACAACGCTGGCATCTCGGGGTCGGCACCCTTCCTCCGGGTCAGGGTCGGCGACTGGGAGGCGATGCACCGAGTCAACGCCACCGGTCCGCTCCTCGTCACGCAGGCGCTGCTGCCGGGGATGCTGGAACGAGGGTGGGGGCGAATCGTGAATGTGGCGTCGGTCGTCGGGCTGAAGGGCGCTCGCTACATCTCGTCCTACGCGTCATCCAAGCACGCCCTCCTCGGGATGACGCGCTGCCTGGCCGACGAGCTCGCGGGCACGGGGGTGACCGTCAACTCCGTCTGCCCCGGGTATGTGGACACCCCCATGACGACGCGCAACATCCTGCGGATCGCCGAGGCTACCGGGCGCGACGCAGCGGCGGTGCGGCGGGGCCTAGAGGAGATGCAGCCGGGCGGGCGCTTCGTCTCGCCGGGCGAGGTCGCGCAAGCCGTGCTCTCCTTCCTCCCCGAAGCGGCAGCCTCGCTGCAGGGCTCCGAGCTGGTGGTGCGCGGCGGGTCCACGGGGCCTGGGTAGCTGGCGGCCGCCACGGACGATGCGCGGACTACAACCCCGGCGGCGCCTCCTCCTGAACGAAGGGGAAGACTATCCGCGGCGTCGGGACTGCCGCCGGCGGAGGCTTGTTGGCCGGATCCAGGATCGTCCTGATCCGCACGACGGCGTCCAGGAAGTGCCATCTGGTCGGCTCGTGCGTCGCCGCGTCGGCAGCGGCCGCAAGTTCCTCCTTCAGCGTAGTCAGCTGGGCGCGCGCATAGGCTGCGACATCCGACTCCATGGCATCGTCGTTCCACATCAGAGACTTCATCCGGTCAAGGTACGCCCGTTGCAGGTTGCGCCTGTAGGCGTCCGTCGCCTCTCCTGACATCGCTTCGAACCAGACCCCGCTTCGGAGGTCGTCGAGCATCTCGCCCAGCGAGTACGCGGCCCCGCCGTGGAAGGCCTCCTGCTCCACCAGCCTCTTCATGCGCGACACGCTAAGGACCTGGTTCAGCGCGGAGGAATGGGCGGCGCGCACCATATCCAGCGCTCCAGTCCCCTGGAAGCGCTTCAGGATGTCGGCGTCGATCATCCACTCCGGGGTCGCGAAGACCTGTTCGTTTAGGTACTCCATGGCCCGCATCTGGCGCTCCCGATCCACCGCCTCGTAGGGGACCCCATCCTGCCCCTGGCGCTTTCGCGTCAGCACCACGCCGCCGATGTTCGCCAGGACATGGCCGGTGTAGCGCCGCCACTGGGTCACGACGTTGCCGTAGAGCTCCTCGAGCTGCGAGTAGTTCTCGCCCTCCTCGCGCGTCCACTCCGTCAGCCTCTCCACGATCCGCTTCAGATTCTCGATGCCGTAGGTGGAGGCCAGCATTGCGTCGTCGCCTATCGCCTCGGTCAGCGCGGAGGGGTCGGCTCCGGTCGGACTCGAGAAGCGGTAGACCGGATCTTCCTGCATCCGCCTCACGAGCTTGCGCAGATCGCCCAGCTCGCTCTCGCGGTCCTTGCCGGGATACGCCCTGTACCCCCACTCGACAGAAAACCTGTCGTAGGGCCCCACAACCGGGTAGTAGCAGGTATCGTCGCCGGGCTGCGCCACATAGTTGAAGCGCGCGTAGTCCATGATCGACGGAGCGACCCCCATCTCGCACACGAAGCGGGTGCGCAGCTTCTCCACCGGGTATGCGGCCGACGCCTGCATGTTGTGCGGCAGACCGAGCGTGTGACCCACCTCGTGCGCCGAGACGAAGCGGATCAGCTCGCCCATCACCTCGTCGTCGAAGCTGATGCCCCGTGCGTCCTCGTTGGCTGCGGCCGTCTGCACGAAGAACCAGTTGCGCAGGAGATTCATGACGTTGTGGTACCACTGGATGTCGCTCTCGAGTATCTCGCCGCTGCGCGGGTCGTGGACATGAGGTCCCGAGGCGTTCTGGATCGGCGAGGCCAGGTAGCGGATCACCGAGTAGCGCGCATCTTCTGGGTGCCAGTCCGGATCGTCCGCAGGAGCGTCCCGGGCCACGATGGCGTTTGTGAAGCCCGCCTGCTCGAAGGCTGGCTGCCAGTCCGCCACCCCCTGCTTCAGGTAGGGGATCCACTTCGGCGGGGTGGCCGGATCGATGTAGAAGACGATGGGCTTGACCGGGTCCACGGCGACCCCGCTCGCGTAGGCGGCGGGGTCGGAGGGCTCGAGACGCCAGCGCGTGATGAAGCACCGGGTCTCGGCGCGCTGCTCGTCCAGTCCGTAGTCGATCCGGCTGTTGCTGAAGAATCCCACCCGTTCGTCGCACAGACGGGGTTCCATGGGATCCTCGGGAAGGAGGAGCATCGAGTGGTGCATCTCCAGTGACACCGTGTTGCTTGCGGGGATCGGCGCCTCGCCCGCCTCGTAGGTGACCACGCGCCGGACCTCGACGTTGGTCGGGTAGGCGGAGGCCCTCACGACGTAGCTGCGGTCGTCGTCCAGCTGCCTCACCTTGAGGGCCTCGCGGCGAAAGCCGGAGAGCCCTATTAGCTTGACGTCCTTGGAGAAGAGGTCGGTGACCTCGATGACTGCGGCGGTCGAGTCCTCCGACATCACCTCGATGTCGAATGCCATGAGGATCGGTTCGAAGTTCGAGTTTCTCACCGCCTGGGCGATCGCCGCGGTGTCGTTCGCATAGCTCCCGTAGCTGGCCAGGCGCAGGAGGATACGCTCCTTGTTGCGCTCCCAGCGGACGGTCGATGTGTTCGTCTTGGATCCCCCGTAGCCCACCCCGCTGGCGGTGCGGGCGACCCTCGTCAGGAGCAGCATCTCCCTGCCCAGCAGCTCGAGCGGTATCTCGTAGTAGAGCTTCTCCTCGATCATGTGGGTGTCGAAGAGGCCCTCGCTCGTCACTGCATCCTCGGTAATCACGTCGGCGTAGGTGGTGATCGTGTCCTCCTCCTCCGCGGCCTCCTCCTCGTCGGTGTCCGCGGTGTCGGCCGCTTCGGCCTCCTCCTCCTGCTCCTCCTCCTGGAGGGGAGCGAAGGCGGCGGCCGATACCGGCGCAGGGGCGGTCCATCCGATCGCAACGACGGCGAGCAGGGCGAAGAAGATCAGGGTGGGTGAGCGCATGTCGTCCTTCCGTGAAAGAGGAGTGGTGAGCGCGGTCAAGGTAGTTGCGGACCGCACGTCGGTCCAGTCGGCAGAGTGTAGCAGGCGGTGGGTTCGCTGCGAGCGACGAGGGTCGGCGGGCGGATCTACTTCTGGCAGGCGGCGAGCGTGTGTGCCGCGAGATGGATGTAAACATTTGAGGAGACTATAGACTTGACTTGACTTTCTCTGATCCACTAGCTGACCCTTCCGCGCTCCGTTCCTCGAAGCACTAGAGCCCACATCGCCGCCAGAATGGTCGGGAAGCGGCTCACCTGCCAGAAGCTGATCGCCGACACCGGCCGGTCCTCTAGGGCTGGCTAGCAGTCCGTGGATAAAGCCGCCCGAGCACCGAGAGCGGCGAGGCGCCGGGCTGGCAAGGCGCGACGAAGGGGGAATAGCAGCGCTATTCGCCCGAGGAGCAACGCAGAGCGCAGCCTTGGAGTGGCAAAATGTATAGCAGACATTACATAGTGTGAAGTATGCTTTACAGCGTGGACAGGCGAGGCGAAGCGGCCAGCGCGGATGCATCGCCGTTCGAATGCCGGGGGGATATTGTCCACGGGCTGCTAGGGGCTTCCATCCGTTCAAGCTCCTCGATCCAGGCATCTACTACCTCCTGCGGAGGAGGCGGATTGGCGTGGGTCACCCTGAAGTCGCTGGGGTCCTTAGGGTTGGCCCATACCTCGATATTGCCGAACGTGGTTACGCGCCGATAGCCGCGCTTCAGTATGTGGTAAAGGTCCTGATCCCTTTCCCTCATGCGTAGACATGTTCGAGGGGAAGGTGGAAGTGCGGCCCTGGCGGCACAGGTGTCTTGCCCGCAGAAGCTCCTAAGTGGATGATGCCTTCCGTCACCTCCACCTCGAAACCCCGAAGAGTCAGAAACACGTCTAGGAGGTCCTGGCTGTGGAGATAGGGGACGACCAGCCACACCGCCTGGATTTGCTTCGTCTTCAGCTCGGCCTCGGATTCGCCTCAGACGACGATATTGAGTGCTGGACAACTGGCTATGGTGTATCCAGCCACATCTCTCCGCCGCCATTCGACCGTCCCCGCAACTGCGATGTGAGTAACAGGCTGCTCGCTCAATAAGTGCTCCTGTCTGGTGGTGAGGTGGTGAGGCTCCCAGAGAAAAGGGCAGTGATCGTAGCGATTCCTGCCGGTCAGGTCAAGGGGTCCCCGATTCAGGTTCTATGCGGCGGGGTCTGACCGTCGCGTAGGCTGGACGGAACCACAAGATGCGCAACGTTCTCGGCCACTTGCCGAAGAAGCTGCACGAACAGGCCCGGGCGGTTCTGCGGGCGGCCTGGAAGCTGGGCGAGAAGGATGGCAAGGCGAGGATCGAGCAGTTCGCGTCGTGGGTCGGGAAGGAGCATCCGGCCGCCGCGGGGAGCCTGCGCGAGGGACTCGGCGAGCTGTTCACCGTCAGCGAACTCGGGCTCACGGCCCCGCTACGCCGCTGCCTGGGCACCACGAACCTCATCGACAACGCCCACTCCGGGATGCGCCAGAGGATGCGCCGGGTCACACGCCGGCGAGATGGCTCGATGGTCGTTCGCTGGGCGGCCGCCTCGTTCATGGACGCCGAGCAGACCTACCGCAAGATCATGGGCTACCGGGATCTCTGGATCCTCAAGGCACACCTGGACGAGCTCACCACCCCGGTAGCAGGAAAGGAGGTCGCATCGTAGCATGAAATGCCCGGGAGCCACCTCAACCTCCAACTACAATTGGGACAGCCTCCTATATCGCTTCAGGTGCCAGTCTGCCTCTGATCCAGATCGGCCGTCCAGCTACAGTCCGATGCCGGACACTCCAGACGCGCCCCACTCCTTCCTGTCGGGGACGGGGCTGGAGGTGCGAGCGGAGGAGAGCGTGGCGGCGGGTCGGCTGGATGTGGCGGTCCTATTGGACGAGGCGGCGTACATCTTCGAGCTGAAGGTGGACGAGCGGGCGTCAAAACGTAATCCATGGCTTACATTCTCGTCGCCGAGCACCTGAACGATCGCTGGGGCGGCGGCGAGGTCACCCGCCTCCACCGGTCTCCGGCGGATTTGCCGAGAGGGGTGCCAGGAACTCCATGATCCGCTCCGCCACCTCGGCTTCGTCCCTCGTCTCGCACTCCCAGATCACCAGGACGCGCCAGCCGAGCTCGACCAGCGCCGACTCGCTCCTCCGGTCGCGCACGACGTTGCCCCGGAACTTGGCCTTCCAGTAGTCCCTGCGCGACTTGGGCGTCGAGGCCAGTCGGCAGCCGGGGTGGCGGTGCCAGAAGCAGCCGTGGACCATGATTACCGCCCGATGGCGTGGAAAGACGAGGTCCGGCGATCCCGGAAGGTCCTTGCGGTGCAGCCTGAACCGGAAGCCCAGCCGGTGGGCGGTGCGGCGCACGACCATCTCCGGCTTGGTGTCGCGGCCGCGTATGCGCGACATGATCTCGCTTCGCTTGGCGCTGTCTACGGTGTCCGTCATCCCACGTCGGTAGGCATCCTCGCCCCTAACCTCAATCGACTTCAATCCATCCCACGTCCACGATCCTGAAGCGCCGGGGACCTTGCGGCAAGCCCCCGCAACCTCTCAGTTCATGGGCCCGCGCCCTCTACCCACCAACAAGGAAGAGCACCCGCCGTGTCCACCCGATCTCAGGTCTTCACCACCCGCTGGGGAATGCTGCTGGCCATGCTCGGCATGGCGATCGGCACCGGGAACATATGGCGCTTCCCCCGCATCGCGGCCTCCAACGGCGGGGGCAGCTTCCTGGTGGCGTGGGTCGTCTTCCTGCTCATCTGGTCCGTGCCGCTGCTGATCCTGGAGTTCGGGATGGGGAAGGCGACGCGCCGAGGGTCCGTGGGGTCCTTCGTAGCGACGATCGGGCCGAAGTTCGCGTGGATGGGGGCTTGGGTGGCGTGGGTGGCGACCGCCATCACCTTCTACTACTCGGTGGTGATGGGGTGGACGATCCGCTTCTTCGTCGCGACCGTGCGCGGAGAGATCCCGACTGCCGTGCCGGGCGAGTTCTGGGGTGCCTTCAACTCGACCCCCCAGGCGGTGCTCTTCCACGCGATCGCCATCGGCCTGGGAATCTTCGTCGTCTCGAAGGGGGTGCGCGGGATCGAGACGGCGGCGCGCTTCCTGATCCCGTCGCTCGTCGTTCTGGTAGTGGTGCTCGCCGTCAAGGCGGTGACGATGCCGGGTGCCTCGAACGGGCTCGCCTTCCTATTCACCCCCGACCTGGGGCAGCTGGGCGACGTCCGTATCTGGCTGCAGGCGCTCACCCAGAACGCCTGGGACACCGGGGCCGGGTGGGGGCTCGTGCTCTGCTACGCGATCTACATGCGGTCGCGCGAGGACACGGCGCTCAACGCATTCGTGATCGGCTTCGGCAACAACTCGATGTCCCTGCTGGCCGGCGTCATGGTGCTCTGCACGATCTTCTCGGCGATGCCGGAGGCGGCCAGCGAGATCGTGGGAGCCGGAAACGAGGGACTGACCTTCATCTGGGTGCCGCAGCTCTTCGCCGAGATTCCGGCAGGGCAGTTCTTCATGGGGCTCTTCTTCCTGGCGCTCGTCTTCGCGGCCTGGTCCAGCCTGGTGGCCATGATCGAGCTGGCTGCCCGGGTCCTGATCGATTTCGGCATGACCCGCGGCCGCGCCATAGCGATCGTGGGTTCGGCGGGATTCCTGCTTGGCATCCCCTCGGCGATGCGGACCGGATTCTTCCAGAACCAGGACTGGGTCTGGGGCGTCGGCCTCATGTTCTCGGGCCTCTTCTTCGCCTTCGCCGTGGTGAGGTACGGTGTTACCAGGTGGCGCGAGAGATTCATCAACACCGCCGACTCCGACGTGCGGATCGGGAGGTGGTGGGACTGGGCGATCCGCCTGGTGATCGTGCAGGCCGTGGTGCTGATGGGGTGGTGGCTGGCGCAGGCCGGAGGCGACGACTTCTGGTCGGCGGAGAACTGGACCCTATTCTCGCCCTACAACGTGGGGTCGGTCCTGATCCAGTGGGGCGTGGCGCTGTCGGCCCTCCTTCTGCTCAACGGGTGGATGGTGCGGCGGCTGCGGGCCGCGCGGGGTGGCGGGGAGGGGGCGGAGTCCGGCGATGGCAACGCAATGTGAGGTTGACCTGCCCTCCCCATGGCCGTCCACGACGGGTACGCCCGCTTCACCGCCTACGAGCTTCTGCTCCCCGATCCCGAATTCCCGAACCGACGCCTCGCCACGATCGGCGCGGAGGCTCGGGAACGGGGCGTCGATGCTGGCAACCCGGCGGCCTTCGTCATGCTGGCTTCGGTGCAGGGCGCGCTCGCCGAGCTGCGCGAAGAGGGCGCAGGGCCCGAGTCTGCGCACGAACACGCGGGGATCCTCTTCTTCGCGTACCACTTCTGGCGCGCTGGCACCGAGGTCGTGCTCGTGCGACGGAAGACGGTGCGCACACTGCTGGCAGGGGGAGCGGAGACGGTGGGGGAGCCCGCATGGGAGGACGGCCTGGCCGGACGCGCCGGGTACGTCCAGCTTCCCCAGCACCTGGTCTGGATGGAGTCTCCGGATCAGCCGCCCGAGTCCGTTGACGGGTTCTTCTGGTGCTGCGACGAGGGCGGTGTGCTCCACTTGGCTCTGGTGGCCGGCATTCGCAGGGACCGTCCCGGATTCGTGGTCGCGACCGTCCCCCCGCAGCCCCTTGCCGCGATGCCCGGATGGGGGTCGGGGCCCGCGCGGGAGGGGGGCGGCGACTTCGCCACCGCGCTGCCCGGTGCCGAGCTGGAGGGCCTAGTGGGGATCCGCACGCATGCGGAGGTCTTCAAGCTCGCGGCGGTTCTCCTGGGCCGGGTCGCGCACGAGGCGCCCGAGCCGCATCCTCACCGGCCCCCTGCCGCGCCCGGAAGCGGGCCTCGGCCCAGCGATTCGGATCCCCGGCCGACCAGGCTCCCCTTCGCGGTTCTTTGATTCCGACCCAGCAGTCCGCGGATAATCTCGCGCGAGCACCGAGAGCGGCGAAGTGCCAGCGGTCCGTGGACGGGCCCGGACGAGCACCGAGACCGGCGAAGCGCCCCGCTGGCAAGGCGCGACGAAGGGCCAATAGCCGCAGCGCTATTGGTCCGAGGAGCAACGCAGAGCGAAGCGGTCCAGCGGGGATGCTCCGCCGCTCGAATGCCGTGGGAGTTCTGTCCACGGGCTGCGGCAGTCCGTGGGCGGACTCGCGCGAGCACCGAGAGCGGCGAAGCGCTCCGCTGGCAAGACGGGACGAAGGGCCAATAGCCGCAGCGCTATTGGTCCGAGGAGCAACGCAGAGCGAAG
>JAPOYJ010000059.1 GCA_026706635.1 Gemmatimonadota bacterium | reverse complement strand
CGCGTCGGGATGCGAGAACGCAACAGGGTCTATCCCCGCGTGTGCGGGGGAGCCGCGAAGCCCAGCTTGAGCGGCTGATACCTGAGGGGTCTATCCCCGCGTGTGCGGGGGAGCCCGCCATTCCAGGTCGATGATCTGTACGAGGCTGGGTCTATCCCCGCGTGTGCGGGGGAGCCGGGCCATCGCGTCGGGATGCGAGAACGCAACAGGGTCTATCCCCGCGTGTGCGGGGGAGCCGAGGGCGAGTTCGCCGATGGCTACGAGATCCGGGGTCTATCCCCGCGTGTGCGGGGGAGCCCACATGAAGTGCGCCTCCACGCCCACGCCCTCGGGTCTATCCCCGCGTGTGCGGGGGAGCCCGCAGTGGGGCGTGTGGGATGCCCGGAAGATCGGGTCTATCCCCGCGTGTGCGGGGGAGCCCCGGCTACGCATCCACGAGGAGGCATTTGCCGAGGTCTATCCCCGCGTGTGCGGGGGAGCCGCCTCGCCAACCCCCGCGGGCGGGAACAGCTTGGGTCTATCCCCGCGTGTGCGGGGGAGCCCTGTCGTCTGTCATTACATCCACATTCAGCGTGGGTCTATCCCCGCGTGTGCGGGGGAGCCCGTAGGGAGGCGGCGGCTGGCAGGCCATCGCAGGGTCTATCCCCGCGTGTGCGGGGGAGCCTAAGACCGGACTGGTTGGAATGGCCCACCCCAGGGTCTATCCCCGCGTGTGCGGGGGAGCCAAGCGGCCCGTCTCCGGATCGAAGCTGGCGAGCGGTCTATCCCCGCGTGTGCGGGGGAGCCTTCCCCGGGATCTCCGGGACCGGCTCGTGCGGCGGTCTATCCCCGCGTGTGCGGGGGAGCCACGCCCTCCAGCTCGGAAATCTCGAATATCGAGGGTCTATCCCCGCGTGTGCGGGGGAGCCTTGGCCCCGGCGGACGGCGTGAACGTCGTCGGGGGTCTATCCCCGCGTGTGCGGGGGAGCCCGCCGGCGCGCCTGGGTGGCTGGGGCCTGGTGCGGTCTATCCCCGCGTGTGCGGGGGAGCCCGTCTCGGACGAGGAGCGGGCGGCTCTCGCGCGGGTCTATCCCCGCGTGTGCGGGGGAGCCCGTCCATCTCGTGGGCCTCCCTCTCAAGGGTGCGGTCTATCCCCGCGTGTGCGGGGGAGCCCGGACGGTCCCCATGAGAAGGCCGATAGCCGGGGGTCTATCCCCGCGTGTGCGGGGGAGCCACCTAAGGCATGTGCCGCTCATGCTGCTGGCCGGGTCTATCCCCGCGTGTGCGGGGGAGCCGCGGACATGGACAGGTCAACGTAAAGGCGAAAGGGTCTATCCCCGCGTGTGCGGGGGAGCCCTGTTCGGTCGCTTCGCGGACCGCTTCGTGGAAGGTCTATCCCCGCGTGTGCGGGGGAGCCCGTTCGACCGGGAGGGGGCCAGAATCGCGCTGGGGTCTATCCCCGCGTGTGCGGGGGAGCCACTCGAAAGTCTTCCGTAGAGGCGAAAATAGGGGGTCTATCCCCGCGTGTGCGGGGGAGCCATGCATGCGTCCATCGATGCGATCCGCGAGCGGGGTCTATCCCCGCGTGTGCGGGGGAGCCCTGGAGCCGCTGGGCGACCTCGAGTACCGGCGGGGTCTATCCCCGCGTGTGCGGGGGAGCCACCTCGACGGCGAGCTCCACCTGCTTGGCCCGGGGTCTATCCCCGCGTGTGCGGGGGAGCCCTAACGAGCTACCGGGAAGGCTGGGCGGACGGGGGTCTATCCCCGCGTGTGCGGGGGAGCCAGCAAAGACGCGAGGAATGCCGCCCGCGGTAGAGGTCTATCCCCGCGTGTGCGGGGGAGCCGTAAAGAAGAAAAAGGGATCGAAGCATGAGTAGGGTCTATCCCCGCGTGTGCGGGGGAGCCCCAAGCGCACCACCAGCAAGCAGCGCCGTCGGGGGTCTATCCCCGCGTGTGCGGGGGAGCCCGCTGGGCGCGGGCGAGAGCCAGACGGTGCTGCGGTCTATCCCCGCGTGTGCGGGGGAGCCCCCCAACTGGATGTGCGCAGCGAGTATTTCGGGGGTCTATCCCCGCGTGTGCGGGGGAGCCTGGTCCGCGCCCGGCGAGACGATCCTTGACCCGGGTCTATCCCCGCGTGTGCGGGGGAGCCGCCTCAGGGTTCGCCAGCACGGCATCAAGCGGAGGTCTATCCCCGCGTGTGCGGGGGAGCCGAAATCGCTTGACCTCTCGCCCCGAGAAATCGCGGTCTATCCCCGCGTGTGCGGGGGAGCCCCGCCCGCGGTAGATTCGCCGGTCGGGTATAGCGGTCTATCCCCGCGTGTGCGGGGGAGCCACACAAGGTCTCGCAACGTAGTCAGGGGACTACGGTCTATCCCCGCGTGTGCGGGGGAGCCGCAGGTCTACGAGGTCGAGCCGGGCGCGAGTGGGGTCTATCCCCGCGTGTGCGGGGGAGCCCGGGCTGTTCCCCTTCGAGGCGAAGGGTGTAGGGGTCTATCCCCGCGTGTGCGGGGGAGCCCCTTCGGGCATGATCCAGAGACTACGTGCGTGGGGTCTATCCCCGCGTGTGCGGGGGAGCCCCCCTTCCGGCGCGCATTTTCGTGGACACGGTGGGTCTATCCCCGCGTGTGCGGGGGAGCCATGCCCGTCCGAATCCGTTGCTGCGGATCGCGGGGTCTATCCCCGCGTGTGCGGGGGAGCCCCTTCGGGCATGATCCAGAGACTACGTGCGTGGGGTCTATCCCCGCGTGTGCGGGGGAGCCGTAGAGGGTGGGGACAACCCAGTCGTCGGCCAGGGTCTATCCCCGCGTGTGCGGGGGAGCCCCTCCGTTCCTGCAGGACTTGAGTCGTGCGACGGGTCTATCCCCGCGTGTGCGGGGGAGCCGATTTGGACCGGTGCTGGGACACATGCGTGGAGGGTCTATCCCCGCGTGTGCGGGGGAGCCCCGATAGCTCGCCCTGCGTATTGGCGTAGGCCAGGTCTATCCCCGCGTGTGCGGGGGAGCCCGCGCAAGGTGGGCCAGGAAGTGCTACCGCCGGGGTCTATCCCCGCGTGTGCGGGGGAGCCCCCTCCCTCCGGCGACACTTCAATTTACTCAAGGGTCTATCCCCGCGTGTGCGGGGGAGCCGTCTCGATCTAGGTAGCGAAACGATACTCTCCGGGTCTATCCCCGCGTGTGCGGGGGAGCCGCCCCTCGATCCGCCCCTCGATCCGCCCGCCAGGGTCTATCCCCGCGTGTGCGGGGGAGCCACGGGAGCGAAGCCGCTAGAATCTTCGATAAGGGGTCTATCCCCGCGTGTGCGGGGGAGCCGACGACTCCTCGCGGACGAACCAGATCGGCGCGGGTCTATCCCCGCGTGTGCGGGGGAGCCACCTTCACTCCGCCCGAGGCCCCGATCAGCCGCGGTCTATCCCCGCGTGTGCGGGGGAGCCGAATCTCCAGGGCATGAGCCTAGCGAGCTACTGGGTCTATCCCCGCGTGTGCGGGGGAGCCGTACGTCGGGCATAGGAGCTGCGATCTCCTCTGGGTCTATCCCCGCGTGTGCGGGGGAGCCGGGCTTGGCGGCATTCCTCTGTCGTCTTCATGCGGTCTATCCCCGCGTGTGCGGGGGAGCCCACTAGCAAGATTATCAATCGCTACGGTCAGTGGGTCTATCCCCGCGTGTGCGGGGGAGCCCACTAGCAAGATTATCAATCGCTACGGTCAGTGGGTCTATCCCCGCGTGTGCGGGGGAGCCCAGCCGCCGTATTCTCCGAAGACCCTTGCGCGGGGTCTATCCCCGCGTGTGCGGGGGAGCCGATTGGCTTGCTCATTCGTCGTTGTCCTCTAGAGGTCTATCCCCGCGTGTGCGGGGGAGCCCTCTTCGGTCTCGTGCGGTGGCTGTCGGAACTGGGTCTATCCCCGCGTGTGCGGGGGAGCCCCAGCGGCGACCTCCGGTGCGCTGGGCCAGGGGGGTCTATCCCCGCGTGTGCGGGGGAGCCTTATAGGTTGCATTTCCGGTCGTACAGTTAAGGGGTCTATCCCCGCGTGTGCGGGGGAGCCGAAAATAAGCTCAACAGATTGAATAGAGAAGTGGGTCTATCCCCGCGTGTGCGGGGGAGCCCTTCGTCTCCATGCTCGTCTCCCATTCTCGGGGGGTCTATCCCCGCGTGTGCGGGGGAGCCGGATAGCTCCCCCCCAACCCGCCATCCCCCTGCGGTCTATCCCCGCGTGTGCGGGGGAGCCGCGGCCTACGGCGATTCCGCCGAGGGCAAGCCGCCTCGGAACACGTGCGCTGGCAGCGAGAAGGTGGCGACCGGTGCCCCAAACGGTCCGGGGATCGGTTCGGGCAGCCGCACTCGCGGCCCGTCGTCCCCGAGCCGGGTTCTCACCTTGGTGTCTTTCTCAACGAATGCCAGTTTGTCGAAGGACTTCGTTCGATCCAAGGTCATGTCCCGAGCCAGTATTCGCTCTGCGGCCGCCCTGCCGTCCACCTCCACGAACAGCTCCTCCCCCAATTCGGCGTCGATCACCTCGAGGCGCTCCTGGTGAGTCCCTTCTTCCACGAGCCTCCTGTTCATCTCGGGGAGCTGCCACTTCGCGTGATTAAGGATAAGCCGCCGCGTCGCCTCGATGATCCGCAAATCCCGGTAGATCCCTCCGGTGCGGGACGGGCCCAGTCCATGCCGTAGCAAGCTCTTGTCAAGGAGGTCGCCCTCTGGAACCAGGACGGTGCACGATGGCCCACCGAATCTCTCGGGTCTCCGGTGGCGGTGTACCCGTCCGATTCGCTGAAGCAGCACATCGACCGGGCAGAGGTCCGTGATCAGGCAGTCGGCATCAATGTCGAGAGACTGCTCTAGCGTCTGGGTTCCCACGATGATCCTGCCCCCATCGCTACGTTCCCTCCCGAGTGTCCGCTCTACCGCGTCATCCAGCAGGTGGCGATCCTCGGCCGCAAAGCGGCTGTGGTGGAGCGCTGGCCCTGCGCCGACCTCCATCAGAAGGTCGGACGCCCCCGCCTCGCAGATTCCGTCGAATACGGAGCATGCGCCGCCCACCGTGTTGCGGATCACCAGAACCTTGGCGCCCGCTCTGGCGTCTCTCACGGCTATTTCGGCGATCGCGGCTGGCTTGGTTAGGATCGGGTGAGCGGACATTTGGACCTGGCGAGAGTAGTCTGTCGCCGCGAATGAGCGCTCCCCGGCGGGCGAACGCAGGTCGGACGAGGTCAGCAGCGGATAGGGAACCGCCACCGCTTCCTTCAAGGACATCTTCGCGACTCCGCGCCGGGATTCACCTAGGGCCAACAGGCCGTCGCGCGCCTCCGACCCGAGCGTCGCGGACATCAGCAGCGCGTGTCCGCCGACATCCAGGTGATCGCGCAACACGCTCCGCAGGATTTCGGTCATATAGGCGTCGCTCGCGTGCACCTCGTCAACGACCAGGAGACTTCGAGCCAGCGCAGAGCCCCTCATGTGCGCCCACTTCACCTGAAGGCCAGCCAGCAGGGCCTGATCGACCGTGCCCACAGCTGCGGTCGCGGTCAGGTACTTGCGAGCACTTTCTGCCGACCACCGTGCGAGACGATCCGCATCTTCAGGGTTGTCGTGCCAGTGGACCTCCCAGCCTTCCGCGGTGCGTCCGGTTGCGTCCCCGACCCTCCTGATGTAGCTAGGCACAGCGAGCACCGTGCCGAACCGAGACTCTCGCGGAAACACCCGCGCGAGTACCCGGGTCACCCGTTCGTGAAGCTGTGTTGCGGCCGCCCGCGTGGGCAGGGCGAAGTAGAGTCCGTCAACGAGTCCAGCCCGCCACAGTTTGGCGAAGCGCCAGATCGCCGCTTCAGTCTTGCCCGATCCCGTTTCGGCCTCAAGGATGAGCAGCCTCTCCGCGAGCGGGGCCTCTGCGACCGCCGTCTGAAGCGGCCGCGGGTTCCAGTCCTCGTCGAACAAGTCGCAGAAGTTGGTGCCACAACCGGGTGAAGCCCATCGGGCGCGGCGGAATCCGAGTGCGGACACAGCGTTCTCGGCCTGTTGCCGAGCTCGGCCGATGTAGCCGGGGTCGAAATCGGGTTCGCGGGCGAAGAGCTCCTCGTTTGACCCGATCTGGTCGGCAACGGCTAGCGTTCCGGCGAAGAGGTGAGCCAGCGCGGGTTTTTTGGGCAGTGGCCGACCCTCCTCAAAGGCCTTCGGGAACCACTCGCGCGCTTGGTGGATCATCCGACGGCCAGCGGCAATGGGATCATAGCCCGCGAATGGCTGCCAGTTCCTCTCCGTCCCGGGATGCTCGCGCTGCGACTCGGGCACTGGCCTTCCATGATGTGCCACGGCGGCATGGAGCAGCTGGTTGACGCCCGGCCCCCACACGAGGAGGCGGTCAAGTCCCCAGCCCTCGATTACGGTCGCGCGTTGACAGGCTTGGAACAGGGCGACAAGATGGTTGGCTGGCTGCGGTGCTCCGGGCCGTCTGCCGCCCACTTTGAACTGGAATCCGACCGCCACCTTGCCGAGGTCATGGAGAAAGGCGAAAACCACGAGCCGCGCCAGAGTGAAGTCATCGAGCGTCCCTACTCCCCCCACAGCACGGTTGAACCGGTCCCGCAGCACGGGCTCCTCAACCAACGCCTCGAAGCACGCCGCGACGTCCGCGCAGTGATGCTCGAGCCGGTGCGTGAGTCCCGACGTCGGGTCGCGCTTTCCCCAAGGGAGGTTCGCAATGTCCATTCCGGTTTACACTATGTAATGTAAAGTTGACATTCGTGATCCCATCGCCCCCCCGATCGGCCACATGTTGAGCGACAGTAATCCTTCATTCATTCACTCACTCAAGACGGAGTACTCGGTACCCCGCAGCATCCGACTGTGGATCGGTGCCAGCCGCTCCCGCGCCCAGTCGGCGAAGTGCCCCCCCCCCCGACGGCGTGGCGAAACGCCCCCACCCACCACCCAGCGTAAGACGAAATGCTGGTCGATCCCACATCGGTATGACGACAGTCGGATCGATGGCGATATCGCAAGACGCCAATCTTAGCCCCCGCCGACGCAAGACGCCAATCTCAGTCCCCGCCCACGCAAGACGGTCAACCCTCATCCCCGCCCACACCCTACGCCAACCACCGCTCCGACCGACGCAGCCCACCCACCGGAGCTGGGGCCGCCCAGCAGCCCGAACACATACCTCCCACGGCCCACGGTGTAATGGTTACTTTACATTATGTAATCTAGGATTTACAGTGCCCGTACCCTGGGCTTCGCGCTCTCGGTGCTCCCCCTTCACAACCCCCCCCCGATCTGGACGCAGCCGCCCACCCCCTCCTCACTGAACCCACACCCGCGACACCCGCGACGGAACGACCCCGTCGAAGTAGCCGTACACGCCCTCCCCATCGATTCCGAAGCTCGGCCACGGCCTTGGCAGGGGGAAGATGCCCTCGTTCTCGGCGAAGTTCGTGTGGTTCCAGCCGATTCCGAGGAGCCGCAGCGAGAAGCGCAGTGGCCTTGTTCCGAAGTACTCGATGCGGACCGTATCCGCTTCCGGACCCTCGAGCGGCCTACTGAAGTCGCCCACGTAGTGGGGTTCGAGCTCTGTCTCGGTGCCGTCCTCCTCCAACCGGAAGATGTCCAGCACGTCCGCCAGGAGCGTGCCGACATCGGAGCCGATCCGGTACCGCAACGGGATCAGCAGGTGGTCTTCGTAGTCGGTCGGCGTGGAGAGGTGGAGAGTGTCGCCCGGTTCGATCAAAATCGGCACCGCGGGCAGCACGACCTCGCCGCTGAAGGGGCCGATCGGCGCCGTCCCCTCGATCCCGTATTTCTCGCCCCCCCGGATTTCCTCCGGAAGCACGGCACGCAGGCACATCTCCGGACCCGGCCGGTTCTGGGCCTCCGTGAGCGTGCACGCTCGCAGTTCCACGGTGTCCGAGAACGTGGCCGTCCACCCCGGCCCTCTAAGCGCCGCGGCGAGCGTCGGTGGGTCCTCGTCCGACTGGCGGTGGGCATGGGCCGCAAGCAGGAACGCCTCGCGTTCGCCCGCCACCAGCATGATCGCGACGGAGACCACGTCCGAGTCGAGTTCCAGGGGATCGGGCTGGCGGACGCAACTGCCGAACGCTGCGGACGCAACCGTCGCGGCCAGGACCGCCGCGACACGGGACGACGAGCGCGCCCTCAAAACCTGAACTCCACGCCGAAGAACGGAATCATGGGTAGCTGCGGCACGTAGACCCTCCTAATCTCTCCGGTGAAGTGACGTTCCACGAACGCGCCGACGACGTTCGGAAGGCTAAGGAGGTTGGCCACCGACACATAGGGGACGACCGACCCGCCGCCGAACCATGACACCTGGCTCTCCCGGCGCCAGCCCACATCGATCCGTGCGTAGCGCGGCAGGTTTTCGGAGTTGTACTCCCCCCCGAGCGCCACCAGATCGCTGCCTGGTCTTCCGTGGTACCCGACGGGCACGACCGCCAGCACCGGCGTTGTCGGCTGACCCGAGCGCAACGACACCCGTGCGGACCACGAAGACACCCCGCGGGTGTAGGAGGTCCCCATCTCGAATTCGTGATCCCGGTGAAACCGTGGCTTGAAGGTCACCGAATCCACCGTCCGCAATACGTGCGCCCAGCGGTAGCTCCCCAGCACCGATACCCCCGCGCGCGCGTCGATCCAGCTCCACGATGTCTCGACCCCCCTGGCCGAACCGCTGGAGACGGCCCACAGCGACGGATCGCCCAACGTGGCGCCGGTGGCCGGCCGAGCCCCGAGCTTGAGCAGCCTGAGGTTGTCCAGCACGCGCGCGTAGACGTCCACTCGGACGCTGATCCCCGCATGGGAACCCTCCCACCCGATGGTGACCTCGGTGTTGCGCGGCACCGGGGCCTCGCTCACGGGAACCAGCAGGTCGTAGGCCAGGAAGCTCGCCCCTAGCGACTCCTCGTCGCGCACCGACGCCAGCGCCTGGTGGGAACGCGACGCCGAGATGCGCGCGTCCCACCACGAACCTGCGTAGCTCAGCTCCGCAAAGGGCGCCAGGGTGGTCGCCAGCCGCCGGAAGTGGTCGATCCGCAGTCCGGCCCGGGTCGAAAACCCCCGTTGCAGCGGGACCTCCAAGCTGGAGTGCGCAGCCAGACGCAGGCTGGTCTCCTTCAGCGTCACCGGCGAAAAGAAGAAGCCCTCGTCCGAGTCGAATTCGTCGGTATGGTCGTAGTCGTGATCGCCGAGGAACGCGGTCGCCTGGGCGCCGCCTGTGATCGTGGCTCTCCCCGTGCGCCAGGTGACCCGCAGATCGGCAAGGGTCTCGCCCATGATGCCGTCGCCGAAGAGCAGGGTGTCCCCGGTCCGCCCGTCCAGCGCAATGAGGTCGCTCGTGAAGCGGCTGTGCCCCAGATTTGCGTCGACGATCCCTTTGTCGCCGAGTTTGTCACGGTAGTGAACCGAGAGCGCGGAGTTCCCCCACGACAGTCCCAGCGTGTCCGACTTCTCGGGTTCGTACACCTCCCCCTCGGGGTCGTACACCTGCAGCGACTCTGAATTGCGGTAGCCGCTGAAGGAGAGGCGGCGGACGCCCCCGAGGTCCGCCGTCACCTTCGCGTGCAGATCCTGGAAGAAATAGGGAAGGTGTTCCGAAATGGCTCCAATTCCCTTGAGCGCCCGAGTGAAGACGTCTATGTAGGTGCGCCGGCCGTCGAGGAGATACGACACGCTCTTCCCGATCGGCCCCTCCACCGAAAACCTGGACGATGCGAGACCCACGGAGCCCGCCGTACGCATCTCGTCGCGGGCACCGTCGCGGGTGGCGATGTCGATGGCGCCCGACAGCGACCCGATGGCCATCCCGTCGCCGCCCGAGCCCGCGAGTATCGTCGCGCGCTCGACCACCTCGGCGTTGATCGCAGAGAGGAAGCCCCCCAGGTGAAAGGCGTTGAAGAGCCGGACGCCGTCGAGCAGCACGGGCGTCCCCTCGCTGGTACCGCCGCGAATGAAGGGAACCGACGTGTAGTCCGAGGGCGCCGAGGCGGAGGGTGAGACGGCGGTCGCCCGCAGGACGTCGGTCTCCAGGATCGGGGGCAGTGTCCTGAGCAGCACGGAGTCGATGACGAAGGCGTCGCGGGACCGGGAGATCGGGTCCCCGGCGCGGCCAGCGACGCTCACCTCGAGCCCCTCCACGGCGATCGGGGCGGGACTGAGCAACACCCGGACGGGCTCCGTCGGCAGAGCCTCGTACGTCCGCGTCCACGGAGCGTACCCGAACGCCCCCACCTCGACGCGAACCGCCCCTTCCCCCGGTGCCCCCGGCACCACGAACGCCCCGTACCGATCCGACACGCCCGCCGCGGCCGCCTCCTCTGCGCCGGTGGCAGCGACCGTGACCCGGGCGTACGCGACGGGCTCGAGATCCACGCTGTCGCGGACCACGCCCGACAGAGTGGCCTGCTGCAGGGCGGCGATCGCCAGGGCGGCGGCGGTCATCGGCAACTCCTCTTCACATCGGAGAAGGGGGCGCTACGGCTATGGTACAACCTACCGACGGTGCCGTTCCACACCCTACAGCAGCTGTCCCAGCCTCGGATCGACCGAGACGACCAGCTCGAAGTCGCCCCCTGGCACCCCCCAGTGACCGTCTATGCGGATCGCGTCGTGGAGCGTCGCCAGCCCGAGGCCGGCGTACCCGAGGAGGCCATCGGTCGGGGCCGCACCCCAGTCTCTGACGAGCGATGCGACGCTCCCCCCCACCACGCCGGCGCCTGTCACCGTGCGCACGGAGAGCCACACGGGCACCAGCGCGAAGGTCGCCTCGCCCTGGAGGAGCGCGAAGCGCCGCCCTCCGTATGCGCGGTAGGGGTGCCCGGGAAGGGTGCCGCGTCCTCCGACGAAGTAGTGATGCTGGCTCGGCTGCTCCCCCCCCAATCCTCCGACCTCGGCGCTGACGTGAATGCGGCGCGATAGCTCCCGGGAAGCGCGTCGGCCCTCCACCCTCCCTGTCGCCGCCAAGCCGCCGCTGCCGCCCCACCGGCTGCCGGTGGCGGTCAGCGCCGCCGCGATCTCCCAGGTGGGGCCGTCCGACCAGCTCCTCCCGATCTCGACGCCGACGCCGAAGTAGCGCCCGTCCTCGGCAGGCCGCAGCGGCCGGAGGTCGTCGTCGCCCCCGAGTCCCCCGCCCCACGGTGCCCCCGGGGGGTCGTACTCCTCCCATTCGATCCGAAGCGCGAGGCGGGTGTCCCCCGCGCCCAGGGTGGTCCCGACCTCGGCCCTAAGGCCCGTGGCGAAGTACGGGTCGGTGTAGTCGCGGCCCGTGAGGAGGGTGTGCACGGTGTTGACGCCGTCGGCGACGAACGGCCTGGGTCGCAGACCGCGCAGCCGATTCCACCCCAGCTCCGCGCGAGCATTCGCGGAGGTCGTGGACGAGCTCCACCGCGCCCTCAGGGTGGTCGACGCCATCCCACTCCAGAGGCCGTACCCGGCGAGCCATTCCAGCCTGGTGGCCGGACGCGGCGCGAACGAGGCTCCCCCACCGACATACACCCCCTCGGCGCGATTCGCCCTGACGAGCGAGGAGAGGCGATCCGCGTAGAGGCGCACCCTGGGCAGTCCGCTCGCGACCCTCTCGCGGGCGATCCGTCTCGCCTCGGCCCGGACCTCCGCCAGCCCCATCGGCGCGAGTCCCTCCTCGGCCATCCCGTCCATGAGCCCCCTTTCGTACTCGGCGCTGTCCGCCCTGCCGTACGGAACGAGGGTCACCTGGGGCCGGTCGAAGAAGTCCTCGGCCACCGTTGGGGCGAAGTCGTAGTCGTAGATCCTGAGCGTCGCGCGAATCACGGTGGCCACCGGCAGATCCACCTCCGGGATCTCCCTGCGCACCTCGACCGTCTGCCGGTGCGGAAGCCAGTGTCTGCCCTCCCAGAGGGAGTGGTCGAGGCGCACATGCACGGCGGAGTTGCGCCGGTCGACGTACGAGGACGGCGTGAAGGTGAAGTCCATCCGGGCGAGCGCACCGGTGGCCGCCTCGAGGAAGACGCTCCCGACGAAGGCGGGGGTGTCGTCCCGTCGGGGCTCGACCCTCACCCGGTAGACGAGGATCGGCTCTGCCATATCGGGTCCGGAGATGCGAATCGAGTCCGCCATACGGTAGCGGTAGTGCGCGTCACCGCCCTCGGCGAGCGGGTGGAGAACGCCCCGCACATCGTTCCCCTGTCCTACCCTGATCTGGTCTCCGAAGCCGTCGGTGACCGCGGTCAGGCGGTCGCGGTAGTATCGGAAGTCCTTGACCGGCAGCAGCTCCCGGCGCCTGAGGCCACGCACCACCTGGCGCTCCTCGCCCCGGCGGCTGCGGTGGAGGTCGAGAGCGACCTGGTCGACCCGCATCGGGATCGGGGCGCCGCCGTCGTCGCGCTCCAGGAAGAAGTAGATGTGACCTTCGGCGCGAGCCGAGTAGGCGAGGGAGTCGGGCGCGGTCCGCGCCCGGGCTCGATACTGGCGGGCCATATGCACGAGGTCGCGCGTCGCCTGGTCCCGGTACGCCTCCGGCTGGGCTGTGGCCGGTGTGGCGGCCGCAAGGCAGTCCCAGAGGGCGACGGCGACGATGCCGCACCAGGCGGCGGCCCAGCTAGGTCGGCAGATCCCTCAGACCACGTCGCTGAGCGAGAGCCCGTTCTTCTTCAGGAAGGCCGCCAGCCCCATCTTGTCGATCGAGCGCAGAGCCGACGTCGAGACCCGGACGCGCACCCTGCGCCCCAGCTCCGGCACGAAGATCCGCTTCGACTGCAAGTTCGGCAGCTGGCGCTTCTTGGTCCTGTTGTTGGCGTGGGAGACGTTGTACCCGGTGAGGGGACGCTTCCCGGTCACTTCGCACTTTCGGGACATGGCGATACCGTTGGTGGGGCTGCCAAGGCTCGGCAGACGCCGCCTTGGAGCTACTTCTCCTCGCGGAAGAGGGCGTGTCGACCGATCACGGGGTCGTAGCGCTTCAGCTCGAGGCGCTGGGGGTGGTTGCGCTTGTTCTTGGTCGTGGTGAAGCGATACGGGCTCTCGGTGCTGGACATCTTGATGATCACCCTAGGTCCCTTGCCCGACCTGGCCATCGCAACCCTCCCCTGACTGGCTACCTTGCAGTCGCCCCGCAGCGTTGGGATCCCCCATCCCCTGGGACGAGCGTGGGGAAAAGATAGCCGGTTGACCGGATTCGTCCAGTCCGGCTACAATTTCCGGCTGCGGCGGCGCCCCTGCCACCGCTCTCCGACCTGCAAACCGGCTGCGACCGTGAAAAAAGGCATCCATCCAGACTACCGACCCGTGGTCTTCCAGGACGTATCGACGGGGTACGCCTTCCTGACGCGCTCGTCGGTGGCGACGAAGCGGACGATCGAGTGGGAGGACGGCAACGAGTACCCGCTCGTGACCCTCGAGGTGTCGTCTTCCTCGCACCCATTCTACACCGGCACGCAGCGCCTGCTGGACACCGCTGGCCGGGTCGAGCGGTTCGAGCGGCGCTACGGCGGGGCCGAGAGCGAGTAGCCAGCAGGCCGTGGAATAGACCCCGACGGCATTCGAGGCGCACTGCATCCTCGCCGGGCTGCTGGGGATCGCTACGGCCGGGGCCGGCGATCCTCGACAACCTCGGCGTAGGCGTCGTGCTCGTGTATCGACTCGTAGTTCACCACATGCACGCGGAACCACCGGACCTGGTCTAGGGCGCGCAGCCGCAGCGTCACCTCGCGGACGAGATCCTCGACGAAGCGCGGGTGGTCGTAGGCGCGCTCGGTCACCCACTTCTCGTCCTCGCGCTTCAGGACGGGGTGCAGGTCGCAGGAGGCCGACTCGTCCACGATTGCGACCACATCCTCGATCCAGAGCTCGCCGTCGAAACGGGCCTCCACCGTCACCAGACCACGCTGGTTGTGGGCGCCCCGGGCGCTGATCTCCCGAGAGCAGGGGCAGAGCGTGGTCACGGGGACCCGAACCGTCAGCACGAAGTCGTCCTGGGCTCCACTCCTGGCATCGAATACGCAGTCGTACGAGAGCAGCCCCGAGGCGCCGGTGACCGGCGCCGACTTCTCCATGAAGTAGGGGAACTCGACCCGCACCTGGGAGGTCGTCGCCTTCAGCCGCTCGCGCATCGTCCGGAGCAGCTCCGGGAGCGCCTCGCCCGAGATCTCCCCGTCGTAGGAGTTCAGGATCTCCATGAAGCGACTCATGTGGGTGCCCTTGAAGCGGTGTGGCAGGTCCACCGACATGTCGATCCTGGCCACCGTGTGCTGGGCCTCGCGCCTCCGGTCCTTCACCATGATCGGGAAGCGCACGTTCTGCACTCCCACCTTGGCGATGGGCACCTGCCTCTCGTCAGGGTTGGCCTGCACGTCGGCAAGCGCCGCAGCCTCGGGAATGCTCATCGTGGCGTGGCTCGTCGGGCTATGGGGCCCTACCCGGTCCGTCCCGGCGTCTCTCGTCGACGGTCCGCATCTTCGCCTCGACCGCCTCCGCCAGGTCGATGCCGCGGCCGTTGGCGAAGTTGAGGAGCGCAATGCAGACGTCGGCCGCCTCATCCACGAAGGCGGCCTGATCCACTTCGCGCCCCTTCCACTCCTTCTTCTCGAGGTTGGCGAGCTCGCCGGTCTCGCCCGCCAGCTCGAGGGCGAAGAAGCGGGTGGAGCGCTTGGGGAAGGCTGCCTCCTGGTAGCGCAGGAACTCGGCCTGGAGCGGCTTCAGCCCCCCGTAGCTCCGGGGTAGCAGCGTCGAGGCGCGGTCGCGTGAGGGAGGGTTGCTCATCGGAAGTCGGAAGTCTGGAGTGGGGGCACAGCCCAAGCAGTGGAAAATGTCAGTCAACCGTCATATTGTCGAACATGGAGGCTAGCGGCAGGACGACCGGGAACGAAGTCGCACGGATCGGAATCGTGACCGTATCCGACAGGGTGTCGCGGGGGGAGTACGCGGACCGGGGGGGGCCTGCGGTGCGAGACTACATGGGCGAGGTCCTTGCCGTGCCGTGGGAGCCCCTCATGCGAGTGGTCCCCGACGAGGCGCCTCTGATCGTCGCGGTCCTCGAAGATCTTGTCGACCGGGCCGGGTGCTGCCTCGTGGTCACGACCGGGGGAACCGGCCCTGCGCCGCGCGACGTGACCCCGGAGGCGACGGTCGCCGTCCTCGACAAGGAGCTGCCCGGAGTGGGCGAGGCGATGCGGGCCGTGTCGAGGGAGCAGGTGCCGACGGCGGTCCTGTCGCGGCAGACGGCGGGTGTGCGCGGGAGCGCCCTGATAATCAATCTGCCAGGGTCCCCCAGGGCGGTTCGCGAGTGCCTGGATGTCGTATTCGCCGCGGTCCCCGACTGCGTCGACCTCGTCGGGGGCCCACGGCTCGAGACCGATCCCGCGAGGGTGGTTGCCTACCGGCCGCACTGAGGCGGGCTGGTGGAGGCGCGACCGGCCCGAGCTGCAACGCAGGGCGAAACCACGGGTGCGGACTCTGTAGAGGTGGTCAGGCGCCACGGGCCTCGAGCCGTCGGCAGTACCACTCGATCCACCAGCTCGAGAAGCCCATGATCCGGGCGTTGCGCGATATCGCGATCACCTCCGGGCGGGTCATCTTGACTTCCTTCACCAGCACGTCGGGGTTGTTGCGGCTGCAAGCCAGGGTGCGAACGGCGTAGAGGAGCGGCAGGAGGCAGAAGAGACGCACGCGGTGCTCCCGCCTGGGGATGAGGCGCAGGTAGCTCCGGGCAGCGTCCAGATGGCGGTCCGCCTTCTCTACCAGCCGTTCCAGCACCGACATTGCCGCCTCGCGGTTCTCCGGCTCGAAGAGGCGGGCCAGATCGAGGTTCGGGTCGGGAAGGAACGAGACCGGCACGTAGATCCACCCACGGTCGCGGTCCTCGTGCAATCCGCGGATCACATTCACCGTCTGCAGCGCAAGACCGAAGTCGCGACCCAGCGCCATCATGCGCGCCCGCGACCGGGCGACCTTCGGGATCTGGAGCGCGAAGAGCTCGGTCAGAAGGTGGCCGACCCGGCCGGCGACCTCGTGCATGTAGTCGTCGAGGTCGCTCTCCGCCTCGAAGACCGGCCCGCTTCGGGTCCAGCGGGCCATCCCCAGGCTCGACTCGCGGACCGAGCGGACCAGGATCTCACGCGCCGCCGGCTCCAGCTGGCTCAGGCCCGCGAGCACCTCGTGGGCATTGCGGGCAACCAGGGCATCCGGAGTATCCTCCCGCGCCCGGCCAAGGCGGTCGAAGAGCGCACGGGGTGAGGCGCCCTCGAGTACGCGCCCCCACTCCTCGAGCAACTCCGCCTTCTCGGGGTCGGGAAGCTCCTGGTTGTCCTCCAGGTAGTCGGAGATCCTGAGCAGCAGGTACGCGACGGTGACCTCGCGTCGCAGCGCGCCGGGGAGCAGGTCGATGCCCACGGCGAATGTCCTGCTGGAGCGCTGCAGCAGCTCCTGCAGCGTGGCCATGTCAGCTGTCCGCGGGTCGCTCATGAGCACCCATGATCGCAACTTTGGTTAGAATTGACGGTCCGTGGATAATCTCGCGCGAGGATCGAGAGTGGCGAAGCGCTCCGCTGGCAGGGCGGGGTTTGCCCACGGGCCGTTACGGTCCGGTGCAACGACGAGCGCGTTGGGCATAGCCCGCCAGCTCGCATGGCGGGCGGGAGTGCGATGACAGAAGCGGCCGAGTCTCCGAGCGCGGGTCGATGGGCCGATGCGCACACCGGCTGGAAGCGCGACGGAGGCCGCATCGGCAAGATCTTCTCCTTTCCCTCGTTTCGGAGCGCCATCGTCTTCGTCAACCGCATCGCCACCATCGCGGACGAGATGCGACGCCACCCGGAGATCAGAATCCGCCGGGGCGAGGTCAGGCTCCGCATAGGATCCCCGCGCGGCGACGAGGTCTCCGAGGGTGACCTGAAGCTCGCCGAGCAGATCGACTTCGCCACCTCTGCCCGCTGACCGCCGAAGCGTCGGGCGGCGCTACCCCCCGGCTGGTTTTGCACGAATATGTAAACTTCACATTACAAAATGTAATTTATAGTTTACAATAGTAGGCTAGCAAGTGCCACGCCACCGTAGAGCGCACGGCAGCCACGACCTCCTCCAGCAGTCCGTGGATGAACTCAGGCGAGCACCGAGAGGGGCGCTGCGCCGGGCTGGCAAGGCGCTTCGCAGCGCGAATAGCAGCGCTATTCGTGCAAGAAGCAACGCAGAGCGAAGCGGTCCAGCGCGGATGCAGCGCCCCTCGAATGCCGTCAGGGTTTCTTCCACGGGCTGCTAGCCCCCGCTCCAGCTCGGAGGCGGCGACCGTCGCGGGAGAGCGCCAGCGACCACCTCGCCGCGCAGGCTGGCGCCCCGTGCGGTCGCTGCCCAGGACGGAGCGACGCTTGTTCGCGGCTCTGGCGGACCTCTGGGCGCCGTCGTCGACCCGTGCCGTGGCCGACCGGGCGCGGATGGGGGTGCGGACGACCTCCGCGCTGCTGGGTCGGCTGACCCGACGCGGCGCGGTCACGGCCAAGGGGAATGGGAGGCGCCGGCTATACGTGGTCGGGGAGCCCCTCCACAGCGTGTACTACAAGCTCCGGCGCAGACGCGACGAGGCGGCGGTCGTGCACGGGCTGATCCGATTCATGGTGGCCTTCTTCGGGCCGGACCGAGGCAGCGACAGGCTGGAGCTTCGCCGGGAGATCGCCGGTGCACTCGAGCTTAGAGCCCTCTGTCTGAACGGCCTGCGGCGCGGTCGCGAAGCGCTCGAAGCCTGCGACACCCTGATCCGTGACTACGGAGACATCCAGGGCCAGCGCGGCATCCCCGTCTCGTGGCGCGCCCTAGGCAGCCGGGTGCACGCACTCGTCCTCGAGGGCGAGGAGTCGGAGGCGGTTCGGGTATTCGAGGCGATGTGCACGACCTGGACGTGGCCGATGGCGAGATGCTCAAGAAGGTCGTGTGGGACACCATCGATCTGATCGCGGTCGGAGCGGATCCCTCCGTGTTCGCCGACGCACTGGCAGAGAGCGCCGACGACTGCCACGAGCTGGTTCCCCTGGTGGCTGCACTGCGGCAACTCGCCGGACGACCGATGAGGGTGCCCGAAGAGCACCGGAGGGTCGCCGAGGACATCGTGGGGAAGATCGAGGGGCGGCATGAGGCTCGGCTCCATTTGCGATGACGACGGCGGTTCGATCATCCCGCAGCGTCCACGGTCCGAAGATGCCCCGCCTCCGAGTACGCCAGAATCTTCCGGTCGGCGGTCAGCAGTGGCACCTTCAGACGACCCGCCGTGGCGACGATGAACCGATCGGCGGGGTCGTCGTGAAACTCGTCCGGCAGGCGAACGCTGTCGATGGTTATGGCCGGTTCGATCGGGATGAGCGTGACGCCCGGCAGGGCGAGAGCTTCTGCGATCCACTCGCCGACATCGAGTCCGAGCCGCAACCGCCGCCGTTCCACCAGCAGAGCGATTTCCCAGGGCGTGATCGCCGACACCGCCAGCCGATCGGTCTGAACCGTTTCCTCAATCAGGCGGGACGCGCTCGTGCCGAGTCGCCCATCGCCTTCCACGGTCCAGATGAGCGTGTGCGTATCGAGGACGATCAACGCAGCGACGCCCACTCGGAGTGGTCGGCGGCGGGCGCGAGCGGGTCGTCGTACGCCAGAACCGTACCTGCCATCGCGCCGATGATGGAAGCGGATCGAGCCTGTTCGGGGATGGGCGACACTATGGCGACGGGACGACCGCGGTTCGTAACGGTCAGGGGCTCACCGTCCTGATTCATCTGGCTGATCAATCGCAGGCACCGGGCCTTGAACTCGGCTGCGCCAACGGTCTTCATCGGTGTCCTCCGCTCCTCATAGTGTACATATCGAAATGTACATGTGTTGGTGCGGAGTCACAGGCCAGCGGCAACCGCGCCGGGGTGGTTGCGGCGGACGTGTGGTCGCTTGCAGGAGCGGTGCGGAGTAGAATGGAGCGGGAGGAGGACAGCCTCGGGAAACCGACGATTCGACGGGAAGGATAGGGAGTCATGGACTCAGAGGGCGTGCTGGGCACAGCGGTGAGGACCGGGAAGTGCGGAGCCCGCGCCGTTAAGGCCGGGGTCGACGCGGCTGGCGGCAAGATCGCCGAGGTGGCACGGAACATCCCCTACATCGGCGGCCTCACCGCCCCCAAGGACGGCGAGGTTTCCGATAAGACCGCGCGGGTGACGGTGGAGGAGCTCTCGGACGACTCGCTCAAGCGCTACATGGCCGTCCTGATCTGGCTCGTCCACATCGACGACCGTCGGATCGACGAGAAGGAGCTGTGCGAAATCCAGCTGATGATGACGCGTATGCAGTGCGGCGCCAACATCCGCACGGCCGTTCGCGAGCACCTCGAACGCCCCCAGAGCCTTGACCCCCGCGAACTGATCGACGAGCTCCTGCACGATCGTCGCGACGAAACGGAAGAGGCGAAGCTCGCCCTGAAGTGCGCGCTCATGAAGGACGCCATTCGGGTGCGGCGCGCCACCTCGGGCGGCTCCGTCCGAGACGAGGCTGGCATCCGTCAGCTAGCCCGCATCCTTGAGCTGGATGACGCCAAGGTCGAGTTCCTCGAGGACGCATGCGAGCAGGACGAGAATATTCTGGCCGGGGAGCTCTCGGACAAGCAGATTGTGGGCCTTGCGAAGGATATGACGGCCAGGGCGGCAGCGGTGGGTGCGCCCGTCACCGCGATCTATGTGGCCGGCAGCGTGGGCGGTCTCAGCGCGGCCGGCATCACATCCGGACTCGCCACGCTCGGCATGGGCGGCGTGCTGGGCCTGTCGGCAATGGTCAGCGGCATCGGCGTCGCGGTCATCGTCGGCGGGGTTGTGTACATGGGCGTGCGGTGGGCTCTGGGTGGGTCCGAGCGGCACTGGGCGTCGCTCCGCGAGCTGATGCTGCAGGAGGTGCTCCTGACCCACCAGAGAGCGATCGTCGATCTTGGCGAGGACATGTCCCGTCTGGGCACGCGCATAGCGAAGCTGGCCGACGAGACGGACAGGAATCGCGATGCGATCGGCTGGCTGAAGGACCAGGTTGCCTTGTTGTCCCGGTCGGCGGGCGCTCTCGGCGAGCTCGGCAGGAGGTCGAACCGCTTCGAGTCCGACTTGCAGAAGGCGGCTGGAAGCAAGGCGGCGGGCAGCTCCGAGTGACGAAACGAAGCGCGGCCGGGCAAGCCGAGCGGGCGGCGCTCGTCCAGCGCTTCCAGCTGGACGTCCTGCACCTGGCGCTGCTTTCGCTGGAACGCCGGCTCGACGCTCTGGAACGGGAGTCGGGCCGGCAGAAACGCGAGCTGGATGGCCTAGTGCGTCAGGTCCAAGCATTCCGCGCCGAGGCGGGCCTCCCGCCCGCCGGGTCCCCGCCGAAGGGAGAGTCGCGTAGCGACCGGGCCGCGGACGAGGACCGGACCTTCGCGACGGATGCATCCGCCACGGTGCCGTACCCCGATCCGGGCGGGAGCTGGGACGACTACGTGGGCAACGTGGAGCGATACATCGCAGATCATGGGATCTAGGTCGGCCCCGATCCGCTTGCGCAGCTGCTGCCCCCGCATCGCGCGGCCGAGATCCGGGACTGGTTCGACGAAAACTACCGCTCGGCGCCGTGGGATCGTTGGGACTGGGCCGCCGTCGCGCTGGCGGTGACGGTCGGGGCGCTCACGGACTACCTCCTGGTCGCGACGCCGGGCGGCTCCTTCAGGGGAGAGGCGCAGCGCGGTAGCCCGCTGACGGCATGGATGAAGGAGCAGTCACAGAAGCTGGCTCCGGCCCACGGCTCGGACGGCCTTCGGCGCAATGCGTTCCAGGAGTGGATCGCCAAGCTGACCACCGCGGCGGAAGAGTGGGCCGAGGTGCCCTACGATGTGGTCAGCCCGAAGCTCGGCCTCACGCCGAACGTCCACCGCCTCGCCTCGCTTGGTCACGATCCCCTGCTCGGCCTTGTCTTCGGGGTGGGCGACATCCTCTCCGGCACCTGTACCTTCGTCGACAAGTCCGGCGGCTGGCGGGTCATCGATCATCCCGGGCATGGTGGCGCGCGCAACCCGCTGACGGCGCTGGTCAGGGTGGTCGTCCACGGGTTCTCGGACGTCTTCACCGCCCAGGGGCTGCCGCCGCCGTTCATGGCGGCATTCCACCTCGCAGGTGCCAGCTCCGGAATCACCTTGCAGGAGCGGGGCGATCCGGTGGCCGTCAGAGACGTGGCTCGGTACATGCACGCGAACGGCTACGACCTCCGCCACTTCATGACCGCAGCGATCTCGCCCGCGATCGCCGAGATCACCCTATGCGCCTACCACGGCGTGCGTGCGTTGGCGGATGGCTCCGGCCAGAGAGGGGCCGGGCGGCCCGGCCTGCCGGAAAGGCTGAAGCGGGAGCAGATGCTGGCGCTCACCCACGGGCTGCTCGCCGCCGCCAACGTCCTCAAGACGGGGCTGTACGGGTGGAACCCCATGGCGGTCAACCTCGCCCAGCATCAGGCCCTGGCGATGCGGCTGCTCTCGCTCGCCAGGCTGGCCGCCGAGAGGGACCGGCAGCTTCGGCGGGAGCTGGACGACGGCTGGGAAAGGCTGGTCTCCGAGGCTCGGGCGCTGCCGCGTTAGGGTAGAGGGCGACCCGAGGCACCACGTCGGCGAAGGCACGGAGGTGGCCGAGAGCTGAGACGGGTCGGCAATCAGCCGATCGGGGTCACAATCCCGGCCCGGAGGCTCATGGCGCGGTTCTTGAGGTGGCCCGCGCGGTGCGCACCGACGTTCTTGAGCCCCAGAGTATGCACCACGCCAACCGACACCCCCACGCCGTCGGAGAGCGCCGTCTCGACCCCGGCGCCTCCGGAGAGGCCGAAGTCGAAGCGCGACAGGCCAAGGCCCACACGCCCACATCTTGCATTGACCTCGTTGATGACCAAGCCCCTGATCGACACGACTTCATTCCACTCGCACGAGGTCCTGAACGCGACCGCCGGACCCGCTGTCGCATACGCCGAAATACGGCTCCCGGGCAGCCCAAGCCCCACCTTCAGCAGAGTCGCCACTTCCAGGTATTCGGGTTCCATCCGGGCTTCGAAGTTGACTCCGTCCGACCCGCCCTTCCAGCGGGTACCCTTCTTCGAGTAGAGGCTGCCGACCTCAAGGCTCAGATTCCCCGACAGAGGCCTCGTAACCGCCAGCCCGACCGTAGCTCCGGTCGCCGACCTGAAGTCCGGATGCCGGTGGTTGTCGAAGTGCGGGTACACGTATCGTGCCAGGTTGACGCCGATCGACGTCCGGTTCACGCCGGTGGTCACGGTGAGGGTGGTCTGCCCGAAGGCGGAGGCCCCGGGAGGCAGGAGGAGCGCAGCGGCGAGAAGAGGGGCTGCGAAGCGCTTCATCGCACCACCTCCACGGTGTACGCCTCGGACCCGTACCGGCCGGGGTACCCCAGCTCCGTCCTGAACACGAGCACGATCTCCGCGGTCCCCGGATCGTCGAAGACCACCGTCGTCCTGTGCTCCATGTACCGCAGATCATTGGTGAGGACCGATGGATCCATGTAGTCGTAGGGGGTCACGACCGCCGACCGGCCGCTGTACGCCACCTCGGTGTCGGCGGCCCGGTAGCCGCCGTTGCCGACTGTCCAGATCGTGATCTCCAGAGGGATGCCGGCTGTCGCCGTCTGCGGTATCCGCGGCCCCTTGTCGTCGCCGAACAGGACATTGCCGATCACGCGATTGTCCTCTGGAAGAGCGCCGGGGTCGTCGCAGGCAACGAGGGCGACCACCGCGGCCGCGACCAGGAATCGACCCACGCGGCGGGAGGCTTGACCAACACCCCAGGGACGGGCATCGGGAGATGGAGGCGCGGGGCACGAGGGAAGGCGGGTCATGGCGGTCGCTCCTCTTCGTCGGTGCTGCCTTGAGCGGGTCCACAAGCTACGGCAGAAAGGGCGGTGAAGTCAAGGAAGGCGGTGTACCCACCGACGCCGCGCGAGCGTCGATGGCGACGACGAAAGTGATATCACACTACGGGCGAGAGTGATATTACTACTCATGCGTCCTTCGACTCAGATTCCGATACGGGGCCTTCGCCAACGCGGTGGCGCGTGCGTCGAAGCGGGCGCCCCTTGAGGTGAACCGAGGGCGGCACGGACCGCCAGCGCATAGCCGCTCTCGGTGGTCGCGCGGTATTATCCTCGCACTGCGGCATCCCTTCGACAAACCTCTGCTAGACGAGACCACCGTATGAACCCGACGACACTCTTCCTGGCGGCGCTCCTGCCAGCGGCCGACACCTTCGAGATCCCCTTTGAGAAGCACACCCTGGAGAACGGTCTCGAGGTCGTCCTGCATGTGGACGACTCCGATCCGCTCGCCGCGGTGGCGATGACCTTCCATGTGGGCTCCGCCCGCGAGGTGGAGGGGCGCACCGGATTCGCGCATCTCTTCGAGCACCTCTTCTTCCTCGACTCCGAGAACCTCGGTCCCGGCGGGCTCGACCGCCTCATGACCCGCATCGGCAGCTCTACCAACGGCTCCACCAGCCGCGACCGCACCAACTACTTCGAGGTCGTGCCGATCGACGGTCTGGAGAAGGCGCTCTGGGCGGAGGCGGACAAGCTCGGATTCTTCATCAACACGGTCAGCGAGTCGGTGGTGGCGAAGGAGAAGCAGGTCGTCAAGAACGAGAAGCGCCAGGGGGTGGACAACCGCCCCTACGGCCACACGTCGTTCGTGATCGACCGGGCGATGTTCCCCGAGGGCCATCCGTACAGCTGGCAGGTCATCGGCTCGCTGGCCGACCTGGATGCCGCCACCGTCGACGACGCCAAGGAGTTCCACCGCCTTTGGTACGGCCCCAACAACGCGACGCTGGTCGTGGCGGGCGACATCGATCCCGCCCGAACGATGGAGTGGATCGAGAAGTACTTCGGGGAGATCCCGGCGCGTCCCACGCCCGAGAGGGCCGAACCGCCGCCGGTCGTTCTCGCGGAGACTCGGAGTCTCCTCCACGAGGACAACTTCGCCAACCTTCCCTTCCTCACCCTCGCCTGGCCGACCGTAGAGCTCTACCACCCCGACGCCTACGCGCTGGACGTGCTCGGCGCCCTGCTGAGCGACGGCCGCTCGACGCCGTTCTACAAGGTGCTGGTCGAGGAGAGGGGTCTCGCTCCGCAGGCGAGCGCCAGCCACCGGGCCCAGGAGCTCGCGGGGCAGTTCTTCGTGCAGGTCCCGGCCTACGCGGGAACGGATCTCGACTCGGTGCGCAGGGCGGTGGACGAGGCGTTGGCCCGCTTCGAGGAGGAGGGCGTGCCGGCCGACGAGCTCAGGCGGGTGAAGGCGGGGACGGAGACCGACTTCTACCGGGGACTCTCGAGCGCCCTCGGCAAGGCCTTCCAGCTGGCGCGCTACAGCATCTTCGCCGACGACCCGGGCTACGCGGGAGAGGACCTTCGGCGCCTCGTCGCGGTCTCGGCGGAGGACGTGATGCGCGTCTACGAGCGCTACATCAGGGACAGGCCGCACGTCGCAGCCAGCTTCGTGCCGCGCGGGCAGGTCGAGCTGGCGCTGGCGGGTGCCGAGCGCGCCGAGGTGGTCATCGAGCCGATCGTTCACGGTGCCGAGGAGGAGTTCACCGTCACCCGCGGCGAGGAGCGCACCCCGGCGGGATCGTTCGATCGCTCTGTCGAGCCGCCCTTCGGGGAGTCGCCGAGCGTCCGTGCTCCCGAGGTCTTCGAGGAGACTCTGGCGAATGGTCTCCGGGTCC
Organism: Gemmatimonadota bacterium; assembly: GCA_026706635.1. Lineage (GTDB taxonomy): Bacteria > Gemmatimonadota > Gemmatimonadetes > Longimicrobiales > Gaopeijiaceae > Bin94. The sequence goes on along the minus strand of JAPOYJ010000059.1, from coordinate 14,276 downwards.
TCGGAGTGGAGGACCGGGAGAACCCGATGGTGCAGTTCGAGCTCAGTTTCCGGGGCGGCATGCTGCTAGAGGAGCCCGGACGCACCGGAATCGCCAACCTCCTGGCGGAGACGATGCTCGAGGGAACCGCGAGGCGGACCGCGGAGGAGCTCGAGCAGGCGATCGATCTTCTCGGGGCGTCGATCCGGGTCGGCTCGGGGGCGGAGAGCTTCAGGGTGTCGGGGAGTGTGCTGGCCCGCAACTACCCGGAGACGATGGCGCTCGTGGAGGAGATTCTGCTGGAGCCCCGCTTCGACCCCGAGCGCTTCGAGCTCGCCCGCCAGCGGGTGCTGAGCTCGATTCAGCGTGCGGAGGCCCAGCCGCAGTTCGTGGCGTCGCGGGCATTCAGCGAGCTCGTGTACGGTGACCATATCCGCGCCGAGAGTCCGACGGGCACGCAGGAATCGGTGGCCGGGTTCGCGCTCGACGACCTCCGGGCCTACCACGAGCGGGCGCTGGTTCCCGCGGCTGCGGCGTTTCTGGTGGCGGGCGCCGTCTCCCCGGCGGAGGCGTCCGCGCCGCTGGCGTCCCTGGCCGAGCGCTGGAAGGGCGGGGAGGCTCCGCCGCTCCCTGACCCGCCGGCCTGGTCGGCCCAGCGCGCGGGGCTGTACTTCGTCGACGTGCCGGGGGCGGCGCAGTCGGTCATCACCGTGGGACACCTGTCGCTCCCGCGCACCGACGAGGAGCACCATCCCGCGACTGTCATGAACTTCCGTCTGGGCGGCGGCGGCTTCGCCTCGGATCTGACCCAGATTCTTCGGGAGGGGAAGGGATACACCTACGGTGTCCGCTCCGGGTTTTCGGGGACCAGCTACCCGGGACCCTTCCGCATCAGCACCTCGGTGCGCTCCAACGTGACCTTCGAGTCGCTCGAGATCATCCGCGAGATGCTCGCGAGCTACGGACCCGAATTCGACGCCGAGGACCTGGAGGTGACGCAGGGCTTCCTCCTCCGGACCAACGCCCGCGCCTTCGAGACGCTGGGCGCGAAGCTCGGGGTGGTGCGCGACGTGGCCAACTACGACTTCGCCCCCGACTATGTGCTGGAGCAGGAGCAGACTGTGCGCGAGATGACCGTCGAGAGGGTTCGCGTGCTCGCGGACCGCCACCTTGGCGGAGAGATGATCTGGCTCGTGGTCGGAGACGCCGCGACGCAGCTGGACCGGCTGGAGGCGCTGGGGCTGGGGGAAGCTGTCGTGCTGGAGCGGTGACGGCAGCTCTTCAGCTGTGAACCGGTGCTAGCGGCCCGTGGAACGCTGCGGCTAGTCGTCGGCTGACGCCTCCCCGAACTGCGAGGCGTCGGTGAGCAGGCGCAGCCCCTCGCGCTCGAGCAGCACGAAGGCCTCGTCCCCCGGGGTGGCCCCGCACGCCCCGAGTGCCACCCGGAGGCACCCCAGTTCGGGTCCGTTCGGGTCGTAGGAGCGCCAGATGAGAGAAGCGGCGTCGACCTTCCGGGGGCGCACGAAGGGAATCCGCACGGAGCCTCCCAGCCCCACACCCAGCTGCTGCGCCACCGCAGGCGAGACCTTCTGGCTGTTCCCGCGCAGGTGCTGCTCGCTCACCTCGAAGCGGAGCGCCGGGGTTCCGTCCCGGTGCCAGACGACATCGCGGGCGGTTTCCAGGCTGGCGACCGGGGTTTCGGGGGACTCGACGATGCTCGCCTGACCGTTCTCGATTCTGAACTTGGCGGTGCCCAGGTAGTTCCGGACCGTCGCCGGGAGGATCCCGAAGGTGGTCGTGATGTCCTCGACCAGCTCGTTGGCGTCCGCCGAACCGCCACCCTCCTCGATGCGCCTGACAATCGCGTTGACGACTCCCCTGTAGGGTTCGTCCGTCCACTCCCGCAATCCCCACCTGTCCTTGGTGATGCGTACGAAGAGCGGGTCCGCGGAGAGCATGCTGGCCAGCGACGAGTTGTCGGCAATCCCCGTCATGCCGGCAATCTCGCTCTGGGTGCACCCCGCGCCAGCCTCCTGAAGGGCCAGCAGCACGCGCACCCGGCGAGTGTCCCTCAGCGTCAGGCGGCCCCGGACGCGGAAGAGACCTGCGTTGCGAAGTAGTCCCTCCCACTCGACCAGATCTGCGGTGCCCAGCTCGGCCCGGAGTCGCCCCTCGTCAACCAGGCCGATCTCGTCGGCCAGGCCGGGAGCGAGTCGGCCCGCCTCGGCGACCAGCTGGCGGAAGTGGGCGTCGGCCACCAGGCCGTCGATCGGCTCGAAGTCGGCCACCTGCATCAGCGCCACCTCGGCCGCCTCCCTCCACTCGGGCGGGGAATCGCCGACGATGAGATCGACGGCTCGCCGGAACTCCCCCGCCTCGGCCGCCGGGCCTGCCAGCCTGCGCAGCCACCTGGAGGCCCGGTCCAACGACTCGCCGACGCTCTCGCGGACAGTCGCCCGCAGCCGCACCTCCAGCTGGCGGGCCCGCTCGCGGGTGACGCCGAAGCCATCGCCGAGGACCGCGAGCGTCACCGGAGTGCGCGAGTAGGTTCGTTGGAGCGCGATCCTCTTGGTGCGCAGATCCAGAACACGGAGCACATCGGCGAATTCCCTGCCGATCCGTATCTCGGAGCGCAGCTTGCTGGCGGCCCCGAGCAGACCTACGCGCTCGGCGGACGAGTTGAGGCCGCTCTGCTGCAGAAGCAGCGCCATGTCGATCCCGGCGAGATCGGCGAGCGTCTCGGCACCGTGGAAGAGGGCTGCGGCTCCGAGCAGGCGCTCCATGACGTCGCCGTAGACCGGTTCGGAGGAATCGGGCATTCCCGCAATTTACAAATCCGTTACATGTGCGTCAACTGGCAACGCCAGACGGGGTTGTCTATGCTCATTCCATGAGTGCTCGAACCCGGCTGCTCCTGGCCCCGGTCGCACGCCCCGGCACGATTGTGGCCGGAGTGCTGGCGCTGGCCGCTGGCATCTTCCTGATCGCCGGAATGCTCCTCCCAAGCACTGTCGAGGTCACCCGAACCGTCGATGTCGAGACACCCTCGGATACGATCTTTCCCCTCCTTGACGACCTGCGGGCGTGGATGGAGTGGACCCCGTGGAGCGAGGTGGCCTCGCATCTGGAGGGAAGGCCTTCGGGCCCCGGGGCCAGCCGCGTCTGGGACGATCCGCGCCTCGGAACTGGGTCGCTTACCCTGGTGCGGACCCGGCCGCCGTCGTCGGAGGAAGGGGCCGTGGGCGTGGACTACCTCGTCGAGCTCGAGGGCGGCGCGATCGCCTTCTCCGGCACCATTGCGCTCGAGGACCGGGGCGCGGCGACGCGGGTGGTGTGGACCGAGCGGGCGGATCTCGGGTGGAATCCCCTACTGGGGTGGACGGCGCTCGGGATGGAGGAGTCGCAGGGGCGGCAGCTCGAGGAGAGCCTAGGTCGCCTGAAGGACTTGGCGGAGGGGGACCGCTAGCAGTCCCGGGATAATCTCGCGCGAGCGGCGAAGCGCCAGCGGTCCAGCGGAGATGCAGCGCTGCTCCTGCCGTGGGAGGTTGTCCACGGGCTGCTAGATCCGATCCAAGGCCCGCGCGACCAGCTCCTCGTTGTTCCTGGTCTGGCGCATCACCCCCAGGAGCTCCTCCATCGCATCGGCGGGCATCGAGGAGGAGAGTCGCCGCCTCATCGCACGAGAGATCCGCAGCCCGTCGGGCGAGAGCAGCAGCTCCTCCTTGCGCGTAGCGGACGCCCTCAGGTCGATGGCCGGGAAGATGCGCCGGTCCGCGAGCTCCCGGCTGAGCACGAGCTCGCTGTTTCCGGTCCCCTTGAACTCCTCGAAGATGACCTGGTCCATCCGGGATCCGGTGTCGACCAGCGCAGTGGCGATGATCGTCAGCGAACCCCCGCCCTGGTCCTCCCGGATAAGGCGGGCGCTCCCCAGGAAGCGCTTGGGCTTCTCGAGCGAGTTGGCGTCCAGCCCCCCGGAGAGTGTGCGCCCGCTCCCCTCGTTGACGGTGTTGTGGGCCCGCGCTAGGCGGGTGATCGAGTCGAGGATGATGACCACGTCCTTCCCGGCCTCCACCCGGCGCCGGGCGCGCTCGAGGGTGATCTCGGCGACCTGGCAGTGGCGGTCGGCGGTCAGGTCGAAGGTGGAGGCGATGACCTCCCCGTAGCCGCACATCTCCATCTCGGTGACCTCCTCCGGGCGCTCGTCAACCAGGAGGATCAGCAGCTCGCACTCCGGGTGGTTGCGCTCGACCCCCTCGGCCACCGCCTGCAGGACGGTCGTCTTTCCCGCCTTCGATGGTGCCACGATGAGCGCTCGCTGGCCCTTGCCGATCGGGCAGAAGAGGTCGATGACGCGGTTGGTCATGTCCGGCTCTCCGGCGTGCACGCGCCCGCACTCCAGAGTAAGCTGCTGCCGGGGATGCACGGCACCGAGGCGGTCGAATTCGAGCCGGCCGGCGACGCCGTCGGGCGCCATTCCGTTGACCTGCTCCAGGAAGCGCAGCGGCGGGCTCTTGCCGTTGCGGGGACGACGCCCGACGGTGCCAACGAGCTCGTCGCCCGTCCGCAGTCCGAATCTGTCGATGAGGCGCGACCCGACGAAGATGTCGTTCCTGCCGGGCACATATCCGTCGTCGGGGCGGCGCACGAACCCCGATCCGCTCCCAATCACCTCCAGCACACCGAGCGGCGCACCGGGCTCGCGGGGCTCACTGGTGCCGCTGTGAGCGCCGCGGTCGCGGTGGGAAGATGGGCGTACCCTGCCCCGCCTGCGGCGGCTGCGTCGGGGCGGGCCCTTGGCGGTTCGTTCGGAGGCCGCTGGCCTCTCGACGGCCGGGGAGTCGGTGGAGCCAGCACCGTCGGGCGCGGGTTCGCTCTGCTGCACGTCTGCTTCGTCGTTCACTTGCATTCAACGCTGCCTGAGGTTGGAGCTCGCACGGGCCTAGGCGGGGGAGTCTCAATCCTGCCGACCTGGACCCGCGCTCCTCGCGGCGAACATCGCCGTTCGAGGGCCATCCCGGAGATGGCTCGAGGAGGTCCGAGCGGTGCGCCCCCGCATCCGCGACACCTTCGTCTAGCGGAGATGGGCACCCGCCGGGGGCGGGCGCAGCGGGGCGGCATTCGGTACCGCATGAACATTCGCCCCCGCGATCGGAATTGGCAAGGTGTCGCTGGTTTCTGGTCTGTCGCCCCCATATGGAGAGCGGCCCTGGAGGCGCTACATCCGGGTGCCCCTCCTGTCCCCCCACCCCGGGACGGCCGTCTCCACCCTGGGACGGCCGCGATTGCCCCCGGGCGGCCCCGCCGTACGCTATCGCATTGCAGCAGCGTCACCTAGTGGACTGGCAGAATCCTGGCACGAAATATGCTAGTTCGGCGACCCGAGCCCTACCCGACAGCGGAGGATAGCTAGATGACGCGCCCGATGAGGACGAGAGCGACCGGACGGCTGGCCGCGGCCGCCGCCCTGCTGGCAGCGCTGGCCCTCACCCCTACGGCTGGCGACGCACAGGCCACGGTTGGACTTTCCCTGCAGCTCCTGCATGGAGCACCAGGGGCGAGCTACCTGTGCGTAGACCCCGGCGCCTACCACCGGGGGTGGAGCCCGCACGAATGCTGGGACTGCTCCTGGTACGACCCGTGGCACCCGGCGTGGCATGACCCGTTCGATCCCTGGCACGGTCCGTGGACGGGGTGCGGCGCATTCCTGCGCACCGGGCCAGGCTCCCTGTATTGGAATACGCACCGCACCTGGTGGCTCTCCTTCGGTTTTTTGGGGTGGCCGTCCCACCGATGGCTCTCCTACGGTCCCTACGGCCACGCCTACCGCGGCTGGGGCTCGAGCTACTTCGTCGGACTTGGCTGGGGGTACGACCACTACCGCTACCGCAACCACTACTACCTGGGATACTGGGACGGCTACCACGACGGCCATTTCGACGGACGCCGCCGCGGCTACCACACCGGCGGACGTCTGGCGCGGGGCTCCCCGCTCTTCGGACCCAGGTACAAGGAGAGGGGCGTGGCGAGAGGCGGCGGCAAGAGCAGGGGGAAGGCGAAGCCGAGGGGAAGTGGGAGCGGACGGGGGAAGGGCGATGTGGAGGGCGGGAGCTCTGGTGGCGGATCCGCGAGGGGCATCGCGGTCCCGCGCGGTTCGCGGGCCGCCTTCGGCGACGATCGTGGCCCGAGGCGGCCGCGGTCCGGGCTGGGCGGGACCCGTCGTCCCCGTACCGGTCCCACCACCCGCCCGCGCACGGAGAGGCAGACGACGCGCACGGACCGGACCGTGACGGTGAATTCGTCGGGGACCAGGGAGCAGAGGGTGTCGAGGGCGAGCACCCGGAGCACCCGGACGCGCACGCCCTCCAGGGTGAAGCCCGTGTCGTCCACCAGGGAGCGATCGACCGCCAGGGCGGGCACGGCAAAGCGTCCGACCGCCACGGTGAAGACGTCAGCCCCGACTAGGCGGCGCACATCCGCCACGCCGAGCACCTCGCGGCGCTCGACTCCCAAAGCGAAGGCGAGCGTACCTAGGCGCACAACCGCCAGGCCGTACACACCCAGTCGCGCACCGGCGAAGGCGAAGGCAAGCCCGGCGAAGCGCTCCACAGCCACGGCGAGGTCCAGCTCCAGGAGCTCCACGAAGGCGAAGGCGAGCTCGAAGCGGTCGCGAAGACGCTAGAAGTGTTGACAACACATATCGACCACCAACAGGAGCCGTGCCATGTCTGTAGAATGTCGCCACCGGTTCATCGCCACCTGACCCGCGCCGCTCTCCGCCTCGCCTCGGGCGTCTCCGTCCTGGTCGCGGTCGCCGTATGGGTGGTTGGGTGCAGCGAGCCCCAGCCGCCAGTTGCCGATAGTAGTATAGGGGACCTGACGGTCGAGGTAGGCAGCACCGAGTCGGTCGATCTTTCGCGGTACTTCAGCGACCCGAACGAAGATGTCCTCACATACACCGCGAGCTCGTCGAACACGGGCATTGCCACGGTCAGCGTATCGGGCGCCACGGCGCGGGTGACGGGGGTTGCGGCGGGAAACGCCACGGTGACCGTCAACGCTACGGACCCCGGCGGGCTCCTTGCGGAGCAGGACTTCCTAGTGGCGGTGCCGAACCGTGCGCCGGTGGCTGGCGAACCGATCGATGACATCGAGATGGTCGTGGGGGGGGTGGGGCAGGTGGATGTCTCGGGCAACTTCAGCGACCCGGATGGTGATGCGCTGAGCTACGTGGCCACCACATCGGACTCCGGGGTGGCGACGGTGTTAGTGTCGGGGACCACGGTCACGGTGAGCAGCGTGTCGCTGGGTACGGCCGAGATGACGGTGACGGCGACCGACCTGGGTGGGCTCTCGGCCACGCAGGCCTTTACGGTGACTGTCGTTCGCTCCCCCGACTGGGGAGTGTTGGAGAACCTGTACGACGAACTGGACGGCGACAACTGGAGGAACAACAGGAACTGGAAGACCGACGAACCCCTTGACCAGTGGTTCGGGGTGAGCACGGATGCAAGCGGCCGGGTTGTTACGCTGGAACTCAGCGACAATTCGCTAACCGGCGAGATACCGCACGAGCTGGCGAGTCTGCCGAATCTCGAGGAGCTCCAGCTCGGCGGCAATGGGCTGACCGGCGAGATTCCGCCCGAACTCGGCACACATCTTCCAGCGTAGTCCGATAAGGTCTAGCAGATAGGCTATAAAACGTTATTGGACAACGCATTCTGTAGGTTTCACGGCGTCTCTTCGTCCCTTGCGGTCCATTGCCATCCGGTGTATTCTTCCCCGTGTAGTGCTGCAATGAGTGATACACCGTAAAGATGGAACACCATGACGAAGAGACCGAGGACACTCTCAGCCGCGTTCGTGCGAACGGTCAACCGGCCCGGAGTCTACGGCGACGGACGGGGCGGTCGCGGACTGAGCCTCCGGGTCCACCGGACGCTGGATGGCCGGATCACCAAGACATGGCGGCAGCGGGTCAGGATTGAGGGACGGCTAACCTCGATCGGACTCGGGCCGTATCCCGAGGTGACGCTTGCCGAGGCCCGCCAGAAGGCGCTCGACAACAGCCGGGGCGTCCTCTTGGGCCAGGACCCGCGCGGGCGCGGCGTCCCGACGTTCGCCGAGGCCGCCGAACGGACGATCAAGATTCACCGCGAGGCGTGGAAGGAGGGGAGCCCGCTTCCCGAGCAGTGGGAGTCCACCTTCCGCCTCCATGCCGCCCCGCTCCTCGACAAGCGGGTGGACCGGATCGAGAGCGCGGACGTGCTGCGCTGTCTTTCTCCGATCTGGAACTCGAAGCCCGCCGCGGCGCGGAAGGCCCGGCACCGGATCGCCGCCGTGTTTCGCTGGTGCATCGGTCGAAACTACCGGGCGGACAACCCGGTGGACCGGGCGGTCGTTGCGCTGCCGAAGGCGAACGGCCACACGACAACCCACCACCGCGCGCTCCCGCACGGAGAGGTCGGGACCGCGCTCCGAGCGGTTCGCGGGACCACCGACACGCATCCTTCGGCGGCTCTGTGCGTCGAACTGATCGTCCTCACCGCCGTCCGTCCCGGCGAAGCGAGGGGCGCGCTTTGGGAAGAGATCGACATGGACGCGGCGACGTGGACGATCCCGGTCGAGAGGATGAAGGCGGGCCGTGAGTTCACCGTCCCGCTCAGCACCGCAGCCCTCGACGTGCTCGAACGGGCACGCAAGCTGTCGGCCGGATCGACGCTGGTGTTTCCGTCGCGGACCGGCGGGCCGCTTCCGCCGAAAGCGCCGCTAAGGGTGCTCAAGCGCGCCGGGGTCGCCTCGACACTGCACGGATTCCGGTCGAGCGCCCGGTCGTGGATGGCCGAGTCGGGCGTCTCCGCCGAGGTTGCGGAAGCCTGCCTTGCCCACGTCCCGAGAAGCCAAGTCGTTCAGGCGTATCAACGGTCCGACCTGCTGGAAAGGCGGGCCGAGGTCCTTCAGGCTTGGAGTCTCTATATCGGCTAGTGACCTGCTACCGAGGACGTTCCGAGGGACACGTCGCTAGATGCCGACCCCCTACTTCTCGGGTTCGTACGCGAACGCATCAACGAGAGCGGCTCGGAATCGCCATATCGGCTCCAAGCCCTCGTCCGCTGGTGGGCCGTCGGTGTACCACGGTTGACCATAGAGCCACAGAAGCAGTTTTCGGTAATTCTCGGGTTTGCCAAGGGTCGTAGGGGCCTTGCCCGAGAGTGTGCCAAGCGCGTTCCGCGACGTGCTGCCCAGCGGCAGCAGCCGATCCGGGCGCGCCAGCGACAGCAACAGCGTCTGGGTCGCCCAGCCCACACCCTTGACCGTAATGGCCTTCAGTTTCTGCATCGCCTCAACGGCGATGTCCGGAAAGCTGGCATCGGGAGCCTTCCCAATCTCGTTCAAGACGGCTCGAATCTCGCCCTCGTTCCGGAGCACTGCCTGCCGGTTGGTGCGAGTCATGCGTCCGAGCAGCCCCCAGAACTGCGACTCCCGCTTGAACCTGCTGCCTGTCAGTTGCTGGAGAGATTCGCGATCAAGCTCCGACCAACTCGTGTCGCCCAACAGCAACTCACGACGCCGGGCGATCACTCTCATGTGGCTGGCACCTTTGGGGTCCAAGATCTGCCAAGCCATTCCTTCTTTCCGCAACATCTCTTCGCACCGCAGCAGAGACTGACGGTACTCATCGAGAGTCAGGGGACGATGGGCGTCCCCGAGAAGATCTCTCCGCCGGGACACCGGCCCCGAGACGACATGCCGGAGGGACGGAGGGGGCGGGTTCTGCTTCCGTGTTTCCTCGTACTTGCGAATCACTTCCGAGACAGGCCTCGGCGTGGGGCAGTCATCCCACCGTTCTTGGAACCAGGCGGCCAACGCATCGGCGCTAGCCCCCGTGCCAACTTCCAACACGATCTCTTCGTTCTGACCGCCGAATCCGGCCTTCGTAAAGTTCGCACTTCCGATCCACGCCTGACGCCTCACGATACCGTCCCCGCGTCTCTCGAACAGGTACAGCTTGGGGTGGAAGAGACGGTCGTTCTCGACGATTCTGAGGTCGCCGTCGGCGATCCTGCTCAACTCCTCCAACGCGTCTGGACTGGTCGCGTTCCCCCAGATCCCGACGAGGGCGCGGACCTTCACACCTCCAGATTCGCGATTCGCAGCATCGGCCAACACTCGCAAATGCTCTCCGCCGGTGGCCCAAGCCGTAGCAATGTCCACATGCGTATGCTCATTCAGAAGGTCCTTGAGGCGGTCAAGGAGGTTGCCGCTACGGAGCACCTTTCTGCTCATCGGACACTCGTGAGATCGTTCAGGGGGTAGGAGATGGATCCGCTGCGCTGGACTTCGGGCTACGGCCCGCGGACGAAGACACCACACGGCGCGTCACCGCCGCCGAAAAACCTACGACGACGCAACGCGACCGGCGAGGACGCTTGACCGGCCCTTGGATCGAGTAAGGAAGGCGATGGGGGTGCCGCTGGCGGAGGCCGCTCCGCCTTCTGGACGGCGCTGGAACCCCTTGGACATCGCCGTTTCGGCGCCTGTTGACACCGCGCGAAACGGTCCCCTGACTTCACGTCATGGCGACTCCGACGACCCCGGATTCCGCGCTCCGAAGGACGGTTTGGCCCGCTAATGCGGGAGAGCCAGCCCACCCTTTGGGGCCACGCTTCGCGAGTCCCCGGCAGGGGCTGGCGGGGGGCCGTGCCCCCTGTGACCCCCACAACGGAAACGGCGCACCGTGAGCGCCGGCCGCGCAGTCTGGGTGAAGGTCCGCGCCACCGAGGCGGAGCGTGCCGAGTGGCACGCCAAGGCGCGCTCGGCGGGCTTGACCTTGTCGGATCTGGTGCGCCGGTCGATTGGCCGGGTCCGCACCTGGACCGTGGCGCACGCCGAGGTCGAGCGCGGGCGCACCCGCGAACTGGCGCGCCTCGGGAACAACCTCAACCAGATCGCTCGCTGGGCGAATACCCACAAGGAGGCCATCGAGGCCGTCGAGGTGATCGCCCACCTGATCGCCCTCGACCGGGCGCTCGGCGCCTTGGATCCCGCCGAGAGCCCGGAAGCCGATGCACATTAAGTTCCTGGCGCGGGGAACCGGATCGGCGCGGGCTGCGGCCAAGTACCTCCTCGGGGAGCGGGACGCGGCGGCGAAGCCGCGCGAAGGCGTCGAAGTCCTACGGGGCGATCCTCACCGGGTGGCGTCGGTGGCGGACACTCTGGGCTTCGAGCACAGGTACACCTCCGGCGTGATCGCGTGGGCACCGGAGGACCATCCAACCGACGAACAGATCGGCGCGGTTCTGGACGCCTTCGAGAAGACGGCCTGGGCGGGGCTCGAACCCGACCGCTACGCATGGGCGGCGGTGCTCCACCGTGAGGAGGGCGGCGGCGCCCATGTCCATGTTCTCGCCGCGCGATGCGACCTTGAGACCGGGCGAAGCCTCAACATTGCCCCTCCGGGCTGGCGGAGAACGTTCGACCCGCTCCGCGACGCCTTCAACCACGAGCACGGCTGGGGCCGTCCGGACGATCCGGCCCGGGCCAGGGTAGAGCAGCCCGGACACCGCGCCTACGTCGAGGCGGCGCGACTGCGGGCCGGGCTCCGGCTCGAAGCCTCCCCCCGCGACCTGATCCGGGACTACCTGATCCAGCGCGTCGAGCACGGCGCGGTGAAGGACCGCTTCGATGTCGTCGCCGCGCTCCGGGAGGCGGGCTTGGAAGTGCCGCGCCAAGGCAAGGAATACCTGACCGCGATGGACCCCGACACCGGGGACCGTTGGCGGCTGAGGGGACGGCTGTTCGCCTTTGACTTTCAGCCCGGACGATTCGACCGAGCGGTTGAGGAGGCGGCTGGAGAGCGAACGCAGGGAGACAGGGAAGTTGACCGCGAGCGAGCTCGCTCGGCGCGCCGGGAACTCGCGGCGCGCCGCGAGGAACGCGCTGCGTACCATCGGGCGCGATACGGTGGAAGCGGCCGCGCGGATGCACACGTTGCCGCTGAAGGCTTGGCCAAAGCCGCTGATCTTCGGCCTGAACCGCTCGCTCGGCATCTCCGCCGGAAGCTGGGCGACGATGCGGTGGTGGTCGAGGAGCATCCAAGCCCGGATCAAGACGGTGGCCGGATTGGACTGCGAGATCGCGGAGACCTGGCGGACTCTCGTGAGAATCGAGATGGTCGCTCGGAGGATCGCGCTGCCGGAGATCGAGGAAGAGCAGGCCGTGGTGCGGCCGTCGGGGACGCTGGACAAACCGCGCTGGATCTGGCGCGGACGGCCTGCCTGAAAGCCATCAAGAGAGCGAGGAAGCTGTATGACCGAGTTGGAGGGGCAGTTGACGGAGGCCTTGAAGAGGTTGTCCTCGCAGTCCGAAACGGAACGGCGGCGGCAATCCGAACAGGTCGAAGCCTTGCGTCGGCAAGTCGAGCGGCAGACCGGGGAGAACGCCACCTTGAGGCGGCGAATCGAGCGGCTCGACGAGCGAGTGACAGGCTTGACCGAGTATTACGAGACATCTGGCGTCGCGAGACCGCGCGGTCACGGCTGGTGATAAGGCCGCCCACGCGCGGGCCAGACCGCGATGCCGGACCGAGCCGCTGAGGGTTTGAGGCCGAATGCCAAATCCGGGCCGCACACTGCCCGCGTGGATTGGCCGACCGCCCTCTGGCAAGCGGCTTAGAGCCCGGTGGACCAGCTCGGACGCTTGGCAAGCCTCCGGGCATCGGGTACTCTAGATGGACCACCTTGACGACGCCCCCGAGCTACGCGATGCCGCCGAAACGACCCGACTTGGCCACGAAGCAGCTTCCACCTCCGACGGCTCCGGGGCCGTCGCTCGGGAAACGGGGACGGCATGGGGCTTGAGTCGGTGAACGTCTCTGGAAGCGCTACCCAAGCGCGACTTCCGTTGGACCGCTCGGAGAAGGCATCTGAGCCTGCCGCAGGACTCTACGAGTTCATCCATGGTGATGCCTTCGGGTGGCTGGAGGCCGCAGCACCGAAATCGATTCACGCCGTCGTGACGGATCCGCCGTATGGATTGGTGGAATACACGCCAGAGGAGCTGAAGAAGCGCCGGAACGGGAAGGGTGGCATTTGGAGGCAGCCACCATCATTCGACGGTTGCCAGCGACAGCCCGTCCCGCGCTTCACCGTGTTGAAGGACAAGGACAAGGAGGCGATCCGTCTGTTCTTCGCGAGGTTCTCGCAGCTGCTTGGCCCGGTCTTGGTTCCGGGTGCTCACGTCTTCGTTGCCACGAACCCTCTGCTGTCGGAGTACGTCTTCGAGCCCTTCATGGCGGCCGGCTTCGAGAAGCGCGGGGTGCTCATCCGGGAAGTCCACACGTTGCGCGGTGGCGACCGCCCCAAGAACGCCCACGAAGAGTTCCCTGACGTGACGGTGATGCCGAAGTCCTGCTTCGAGCCTTGGGGTATCTTCCGACGACCACTTGAGGGGCGGGTACAGGACAACCTACGGGTGTGGGGCACAGGAGGGTTGCGAAGATTCTCCGCGAGCGAGCCGTTTCGGGACTTGGTAAAGTCCGGTCGCGCGCCCCGGCGGGAACGGGCCATCGCCCCGCATCCATCGCTCAAGCCGCAGGCGTTCCTTCGCCTTCTCGTGAAGTCCAGCTTGCCCGTTGGCAAGGGCACTGTGCTCGATCCGTTTGCGGGCTCTGGATCGACCCTCGCGGCGGCGACGGCCTGTGGTATCCGCAGTGTCGGAATCGAATGCAGCCCTGAGTACCACAGAATGGGGATATCAGCCATCCCCAAGCTTGCCGCCCTAGATGTCTGAAGGGTTCAATCCAGACGTGGCCCTGCCGCCGGGTCTCGACGCGGCGGCGATTCGCAGAGCCATCCAGTACACCGAAGATGCCCTGAACGACCGAGATTTCATCGACCTCTACTTCGAGCAAGCCAATGTGTTCAGCGCTATCGTTGGCATGTACGGCACCAAGGCACTGGACAGTGTGAGCAACTACGAGAAGCATCGGCACAGCTTCGAAGCTCAAACGCGTTTCCCCGATCTGCGGAGGCGAGGCGCGGTGATGCCGTTGAGGCCTGCTGATTGCTTGGAAAGCAAAGCCAGCAAGCGTCCTTGGGCCATTCAGTCGCACTACAATCACTCCGGCTGGTACATCGTATGGAGGTACTTGGTGGACCCCACGCGCACGATCAAGCGTGGATCCTACGTGGTAATCTGGCGGGTCGATGTGGTCTTCCTCGTCGAATCGGACTGGAAGTATGAGCCTGCCTTATTCATGAACCTCCGGGTCGAGGGCAAGGTGGGAGGCTGAGGGAGTT
>JAPOYJ010000016.1 GCA_026706635.1 Gemmatimonadota bacterium | reverse complement strand
CCCCCGTTTCTCAACTTGATTGTCGCAACGCTCTCATCTTGATTGTCGCTGCGCATTACGTCAGGGGACAGTTCTTCACCGACCTCTGGCTGTCTCTGTCGCCTCACTGCAACGCGTTCATTGGGGTGAAGGGGTCGGGGAAGACGTCCGTACTGGAATGCTTGCGGTTCGCGTTGGGTTCGTTGGTTCCCGAGTCGCGCAAGGAGGAGGTGCAGTCTCACCTGTCGCACATCCTCGGGCAGGCCGGGACGGTGCGGGTCCTAGTGAAGCGCGAGGATGGAGCAAAGGTCCTCGTAGAGCGCTCGATGAGCACGCCGGATGTCTTCAGGCTGGTGTTCGAGGACGACAGGAGCGAGGACGTTCGGAACCCAGACGCGTTGATGTTCCCGTCGTTCATTCTCGGGTGGCATGAGATCGAACAGGCGGCTACTGACCCAGACGTGCGGCAGGCATACCTGGATACGATTGCCAACAGAGAGGAAATCCGACAGCTGCAGGAGACCGCCGACAGTGCGATGGGGAAGATCAGATCTCTCCACGAGCAGGTGGTGAACCGCTATGAAGGGTACCTGTCGCTCCGACGGCGCGTGGGAAGGCTCAAAGATCTGCGGTCTGGACTCCGAGAACTTACGGACGCCAACCTAGTTGATCTGAAGGACACATACGAGACGGCCAATCGTCAACGCGACTCGATAGCAGATTTGGCTTCCTGGCTCGCGGACCACAGTGACGCCGACCCGAATTGGGAGATCGCTGGCTTTGTACCGGATGTTCCTTCGCTGACCGGAAGCTCACCCATCGAGAAATTTGCTGGGTTCGCGACGGAGATCGTGACCTGCCTCCGCTCTCAAGCTAGGACTTTCGCCAGTGAACACCGAGCGAGAATTGCCACACACGCGGGTGCGCTCGCGGAGAAAAGCCGGGAGATGGAGAAAGCGTTCAGCCTTTTCGCCGCTGAATACGCAGGAAAGGTCGCGGAACTCTCGGACGAACAGCGCCGACTGTTGGAGACACACCGCCAGGTGCTTGACCAGACGCGGGAACTGCCTGCCCTGGAGCAGAGGATGGAGGAAGAGCGGGGGCGATTGGAGGACCTGTTGGGCACCCTTGCTGAGAGTTGCCGCGAGGTAGCGGGCGCGTTGGACGCGCAAACGGCGTTAAGGCGGGAGCGGGTGGACGAATTGGCCACACAGTTGGAGGACTTCGGCGTACGGTTGAAGGTGGCTCCGCGTACTCGGCGCGGGGCGTTCGAGGCGATTGGCAGTGGAAATCCCGACGGTGCCAGTGTGTACGGAGAGCTGAACCAACGATTCGGGCAGGCGGAAAGGCACCATGCGAAGCTGGCGAAGGCGTACGAGAGCACTCGAAGAGACTTGGTGGCAGGATTCCCACTGCTGCTTTCTTCGGTCGGTTTCGCCGCCTATCTGGCTGTCTACGAAGGTGACGACCTGAGTATCTTCTTCAACGTCGGGCAGGATGGTGAAGACTACAGACCAATCGATCAACTCTCGGCAGGCCAACGGTGCACGGCGGTCTTTCCGTTGCTGCTGAGGCTGCAGGAGGGACCGTTGGTCGTCGATCAGCCGGAGGACAATCTGGACAACAGGCACATCGCTGACACCATCGCGCCTGCGTTGCTGGAGGACAAGCGCGGACGGCAAATCGCGTTTACGTCCCACAACGCGAATCTCGTCGTATTGACCGACGCCGAGCAGATCGCGCTCTTCGACAGCGATGGTTCCACCGGGTTTGTGAGCGCACGTGGCTTTTTGTGCACAAGCGCATCGTCCATCACCGAGCATGTGATAGCGACAGTGGACGGCGGGCGTTCAGCATTGCAGTTGAGATACCAGAAGTATGGTGTGGTGGGCCATTGACTTGGTTTGGCGGACGCCCGACCGGCTCTTGGTCAGTCGAGGGAATTGCCTGTGGACGTTGAGCGCTAGGACCCTCTCTGCCAACGCCGAGCGAGACACGAGAGAAGAGAGAGATTAGAGTAGGGCGAGGCAGAGAGTTGAGCGATGGGAACAGGAGAAGGAATGAAGACGAACGGAGTTCTCCCTGCTGCGGGGGAGAGGAAGCGAAGTGCGGCCCCACCGGACCCGGAGGTTTCGGCGAAGGCGACGCGGCGGCGCTTCACGGCGCAGTACAAGCTGTCGATCGTGGAGCAGGCGGAGCGGTGCGAGGCGCCGGGCGAGATCGGTCGTCTGCTGAGGCGCGAGGGGCTGTACGGCTCGCATCTGTCGACGTGGCGGAAGGCGGCGCGGGAAGGGTCGCTGCGGGAGCTGGCGAGGAAGCGCGGCCCGAAGCCCTCGGCCGGGAAGCGGGATGGGAGGAGGCTGCGAAGGCTCGAGCGGGAGAACGCGCGGCTGCGTGAGGAGCTTCGCAAGGCGCGCATCGTCATCGAGGTCCAGGGAAAAGTGTCGGGGCTGCTGGGGTTGAGCCCCGGAGACGGGAGGTCCTCTTGAGGGCGGCCGGAGAGACCCTGCCCGGCACGTGGGCGTGAGGGCTGCGTGCAAGGCTGGGGTCCACAGGGCGAGCCGCTACGAGCCGGAGCTGAACCCGACGTACCGGGAGCTGGCCGTTCACTACGACTTCTGGTCCACTCGGCGATTTGTCGGGTGGCCATGCCAGCGTCCGTCCACTCCGTCCCTGGATCGCGCACTACAAGCGAGAGGCGCAGCGGTCGGGAATGTCCATCTCTGTGCCGGGGAGGGGTACGAGGGGTAGCGTGGCTCCTCGCGTGAATTCCGCCTCGACGAGCTTGCGGACGGACGGCCTGACCTCGGTCTCCTGGTTCCAGCGAGGCGCGGCGGTCGCTGACCACCTTCCTCACGGTTGCCTAGTGATGGATGCGGTATCCGTCCGTCCCCACGCTGCGGACGAAGAACCCGGCCGCCTCGGAGGCGGCCACCACGTTGTCCACGGTCGTGGTGTCGATTTCGGGCTGGCCGAGCGCGAACCGACCGGACTCGGCGTCTGCGACGGCGTACGGTCCAAATCGCGGGGCAGTCACTGGCCGGAAGCCAGTGCGGAGGGCTGAGGGGCATATGATCGTCTACGCCCCACTTGACATGTGTGGACGGTGCCTACACGTTTTGTGAGCATCGTTCACGGCAATGGGAGCAGGTGGATGTCACCTCAGGACGATCTCGTCGGGGTCCAGGAGATCGCGGCGTGGGCTGGAGTCAGCTCATCTGCGGTAGCGAACTGGCGTTCACGGAATCTTGGGTTCCCGGAGCCGATCGTTCAACTGGCAGCCGGTCCTGTCTTCCGCCGGAGTTCCGTGCGGAAATGGCTGCGAAAGAGGAGACCCGAAATGCCGACGACTATAGCGTTCATCAACCTCAAGGGCGGCGTGGCGAAGACTACTACCGCCGTTGCGACCGCACAGATTCTCTCCGGTGTCCACCAAAAGAAGGTCCTGCTGATCGACCTGGATCCCCAGACCAACGCGACCGTGATGTTGGTGGGAGATGACCGCTGGAAGAAGCTGAACGAGGTCGGGGCCACCGTGGCGCAGCTGTTTCAAGACGCGGTTGACCCCAAGGATCCGAGGTTCGACGCTAAGGCCGCGATTCAGCATCAGGTCGGAGCTGTTGACGAGGTGGGCTCGGTCTCACTGTTGCCAAGCTCCTTGGATCTCATTCGAATTCAGGACAAGCTCGTGACCATGCCCATGGGGCAGTTCCAGGCGAGGACCCCAATCGACATCCTCCACCGCGCAATCCGCGATAAGCTGGACGAATTCGACTTCATCCTCATCGATTGCCCGCCATCGCTGGGCCTGATCACCTTGAACGGCCTTAGGTTTGCCGATGGGTACGTCATCCCCACGATTCCGGATGTTCTGTCCACGTACGGCATCCCGCAGATCATCACTCGGGTCGCAGAGTTCGCGGAGGAAATAGTGGAGCCGATCGAACCTCTAGGCATCCTGGCCACGAAGTTCCAGACCCAGCAGGTCGCGCACCGCAGTCAACTTCGCATTCTCAGGCAGAAAGCGGATGCGCCCGTGTTCGACACGGTAATTACCCAGGGTACGGAGCTATCCTCGGCTGCGGAGTATGTTCGGAAGGGGACGCTACGCCAGAAATGGGGCTACCAAAACGGATTCCCTTTGTATTCTAGGTTCGTGAAGGAGCTGTTGCAGAAGCTCGGATCCAAGGCCGTGCCAGTATGAGCGCTCTCGGCCAACTTTCCCGGGCATTCAAGACCATCCTTGAAGAGGCTAGAAGGCGTCCCGAGTTCGCCGAACGCTTAGCTCAGGCCCTGAATGCTGCCGATGCCCAAGGTGTGGCGAGCCCAGCGGCGCGGCCCACCAAGGGCGCGGCGGGACGTGGTAGGAATCGACGGGCTCCACCCGTGCTGGATCCGCTGCAACTTTACTCGGACAGCGAGGAGCGCCTGCGCGACGGGCTTGCAGGTCTTTCCATCGAACAGCTGAAGGACATCGTTGCGGAGCATGGTATGGACACGCGAAGGCTAGCGATGAGGTGGAAGAGGCGTGATCGCCTTGAGGAGCTGATCGTGACGACGGTTCGAACTCGGCTCACAAAGGGATCCGCTTTTCGGGCGGATCCTACTGGAGGCTAACGTGAGCCCAGGGGGACTGCAAAGACATGGTTGCCTCGAATGGGCGGAGTCTGGGAAGCGGTGCGCCGTCCATCGAGCGCCGGGGTGTTCCCAGTGGCTCCCCCCCGAAACGCCCCGAGGCCCTGAATTTGCCCCTCGGCGTCGTCCACCGGCGCCCGGACGCATCCTGCAATCACCGGAGAACCCTTGCTCGAACTCCGATTACCCGTCTTGGTCACTGACCAAGTAGTGACCATCCTACCGACCATGTAGTGACCAAGTTCGGGCAGCGCGACCCATTTCTGCCGCGAAGTCGATGTCATCAGTGGTCGCATCGCATCGAGATGGGGCCGGACGCGGAGTTGGTCGAGATGGTGCAGTGTTACCGGCCACGCAAAATTGCAGAGAACTGGCCGTCGAAAATGGCAGGTTTTC
>JAPOYJ010000011.1 GCA_026706635.1 Gemmatimonadota bacterium | reverse complement strand
AACACTTACCGCCTCACGTCGCTCCCGCTCCCAGGTCGATCATGAATAAGGCGGGATCACACTTGCAGACTTTTCGGCCCCCGCCACCTCCACCTATTCCGCTGCCGCCAACACCCCTCACCCTCTCTTGTTCGGCCCCCTCTCCGGCGATATCCTTACTCGGTCACCTACAGCGGCGCGGGCTGGCTGCAAGCGCCCGCGCGACAGCCCCTCGAGAGGCTTTGCCGACTCCTTCGAAGCGTAGCTCCGACACCCCGCTGATGAGACAGTGGCGGGAGGTGAAGTCGCGCCACGCGGACGCCCTCGTCTTCTTCCGGGTCGGCGACTTCTACGAGCTCTTCTGCGAGGACGCCGAGGAGGGCGCGGAGCTCCTCGACCTGACGCTCACCTCGCGCAACAACGGCGCTGCCAGCAGGGTGCCGCTGGCGGGAGTGCCGGCCAAGGCTCTCGACGACTACCTCGTCCGGCTCGTCCGGAAGGGTCGCAAGGTCGCGATCTGCGAGCAGGTGGAGGACGCCGCCGACGCGAAGGGAATCGTGCGCCGCGAGGTCGTCGACAAGGTGACTCCCGGCACCGTGGTCTCCGACGCCCTCCTCGAGGAACGCCGCCCCAGCTACCTGGTCGCCCTCCTGCCCGACGGAGAACAGGTCGGCATCGCCGCGCTCGACATCTCGACGGGCGAGCTGCGCCTGCAGGAGGTCGCCTCGACCGAGGCGGGCGACGAGCTGGAGCGCCTGGAGCCGCGGGAGGTCCTCCTCCCGGAGTCGGCGCAGGACTTCGCGGTCGGGTCCGGGAGATCGGTGACCAGCCTACGCCCGGACTGGCTCTTCGACGCCCAGGTGACGCACGACGAGCTGAAGCGCAGGTACAGGGTGCATTCGCTCGACGGATTCGGATTCGGGGAGGGCGACGAGCTGCTCTGGAGGACGGCCGGAGCGCTCCTCGCCTACGCGGAGGATGTTCGTCCCGGATCGACGGAGCACCTCCTGGCACCGCGCATCCGCCGCCCCGGGTCGCTCATGACGCTCGACCCGATGACCCGCCGCAACCTGGAGCTCGTCGAGCCGCTCGGCCCCGACGCCGGGGGCTCCTCGCTCCTCGGGATCCTGGACGCGACCGCCACCCCCATGGGCGCGCGCAAGCTGCGTTCCTGGGTGCTCTCCCCCCTCCTCGAGATCGACGACATCCACCGCCGCCACGACGGCGTCGAGGAGCTCGTCGCGACCCCCGACGCGCGCTCCCGCCTTCGTTCGGCGCTCGCGAAGGTGAAGGACCTGGACCGCCTCGCCACCAAGGTGGGGAGCGGACGCGCCAACCCCCGCGAGGTGCTGGCGCTGGGCATGTCGCTGGGATCGCTCCGAGCGGTGGCCGAGGCGGCCGAAGGCCTGGGGAGCGAGACTCTCGCCGAGGCGGGCGGATTCGACACGCTCGACGAGGTCGCCGCCAGGGTGGCCGGCGCGGTCTCCCCGGAGGCGCCCGCCGCCATCGCGGACGGAGGGGTGATCCGGGAGGGCTTCAGCGAGGAGCTCGACGAGGCGCGGGCCAGCCGCGACGCGGCCCAGGATGCGATTGCGGGTATGCAGGCGCGCGAGCGCGAGCGGACCGGCATCGGCT
The DNA here is from genome assembly GCA_026706635.1 of Gemmatimonadota bacterium. Classification (GTDB taxonomy): domain Bacteria; phylum Gemmatimonadota; class Gemmatimonadetes; order Longimicrobiales; family Gaopeijiaceae; genus Bin94. The sequence goes on along the minus strand of JAPOYJ010000011.1, from coordinate 151,012 downwards.
CGCTCAAGGTGGGATTCAACCGGGTCTTCGGCTACTACATCGAGGTCACGCGGGCGAACCTCGACCGGGTGCCGGAGGACTTCATCCGTCGCCAGACGCTCGTCAACGCCGAACGGTACTTCACCCTCGAGCTCAAGGAGTGGGAGGAGAAGGTCTTCGAGTCGGAGGAGCGGATCGGGCACCTCGAGCAGACGCTCTTCCTCCGCCTGCGGGCGGAGCTGGCGCTCGCCGTGGGGCGGATTCAGCGGTCGTCGCAGAGCGTCGCCACCCTGGACGCGATCGCCGCCCTCGCCGAGGTGGCCGAGGCGCGCGGCTACGTCCGGCCTGAGATGGACACCGGCTTCGGAGTGCGCGTCATAGCGGGAAGGCACCCGGTGGTCGAGGCGGTGATCCCCGGCGAGGACTTCATCCCCAACGACATCGAGCTCGACGCGCAGCGGCGGGTCGTCATCCTCACCGGTCCCAACATGGCCGGAAAGAGCACGGTTCTGCGCCAGGTCGGCCTGATCCAGATCATGGCCCAGATCGGTTCTTTCGTGCCCGCCGACGAGGCCTGCCTGGGCGTGTGCGACCGGGTGTTCACCCGAGTGGGAGCGTCGGACAACCTGGCCAGGGGGCAGTCCACCTTCATGGTGGAGATGAGCGAGACCGCCGCCATCGTGCACGGCGCGACCGAGCGCAGCCTGATACTCCTCGACGAGATCGGCCGCGGCACCTCCACGTACGATGGCGTCTCGATCGCGTGGGCCCTCGCCGAACACATCCACGACGAGATCGGCGCGAAGGCGGTCTTCGCCACCCACTACCACGAGCTGACGCAGCTCGCCGAATCGCTGGGGGGAGTGAAGAACCTGAATGTGGCCGTTCGCGAGGCGGGTGGCGGGATAGTCTTCCTGCGCCGCCTGGAGGAGGGGGGCGCCGACCGCTCCTACGGCATCCAGGTGGCCCGCCTGGCCGGGCTGCCCCCCGGTCTGATATCGCGCGCGGTCGATCTGCTGGCCGAGCTGGAGGGGAGTCACGCCGATGGCGGCATAGGCCGCCAGGAGGGCAGGGAGAGCCCCAATCCGGCCCTTCGCGACCAGATGTCGCTATTCGAGGTGCGCAACCCGGTCGTCGAGAGGTTACTCGACCTGGACGTGGAGAACGTGACGCCGCTCGAGGCGCTGAATGCGCTGAGCGAGCTCAGGGCGATGGCCCGGACGGACTCCGAGTGAGCGGGGCTGCGGCGGCGCGCATTGGCAAGAGGATCACCCCCGACCTGCCGCGCGAGTGCGCAACTCGAGAGGCGAAGGTCTTGCGAGGCTTAGTAAGACAACTATCTTACGCGTCATGAAGACCGTCATTTCCACCAGGGGACAGCTCGTGCTGCCAGCCGAGCTTCGTCGGCGCGATGGGGTCCTGCCCGGTCAGGAGTTCAGTGTCGAACGGCTTGGTCCGTGCATCTATCGCCTAGCGCGTGCAGATCGGCGAGAGAATAGCGGCCTGGTCGAGTGGCTGCTCTCCTGTCCCGAGAAGGACTGGTTCGTGCCAGTCCCCTCGGAGTCGACCGCGGATCTCGAGAGCCCGGGAATCGGGCGTCAGTGAGGTACCTCGTCGACACCAACGTCCTTTCGGAGCCCACCAGGGCGAGCCCCGACCCCGGTGTCGTGCAGTGGCTGAAGGACCACGAGGCGGATATCGTCGTGAATCCGGTGGTGCTCGGGGAGATCCGGTTCGGGATCCGGCTGCTGCGCCCGGGTCGGCGTCGCGAATCCCTCGAAGGGTGGTTCAGCGAGGCGGCACGCCGGATCCGCTGTGTGCCGATCGACGGGAGGACCGGCCTTCTCTGGGCGGAGCTGCTGGCAGCTCTCCGCTCACGCGGAAGATCAATGCCGATCAAGGACTCTCTGATTGCGGCGACCGCGCTTACCTTCGACCTGGTCGTGGCCACACGCAATCGGGGGGACTTCGAAGCAGCGGGAGTGGCGATCGTGGACCCCTTCACATTAGGGTGAAAAGACCCCGACCCTCGCCGACCACGGGCTCGCTTCTGTCGGCCCCACCTCTCTTGCTCGGGCCCCTCTCCGGCGATATCGTTACTCGGATTGTCAAGTACAGTCTACAAATTGTAATTCGTGCATTACAGTGCGAAGAGGCAGGCGAGGCGGTCCAGCGCGGATTGCAGCACGCCTCGAGTGCTGCCAGGGCTTTGTCAATGGCTGCTAGGAGGATGCGCGCGGCACACCGGATCGTCGCGGCCGCGTTTGCCTTCGCGGCCGTCGGGGGCTGCGTTCAAGACGAGGAGGTTGAGCCCCCCACCCCTGTCTCCACCACGCTCAGCGTCGAATACCCCACCGAGTATTGGGAGCGGGGTGTCGAAGGGGAGACTGTGCTGAAGGTGCTGGTAGCACGGGATGGCGGGGTGGACAGCGTGGTCGTCGCCGAGAGCAGCGGCCACGCGGAGCTCGACTCGGCTGCGGTGCGGGGTGCCCGGGAGGCGCGATTCGAGGCGGCGAGGGGCGATGGCGGCCCGGTCCGGGTCTGGACGCGCCTGCCGGTGCGCTTCGCCAGGAGCGCCGAGCCCCCGGAGACGCCCCCCGACCTAGACACGCAGGCACCACGGTGAGCGGTGCCAATGGGTCGGCGGGGGCCGCGCCCCGCTTTCGGGAACCGTGCCGAGATGTGCTCGACCTGGTCGGGTGGACGCCGCTCGTCCGGCTGAACCGCGTGACGGAGGGGATCCGCACACCCGTCTACGGGAAGGCGGAGTTCATGAACCCGGGCGGATCGGTCAAGGACCGCATCGGGCTGGCGATGATCGAGGCGGCCGAGGAGGCCGGAGCGCTCGAGGCGGGCGGGACCATCGTCGAGGGGACGGCGGGAAACACCGGTCTTGCGCTTGCGATAGCGGCCGCGTCGCGCGGCTATCGCTGCGTCTTCACCATGCCCGACAAGATGAGCCGCGAGAAGGTGAAGCTGCTACGCGCATTCGGGGCCGAGGTGGTGATCACACCCACCGCGGTGCCCGCCGACCACCCGGACAACTACGTGAACCGGGCCCGCGCGATCGCGGAGAGCACCCCCGGAGGCTTCCTGGCCGACCAGTTCTACAATCGCGCCAATGTGGAGGCGCACTACCGCACGACCGGACCCGAAATCTGGGAGCAGAGCGGCGGTGCCGTCACCCACCTCTTTGCCGGGGCGGGGACCGGGGGCACGATCTCGGGGGCGGGCCGCTACCTGAAGGAGCGCGATCCGGATGTGCAGGTCGTCTGCGTCGATCCGTCCGGATCGGTGCTGGCAGGGTACTTCGAGAGCGGCGAGGTGGGCCACGGAGAGCCGTACAAGGTCGAGGGGCTCGGCAACGACAGGATCCCGGGGACGCTCGACGTGGAGTACATAGACGACTTCGTCGAGGTGGGCGACCGGGACGCCTTCGCGACCGCCCGTCGCCTCGTCCGCGAGGAGGGGCTCTTCGTCGGCGGCTCCACCGGGCTGATCGTGCACGCCGCGCTGGCCGAGGCGCGTCGGCTCGACGATCCGGAGGTCTTCGTGGTGGCGCTCCTCTGCGACTGGGGGGAGCGCTACCTGACCAAGCAGTTCGACGACGAGTGGATGCGGAACAACGGCTTCCTGACTCGACGGCGAACCACCCTCGCCGAGATCGTCGCGGCCAAGATCGAGCCTCTTCCCGGACTCGTCACCGTGACGCCCGCCACCTCGGTGCGAATGGCGATCTCGACGCTCTCGACCCACGACGTCTCGCAGCTGCCGGTCCTGGTCGGGGGCGAGTGCATCGGCAGCGTGGCCGAGCGCAAGCTGATGGGCGCGGTCCTCGCCGATAGGAAGGTGCTCGAGGCGGACGTGGGCTCGATCATGGAGGCGCCCTACCCTGTGCTCGACGAGCAAGCGGACGCCGAAGAGGCCAAGCGGCTCCTGACCGGCGGCGCCCATGCGGTGCTGGTTCGGGCCAAGGGCGAGCTCGACGGCATCCTGACGCGGCAGGACCTGGTGCGCTCGCTGGCGGCGGCGCCTTGAGGATCGCAGTCCTCATGGGGGGCAGCTCGGAGGAGCGGGCCATCTCGCTGGCGAGCGGGTGCGAGGTGGCGGCGGCTCTCAGGGCGCGGGGCCACGAGGTGGCGACGATCGATGCCGCCTTCGGGGCGATCGACCGGGCTGCGGAGGAGCGGATCCGCCGGGCGAGGGTTGGCCGTGCCGAGGCACCGATCCGGGTCAGCCCTCGACCGGGAGCGCTGCTGGAGGCCGAGGTGATCCACGGCGAGGACAGTCTCGCCAGAGCGGATGTGGCCTTTCTGGCGCTGCACGGCGGGGCCGGCGAGGACGGAACGGTGCAGACGCTCCTCGAGACGGCCGGCATCGCGTACGTGGGTAGCCGCCCGGTCGGGTGTGCGCTGGCGATGGACAAGGATCTGACCAAGCGGCTCCTGCGCGACGCCGGGGTGGACACGCCGAAGTGGCTGGTGGGACGGTCCCCGCTCCCGCCCGACGATGTCGTGGGTCGCCTGGGCCTGCCGCTCGTCGTCAAGCCCGCATCGGGCGGCTCGTCGGTTCGCCTTACACTGGCCCGTTCGATCGAGGAGGTGGGGGCGGGCGCGGAGAGGGCTGCGGAGGGGGGCGACCGGGTCCTCTACGAGGCGTACGTCGAGGGGCGCGAATTCACCGTAGGTGTATTGGGAGACGAAGCTCTCCCGGTCGTCGAGATCGAGCCTGCGCACGACTTCTTCGACTTCGAGTGCAAGTACGAGCCGGGCCTGGCGACCGAGACCGCGCCGGCGGAGATCCCCGGGAGCCTGGCCGAGACGCTCCAGGAGGCCGCGCTCCTGGCTCACAGGCTGCTGAGGCTGGAGCACTTCTCCCGGATCGACTTCATCGTCGACCGCTCGGGGCGGCCCTGGTGCCTGGAGGCGAACGCGCTCCCCGGATTGACGGCCAACAGCCTCGTCCCGAAGTCGGCGCTCGCCGCAGGGCTCGACTTTCCAGAGCTCTGCGAGCGGATCTGCAACATGGGGCGGGAGCGAGCCGAGAGGATGCGGCCGCCCAGCACGCCCATAGCGGCCGCGTAGGCGACGGAGGGGAGCCATGCGAAGCGGAGGCTGGGGCGGATCCTACGGCGGACAGATCGGGATGCCGCGGGCCACGCCCTGGGTCAGGAATCTGCTGATCGCCAACGCGGCGGTCTTCCTCCTGACCGTCGCGGTGGGCTTCGAGCGCGCCTTCGAGCTCCTGGCCTTCTCGCCCGCGCGGGCGCTGACGAGGCCGTGGGCGATGATCACCTACATGTTCGTGCACGCCGGTCTCTGGCACCTCCTGATGAACCTGCTGATCATCTACTTCTTCGGCCCGCCGCTCGAGGAGCGCTGGGGGTCGGACCGCTTCATCAAGTTCTACCTGATCTGCGGCCTCGGCGGGGCGCTGCTCAGCTTCGCCTTCTCGGACTCGTCGATAGTGGGGGCGTCGGCGGCGTGCTACGGCCTCCTGCTGGCCTTCGCCATCGCCTGGCCGAACCGGACGATCTACATCTGGGCGCTCGTCCCGGTGCGGGTGAAGTGGCTGGTCGCCTTCCTGGTGGCGCTCAGCCTCATGAGCGCCATGGGCTCCGGCAGCGACGGGACCGCGCATCTGGCCCACCTCGGCGGGGCCGCGGCCGGCTTCCTCCTGGTGGCGAGCGGGTGGCTGCCGAAGCACGGCGGTGGGAGGGCTCACGTTGGGTCGTGGGGACCGGGGGCCGGTGGGCCGAGGCCGCGAGCTCGCGGGCGGAGGGGAAGATCGGTGGGGGTGGATGGCATCGGGCGACGTCTCCGCCGCTGGGTCGCCGAAGCGCGCGGCCAGGGCGCACGAGGCGGTCGGAGCGGTGCCGGCAGGGAGCGCGAGGTGCGCTTCGGCAACGGTGCCACGAGGCGGCCCGACAGCCGTCGGCACTCCGGTCGGTTGGAACGCGAGGAGCTCGACCGGGTGGACGCGGTGCTCGACAAGATCTCCAGCCAAGGGATCGAGTCGCTGACCCCCGAGGAGAGGGAGCTGCTGGACCGGATGTCGCGACGGGAGGCGAGGCGGGTGCCGAGGGCGTAGCGATGACCGTTCCGCCCGCCCGAGAAGGAGGCGCAGCGCGCCGCACCCTGCCGCTCGGCATCCAGTCCTTTGGGCCGATCCGGCAGGACGGGCACTACTACGTCGACAAGACGCCCCACCTCGAGCGCCTCATCCGGCAGGGATCGCGCTACTTCCTGTCGCGGCCCCGGCGCTTCGGGAAGAGCCTCCTGATCGACACGCTGGCCGAGCTCTTCCGAGGCAGCGAGGAGCTCTTCCGCGGGCTGGCCATCCAGGACCGCTGGGACTGGTCCGTGCGGCATCCCGTCGTTCGCCTGGACTTCGCGGGGGGCGACTTCTCGACCACGGACCGGCTGCGCGCCACGGTGTCGGATCGAATGGCGGCCGCGTGCGAAAGGGCCGGAGTGACCGTCAAGCAACGTCACGCTTCCGACCGTCTCGCCACGCTCATCCAGTCCCTCCACGAGAGCACCGGCCACCGCGTCGTGGTCCTGGTGGACGAGTACGACAAGCCGATCGTGGATAACCTGGAGTCCCCCGATGTCGCCCGCGCCAACCGCGACTTCCTCTCCGGCCTCTACGGAACCTTCAAGGCGTGCGACGCCCACATCCGCTTCCTGATGCTCACCGGGGTGACCAAGTTCTCGAAGGTCAACCTCTTCTCCGGGCTCAACAACCTGACGGACATCACCCTGGACCCCGGATTCGCCACCCTCTGCGGCTACACCCAGGAGGAGCTGGAGACCGTCTTCGCGCCCGAGCTGGACGCGCCGGGGCTCGAACCCCTCGATCTAGAGAGGATCAGGGATTGGTACGACGGCTACCGCTGGCTAGGCGAGCCCGTCTACAACCCCTACGACGTGCTGCTCCTGCTCCGCAACCGGAGGTTCCGTCCCTACTGGTTCGAGACCGGCAGCCCGAGGTTCCTGGTGGAGCTGCTTGCCCGGCGGGGCGTCGCCAGCTTCGAGTTGGACGGGATGGCGGCGGGCGAGCCGCTCCTCTCGGCCTTCGACGTGGAGCGCATCGGTACCGAGGCCCTCCTCTGGCAGACGGGCTACCTGACGATCGTGGGCGAGCGCGAGCGGAGGGGCCGAAGCGTCTACCGGCTGGGGTTCCCGAACCGCGAGGTGCGGGAGAGCCTCCAGCTGGCGCTGCTCGATCAGATGACCGACTCGCGGGCGCCGGAGCCGGGGGGGAGCGGGCGGTTCCTGGACGAGATGATGGCCGAGGGCGATCTGGCGGGGGTGGAGAGCGAGCTGCGGGCCCTCTTCGAGGCCATTCCCCACGAGTGGCACGCCAGAAGCGGGATCGCGCGCTACGAGGGGTACTACGCGAGCGTGCTCTTCAGCTACATGGAGGCATCAGGGATGGATGTCCGGGCCGAGGAGAGCTCCGCGGCGGGGAGGGCGGACATCGTGGCGGTGCTGGAGGACGCGACGTGGGTGTTCGAGCTGAAGATCGACGAGCGCGCGTCGGAGGGGGCGGCGCTGGCACAGCTGCGGGAGCGGGGCTATGCGGAGAAGCACCGCCGCCGAGGGCGCAAGGTCCGTCTGGTGGGGATCCACTTCAGCGAGGCGTCCAGGACGGTGACGGCGTTCGAGGTGGCGGAGGGGTAGTGGCACTGTAAACTATGGATTACATATTGTAAAGCAGAGATTACAGTATGGGCAGGTGAGAGTGGTTACCTTGAGGTCCCAATCCCCCCACGTCATGAAGACCTCCTGCTGGCGTCACGCCGAGACGATCATCCGCCACGGGCGGTACGCGCCCATCGGCATCTCCAGATCCGTGCCGGAGTGGGCTCCAGGTGGCATTCCGGTCTTCCGGCAACTCGCCCCGTCAGCTCCGCTGTTCCGGTACGCCAAGACGACGGACGACGACGCGACGCTGCGGTACGAGACCTACGCCGAGCGGTTCGAGCGGGAGCTGGACGAGCTGTCCGTCCACCAGACCTGGGATGCGCTGCACGCGGCTGCGGCCGGGCGCGAACCGGTCCTGCTCTGCTGGTGCAGTCCCGACTTCGATCCTCCGCGGCGCTTCTGTCATCGGCGCATCGTGGCCGAGTGGTTCCTCGGCGCTCGCGGTGAGGAGGTCGACGAGATCGACCCGGCGCTGCTGAGAGCGGACGGCTGCCCGCCTCGTTGGCCGGCGGAGGCGCAGCGCGACCTCTTCCGCGCCGACCGACCCGGCTGTAGTCCCCTGGACCAACCCCTTGACCAGCAGCTGGCGGAGTAGCCCGCTTTGCTGATCGACCGAGAGTTCCTCGTCCGCAACCCGAGGATGCGCCGGATCGAGGTACAGTTCGGCTGGGGCGTAGTGACCCTCAAGGCAGTCAATCAGGTCCTGTCCCGCAGGGGGCACTCACGACGCCCCGGAGCGCAGGTCCGTCAGCCGTCCCGCCAGAGACTCCTCGAACTCGGCTCGCGAAACCGTCCGCGCAGCCTGAAGCTTGACCTCCGTCTCCTCCAGTGTGAGCACTTCCCAGTGCCCTCTTCGCAGGCGCCAGGAGCCCCGCGCCTCCGCTACGATTTCAGGCACCACCCAGATGATGTCCCCGGAATCAAGGTCCTGCGTCGGTTTGCGGCTGGGACCGCCTATCGAATCAAAGAACTGTGCATCAACGCATACCGCCAGCTTCGCCCCCCACCTCGTAGCGTGGGTCCCTTGATCTGAAGCTGTGGCAGGAGCCGCTTGGCGCTTGAGGATCGCCAGTCGGGCCGTCGCACATCCTTCGGGAATGGCGGGTGCCGTCCCAGGTCGTTCGCCAGAGTCAGAAACTCCTTGGCCATCCCCAGCCCCGAGAAATACACCGCCTGGATTTCGAGACCGTGCCAACGCAGTCGACCGTGCCGCGTCTCGGCCACGACGAGATCGATCTTCCCGGCAGGTCTGCCGGTCTGGGTGTTGGACATGAACGGAACTTCGCGAGCAATCCGGACCCGCGTGCGGTCGAGGTCCAGGATGTCCGCCAGCCATTCGAGCACGACCGAGTCCTGTTCGAATCTCCTCGGGCAGGTCACGACGATCCCGCCACGGCCACGTTTCGCACGCCCTCCGTCATCGGAGTATCGTCGAAGACCGCAAACCCCTCCCTTCTTGCTGCATTCGGGTCGGCCCGCTTGAAACGGGCACTCGGGGCGACCCTCCGCCTGGTTCCCGAGTGCGATGTCTGCCAACCGCGCCCGCTCATCCGGCCGCAGACTCAGGAATCCCCGTCCGTACCACTCCGCGATCCCGTACCGCTCACTCAAGCGGCAGGCTCCGCTGAGGCGGCCCCCCGCAGAAGACTCCACGCCGCGTCACGACCAGTTCCGGGAGTCGGGCGTGGTGCGTGTTCTTCATGGTGACCTGTACGGCGACGAATCCGTGACGGCGGACCAGGGCGAGGATCTCGGGCGCGGCATCGTAGGTCATCATGAAGTCCGTGTCGTAGTCGGCGAGGCGCTCGAAGATCGCCGAATGATCCACCTCGTGATTGGCGTACAGGCGACGACCGGCGCGCTTGCCGCCAGCGGTGTAGGGCGGGTCGACGAAGAGAGCGGCATCGCGAAGGTGGGCCGCCGAATCGAGGAACTGCATCCCGTCCCCCTCGTAGAACGCGATGCGGGGCGCGTGTGTCGCGATCTCCCGCAGGCGCTTCGCGATGGTCTCGGGATACCAGCGCGACGCCACGCCCCTGCCGTTCTCGCCGATTCGCGTGAGCGACGCACCCTGGGCAAGGATGCCACCGCGGCGGGTGCGGTTCAGGACGAGGGTGCGAAAGCCGTGCCCGACCAGATCCGCCGGGGTCCCGTTCGCAAGATCGAGAACGTTGTCGCGGGTGGGCTCGAACGCCAGCACCCTTTGGCACAGGGCCTCCGTATGGCGCAGAGCCGTGTGCCAGAAGGCGGCGACGTCGCGGTCCAGCTCCACGAGAACGCACCGGTCCGCGAGACCCTCCATGACGGCCGTCAGGGAGATGATGCCCCCGCCGCAGAATGGCTCCACCAGGCACGGGGTTCCCGCCCGCCCGGACAGCCAATGGCGCAGGTGAGGGATCAGCCAAGTCTTCCCGCCGGGATAGCGGAGCGGCGACCGCTGTGGCACCGACGCGACGTTCACCGCCGGAATCGGGGACGCCGGGATGCTGTCCAAGCCGGCTGGCGCAGGAGGCTCGGCCCGAACGGCCCGCGCGTCCGGCGGCGCTTCAGCCGGCCTCGGCGGCGGTCCAGCCCGTGTTGCGGCTCGCGGCACAGCTCACTCCCATCGATTGCGACCCTCGCAGGATCCCCAACCTACCCCGGAAACAAGCGCCAGGTCCAGAGCCGGAGCACCGGCTTCGGCGCCTTGGCGCAGCAGATCTTCCCATACGCCTCACCCCGTCCCCCCGAATGCCGTCGCCGTTTCTCGTCGTGGGGTTCCAAGGCAACCCATGCGAATTCCGCACAGGTTGCGAACGGGAACCGCTCACCGCGCTCCCCACACGTCCAGGTGGCGGGAGAAGACCTGGTCGAGGTCGATCCGGAGTCCTCCCCGCTCTCGGGTGCGCGAATCGTTCGGGGGGGAGGGTAAGAGGGGCAATCAGGGCTCCGTCACTGGCACCTTCGTGGCCGTGGCGACCACCCCTCGCGCCGAAACCGCCGCCCCGGGCGGTGGAGTTTCACAGGGATTACGTTTGATCAGGTAGCGACATGTAGCTACGTTGTCTTCATGCGATCCATCGGAATCAGGGCGTTGAACAGCAGACTCAGCGAGTACGTGCGGCTGGCGGCCGGCGGCGAGACCGTTCTCGTCACAGACCGGGGGCGCGTCGTCGCCGAACTCGGCCCTCCGCGAGAGACGAGGAGTCCCATCCTGGCGGACGCCATGCTCGCCGCTGCGGTGCGGAAGGGTTGGTTGACGCCCGCGCTCTCTCCGGGATCCGAGCCGCCCCGTGGCGGGCCTCCGGAGGCGCCGCTGCACGAGTTGCTCGGTGAACTGGAAGGCGACCGAAGCGACCGGTGATCTACGTCGACACCTCGGTAGTCCTGGCCCACCTGTTAGCGGGGGACCGGCGACCCCGGGCGTCGTTGTGGACCGAGACCCTCGTTTCGAGCCGTCTGCTCGAATGCGAGACCTGGACGCGCCTGCACGCCCGAAAGGTGACGGCATCGCGCACCGAGGCCGCGCAGGAGGTGATCGCTCGCATCTCGCTGCTGGAACTGGCTCCGCCCGTCCTGGCGCGCGCCCTCGAACCGTTCCCGGTGCCCGTGCGCACACTCGACGCGATGCATCTAGCGTCGTGCCGGTTCCTCCGGGACCGGGGCCTGCACGTCGAACTTGCCAGCTACGATCATCGAATGGCGAACGCCGCCCGCGCTCTCGACATCCCGCTACTGCGCGATCTGCCCTGACGAGAGCGGACTGTGGACTACGGGCGGGCGAAGGACATGGGCGCTACCCGGCGGACGTAGCGACCCGTCCAGCAGACGCCCACGACGGCACTGCGGCGCACGCCATAAAACGACCGGTGACCGAACCCCACCCACCCGACCTCCCCGGACGCGGAGGTCGTGGTCTTCAGCGCGCCCCCGCCCGGCGATGGGCACCAGATCCCGTCGGGGCCGCTATCGCAACCCGCCCGCCGGAATCCCCCTGGTGATCGTCACGTCCGCGGTCGCTTCTCCCGGCAGCGGCTCTCCATCCCAGTCCCTGATGATGGCCTGGATTCTACGGGTGGACCGATCGGTAACCACGGCCATTCGGGGCTCGCTGTCGCGGGTCAGGGTGTATTCCCCCTCGGGGCCGGTGAGCACGATACGGTCCAGGTTGTCGGCCCACTCGAACTCGTAGGGGACGAAGAAGACGAAGCTGCCTCCCCCGTGCGCCAGCGGAGTTGGCGAGAATGAGAGGGCGAACTCCGTCTCCCCGCCCGCACCCAGTCCCTCGACCCGGTAGGGACCGCCCGCCTCGGGAAGCACTACCGGCCCGTTCAGCAAGAGCGCCGGTTCGAGCATCAGGCGGCCATCGTGGACGCCACCCCACACCACGAGCACTTCACCCCGGTCCTTGCCGACCGCAGCCGCCGGCTGCGCATCGTGGTCGATTCCGCCATCTCCGTCGAGCCGGTGTTCCAGCGCTCGGTTGAAGTGGAAGTCGCTGATCCAGACGTCGTCGAAGCAGTAGCCCATCACGTCCCTGTAGGGCCCCGGATCCAGCAGCCGGCTCTCCGCGATGTCGTACCCCCAGACTCCGATTGATCCGTCTTCGTAGGGATAGTCGTAATCCGGGGGTGCGGTGGCGCCACCACAGGGGGCGTGCCACAGGTTCATGGTGTGTCCCACCTCGTGCGTGTAGACGTAGTCGATGCCCGTCCCTACGCTCACTGGGTAGCCGATGTTGGCAATCCCCCGGGCACCGAAGGCAGGTTCGCCCACGACTCCGTAGTAGTAGCCGCGTCTGCCCTCCTGCTCGTACAGAACTCCGATTTCGTTGCGCCAAGCCAGCCAGCTTCCACGTCGCAGGTCGAGGCTCGTTGTATAGGTCTCGCGGACCTCGACCTCCATCTCCGCCACCGGCAATAACGTCCTGGACATGCGCATCTGCTCGCTGTCGGGGTTCACTCCGTCCGTCCATCCGAAGACCGACGAATCCGGCGCCGGGCGCGAGATGGTCGGAACCAGGATGAGCCGGTACACGGGCGGCTCCACCACGTCGAGTTCCATCGAACCCTCGGCCGGATACCGGAGCCGGCTGCCCGGTGCGAGCGGAACCACGCCCTCCGGATCGAGCTCCACCACCATGCGGACACCCGGCCGAATCACGGACCCCGGAACTTCTGCGTTGAGAGACCACCCCAGGCTCGACTCATTGACGGAATCGGGAATGTGGCCCAGCGGAGGGAGGAGCCGCTCGAAGACCACGTCGTCGTCCTGCAGCAGAGTGACCCGAACCGCGGGGGGCTCCAGCCAGTTGGTCTGATCTGCCACCACGAAGACTCTGAGGAGCGCAGACCGGCCCGCGATGAGAGGTACGGTTCCGCTCCGGTTCTGCGTGACTGGTTCAGATAGATCACCGGCGCGGTCAGAAGGATCTCCTTGGGATTCATGCGGAAGCGCGCATGCGTGATCATGTTGGCAAACCGGGCCGTAACGACGACCCGGCCTCCCCACTTCCCTGTCAGCGTTCCGTCCCGGCTGATTCCCGCGACAACCGTGTCCGATACCCGCCAGCGCGGTCGCGCCCAGCCTGGAACCGGCATGACCTCCCCGTTCTGGTCCCTTACGGTGAACCGCAGCTTCGTCGGCTCCCCCACCGTGAGCATGCCGGTATCGGGAGAGAGTGTCATCTCCTTCGGAATGCGGTCCGCTTCCAGGGCCAGGTCGGCGCAGCCCCACAGGAGCACGGCCCCCGCCAGGATAGAGCTCAGGAAGGCTCCCTTGCGCGCATTGGTACTCGCCTCTCCCATGTGGCCGCCTTTCTGGTGCCGCCTGGTGTCTGCCCACCAAGTCTCTGCCACCCCCAGCTTGGCCGGTCGAATCCCACGGCTCGTACACCATACGCGCGAGCCGGGCACCCTTGCAAGCCATCTCGGGTCATCTCGGGTCAGCCCCGCCTTTCGGGTGCCTGCACCCGGTCGCACCCTTCCTCAGCCCTACCGCTCACCCCGCTCCCCACGTGTCCAGGTGGCGGGAGAAGACCTGGTCGAGGTCGATCCGCCCCACCCTCTCGGCCCCAAGCCGCGCGGAGAACTCGCCGGAGAAGCGTTCGTGCCCCGGCTCGTTCCCGAAGCGCCAGACATCGACCACATCCTCGTCCGGATCCACGATCCAGTACTGACGGACGCCGGATCGCGCGTACAGGTCGAGCTTGATCCCGCGGTCCCGGTGCGCGGTGGAGGGTGACAGGATCTCGACGACAAGGTCGGGAGCGCCCAGCACCTGCTTCTCGCCGATGATCTCCCGCCTCTCTTCGGATATAAACAGAAGGTCGGGCTGGACGCGGTCGTCGGCTCCGGGGAACTGGACCAGGAGCGGGGCGGAGAGCACCTCTCCGCGTCCGGAGTCCACGAGGATGGGAAGCAGAGCCGACCAAAGACGCGCCAGGACTCGCTGGTGCCGGGTCACCGGGGCGGGCGTCATGTACAGCCGCCCCGATGAACTCGTAGCGGTTGCCGTCGTCCGGCATCCGCAGCACATCCTCCCACGTCTTCGGGGTCTGCTGGGTCTGCATGGTCGACACATCATACCTCCCCGCTCTCGGGTGCGCGAATCTTCCCTCCGGAACGAAATGGTACAGCGGTGCCGTCAACGTTTCGTCAGTGCCGCTACCCCATGCGCCTCGCGCGCCAGCGGATGGCCGAGGGGTTATCTTGGGCAGCCGCACCCGCCGCAGCGAGAGCAACGACACCCAAACGGAACGAGCCATGACGAACCAGACCCTCGCACCCGGCAGGAACGACCTCCGGTTCAAGAGCCTGGGCAACAACCTCGCTGCTCACCTCTACATCCCCGAAGGATTCGACGAGAACGGCAGCTGCCCGGCAATCATCTACTCTGGACCCTTCAACCAGGTCAAAGAGCAGACCGGCGCCGTCTACGGCCCTCGTCTCGCTGAGCGAGGCTACGTCACCATCGTCTTCGACCACATCGGTTACGGCGACAGCGAAGGGGGGATTCGCAACAACGAGAATTCCTTCTTGAAGATCGAGAGCATCCGTGACGCGATCAGCTTCATGGGAACGCTGCCCTTCGTCGATCGTCAGAGGCTCTGCGGGCTGGGCGTTTGCGCCTCAGGCGGCTACATGGCGCTCGTCGCGACGACGGACAAGCGCCTCAGGGCCGTCGCTTCCGTCTCCGGCATGCTCGGCAACCAGGCATCCTACTTCGGCGCGATGGATCGGGAGACCGTCACCGCCCTGATCGCGACGCAGAACGCGGGTCGGCAGAAGGCCTACGAGACCGGCGAGGTCGAGTACGTGGATGCTTTGGGGCTGGAAGCGTCCAGGGACGCCCCGGACGACACGACGCGCGAAGGCTATGACTACTACATGACCGAGCGGGCCGGCGCGCAGACCTACCCGAACTACAGCCATCTGGCGCCGTCCTTCATGCTTGAGGCGCCCATGCTCGCCGATGCGATGAGCTACGCGCCCTTTCTCTACACGCCGTTCATTGGCATTCATGGCGAGCATGCGACTACCGCGCCCCTGACCACTGCTTTCCATGAGAGGGCGTCCGAGCCCAAGGAGCTGGTCGAGATCTCCGGCGCTACGCACGTCTCGCTCTACGATATCCCGGAGGACGTGGACCGGGCCGTCGAGGCCATGGACCGCTTCTTCAAGAAGCACTCGGCCTAACGAAGGGCCGAGCCCTCGAGATGTTCTTCTCGGTGGCGCGTCATCGCTTCCGGGGCAGCCACTCGCCGCCATCCGGGCAAGCGTCGTCGGGACGGCCGGGCCCCGCGTAGCAAGGATCGGGTCGATTTCGGCATCAGGAGTGTTCACGTTACGGGAGTCCCCACCGATGATCATTCTCCGGAGTCTGGATGAACACGACCGACTACGACCGAATCGAGGCGGCCATTCGCTATCTGGCCGGGCATCGCAAACGCCAGCCGGAACTCGCGGAATTGGCGGCCCATATCGGTCTGAGCCAGAGCCATTTGCATCGTCTGTTCTTGCGCTGGGCGGGCGTCACGCCAAAGCGCTTTCTCGAGTTTCTTACCGTTCAGCACGCGAAGAAGCTACTCGACAACTTCGAGCCCGTGCTCGCGGCCGCACATGGTAGCGGGCTCTCCGGCCCGGGCAGGCTGCACGATCACTTCGTGACCGTGGAGGCCGTCACGCCGGGCGAGTATCGGAGCAGGGGCGCGGGGCTGACGATCCGCTGCGGCACCGGAGAGTCACCGTTTGGGCCTGTGTTCGTCGCCTGGACCGAGCGCGGTGTCTGCCGGGTCGCGTTTGTTGCCGACGGGGATGTTGCCGCCGAGAAGGAGGCTCTCCGCAGGGCTTGGGGGCGGGCGTCGCTCGAAGGCGACGAATTGAGGGCAACAGCGCTGGCGCGGTCCATCTTCTCGGCGCCCTTCGAAGCCGGGACTCCCCCGCTGACCGTCCATGTGCGTGGAACGAACTTCCAACTGGCCGTCTGGCGCGCCCTGCTGCGCGTCCCTCCCGGGCGGGTCGTCACCTACGGTCGCGTGGCCGAAGAGGTTGGTAGCGCGAAGGCGGCTCGGGCGACGGGGAGCGCGGTTGGCAGCAACCCGATCGCCTTCCTCATTCCGTGCCATCGCGTGATCCGCGCGGGCGGGATCACGGGCAGCTACGCCGGGGGTGCCACGCGGAAACGCTGCATGCTGGCGTGGGAGGCGAGTCGGCAATCCGTTGGCGACGCCGAGATGGGGCAAGCCGGAGGTGCGCCATGACGCGTCTGTTTCCCTCCGACGAAGAGCACCCCCGCGCGCCAACCACGACCTCCGTGGAGCCCGCACTGCGAGCGGCCTGCTCTTGGGCCACCGGACCCGGTGACGTTCGGAGACCCTCGATGCAGTCGAGCGGGTGCTCGCCGCTCTGGAGATCGAGAAGTGAAAGACGCCACGGAGAGCAATCACCGTTCTCGTCGTCAGGCTCCAAGGCAACCCATGCGAATTCCGCACAGGTTGCAAACGGGAACCACCTCCCGAGGCTGGCAGGGGGGGTAGCCTCCGCTACCCCAGCCCCTCCGTGAACGCGCGTGTCCGCCCCACTGCCTCCACTGCGGTCGTGCAGCCGAAAGCACGCCTCGCCCGGAATGAAGACGAAGGCCCGGTCCAGCCGGAGGTCGCTCGGGGCCGTGTGGAGGGACCGGGTCATCGCGGGCGCCATTCGGCTGCAAGATGGGAGTGTGGTCGTCGTGGACGAGCAGAGCTACGAGGTCTGGATGTTCGACGCCGGTGGTCGGCACATGTGGACGCGCGGGCGGCAAGGCGCAGCTTGTGGGTGACGACCTCTGGCTGGCGGTCACCAGACCGAGAACTCCACCTGCTGAACCGAGACGGCGCGTGGGTCGGTACCCTCGTCATCCCCGCGCGCTCGACGCTGCTCGACGCTGGCCCGGACTGGGTGCTGCTCCTGGAGCGTGGCGAACTAGGTGAACACAGCGTGGCGGTGTATGAACTGGTGGAGGCTGGCGATTCCGAGCCCCAACGGACGCCTGCGGCCATCCCGCGCGCTTCCCCAAAGGCGGCCACGGCCCCGTCGGTCAGCGGTGTGACGTGCCTGTAGCCGCAGGCTTGGCGGGGTAGTCCTCCCGCCTGCCCGTATCGCCCGGCTGAATCACGAAATCCCGCCGGTCGCGATACAGGCGCGCCCGGTTCAGGACGTAATCCTGTCCGTCGTCGAGGTCGATCTTGTCCCAGTGAGTCATCAGCCAGTACTTGTGGTCGTCGAGGAAGAGGTAGGTGTTCCGCGTCCCGAAGAAGGTGGCGGCGACGCCCTCGCCGGCACGGAAGCGAGCACAGACCAGCTCGATCAACTCACGCTGGTCGTCCTTGCGGCTGAGGACGTACTCGTGGGGCCATGTCTTCCTGTAGGTGACGGCTTCGCGCCAGGGCGCGCGACCGATCAACTCAGTGATCTTCAGATTCTCCACAACTCCCTCCGTTCCTTTCGGCGAGGAACTCCAGAGGTTCCAAACGCACTCTTGGGTGAATCTACGGGCTATCTCCCTGTTTCGCTGTACGAGCGGAGCGGCAGCGCGGTTGTCTCCAGCGAGGATAGATCAAGCCGGTTCGCAGCGCGATCGATGTCGAAGCCAACCAGGTTCCCTCGGGCATCGATATCCACGTTCACGCCATCGACGACTCCCCTGGTCTCGACGCCTGGCCGCCCCTGTTCCCATTCCTGTACCGCCCGCACGTCGAGGCCGAACCGGTCCGCGAACTTCGTCGAAGCCATGTCGGTCCTGCGAGCGGTTCCCCGGGATCTCCCCAAGCCGATCCGGCAGGGAGGCACGGTAGGACCCAGCCCAGCCTCTTGTATTCCCGGTAGCGCTTGTCGAACGCGTTCAGCCACATGATGCTCTGCGTGATCGGCTGGTTACTGTTCGGAAGGCCTTCGAACCGGGTCTTGGATCGCGTCATCCCGAGTCTGAGTTGTTGCTCTCGGGACCTAAATGGCTCGGGCAATGGCCTCTAGCTGCCGCTGCCGCTCTCTAGCGCCATCGTCGAGCACATCTTCCTTAGCCGCCACGATTGCGCCTCGAACCATATCGCTCTTGGTGGCTCCTCCCGAAACGACCGCGATGTCGCGTAACCACACAACAAGCTCCCGCTGTATCCTCAAGCGCAGATCCTTCTGACACCTCCCCGTCGCCAAGGGGCTCTTGGAGAGCGTGTGCAGACGCTGAGCCATGTCGGCATTCGCGCAAGCCAACGTGAGGTAGTATCGAATCACCGCGGGAGCGAACTGCCCGGCCGCCACGCGATAGCGGTCCGCCACGAGATGAAGCACGTCGTCGAGCTCCCGCGGCATCCGGACGCTCATCACCTCCCGTTTCTTCGCCTCCCTCGCTGCCTTCAGCTTCGGCGTCGATTGGGCCGGCACCGTCAGAACTTCTCCGGTTTCGGCATCCACGCCGACGAGGACGTTGCTGACCGTGGCCTTCGACTTCTCGAGTTCGACCGTTCGGTACTCGTACACGATCTCGACCCGCCCGCGTTCCGGCGCCAGAGCGTACCCGCGATCTCCTTCGCGCAATATCTTCATCTCAGTTCCCTGTTCGATGAACGCTTATGAACATCGCTTTCCGGTCGTCCCCGTCGGTCTCCAGGAAATACACCTTGATGTACCACCGTTCCTCCCGAACCGTTGGCGTAAACGTGTGCACCACCATGGACTGATCCCAGCGGTGGGGCGATTCCCGGTAGTCTTCTGAGCGAGTCTTGAGCACGAGTTCGGCAACGTCGCTCCCATCGACATCGCCAACCGCCAGCAGATTCTTTTCCGCGAGGGCCTCACGGGCCTCGTGCTCGAAGTTCCCCTCGCGGAGAGCCGCCACGACCGCCCGCTTCGCCTCCGAGAATCCCATGTGGAATGGTACTACATTCGCAGTACACAGGCAAGGGAGATCGTGGTAGCGAGGTCGTCGGGGGTGACGGGCGCTGTCAGCCGGACCTTCCCCGTCCCGCGAGCGGTCGAACCTCGAAGAAGCCCTGGCCCTCTTCTTCGAGAAAGCGTCCACCGAGGAAATCGAGAAGCGGCTGGGGACACCGTGAGTTCCGGGCCGGCACCCTGAGTTGAACCGGGGGTGGTTGGCGGATGAGGGGTGGGATCGGGGTGGCTATCGGCGCGATCCCGACTCGTGGGAGGACGAGCTGGACAACGAGCCGGTCACCGGCTCAGCGGGCCGACTCCCATGACGAGGTGCGCAGACCCTCTTTCTCGATGATGTTCACGCCCGGCGCGGCCTACCGCTCGGGCATGGCGGCGGCCAACCCTCCAGGCAACCCGTCGGCCCCGCACGGTTCCGCGAGGTGCCGAATCGTGCTCAGCCCAACCGTCTTCTGGTCGGGCAGACGACACTCCGGCACCACGTAGAATTGCCAGTTCGCGGGCTCCCGCTGGTCCACGGAGTCGCCCGCACCTGCATGCCACGCGAACACGTACACGTCAGCGTGCCGCCCTGGCGAAGACCGCCACTTCGCGGACTGGTCCCAATACCCGGAGCGCGCCCGGATGTCGAACCGGGGTGGACCGCTCGTTCGGCCCTCACCCCATGCCTGCGCCGCCGCAGACTGCTTGACTTCCATCCGAAGCCCCGATGATTTGTGCTCGAAGTCCCAGGAGTCCCAGGGCTTGGTTCGCGACCAGCCGGATTCCGCGAGCGCGACCGCCACCATCGCCTCGACGTATTCGGAACGGTGCGTGTTGTTCATTACCGGCACCTGGTACGCCTTCATGACCTCTCGAACCACATCCGCCCTGGTCGCGTCCGGCACCCGTTCTTCGAGAGCTCCTGCG
Organism: Gemmatimonadota bacterium; assembly: GCA_026706635.1. Lineage (GTDB taxonomy): Bacteria > Gemmatimonadota > Gemmatimonadetes > Longimicrobiales > Gaopeijiaceae > Bin94. The sequence goes on along the minus strand of JAPOYJ010000011.1, from coordinate 131,010 downwards.
ACCGCCTCCGGATTCCGCTCGATGACCGTCAGCAGGACACGGGCGGCGCGGTTCGGGACTCGCCGCCCCTGTTCCCAGTCCTGCACCGCCCGGACATCGAGTCCGAACCGATCCGCGAATCTCTGGCGACTCAGCTTCATGCGCTTGCGCAGAGCCAAGATGTGCTGCGCCGCGGGATCGTCAACGATTCGCTGCGGCAGCGTCGTCTTCCCCTGCACATGGGCGAGAACCTCGCCAAGAGCCGCTTCCAGCTCGAGCCCCATGTCGGTTCGCCGGGTCGTCATCGGTCCCTCTCCTCCTTCTTGATCTCGGAAACAAGCCGCGAGAGCACCTTTCTGTCCGCCGGACTCAGATCCTCCCGGTCCGCCTTGGCGTAGGCGGTCAGGAGATAGATCGCGTCGGGCTCCGCGCGACGGAAGTACACCGCCCGAACACCGCCCCGCTTTCCCTTCCCCGAACCGCCCCAACGCAGCTTACGAATCCCCCCGGTTCCGCGGATCACGGGTGAAGCACGCGGATCGGCGGCGATCGCCGCCTCCATGGCCCGCCGGTCGGCATCTGACAGGAGTTTGCCTATCGCGCGTTCATAGGATCGCGTGGCGAACACTCTCATGTCCCAGTGTACGGCAGTGCCGCACTTGGATCAAGGCTCCTGAGCCTGGCACTCCCTGAGCCTGGGGCCAAGCTGGCTGGCTCACCACGTCAGGGAGCTACGGGCGTGACCCGCCCGCCAAGAGCCACCAGCACACACGCCTGACTCCGCGTACTGTCAACTACACATGACATAGTGAAAGGTGCAGATTACATTCACACCCTTCGTGGACCGGCCATCGGCAACCCTTGCAAATTCCGCACAGGTTGCGAACGGAAGCCACCTCCCGAGACCGGCGGGCGCGCGACGCGTGGCAGTACTCCGCCCAGCGCGCAATCAGGGAGGCGAATGTCGCCCCTTAGTCCGTTCTCGGTACGCTTCAGGACAGCATCTTCCGGGAGCGCCAAGCGCCGCGCCGCCCGTTTCGCGGCAACGTGTAGCCGGTCGATGTCGCCGGGCGTCAGATCATGTTCGTCCGCAGGAAGCGCGCGCCACTCCAGGACGGTCAGGAGTGTCGACTGCCTCAACTTTTCCCGCCAGCAATCAGCCCCTGGTATGCACCCGCTGGGAAGGGTTCACGAACGATTCACCGACTGCGCCTCTCCCCGCCCCCGTCGAGATCCGGCGGCGGTTCCAGCTCGTGGCCCTGAACAAAGGCATCCGTCCCGCCAAGCACCGCCCGCACCTTCTCCCAGTCGTCGTAGAAGTACTCGGCGATCAGAGGAATGACCTTCCGCCGCATGACCTCGTCCACGTCCGCTCTCGACTTCGCCCTGAGGAACCACGCGTGGCCGATCAAGTGGTCCCGGCCCACAAGCCACTCCAGCCGGTCGTTCATGGTGTCGAGAACCGCCGGGAGATCGACACCCGTAGAGTTCTTGACATCCTCCAACAGCGACGCATCGGGCGTGATCTCCTCGAACACGAAACGTCGCCGGAGTGCCGTGTCGAGTAGGGCAATGGACCTGTCCGCCGTGTTCATGGTCCCCAGCACATGAAGGTTCGCTGGCAGCGTGAAGGATTCCTCGGAATGTGGGAGCGTCACTGCGATCTCGTTTTCCGCTCCCTCCCTCTTGTCCTCCTCAAGGAGAGTGATCAATTCGCCCAGCACCTTGGCGATGTTGGCGCGATTGATCTCGTCGATAACGAGAACGTAGGGCTGCCGCTGGAAGTCCTGTTGCAGATGTTGGAGCAGGACTTCTGGACGGGACGGACGGAGCTCGTGGGCGAGTTGACCGCCAAACCGCTTGTCTTGAAAGTCGCGCACCGGGCTTGGGTTTCCTTTCGCTCGCCAATGCCAGCGAACCGCGCGCCGGTGAGGCCACAAGGGAGAGGAGGACCGCAGGGCGTATTCGTAGTCGCCAACAATCTCGCCCACGGCCCGATACTCCGATTTCGAGTGTCCATCAGGCACCACGACGATGTCGCCCCGGTCTAGCCAAGCGCGAAACGTCGCGGCCGATGTGGCGTTCCACCAGCGCTTCGAACCCCGCCCCAAGCGCTCCTCGAAGCAATTCAAACAGCCATCGTATGTCCCGTAGCGGGCATCGGACAAGTCCTCGTCCGACCATCCCTTGCTGGGCCCGAACCGTACACAGTCGTCCTTCATGCACTCCTCGAAGACATCTTGCCCCGATAGTTGGATCTTGACGAATCGGCGCTTCTTGGTGTCGGGCGCTGGACTCGACCGCGCCCTCTTCGCGATCCGCTTCAGCACCCCGTCGCGCACCTTTAGCCGAAGGCCGCCACTATCCCCCTCAGTCTCGGGCCTCAAGCCCTCGACGAACTCCTCGTAACCGTACGACTGGTGGAAGGTGATAAACTCCACGCGCTTCTCCTCCACCAGCTCGCGGTAGCGCGCCTGGACCTCCTCGTCCTCTTTCCCGGCTACCGACCCATCGCAGATCTGGACGCATCGCCGAAACGTGGCGTAGGTCTTTCCGGTGCCCGGAGGGCCGTACAGAATCGCGTTGAGAGGATGATCCACAGGTCTGGCTGCTACGTCGCCACATGGCCGCGGGTTATCGGGTTCCGCGAGCCCACGCGCGGCAGACTTGAACGCCCCCGTCCGCTTGCAGAGGACGCACGTCACTTCCCCCGGTATCGCGGTGGATCTGGCTGGCTGGTCGCCCACCATGTTGCACGGTGGCGGGGTCCCGGCGTCCCCTGTGAGGAAGTGAACCTTCAGCTCGTTCACGCTAACACGTCCTCCAGTCCGTTGGATGCGCGGAGCGCCGACCCAATGTGGAGCCGCTACTTCCAGGTTGCAATACTGGGCGCTTGCTGAGGCCCGAAGGTCGCTGAACGACGGAAGTCCCCCGGAACGGACCAATCAGACGTTCCCCGCCACCGGCATACCGCCGGGTTCCGCAGACCCGTCGTGGAGCGAATGGGGCCCAGCGGATGCCCCCACCCCCCCTCAACCCCCCAAAAAACTCGAGTAATGAAGCAGCGCAACCAGCGACTTCGCGTCCGTCAGCTCGCCCGACCTCGCGAGCTCCAGCGCCCGCGCGAGCCCCATCCGAACCGTCCGCAGAAACTCGTCCCGGTCCAGCCGCGCCCGACCCTCGCCTAGGCCCAGCGCCGCGAAGAGACGAATCCGCTCGTTGGTGAAGCCCGGAGTGGTGTGGATCGTCGTCAGCGGAAGCAGCGTCGCCGCCGTCAGCCCAGCCTCCTCCTCGAGCTCCCGCCTGGCGCACTCCTCCCAGCTCTCGCCCTCCTCGATGATCCCTGCCGGGATCTCGTAGATCTCGCCACCGGCGGCGTAGCGGTACTGACGCAGCAGCAGCACGTCGGGGTCCGCGTCGCCCGGCTCTCCGAAGATCGGCAGCACGGCCGCCGCCCCTCGGTGGCGCACGAGCTCCATCTCGCCGAGCGAACCGTCGGGGAAGCGCACGGTGTCGATGCTGAGGTGCACCACCCTGCCGTCGTGAACGGTCCGCGACCCGACGAGCGCCCCCTGGTCCTCGCTCAAAGCCCAGCCGCCTCATGCACGGCCACCTCCCCCATCCCCAGCCCCTCCAGCTGGGACCCAACCGCCTCCGCATCCCCCACCACCACGGTGCAGAGGCCATCCGGGTGGAGATGGCGCCTGGCCGACTGGGCGGCCTCCTCGCGCGTGACCTCGCGCACCCGGTCGCGGTAGCTCCGGTTGTACCCCTCCGGCAGGTCGTGTATGAACGAACCCGCCACCCTCGACGCGATCTGTCCCGCGCTCTGCAGCCGCAGGGGGAAGACTCCCGCCAGGTAGCTGGTGGCCGCATCGACCTCGTCGGTCGTCGGGCCGTCGGTCGCCATCGCCTCGATCTCGCGCACTATCTCGACGACCGCGCTCTCGGTGGACGCGGTCTCGACCGCCGTGGAGACCGAGAAGGGTCCGGCCGCCCGCCGGGCCGCAAAGGAGGAGCGCACCCCGTAGGTCAGCCCCCTCCTCTCGCGCAGATTCAGGTTGAGGCGCGAGGAGAACGACCCCCCCAGCACCAGGTTGAAGACGATCAGGGGCAGGTAGTCCTCCACCGCCCGCCTGATTCCCACATGGCCTACCCTGATCTCGGACTGCACCGATCCGGGGCGATTGACGACGTGGACCGAGCGTTCGCCTGCACGAAGAGGCGGAGCGGCGTCCGGCACCGGGACCGCCTCCCGCTCCCACCCGCCCCAGGCCGACTCGGCCAGGGCGACCGCCTCCGACCGCTCCAGGTCGCCCACCAGGACCAGCGCAGCGTCGGCGGGGCCGTAGAATCTCCCGACGAGCCTGGCTGCGGCGTCGGCCGTCAGCGCACCGATGGCCTCCGGGGTTCCGGTCAGTGGGCGGCCGTAGAGGCCACCCCTACCGTAGAGCGTGTGCGCGAACCGGTCGACCGCCATCGACGCAGGGTCCATCAGGCGCTGGCTCGCCGCCGCCTGCTGCCGCGCCCGGTGGCGTGCGAACTCCTCCTCGTCGAAGGACGGCCGCCTCACCATCTCGGCAAGGAGCGGCATCGCCTCGCCCAGATGGTCGGGCAGACACGAGACCGCGACGGTCGTGGAGTCCCACCCGGTCGCAGCGCCCCAGCTGGCGCCGATACCGTCCAGCGCATGCGCCAGCTCGCCCGCCGAGCGGAGCTCCGTGCCCCCTTCCAGCGAATCGGCCGCGAGCACCGCCAGCCCGGCCTCGTCGGGGGAGAGCGCACTCTCGCCGAAGCGCATGACAAGCATCGCGGTGGCCACCGGCAGCGAGGGTGTGTGCACCAGGCGCAGCTCCAAGCCGCCCTCCAGGCGGATCCTCGCCACCTCCGGGAAGTGATACGGCCTGATCGGACCGGGCGAAGGCACCCGCTCGCGCAACCCGCCGTCCATCCCCGCGCCCGTCACTTCCCCGACTCCGGCCGATAGCGCACCACCACCCGGTTGTCGGCGTGCAGGTACTCCTCGCACCACACCCGCGCCTCGTCGAGCGTCACCCTCCGGAGCCGCCTCAGGTCGTCGTTGAGGCGCGAGGTGCTCCCGAAGTGCGCGGCGTACGACGAGAGCATCTCGGCCCGCAGCTGGGCCCTCTGGAGAGCCCTCAGGTTCCTGGTCTCGGCACCGACGACGGCCCGGTGGAGCTCCTCCTCGCCCAGATCCCGAACACCCTCCATCTCGGCCGCCAGAGCCTCCTCGAGCTCGGCGGCGTCCGCGTCCTCCAGCCCCGTGGCCACGGCCAGCATGATGGCGCACCCGCTCGTGAGGGGCAGGTGGTGGCACGAGGCCGACTTGGCCACCCCCGTGCGCACGAGCCGCTCGTAGAGGCGCGACGACCGCCCGGACCCGAGACAGCTCGACACCGCCTCGCCGGCGTAGAAGGCCTCGGTGGTGAAGGCGGGCGCACGGCACGCCAGGTACACCCGGGGCAGCGGCACCGCCGCCTGGACATCCGAGCGGCGCGTCCCCCCGGTGGCGAGCGGTATCCGCTCCTCGCCCGGAACGGGGGGAGAAGGCGGGCCGGCGCGGATCTCGCCGAAGTAGCGCCGCACCCGATCCAGCGCACCTTCGGGCTCGCAGTCGCCCGCAATCGTGAGGATGGCGTTTCCCGGCCGGTAGTGCGTCTCGAAGAAGTCGTGGACATCCTCCAGCGTAGCCGACTCGATGTCCTCCATCGAGCCGATCACGGTGTGGTGGTACGGGTGGGAGGCCGGAAAGAGGAGCGACTGGACGCGCTCGTCCCAGTCCCCGTACGGCTGGTTGTCGTAGCGCTCGCGGCGCTCGTTCATCACCACCTGGCGCTGATTCTCCAGCTTCTCGCTGTTCATCGCCGGGAGCAGCCACCCCATGCGGTCCGCCTCCAGCCAGAGCGCCAGGTCGAGGTGGTGCGAGGGGACGGTCTCGTAGTAGCTGGTGCGGTCGAACCAGGTCGTCGCGTTGGCCGAACCGCCCACCGTCTCGATGTGCTGGAAGTGCCCGTTGCGGGCTACGTGCTCGGACCCCTGGAACATCATGTGCTCGAAGAGGTGCGCGAAGCCGGTCCTCCCGGGTGGCTCGCTCCGCGACCCGACCTGGTACCAGACGTTGACGGCGACAACCGGCGTCGTGCGGTCCGGGGCGATCACCACCCTCAGGCCGTTGGCGAGCGTGCTCTCGTGGCTTGCGACCATCTCCCCTGCCTTTCCCGTCGGTCCCCCTTCGCGCCATCTTTGCCGTGCAAGACGCCGCGGCCCTGCGAACATCTTCGCGCCAACCCGCACCTGGACCAAATCGAGGGCATAGTGCGCTTCACTCCCTTCCTGATGGAGCGGTGGCAGTCCACCTACGAGCATCGGGTCAGCTACAACCTCTCGGAGAGCGGGGTGCACCCGCTCGCGGTGGGCGATCTCCTCGCCCAGGAGGGACAGGTGGAGGAGCTGCTCGCGTCGCGGCTGGTCTACACCCAGTCCAACGGCACCGACGAGCTGAGATCGCTGATCGCCGCGCTCTACCCCGGCGCGACCGACGCCGGGGTGCTCGCCACCGCCGGGGGCGCCGAGGCCAACTTCGTCTCCTTCTGGGAGCTGGCCCGCACCGGCGGCGCCACGGCCGCCATGCTCCCCAACTACATGCAGCTCCCCGGCCTTGTCGAGTGCTTCGGCGGGCGCTGCATGGGCTTCAGGTTGCGGGAGGAGAAGGGGTGGCGTCCCGATCTGGACGAGCTCTCGTCGGCTCTCGAGGCCGGCGCCGGCTGCATCGTGGCAACGCACCCCAACAACCCGACCGGGGCGGCGCTCACCGCGGGCGAGATCGACGAGATCGCGGCGCTTGCGGACCGCCATGGAGCGTGGATCCTCGCCGACGAGGTGTACCAGGGAGCGGAGGTCGCCGACGACGCCCTGCCCACCTTCGGGGGGCGCTACGACAGGCTGCTCGTGACGGGCTCGCTCTCGAAGGCCTACGGACTGCCCGGGCTGCGCCTCGGGTGGGTGGCCGGCCCTCCCGAGACGGTGGAGCGCCTCTGGGCCCGCACCGACTACACCTCCATCGCCCCGACCGCGCTCTCGGACATGCTGGCCGGGATCGCGCTCACGCCGCACACCCGCCGTCGCCTCCTCGCGCGCACGCAGGGGATCATCCGCCGGAACCTCGAGGTGGTGACCGAGTGGGCGCACTCGCTGGGCGACCGGGTCGCCTTCACGCCGCCCGATGCCGGCGCCATCTGCCTGGTGCGCTACCGGGCACGGGTCCCCTCGCTCGAGCTGGCCGAGCGGCTCCGCGTCGAGCACAGCCTCCTCCTGGTGCCGGGTACCCATTTCGGTCTCGAGGGGACCTTCAGGATCGGCTTCGGTCTACCCGAGGAGGAGCTGACGCCGGCGCTGGAGCGGGTCGGAGAGCTCCTTTGGGAGCTGGATTGAACGCAACTATGTCTACTACACTTTACATAATGTAATCTGTAGTTTACATTTCGTTGCACACGACCTCTTCGACACCCTGAATGCAGCGGCTCCCCTCGTAGCCCGCCCGGTTCACCCTGCGCGAGACGGGGCGAGTCGTGAAGCGACCGCACACGGGCTGCTAGATCGTCTCCGCCCCGACGCACACCACGCTGCGCGTCTCAGCCTCCATCTCGACGGTGTCGTTGACGACGAAGAAGCCGTCCTCGCCCAGCTGCTGGTAGAGCGGCATCAGGATCCTGCCGCTTCGCGGGGCGACGACATCGCCGTTGCGGTCGCGCCCGATCACCTCGCCCGCCCGGACCGGCTGGAAGTTGCGGAAGCCGGGGTTGGTGAGATAGCCGTCCCCTTCGGCGATCGGATGCCGGTACGTCAGCTCCACGACTCGCGGAAGGTGCAGCCACTCGTCCTGAAGCTCCCTGTACGCGGCGGCAGCTTCGGGAGCGTCGGCCGCCCCTAGGAGGCCGGACGCCCGCACCGCCAGCCAGATCGCCCCGAGGGCCCTGTCGACAGCGGCCGGCTCCCTGTGCTGTCCGCTCTCGAAGACCGCGGTCGTGTACCCGAATCGGTCCAGGTAGGTGGTCAGCGTCCCCTGGAGTTTGTGGTTGAGGTGCTGCACCATCGGCACCGGGATCGCGCCTCCGAAGCGCCTGTGCCTCGGGGTGGTGGCCGAGGTGCTGAATGCGCCGCCGCCACTCGAGGTGGTGTGGAGGTCCAGGACGTGCACCGGGCCTCGCGCGCGCGCCGCCACCTCCTCCAGGACGGCCAGCATCCGCACGACCTCGTGGTCCTCGGGCCTCCGGGCCGCTCGGCCGTCCCCCTCGGTGCGGGCGACCGCCTCGCCGATCCTGCTCTCCGTCCATACCCGGTTGAGGTCGTACGCCAGGTAGCGCCGACCGGCCGCCAGCGCCTGCACGTTGCCGACCACCGCCACGAAGTCGCCCGCCACTCTGGTCCTTCGCGACCGGAGCAGCGGCACAGCCATCTCGAGCGCCCTCACGCCGGCCGGCTCGTTGCCGTGCACCCCACCAACGCAGAGGAGGAGCGGGCCGGGCGACGCGCCCTCCACCCAGCCGATCCTCCCGTCCGCCCGATCGTCCGGACGACCGGTCCACGGTGCCCGGGCCTTCGCCCCCGAGGGGGGGGCGGGCGCCTCACCCACGCGCCGTCATGCCCCTAGCGCGTCCTCGAGGAGGTGGTAGGCCATGGGCATGAAGTCCGTCTCGCTCACAAGCCCGACGAGCTGCTTGGTCTTGACTACCGGCAGCGCCGACACCTGCCGGTCGCGCATCACCCTGATGGCCTCCAGCGTCGGAGTCTCCGGGGTGATCGTGACGGGGTCTCGCTCCATGACCCCGCTCACCGGCAGGTTCTCCACCTCGTCGCGCGTTCTGCCGCTGGACATGAGCTTCAGGATCGACCGATAGGAGACGATCCCGACGAGCTTGTGCTCGTTGTCCTCGATCAGGACGTGGCGGATGCCGCGTACGTGCATCAGGTACGCCACCATCTCGACGAGCTCGTCCTGGTTGACGGTCGTCAGCGCGGTGGACATGTACTGCTCCACGCGCACGTAGTTGTGCTTCCATCCCCCCGCCTCGTGGAGCTGGGCGGCCTCCCACTCGGCGACCGGCAGCTGCGCCCTCTGCTGCCGCACCGTGGCCGAGGTGAGAGCTGCCAGGCGTTCGCTCCTGCTCCCGGCCTGCTTCAGATTGGCGAGGGAGCGGAGCATCCAAGCGGATCCCGTCGTGCGCGCCTTCACCCGAGCCTCGAAGACGTCCAGGTAGCGCTCCACCTCGCCGTCCGCCAGGGGATACGCGGCGAGCCCCTCCCGGGCAAGCGGCAGGAGGGTGTCGAGGATGAGCTGGTCGGAGGGACGAGTCTCGCCGTCCATCCACACCATCCCGGAACGAAGCCCCAGGCGCGACGCGGCCATGAAGTTGCTCTTCGCATCGTCGAACTCGAGACGCCCGGTCAGATCGGGGTAGCGTTTCGCCACCCCAAGCACCGCTCCGATCCACATTACCAGATTGGCCATCTCGTCGATCGTGGAGGGGCCGGAGGGGAGCGCGCGGCACTCGATGCGCAGGTGCGGCTTCCCGTTCGAGATCCCGTAGCAGGGCCGGTTCCACCGGTAGACGGTCCCATTGAAGAGCTGGAGCGCCTGCAGCTTCGGCACTCCCCCCGACTCGAGCACCGCGAACGGGTCCTCATCCACCTCGGAGGCCAGGAGCACCCGAAAGGCCGCGATGTCCTCCTGGAAGAGCTCGACCACCGAGCGGCGGATCCAGTTGCCGCCGAAGCGGACGCGCGGGCTCATCTCGCGCATGTGCAGGTCGCTGCCCCTGGTGTCCAGCGACTGCTGGAAGAGCGCGATCCGCGTCTCGGCCCACAGCCTGCGCCCGAAGAGGAGCGGCGAGTTGACGCACGCCGCCAGGATCGGTCCGATCACGGCCTGGGACACGTTGTAGAAGTGGGCGAACTCCTCGGCCGATACCTGAAGGTGAATCTGGGCGCTCGTGTTGCACGCCTCCAGCATCACCGAGTCGTGCTGGATGATCAGCTCGTCGGTGCCCCGAATGCGAAGCCGGAAGGCGCCCGGACCGGCGGCGTTCATCGCCTGGTTCAGGGCGTGGTAGCGGGCTCTGGGGGTGATGTTGGCGAGGGACAGGTCCGACTTCGAGAGAGTCGGCAGGATTCCCGTGAGGACGACTTCGCACCCTTGGCGGCGCGCCGCGTCGCTCACGCGTCCCACGTAAGCGTCGAGCTCCTGGTGCATGTCGGTGAAGCAGGTGCCGCCTAGCAGCCTCGGCGACAGGTTCGCCTCGAGGTTGAAGCGCGCCAGCTCGGTGGTGAAGGGCTTGTCGTCCAGGTCGTCGAGAACCTCGATCGCCACCGGCGCGGGACGCCACGCCTCGTCTACGAGAAACAGCTCCTGCTCCGCGCCGAAGCGACGGACGCCGGACTCGATCATGCCGTCGGCCAGGAGCCGCTCCAGCGCCTGAAGGTCCCTGAGGAGCGCCCGCGTGAAGACCCGCATCTCCTCGGGCGACCGCTTCGGCACTACGTCAATCCCCATGTCCGTCCTCCACTCTCCACGGGCTGCCGGAGTGCGATCCCGTGCGAGGGATTCTACCGCGAAGCGACGTTCTAGCGAAAGGTGGCGATGCTGCGAAGCGGCTTGCGCCTGATCGCGGGAACCTCGGCGGCGTCGGTCGGGAGCCCGGTCACCAGGAGCAGAAAGGGGCGCTCGCTCGAGGGCCTGCCCAGGATCTCGTTCAGGAAGTTCATCGGCGAGGGCGTGTGCGTAAGGGTGGCGAGTCCCGCCCGGTGCAGGGCGCTGATCAGGATGCCGGTCGCAATCCCGACGCTCTCCTGCACATAGTAGTTCTTGTGCCTGTCGCCGTCCGGGGTCAGGTGATACCGCTGCGCGAAGATCGCGATCAGGTATGGAGCGCACTCCAGGAAGGGCTTCTTCTCGTCGGTGCCGAGGGGGGCCAGGGCGTCCAGCCACTCCTGGGGGGCGCCCCCGCTGTAGAACGCCCGCTCCTCCTCCTCGGCCGCCACCCGGATGCGGGCCTTTACTCCGGGGTCCGAGACGACGACGAAGTGCCAAGGCTGCCGGTTGGCACCGCTCGGCGCCGTGCCCGCAGCCCGCACGCACTCCTCGACCACCTCCACCGGCACGGCCTTCGAGCTGTAGTGGCGCACCGTGCGACGCCGTGCGGCCTCCTCGCGGAACTGCCTGGCCCGCCTGACCATCTCGGGAGCGGCGATCTCGGCGTAGCCCTCCAGCGGCATGAAGACGGGCCGGCGGGTCAGACGCCCCCCGATCCGGTCGTGGCCCCGCGCGCCAGAACCCTCTCTGCCCGCCGCCGGGCGGCGACGACGGGGGAAGCCCCGCTGCGCTCGGCCTCGCCGAAGACCTTGGCCAGGGCGCTCCCGATCCGCCGCGCCACCTCCTCCTCGGCCTCGGCCGCGCCTACACGGCCCCGCGCCATCAGCCCGAAACCCATCGCACCCCCGCCGCTGACCACGTAGTCGGGCGCATACAGGATCCCCCGCTCGTGGAGCGCATCGGCGTCCGAGCGCCTTGCAAGCTGGTTGTTGGCCGAGCCGGCCACGACTCGGCAGCGCAGCTCGGGAATGGTCGTCGCGTTCAGGGTGGCACCGACGGCGCACGGCGCATACACGTCGCACTCGACGCCGTAGACGTCGCGAGGCGGCACGACGGCGCCGTCGCAGGCGACCGCCACCTCGTGCGCCAGATCGACATCGACGTCCGACGCCATCACGGTGGCGCCCGCGTCTCGCAGCAGACGGGCCAGAGGCCCTCCGACATCGCCGACGCCCTGCACCAGCACCGACTTCCCGACGAGATCGGCCGACCCGTCCAGATGGGCCACACCCGCCCTGATGCCGGCGAGGACGCCAGCCGCGGTGAAGCGGCCCGGGTCGGCGCCGGCTGCGGCGCCCGTCCCGCAGTGGACCCAGCGCGTCACCCTGCCCAGCTGCGACATGTCGTCGCTCGTCGTCCCGAGATCGGGGCCGGTCAGGAATCCGCCCCGCAGCGCGTTGACGACCTCTCCGAAGCGACCCAGCAGGGTGCGCCGGGCATCTGCCCCGATCCGACCCGAGGTGGCAAGCACCGCCTTGCCGCCACCGTAGGGCATCTCCATCGAGGCCCACTTGTAGGTCATAGCCTCGGCCAGACGCATTGCGTCGCGCAGCCCCTCGGCGGGAGAGGGGTACTCCCTGAGGCGGCAGCCGCCGGTCGGGCGGCCGAGAGTCGCGTCGTGGAGAGCGATGAAGATCCAGCTGCCAGTCTCCCGGTGGCGCGAGACGACCGTACCCAGACCGTCCCACTCCTCGATCAGCGATGTCAGCGTGTCGTCCAAGGTCGCCTCGCGATCTTGCCTAGCAGCCCGAGCGCTCCCCCGCTCTCGGTGCTTGCGCGAGAATATCCACGGACTGTTGGGCTCCTGGCCAGTACGCCCGAGAGGATTCGAACCTCTGGCCTCTGCCTCCGGAGGGCAGCGCTCTATCCAGCTGAGCTACGGGCGCACAACGGCTGCTAATGATCCCCGTGCATGCGGCTCGGGTCAAGTTGCCAGGAGGACGGGCGTCGTAAGCCGAGTCCTGTCCCGCCCCTCTCGGGAAGCCCGCGAGGAGGCGGTGGGATCATTTCTCTGGGACCCGGATCGCTCCGGGCCTCTAGCGGCCTACCCGGGACTCTGGCGGGGCGGGCCACCCCTCGTCCCCTATTTGGCCTTGCTCCGGGTGGGGTTTGCCGTGCGACCCCTGTTGCCAGCGGCCCGGTGCGCTCTTACCGCACCCTTTCACCCTTGCCTGTGCCCCGCTGGGGGCCATCGGCGGTCTGCTCTCTGCGGCACTTTCCGTCGCCTTGCGGCACCCGGGCGTTACCCGGCACCCTGCCCTCGGGAGCTCGGACTTTCCTCCATCCGGCGGGCTCGACGAACCCCCGGCGGCGATCCCTCGGCCCGTCCCCCTGGCTCCACTATGATGGCACCGAGGTGGTTGCGGACAAAGTTGCCGCGGTCACCCAGACGCCCGGTACGCGGGCGCGAAGAGATCGTTGATCGCGCTCACGCCGAATCCCTTTCGCTCGAGCAGCGACGATGCAGCCGAGGCCCTGGCACCGCTCAGGCAGTGGACGAGGAGATGCCGGTCGCGGGGGAGCTCCTCGAGGCGCGCGGCAAGCCGGGTGTGCGCGATATTGGTGGCGCCTTCAACGCTCGCCTCGGCGAACTCGGCTGCCCGGCGGACATCGAGCACCTGGTAGCGGGAGTCCCCCGCCCGGCGGCGCACCTCGGCGAAGTCGATCACCTCGGTGCTCGCGAGCCGAGCTCCACCGGCGGCCACCTCGGCGATCGCTCCGGGCGGTGCCCACCCCGCCACCCTGTCCAGCCCCACACGCACCAGGCACCGCACGGCCTCCTCGATCTCGTGGTCCTCGCATAGGAGCAGGATGCGCGACTCCGGTTCGATGTAGCATCCGGCCAGAGTCGGGAAGGAGGCGTTCAGGGGGGCGTAGATCGACCCCGGCAGGTGGCCCCCGTAGTATTGGAGCCGATTGGGGCGGGTGTCGACGACGACCGTGTCCTCCTCCCCCGCAAGGCGAACGAGCTCGGCCGCGCTCAGCAGCGGCGGCTCGGGAAGGGGACCCAGAAGTGGAGGCCCCCGTCGGTTCAGCTCCTTCATCCGGCCAAAGTAGAGCGGGGGCTCGGGCTGTCCCCCCAGTATGTAGTCGACGAAGGCGTCCTCGCCGCCCCGGACGGCCTCGAGCGCAGGGCTGTGGCGCTTCTCGTATCCGGCGGTGCTGTCCGGCACCGCTCCCAGAGCCTTCCCGCAGGCGCTTCCCGCCCCATGGCCCGGCCAGATGCGGAGGTAGTCGGGCAGCTCGAAGACCCCCAGAGCGGATGCGTACAGCCTCCTGGCAGATGGCCCCATCTCGCCCTCCAGGCCAGCGGCCGACTCGAGCAGGTCGGGGCGCCCCAGGTCGCCCACGAAGACGAAGTCGCCCGTGATCATCCCCATCGGCTCCCTCGCTCCCGCGGCGCGGTCGGTCACCAGAAAGCTCATGTGCTCGGGGGTGTGCCCCGGAGTGTGCACGGCCCGCAGGGAGACGCCCCCGAGCTCGAAGCGGTCGCCGTCCTTCAGCAGCGTCACCCCGCTTCGCCCGGTTGCCCACTCGTACTGCCAGTCGGGGCCGCCCTCCCCCGAGAGGTAGGCGTGGCACCCTTCGCGCTCCACGAACTCCAGGCACCCCGAGAGGAAGTCGGCGTGAATGTGTGTCTCGGCCACCGCGGTGATCCTCAGCCCCGCGGCCCGCGCCACCTCGACGTACCTGTCGATGTCGCGCTCGGGATCGATGACCAGCGCGCTCCGCGTCCGCTCGCACCCGACGAGGTACGCATGCTGGGCCAGCCTGGCGTCTACGATCTGTCTGAAGAACAAGTATCCCTAACCAAACGAAGACGTGGTCTGTCGACTACCATGGAGCGGCTGGAAGAGGGCCGCCTTCCACGATACACCACCGAAGCCCCGGAAAACAGGAGGAAACGATGAGGAACCCACTTGCACCGACCCGATTGGCCCTTGGCGCCGCCGCGCTGGCCGCGCTAGCACCCCCGGTCCCCTACGCTGCGCCCGAGCTCGCGGCCCAGCACCGCGGCAAGAGTGCGATGCACGGCGGCTGCATGGGACACGCCACGATGCTGGAGCGTGTCCTGCGGCACGGCGACAGGCTCGATCTCACCGACGACCAGAGAGGCCAGCTCGAGGAGCTGAGGGTCGATGCCGTGGAGCAGCGAGCGGAGCACGCGGCAGTGTTGATTAGGCTGCGTTCCGAAGCCAGGGCCGGGCTCCTGGAGGGCGGAGCCGCGCGCGACAGGCTGGCGGAGATGCGAAAGGCGTCGGTCGAGAACGAGAAGAAGCTGCACGAGCACTTCGCCGCGATCCTCACCGAGGAGCAGATGGCCGGGCTGAAGGAGGCGACCGCGAAGCGGGGCGGCGGGCCCCGCATGCGACGTGGCGGAGTGCGCGGCGGCCACCGGGGGTGGATGCGCGGCCGTGGGATGCGGAGCCCGAAGATGAGGAGGTGGCAGTAGGCAGCGCCCGGTCGGGTGAGCCCTCGGAGCAGTCCGTGGATAATCTCGCGCGGGGATGCAGCGCCGCTCGAAAGCCGTGGGAGGTTTGTCCACGGGCTGCTGCAGGTTAGCTTGCTCACCCCTGATTGGCCCTGCTAGCTCAACTGGTAGAGCATCCGACTCTTAATCGGCAGGTTCGGGGTTCGAGTCCCTGGCGGGGCACTCCGTCCCCACGGATACGGGTGTTGTAAACCGTGGATTACATATTGTCAGGTATACCTTACACTGCGGACGAGCGAACAGAGCCGTTCCAGCGGGGATGCCGCGCCAATTCTCCCGTGGCGGGTCTGTCCACGGGCTGCCAGGCATGCTCGGACAGCTCAGGGCAGATAGCAGCGCAGAGCCACCATGTCGGTCGCGGCCCTCAGCGCGAAGGGTCCGAAGGTGGCCGGAAGCAGCGCGAATCGGGCCCGGTCCAGCTCTACCCGTCTCCGGCCGCTGCCGCTGCTGCCTCCAGCTGCCGCCCCGAGCGTGGCCGCCCCTTCGATTACGCCCCAGATCTCGAAGGTCTCGCCGACGAGGGAGCTCTGGAATTCGGTGCCCGCGCTGGCCCGGACCCGCTCGACGACGAAGTGCTCGGAGCGCCCGACCTCCTCGCGCCGCACCCCGGCCTCCTCGGCGACGATCCTCGGCGCGACCAGCCCGGAGCCGACCGGGTCGAAGTTGATCGCCTCCAGCGCCCGGTCTATGTGGAGCTCGCGCGCCCTCCCGTCGGCCCCCACCCGGTCCCAGTCGTAGATCCGGTAGGTGGTGTCCGAGGTCTGCTGAATCTCGACCAGGACGACTCCCGAGAGGATCCCGTGGACGGTCCCGGCGTGCACCATGATCGAGTCGCCGCGCCGCACCTTCACACGGTCGAGCACATCCCGGAGGGCGCCTCGGGCCAGCGCCTCGACCAGTCCGCTCCTCCCCACGCCGGGGCGGAGGCCGCAGATGACCTGGGCGCCCGCCTCGGCGTGCAGCACATGCCAGAGCTCGGTCTTCCCCGTCTCGCCGGGCAGCCGCGCCCTGGCGTAGGCGTCGTCGGGGTGGAGCTGCACGGAGAGGGGATGGGTGGCGTCGAGGAGCTTGACGAGCACCGGGAAGACGCCCCGCCGCACGGCCGCCTCGCCGCGCCTCCCCACGAGATCGACTCCGTGGCGCTCCACCAGCTCCGGGAGACTCGTCCCCGAGAGCGGACCCCGGTCGACCACCGAGGGCGAGTCCGCGTGGCCGGATACCTCCCAGCTCTCGGCGGTCGGGCCATCCGGGAGATTGCGTCCCAGGAGCTCGCGCAGCCTGCATCCGCCCCACAGGTAGTGGCGCAGCTGGGGAGTGAAGGTCAGCGGCACCTCCCGGAGAGCCGCGGAAGGGATCACGGAGCCAGTCACCGGGCTGCCAGCCGCTCCGCCACCGTCTCCACCACGATCCGCCCGAGCTCGGCGATGGTGGCCACGCCCTCCTCGCGAGTGGCCGCCGCGGGCGCACCACAGTACGCATCGGCCACCCCGGCCTCCTCGAAGGTGCGCTTGCCCGCCCCAATCGCCCGCGAGAGCGACGCCGGGTTCTCGGGGAGCTCCCGCCGCGCCTCGTCGCGGACGAGCTCCGGCGCCGCCGCCATGACGATCGAGCTCTCGTAGCGGCCCGCGTGGCAGGCGCCGCTCCTGAACTCGTCGCCCAGGCGGAGCGCCCACCGCCTCTCCGTGAGGTCGGGGTGAATGAGGGGCATAGGCCCGGAGTGAGCCTCCACGGCGTCGCGAATCGACCCCAGGTGGTCGGGATCCAGGTGCGCGTTCACTACCACCAGCGCGGCCCCCCCCTGTCCTTCGAGCGAGGCGGCCAGATCCGCCAGGAGGGCGGCCACGGTGGCGCGCCTCGGCGAGATCGTGCCCGCAAAGCCGGCCGCGAAGGGGGCCGCCGTGTAGGGGAGCGCCGGGAGCACCGCGGGGCAGAGACCAAGCGAGACGATCCCCGGGACCGCGGCCCGCGCGGCCGCCTCCGCGATGATCACATCGGTCCCGAGAGGGAGGTGGGGTCCGTGCGCCTCGACCGCTCCGACGGGGAGGAGCGCGACCACGCCCGTCCGCTCCCGCCCTGGCCCCAGCCCCAGCTCCGCCAGCTCCTGCCAGGTGGCGCTGCCCCACTCGAGCCGGGTGCCCCCTCGCGCCCTCTCTTCGCCGACCTCCTTCTCCCTCGCCGCCGGGTCGCCCCTAGCAGCCCGTGGACAAACCTCCCCCGGCATTCGAGGGGCGCTGCATCCGCGCTGGACCGCTTCGCTCTGCGTTGCTTCTTGCACGAATAGCGCTGCTATTCGCGCCGCGAAGCGCCTTGCCAGCGGGGCGCTTCGCCGGTCTCGGTGCTCGGGCGAGATTATCCGCGGACTGCTAGCGCCCGCGATCGTCGGGTCCATTGACCGCCACCCCCTAGTCGGTGAACGTAGTCGATGCCGACCCGCCAGCCGTCCCGCATCGGCGTCGCCGACTACTTCCTCGACGACCGCATCCGCGACGGGATGGGCGAGCGGACAGCGCTTCGGACCAGCGAAGGTGAAGTTAGCTACCGAGAGCTCCAGCTGCGCTCCAATCGCTTCGCCAACGCCCTCGAGTCGCTCGGCGTCCGTCCGGAGGAGCGGGTGCTCGTGGGCCTTCCCGACACCCCCGACTTCCCGGCAGCGCTCTTCGGAACCCTCAAGCGGGGCGCCGTCGCCGTCATGGTCAACTGCTACCTGGGCGCGGAGCGCATGCGCGAGCTCTACGAGTACACCCGCGCCCGGGCTGCCATAGTGCACGCCGACCACGCCGACACCTTCAGGAGCGCCGCACACCTCGCCGGCCACCCGCCGGAGCTGCTCGTCGTGGGAACCGATGAGGGAGACGCCCTGATAGACAACTCTGCTTCACATTATGTAAACTACGATTTACACTCCGACGATCCCGCAATCTGGCTCTTCTCAGGCGGCACCACCGGGCGGCCCAAGGGCGTCGTGCAGAGCCACGCCTCCTTCGTCAACACCACCGAGCGCTACGCCAGGGGGGTGATCGGCTACCGAGCAGACGACATCACGCTCTCGGTGCCGAAGCTCTACTTCGGCTACGCGACCGGCTCCAATCTTCTCTTTCCCCTCTCCGTCGGCGCGTCGGCTGTGCTCTTCCCCGAGCGTTCCACGGCCGACGAGATCTTCCGTCAGATCGAGCGCCACCGGCCCACGATCCTCGTCAACGTCCCCACGATGGTGAACCACATGCTCGCCCACCCGGACGCCGGACTCCGCGATGTCGGGAGCCTCCGCCTCGCCACCTCGGCTGGCGAGGCGCTCCCGGTCTCGCTCCACCGGCGCTGGAACGAGGTCTTCGGAGTGGAGCTCCTCGACGGGCTGGGCACGGCCGAGATGTGGCACATCTTCATCTCCAACCGGCCGGGCCAGGCGCGTCCCGGCACCCTCGGCACCGCGGTCCCAGGCTTCGAGGTGCGGCTCTGCGACGAAGATGGCCAGGAGGTCGCCCCGGGCGAGGTGGGGCGGATGCGGGTGCGGGGCGATTCGCGCGCGCACGCCTACTGGCGCCGCCCCGGGGAGACCCGCCGCGCCTTCGTCGGCGAGTGGTACGTCTCCGGCGACATGATGAGCGTGGACGAGGAGGGCTTCTTCACCTATCGGGGTCGAGACGACGACCTCCTCAAGGTGTCGGGCAAGTGGTTCTCGCCGCGCGAGGCGGAGGAGAGGCTGCTCGAGCACCCCGGAGTGCGCGAGGCTGCGGTGGTGGGAGCCACTGCCGAGAACGGTCTGACGGTGCCGGTGGCATTCGTGGTGGCCGCCTCGGAGGCGGACGCGGGCGAGCTTCCCGAGGCCCTCGGCGAACACCTGCGAGGGCGACTCGAGTCGTACAAGCACCCCCGCGAGGTGCATCTGTTGGACGATCTGCCCCGCACCCACCTGGGCAAGGTGGACCGGGGCGCCCTGAGGCGCGGCTGGGCCGGGCGCCGGTAGCATCCCATGGCCTCCTTCTACCTCACCACCCCGATCTACTACGCCTCGGGCGAGCCCCACCTGGGTCACGCCTACACGACGATCCTGGGCGACGTGATCGCTCGCTACCGCCGGCAGAGCGGCGACTCAGTGCTCTTCCTGACGGGCACCGACGAGCACGGCCAGAAGATCCAGGAGGCGGCGGGCGCCCAGGGCATGTCCCCTCTCGAGCTCTGCGACCTGATGGCGGGACGCTTCGCTGCGGCGTGGGAGGAGCTGGGGATCTCGCACGACCGCTTCATCCGCACCACCGAACCCGAACACACGGGCGTCGTGCGGGCGCTCCTGGAGCGGCTCCGGGACAACGGCCACATCTACGAAGCCGAGTACGCCGGGTGGTACTCGGTGGGGCAGGAGCGCTACTTCACCGAGAAGGAGATCGGCCCCGAGCGGGTGGACCCGATCGCCGGAGGGCCCGTGCAGCGGATCCGCGAGAAGAACTACTTCTTCCGGATGAGCAGCTTCCAGGAGAGGCTGATCGGCCAGATCGAGGAGAACCCCGAGTGGATCGTGCCCTCGGGGAGGCGCAACGAAGTGCTCGGATTCCTCTCCCAGCCCCTCGCGGACCTGTCGATATCGCGGCCCAGGTCGCGCATCCACTGGGGCGTCCCGATCCCGTGGGACCCGGATCAGGTGACGTACGTCTGGGTGGACGCGCTCACCAACTACGTCACCGCCTCGGGCGCCATCGACCCGGACGCTCCCCCCGCCCAGCGCGGCTTCGGCGACTCGTTGCCCGAGGGTCCGCCCGCCCGCTGGCCCGCCGACCTGCACCTGATCGGCAAGGACATCCTGACCACCCACGCCGTCTACTGGCCCACCCTCCTGATGGGGGCCGACCTGCCGCTCCCCCGGAGGATCCTGGCGCACGGGTGGTGGGTGGTCGACGACACGAAGATGTCGAAGTCGATCGGCAACGTCGTCGACCCGCTCGAGCTGGGCCGGATCTACGGCGCCGACGCGCTCCGCTGGTACCTCATGCGCGAGATGGCGACCGGACACGACGCCTCCTACACGCCCGAGCGCTTCCTGGTGCGCCACGACCAGCTCGCCAACATCCTGGGCAACCTCGCCCACCGCGCCATCTCGATGGTGATGCGCTACCGCGGCGGAAGGGTGCCGGACGCTCCCGCCGACCGCCTGGCCGAGAGAAGGGAGGAGGCGCTCGCCGGGTACCACCGGGGCTTCGAGCGGCACCGCCTGCACGATGCCTTCGGCGCCGCCATGGGGCTGGCCCGCGACGCCAACGCCTTCGTCGAGGAGACGGAGCCGTGGAAGCTGGCCCGCGAGAGCGGGAGGGGTCCGGAGCTCGACGCCGTCCTGGCCACGCTGGTGCACACGCTGGCGGTGCTGGCGGCGATCTTCGCACCCGTGGTTCCGCAGAGGGCCGAGGAGCTGGCTTCGAGGCTCGGACTGCAGCGGATTCCCGCCTTCGCCGAGCTCCCGGCGGTGGAGGTGGGGGGGCTCCCCGTTGCCGCGAAGGGCCCGCTTTTTCCCCGAATCGAGACGGATTAGAGCCTCTTTCCGACCACAAGTCGCTATCTCCCTTGACTCCCGGCCAATCAGTCTGTACGCTACTGCCGATATGACAGGTGCGCGGTGGACGATTCTCTTCCTCGGCGGCGACGCGGGCGGGGTGCGGCAGTTCTCGGTGCCACGCCGGTTCGCGCGCCCCTTGCTGGCGGTCGTGTGCGTCTTCGCGGCCCTCTTTGCCGGTGCCGCGGCCTTCCTGGTCTACGACTCGAGCGCCCGCCTGCGGGCCTCCAGGCTGGCCGTCGAGAACAGGCTGCTAGAGGATGTGGTGGCGAGTTTCCAGCAGCGGCTTCGAGAGTTCGACGGGCGGGTGGCCGAGCTATCGGAGCGCACCAACCGGGCACGGCTCCTGGTCGGGCGAATGGGGATTGACCCCGAGGTCCTGGAGGTAGGTGTCGGCGGTCCGGGGCTGGAAGCTGTCGGTGAGGACGAGCTCTGGTCGCTCGATCCCGGCGCGTCGAAGCTCGCCTTCACCAACCGCTACGATCTCGACATGCTCGAGCGCCGGGTCGGCGTGCTCGAGGGGAGCTACGACGAGACGGATACGCTCATGGAGGGCGGGGGAGAGCGCTTCGAGGCGATGCCGTCGATCTTTCCCGTTGGCGTCTTTCACCTCTCGAGCGTCTTCAGCCACCGCCGCTTCCACCCCGTGCACCGCAGCTACCTGCCGCACAGGGGGATCGACATGAGTGCCGCTCGGGGCACCCCGATCGTCGCCAGCGGACCCGGTGTGGTCACCTTCGCCGGCAGCAAGCTCGGCTACGGCAAGATGGTCGAGATCGACCACGGCTTCGGGGTTATCAGCCGCTACGCCCACGCCTCCAAGCTGCTGGTTCATCGGGGCCAGAGGGTGAAGCGCAAGGAGGTCATCGCCCATGTGGGGTGCTCGGGAACCTGCAAGGCGCCCCACCTCCACTTCGAAATTCACCAGGACGGCCAGCCGATAAACCCGCTCATCTACATGCCGCGCTGGGGAATCGCCACTGCGGCGAGGCCCGGGCTGTAGAGGGGGCAATACCCCTGCCGGCGAGATGCGCTTTGCGGCCCGCCAATATGCAATCATGGAGCGTGCAGTCACTATGAAGAAGAGAAGCACCCGTTTCCCGGTAGGAATTCTCGCCGCAACCTGCCTGATGGCGGCGTGCGACCCCGCTCAGGTAGCAGTGGTGGTGCAGTTGGAGGATGCGGAGGGAGCGCCGACGCGGCTCGACGACATCGAGGTCCGCCTCCTGCCCTACGACCGGGACGCGATCTTCGACTCGCTGACCGCGCTCGCCCCCACCCTCAGGCCCGAGTACAACGAGGAGCAGCGGGCCGCCTGGGATGCACGGAACCAGGCTCAGGACGAGTGGCGCGGTGCGGAGGACCGCTGGAACACCCTGCGCGACACGGTCAAGAAGCTGACCGATGAGCTGGCGGAGCTCAATCCCGCCATGAACCGCTACCGAACGCTCCACGCGGAGTACACGCGCCAGGAGCGCGAGCTGGCCCAGGCCGAGCGCACACAGGAGTCGCTCTTCGAGCGCTTCGATTCGCTGGACCGTGCGACCGCCGCGGAGGCGGAGATGTTGGAGGCCCAGCAGAGGGAGTGGGACGACGAGGCCTTCCGGGACGTCACTGGCGTGATCGCCGCCAAGGTGGAAGCATCGGGGCTGGACGAGGCCGCGGACACGACAGGCGCCGACGGCGTTGCGCCCTTCGAGGACAAGGATGTCGTGCCGGGCACATACTGGGTGCACGCCAGGCACCGCCGTACCCACGAGGAGCTCTACTGGAATCTGATGGTGACCCTGGCGAGGGGCGCGAACGAAACGGTAGTCCTCGACGAGAGCAACGCCGAGGTGAGGGAGATCTTCTAGCGGCCCCTGGACAGACCTCCCGCGGCCCGCTAGCGAGCCTGCCTCCAGTAGGGCGAAGGGGACGGGCTACGCCCCTAGCAGCCCCGTGGACAAACCTCCCACGTCGGGCGCAGTGACGCGCCCGGGCCCGGTTGCCGGGGTGGTGCTTGCGGCCGGAGCCGCCGGTCGCATGGGGGCTCCCAAGGCGATGCTGGACGCTGGCGGGCGGACCTTCGTGACGCGCCTGGCGGCGTCGCTGGCGGAGGGTGGCTGCGATCCCGTGGTTGTCGTCGGCGCCTCCAGCGACGGGCCACTCGCCGAGGAGGTGGCCGCCGGGTCGGCGCGGCTGCTCGTCAATCCGGGAGGCGAGGGCGGGCAGATCGGATCGCTCCGCGTGGCTCTCGTCCATCTGGGCTCCTCGGAAGCGCAGCCCGCAGCGGTCGTCTGCACCCCGGTCGACAATCCCCTGGTGGCACCCGCCACGGTACGCGCCCTGGTCGAGGGGTGGAGGCGCTCGGTGCGCACGATCGCCATTCCGAGCTACAGGGGCCGTCGGGGCCACCCTGTACTCTTTGACATGGCGCTCGCCGTGGAGCTCCAGGCACCGGGACTCGCCGAGGGTGCCCGCTCCGTGGTGCGGAGCGACCCCGGTCGGGTGCTCGTTGTCGAGGTCGACGATCCGGGAATCGTCGACGATCTGGACACGCCCGAGGAGTACCGGGCCCGTATGGGGGGGCAGCAGTGAATCCGACTCCGTCCCAGGTCGCGGCGCTCGTCCTGGAGGCGACCGGGGGGGGCGAGTCCGTCCACACGGCCGTAGTGGTCGACGCCTCGGACAGCTCGCTCGTCGGGAGGCGCTGGTGGGTGTCGGGCGACCGCCAGGGGGGCACCCTTGGCAGCGCGGAGCTGGACCGCGTGGTGGCGCGGGGACTAGTTGGCCTCTTTGCCGGACGCGGGGCCACGGCGGCGCTGAGTCGGAACTTCGTCTATGAGGAGAAGGGTGGAGAAGCGACCGCAGCGGTCTACATCGAAGCCCACCATCCCGCCCCAGCCCTGGTGATCGTCGGTGCCGGGCACATCGCGGTGCCGCTCTCCAGGCTCGGGGCCATGCTCGGGCTGCGGGTCGTCGTGCTCGACGACCGCGAGGAGTACGCGACGGAGGGGCGCTTCCCCGATGCGGCCGATCTCAGGGTGATCGACTTCCGCGACCCCTTCGCCGAGACGCCCCTCGCCCGCCAGGACCGCGTTGTGCTGGTGACGCGGGGGCATCGCTTCGACTACGAATGCCTGGTGCGGGTCCTCCGAATGCCGGAGGCACCGTGCTACATTGGCATGATCGGCAGTCGGCGCCGGGTGCGGGCCACCCACGAGAAGCTGCTCGCCGACGGCCTGGGGACCTCCGACCTGCGGCGCGTGCGTGCTCCGATCGGACTCGACCTTGGCGGCCAGTCCCCCACCGAGATAGCGCTCGCGATAGCCGCCGAGATCGTCATGCTGGGAGCGGGGGGCACGGGGACGCCTCTCGCCGAGAAGGAGCGCATCGTCGAACGCTTTTTCGCCGACTAGTGACTGGACAGCCCGGACGAGGCACACGCCGATGACGGACACCGAGATCCTGACCGCACTGACCGAGCTGCGGGAGCCCGCCGTCCTGGCGACGGTCGTGGCGACCAGGGGCTCGACGCCGCGCAAGGTCGGCGCACGGATGCTCGTCGGGGAGCGGGGCGTCGTCTGTGGGACCGTCGGGGGCGGCTGCGGCGAGGGCGAGGTGGTCGAGGCCGCGCTGGAGCTCCTGCAGGGCGGTCGCCCTCGCACCGTGCGCGTCGACCTGCTCGACGAACCAACATCGTGGAGCCCCGCCGTGTGCGGGGGAACCATGGATGTCTTCATCGAGAGGGCAAACTGCTAGCGGTCCGTGGACAGCCCCTCCCACGGCGTTCGAGGCACCGGAGCCCCCTCCTGAGTCGAACTGGTAGGATCAGGCACAACTGGTAGGATCGGGGGAGCAATACGCTCTCCCTCAGGGACAGCTCCGCTGGCTCAGGTCGCACAGAACCACGCCCCATGCCTCCTACGATCCCCGTCACCGCCAACGCCGAAGACGACTCTCTGGCGCCGCTCATGGCCGCCATGCGCGACGGCTCGGAGTCCGCTCTGGGAGAGTTGATGGAGCTGTGCTGGCCCGAGCTGGTCCGCTACGCCGCGCGCCAGGTCGGCGAGGTCGAGACCGGGCGGGACATCGTCCAGGAGGCCTTCATCCAGGTATGGAGGCGCAGGCGCGCCTGGAAGCCCCGGGCCTCCGTCCGCGCGTACCTGTACCGTATCGTGCGAAGCCTCGTGATCGACCAGAGGCGCAGGCAGGGCGTTCGCCGGCGGTGGGCGGCCGCCCAGCAGCTCTCACCGCAGGCAGGCCCTGCGACCCCGGCCGAGGAGCTGGACGCCACGATCCTCGCGGAGGCCTTCGAAGCTGCCGTCGCATCGCTCCCGGACAGGCGCCGCGACGTCTTCGAGCTCGTCTTCCTCAGGGGCCTCTCGCACGGAGAGGCGGCGGAGGCGATGGGCATCTCGGCTCAGACGGTCGCCAACCAGATGAGCGCGGCGCTCCGGACGATCCGAAGTGCGGTGGCCGAGTCGGGTGTGACCGATCGGTGAGGTGGTAGCCCGGGGCGGGATGTGCGCTTACAGGGTGTAGGCGCTCCGCGCCCAGGCGGACGCGCCCAGGCGGACGACGACGCACATCAGGTGGGAGACGAATGGACGAACTGCTTTTCCGCTACCTGCGAGGGCGGACGACCGATGACGAGGACCGGTCGGTCGACGCGTGGCGGAAGCGCTCCGCCGACGCGGACCGCACCCTCTCGGAGATGGGCCGCCTGATCGAGGCCGGGAGGGCGGCGGAGCTGGCGATCGATCCCGGCACTCCACCCTCCGTCGAGCAGGTGATCCTCAGGGCGCGCGCCCGCAGCTTCCGGCCGCAGGCACCCCGGAGGCCGCGACGCATCCGGTTCCTCAGCTACGGCGGATGGGCGGCGGCCGCAGCGGCCGTCGGCTTCGCCCTCTGGAGCGCCCTCGCCGACTCCGCCCCCCCGCCCCTGCACGGCCCTTCGGCCCCGCAGGAGTTCCTCACGGCCTCGGGCGAGACGGCCATGGTGCGCCTTGAAGACGGCAGCGTGATCCGGCTCGGTCCGGGAAGCCGCCTCGCGACCACCGTCCATGCATCCTCCCCGGACGAGTCCCCGAGTTCGTTCGCACGGCAGGTCACGCTCAACGGGGAGGCGTTCTTCGCAATCGCGACGAACGAGGAGCAGCCGTTCCTGGTGGTGACGCCAGCCGGGACGGCGCGAGCCCTGGGAACCCGCTTCCACCTCTCCGCGCACGCCGATGAGCTCGCCGTCGTCGTGGTCGAGGGCAGAGTCGCGCTGGCCGGACCGGACCAGGAGATCGAGGTCGGAGAGGGGCGGACGACCCGTCTGGCGCGGGGCATCCCCGGACCGGTCACAAGCGCGCCGCCGATTGAGGAGGTGGCCGGGTGGATGCGCGGCTTCCTGGCCCTGCAGGACACCCCGCTGGCGGCGGCGATGCGGGAGATAGGCGAACGGTATGGAATCGAGGTGGAGATCGCGGATCCGGCACTCCTCGACAGGACGCTGACGATGTGGTTCTCGTCGAAGTCGCTCGAGGAGGTGATGACCGTCGTGTGCGGCGTGATCGACGCGCGCTGCAGCATCGGCGAAGGCGTGGTGCGAATCCGGGGCCGCGACGAAGGGGGGCGACTAGGTGTAAACTCGAGATTACAAAATGACAACTAACGTTTACAATATGACCTATTCCGCGATCCTGGGTGCGTCTCGGGCGGATCTGTCGACAGAATCCTCGATCGGGCAGCCGCCCCTAGCAGCCCGTGGACAATCCTCCCCCGGACTGCTAGGACGGAGCCGCTATCGGCGCTCGCGCGCATTGGTGCGCGGGCTGCTGGCCGCGACGGTCTTGGCGGTAGCTTCGGCGTGCCAGCTCTTCACCCACCCGCACGACCTGGACACCGATGTGGTCGTGCTCTCGCTTCTCCTCGAGTCCGGAGAGCGAACAGCCAAGATGGTGGCGCGTCATCCCCATCGGGAATGGGACGAAGCGCCACCCGATATCGGCGCAACCCTGGAGGGGCCAGGCTGGACCGTGGAGTTCGCGGCAACGCTTCCGACGTGGGAAGAGTGCGGATTCGACTACGTCCGCTACGGCAGCGACATCTGCCTGATCGCGCAGCTCCCGGAGGCAGTCGCGCCGGGAGTGTACCGGATCCGCGGCACAGGCCCTTTGGGTTCGTTCGCCGGCGAAGCGACGGTGCCGGCGATGCCGAGTCCGGGTGTGGAGACCCTGCGGGTCCCTGTGCCAGCCGCCGCGGATCTGGTCTTCATTCCACTTGATTCACTTGACTACCAAGTCGACTCGGCGACCGCTGCGCTGCTGCTGGACATCGTTGTTGGCCCCCCATGGGCTCCGACGCGGTCGTTTTTCTCCGAGCTTGGGGACTCCGTCCCTTGGGAATACCCTTGGCTTGACCGGGACCTTGCCACCGACCTGTGGGCTCGGGCCCTCGGCCATAGCTACACTGCCTGGTTCAGGCGCACGGGCGGCGAGCTGCTCCTGCCTCCATGGCCGAGCTTCGGAATCGAGGGCGAAGGGGTGTACGGGTACTTCGACGGCATCTCGCCACGCTCGCGGCGGGTTCACATCGTGGGCGACCCACAGTGAGGATGCGGCTTCGCGGTCCCGCCCGCCGCGGCGTCGCCCTCTCACGCCGCGCTGCCAGCTTGGTTCCGCGCACACGCGGGGTTGCGTCTGGGCTCGCGGTCCTTCTCCTCCCGGCCACCCTCGCGGCGCAGGAAACCCGGCAGGTGGCGCTCCTGCGCGGCCAGGTCGGCGTCGATCCCGAGCCAGGCTCGCTCCTCGCCGCGCCGGCCCGCCTCGCGGTGAGTCGGCTTCCCCTCGCCGACGCCCTCACCCGCCTCGCCAAGCGCTCCCGCCTCCAGATCGCATTCAGCCCCACCCTCCTGCCCGAAGGCCACCGCGTCGACTGCGACTGCACGGCGCTGAGCACCGCCCGCGCCCTCGACCAGCTCCTCGCGGGAACCGACCTGGGCTACGTGGAGCTGGGGTCGCAGGTCGTAGTGGTTCCCAGGCAGGCACCTGAGGTCCCCGGCGCGTACTGGGAGATCCCGGGCGGGATCTCCGCCGTGGCTACGCTCACCGGCGTGGTCCGCGACAGCGTCCACCTGGAGCCAGTGGCCTTCGCCCGGGTAACTGTGACCCCGGTCGGTGGCGAAAAGACCCTGGCGTCGGCGGTCTCGGACCGCTACGGCGCATTCGTTGTGCCGGCACTCCCCGCTTTCGAGCCGGTGCGGGTTGAGGTGCGAACGCTCGGCTACGCCTGGACCGTCATCTACAACGCGCTCCCCGCCAAGCCGGTGCGCGCGCTGCTGAGGCCCTCGCCGATCGGGCTCGAAGCTCTCGACGTGCTCGGAAGCGGCCGCCCGGGGAACCCGCTCCCCTCGTTCCGCGACGGCTTCGTCGTCGATACCGCCCTCCTCCGGAGCCTCCCCGCGATGCTGGACACCGACGTGGGGCGCGCAACCGCGTCCTCGCCCTCCATGTCGGCTCCCTCCGACTTCACCTCTCTCCCCTACCTTCGCGGCGGCTCCCGCCACGGCACGCCCGTTCTCCTCGACGGTGTCCGGCTCTTCAAGCCCTTCCACTTCGGGGGCTTCATCTCCGCGATCAACCCGGAGGTCGTCAAGAGCGCGACGGTCCTGGCGGGGCCGGGTGCGGACCAGCTCGCCATCGGGTCGCTCTCCGGCGCCATCGACATCGCCACCCGGGACGGCTCCCGCGACCGGAGGCGCACCGCCGGCTCGCTGGGTCTCGTCTCGGCCCGGTTCTCCGTTGAAGGGCCGGTTGGCACGAGAGCGTCCTACCTGGTCGGCGCCCGGCGCACCCAACCCTTCCTGTCCGGCTGGCTCGCGAAGAAGCATGAAGCTGGTCCCGGGTGGCCCCCCGCGCAGACGCATGCAGAGCTTGCGAGCAGCATTGCGGGCAGCAGGTACCTCTTCTCCGACGTGCTGCCGTCCTATTCCTTTCATGATCTGCACGCCAAGGTCACCATCGACCTGGGCGGTATCCGCCGATTCTCGGCGAGCGGCCACCTAAACTCCGAGTCGCTGAGTCGCTATCTGGCCGAGGAAGTCGCGGCAACCCTAGGCAGCACCGCCTTCTCGGCCCACTACCGCGACCGGCTCTGGGCGGGCGCGATCATAGACGCCAATCTGGGACAGAGCCGATTCGCCAGCGACTTGCGCATGCAAAGCAAGTTGATGGACTACCGGCTGGTCGGAGGAGGCTCGATGAGCGAGACACGTGCCGACGTGCGGCTTACATGGCACACGGGTGCCGCCGCAATAATGTCGGGTGCGCAGGCTATTCGCTTCCATGTAGACCACACCAGCAGCCCCGCAGCTGGCTTGACCTTCGATAGATGGTCGTTCGATAGATGGTCGTGGGGTCCTTCGGTAGCACATGCGTGGGGCCCTTCGGTCGCACATGGGGTCGCCGATTTCCTCCCGGAGCTCGCCCTGAGTGACGACCGCTGGCGGCTCGCCGCCTACTCGAGCGTCGCGGCACCGCTGCGGGGCGGATTCGCGACCCGCGGCGGGGTGCGCATCGACCGGTTCCAGGGACTCGCCACCACCTTTGCTCCGTTCGCCGAGCTGAGCTACGCGGGGTCCTGGTGGAGCGCGCGAGTCTCGGGGTCGCGCTCGCATCAGGAGCTTGCCTCGCTTCGCAACGAGGAGGTGCTCCTTGCGAGCATGGTCGCCTACGACCTTCTCTTGCCAGTAGGCGAGGCACCGGTTCCGCGCAGCACCGAGCTCTCCGTAGGGTGGGAGGGCATCCGGGGGAAGCTGCGGGTCCGCCTCGACGCCTACACGCGCTCCCTGGACCACCTCAGGGTGCCAGCTCCGGAACCGAACCCCGGCGCGGGGACGGTGCTCGTGGACCCTTCCCTTTGGAAACAGGCCACCGGGACCGCTCGCGGGATCGAGGCGACGTGGAGCTGGATCGACGATCGAGGGCTCTCACTCCTGGGGAGCTATCGCTGGGCCCGCGCATCCCGGACCGTGGGCACCCGCACCTACCCACCCCGCCTCCACCGCGAGCACGAATTCGAGGTGGGAGGCTCCTTCAGGCGCGGTGCGCACACCTGGTCGGCCCGGGCTGTACTGGGCTCGGGTCAGCCCCATACACCGTTGCTGGCCATAGTTCCGGGTCGGAGCGTGCCTGCCCATGGCACCCGAGCCGTGCTCCTCGGGGGCCAATACAACTCCGCAAGGCTGCCGCACCTAGCCCGGATCGACGTGGGTTGGCGCCGCGAGATTGATGTGTCATGGCTGGTCAGCGGGTCGCTGATCCCCTACGTCACCGTGGCAAATCTCCTCAACCGGCGCAATGTGGTCGGTTCACCGAAGTACAACACCATCTGGGAATGGCGTGCCCGGCCGCACAATCAGGGCTGGCAACCCCCGGTGCCGCAACCCGAGGACCCGGTCCCCAGGTCTTCCTATCAACGACAGCTGCCGTTGACTCCCTTCATCGGTGTGGAGTTCCGGTTTTGAACGCTATTGAACGCGCCTGCGGAGACAGCTCCGCTCGGTCGACTTGGTGTAAATCGGAGATTACAGAATGACAACTGGCGTTTACAATGTGACTTGTTCCGCGATCCCGGGTGCGTCTCGGGCGGATCTGTCGACAGAATCCTCGGTCGGGCAGCCGCCCCGGGCAGCCCGTGGACAAACCTCCCCCGGCATTCGAGGGGCGCTGCATCCGCGCTGGACCGCCCGCTATCGGCGCTCGCACGTATTGGTCCGAGCTCTGTTGGCCCTCCTGGCGGCTGCGGGCCTCTCGGCGTGCCTCATGAGGCTTCCATTCGAACTGGACCCGGATGTGGTCGCGCTCTCGCTACTCCTCGAATCCGGGGAGCGGTCGGCCAAGATGGTGGCGGGTCATCCCCATCGGGAATGGGAAGAAGCGCCACCCGATGTCAGCGCAATCCTGGAGGGGCCGGGCTGGACCGTCGAGTTCGCGGCAACGGATCCAGCGGAGGAGGGGTGCGGATCCCTACCCCGCTACAGTGCCAGCACCTGCCTGAGCGCGCAGCTTCCAGAGGCGGTCGCGCCGGGAAGGTACCGGGTCCGCGGAACAACGCCCCTGGGTTCGTTCTCCGGTGAAGCGACGGTGCCGGCAATTCCGAGCATCGAGAATCCGGCGGGCGACACCTTGTGGATCCACTTGCCGGACGACACAGCGGGGTTTGTGCTCGTTCCCCTCGAGTACCAGGTCGACTCGGCGACCGCTGCGCTGTTCCTGGAGTCGACGTTCGAACATGAGGGTGAGCGAGTACGTGGGCGAAGACTATGGGAGCTTGGCGACTCGATCGACTTGCGGTACGAGAAAGGAGAGATCTCGCTCAGGGGCTTGCGACTGCGACTACAAGCTCTCGGCCCGAGCTACACCAGCTGGCTCAGGCACGTGGGTCCCGCCCTGGAGCCTCCATGGCCGAGCTTCGGCATCGAGGGCAACGGAGCATACGGCTACTTCGACGGCATTTCGGCACCCACGCGGTGGGTGGAGGTGGCGGTCGCATCCGATCCGTGATCCCGTGAGCGAGTGTACCGTGGATGCAAGTTAGGATTGCTTCATGTGTAAATTACTAGAAAAGAAACGACGTCCGATTCTCCTCACGCGGCGCATTGCCTGCGGCATTCCCGCCCTTCTCCTCCCGGCCGCCCTTGCGGCGCAGGAGCCCCGGCAGGTTGCGCTTCTGCGCGGCCAGGTCGGCGTCGATCCCGAACCCGGCTCGCTCCTCGCCTCGCCAGCCCGCCTCGCGGTGAGTCGGCTGCCCCTCGCCGACGCCCTCATCCGGCTCGCCGAGCGCTCCCGCCTCTCGATCGCATTCAGCCCTACTCTGCTGCCCGAAGGCCACCGCGTCGACTGCGACTGCACGGCGCTGAGCACCGCCCGCGCCCTCGACCAGCTCCTCGCGGGCACCGACCTGGGCTATGTGGAGCTCGGGTCTCAGGTCGTGGTGGTTCCCAGGCGGGTACCGGAGCTCCCCGGCGGGTACTGGGACGTCCCGAGCGGGATCTCCGCCGTGGCGACCCTGACCGGCGTGGTGCGTGACAGCGTCCACCTGGAGCCAGTGGCCTTCGCCCGGGTAACCGTGACGCCGGCCAGTCGCGATACGGTCCTGGCGTCGGCGATCTCGGACCGCTACGGCGCATTCGTCGTGCCAGCGGTCCCGGCTTCCGAGCCGGTGCGGGTCGAGGTGCGAACGCTGGGCTACGGCTGGACCCGCACCTACAACGCGCTCCCCGCCGAGCCGGTACGCGCACTGCTGCGTCCCTCGCCGATCGGGCTCGAAGCTCTCGATGTACTCGGCGGCGGCCGCCCGGGGGACCCGCTCCCTTCGTTCCGCGACGGCTTCGTCATCGATACCGCACTCCTCCGGAGCCTTCCGGCGATGCTGGACACCGACGTGGGGCGTGCAACCGCGTCCTCGCCCTCCATGTCGGCTCCCTCCGACTTCACCTCTCTCCCCTACCTTCGCGGCGGCTCCCGCCACGGCACGCCCGTTCTCCTCGACGGTGTCCGGCTCTTCAAGCCCTTCCACTTCGGGGGCTTCATCTCCGCGATCAACCCGGAGGTCGTCAGGAGGGCGACGGTGCTGGCGGGGCCGGGTGCGGACCAGCTCGCTATCGGGTCGCTCTCTGGTGCCGTCGACATCGCAACCCGGGACGGCTCCCGCGACCGGAGGCACACCGCCGGCTCCCTGGGTCTGGCCTCGACCCGGTTCTCCGTCGAAGGGCCGATCGGCGGGAGCGCGTCCTACCTGGTCGGCGCCCGGCGCACCCACCCCGGTGCCTTGCTAGGCCAGCTCCCTAGGGAGCATGGCGACGCGAGGCTCGACAAGGGGCTCCACCGCGACTATCTGCCGTCCTATTCCTTTCATGATCTGCACGCCAAGGCCACCAAAGACCTGGGCGGAGTCCGCCGATTCTCGGTAAGCGGCCACCTCAACTCCGAATCGATCAACTACCCCCAGGAAGTAACCGGATACGTACATAGGCGGTCACTCACCTTGGCGGCCACTGCCTTCTCGGCCCACTACCGCGGCCGGGTCGGAGGGGGTGCGATCATCGATGCCAATCTGGGACACAGCCGGTTCGCAGGCGACCTCCTCATCCAGAACACCCACGGTCGACGACACCAGGGGAGTTACCAACAAGCCGACACCGGCCTCCTCGGAGAAGGTTCGATGAGCGAAACACGTGCCGACGTGCGGGCTGCATGGCACGCGGGCGGCGGTGCCATCGCGGCGGGTGCGCAGGCGACGCGCTTCCAGGGAGACCATGCCTACAACCTCGTGTCCTACAGCCGCGGCTTCGAGGGCGTTCTCCCGCAGCTCGCCGTTAGTGCCGTCAGCTGGCGGCTGGCCGCGTACTCGAGCGTTGCGGTGCCGCTGCGGGGCGGGTTCTCGGCCCGGGGCGGGGTGCGCGTCGACCGCTTCCAGGGACTCGCGAACACCTTCGCTCCGTTCGGCGAGCTGAGCTACGCGGCGTCCTGGTGGAGCGCGCGAGTCTCGGGGTCCCGCTCGTACCAGGAGCTCGCCTCGCTGCGCAACGAGGAGACGCTCCTCGCGAGCATGGTAGCCTACGACCTCCTCCTTCCCGTCGGGGAGGCACCGGTTCCGCGCAGCACCGAGCTCGCGGCAGGGTGGGAGGGCGTCCGGGGGAAGCTGCGGGTCCGCCTGGACGCCTACACGCGCCACCTGGACCACCTCAGGCTACCAGCCCTGGAACCGCACCCCGGCGCGGGCACGGTGCTCGTGGACCCCTCCCTGTGGAAGCAGGCCACTGGGACCGCTCGCGGGATCGAGGCGACGTGGAGCTGGATCGACGATCGGGGGCTCTCGCTCCTGGGCAGCTATCGCTGGGCCCGCGCATCCCGGACCGTGGGCTCCCGCACCTACACACCCCGCTTCCACCGCGAGCACGAATTCGAGGTGGCATCATCCTTCAGGCGCGGTGCATCCTCCTGGTCGGCCCGGGTTGTCCTGGGATCGGGGCAGCCGCATACGCCTTGGCTGGTAGTGGTTCCGGGTATGGGAGCGAACCTGCCAGGGGAATTTGACGGCGGAACTCGAGCCGTATTCCTAATTGCCAAATACAACTCCGCTAGGCTCCCGCACTACGCCCGGATCGATGTGGGCTGGCGCCGTGCCATCGAAGTGCAGTGGCTCGGCGGGGGAACCATCGTGCCGTACCTGACCGTTGCCAACCTCCTGAACCGGCATAACGTCGTCGGATGGGAGATAGGGCCCATATACTGCACCCTCGGCTGTCCCCTAACTCCGTCCCACTTCCATTATCGGCGACAGATTCCGCTTTTCCCCTTCATTGGCGCCGAGTTCCGGTTTTGAATGTGCCGAGACAGCTCCGCTCGGCCCGACTCGGTGTAACGCGGAGATTACAAAATGACAACTAGCGTTTACAATGTGACTTGTTTGACGGCCCTGGGTGCGCCTGGCATGGCCGAGCTTCGGCATCGAGGGCGAAGGAGCATGCTACCATGTCTGTAGATTATCGCCACCGAGTTACTCATCGCCACGGAACGCGTGGCGCTCTCCGGCTCGCCCTGAGCATCTCCGCCCTGACCGCAGTCGCCTCCTGGGTGGTCGGGTGCGACGAGCCCCAGTCGCCAGTTGCCCAGAGCATAAAGGACCTGACGGTCGAGGTCGGCAGCACCGAGTCGGTCGATCTCGCGGCGTACTTCAGCGACCCGGACGGAGACGAACTCACGTACACGGCGAGCTCGTCGAACACGGGCATAGCAACGGTCAGCGTGTCGGGTGCCACGGCGCAGGTGACGGGGGTTGCGGCGGGAAGCGCCACGGTGGACGTCACCGCTACGGACCCCGGCGGACTCTCCGCCGATCAGACCTTCACGGTGACGGTGCCGAACCGGGCACCGGTAGCCGGCGAACCGATCGAGGACATCGATGTGGTCGTCGGGGAGGCGGCGCAAGTGGATGTCTCGGGCAACTTCAGCGATCCAGACGGTGATGCGCTCACCTACACGGCCACCCCATCGGACACCGGGGTGGCGACGGCGTCCGTGTCGGGGAGCGCGGTCACGGTGAGCGGCGTGTCGCTGGGTACGGCCAACGTGAGGGTGACGGCGACCGACCCGGGCGGGCTCTCGGCGACGCAGGCCTTTACCGTGACTGTCCGATCCGCCGACCGGGCAGTGTTGGAGATCCTGTACGACGAACTGGACGGCGACAACTGGACCAACAACACGAACTGGAAAACCGACAGGCCCATTGACGAGTGGTACGGGGTGGGCACGGGTGCGGGCGGCCGGGTCGATACGCTGAACCTCAGGGACAATTCGCGAGGCGACAATTCGCTGCGGGGCGAGATTCCGTCCGAGCTGAGCGAGATGTCGAATCTCGAATTCCTGGATCTCAGCCTCAACGAGGTGACTGGCGAGATTCCGTCCGAGCTGGGCGAGCTGTCGAATCTCGTCGTCCTGGTTCTCACCTCCAATTTGTTGACGGGCGAGATTCCGCCCGAGCTTGCCGAGCTGCCGAATCTCGGCCAGTTGTCTCTCGACGGCAATGAACTAACCGGCGAGATTCCACCCGAGCTTGCCGAGCTGCCGAATCTCGAATTCCTGGGTCTCGGTGGCAATTCGCTAGTTGGCGGGATTCCGCCCGAGCTGGGCGAGCTGTCGAATCTCGAAGTCCTGTATCTCGGTGGCAATTCGCTAACCGGCGAGATTCCGCCCGAGCTGGGCGACCTGTCAAATCTCGAGTGGCTGGCCCTCCACGCGAATTCGCTAACCGGCGAGATTCCGCCCGAGCTGGCCGAACTGTCGAATCTCGAACAGTTGTCTCTCTACCACAATTCGCTGACCGGCGCGATTCCGCCAGAGCTCGGCAAGCTTTCGAATCTCGAACAGCTGCATCTCGAAGAAAATCAGCTAACCGGCGGGATTCCGCCAGAGCTGGGCAACCTGTCGAATCTCGGACGGCTGTATCTCGGCCGCAATTCGCTGACCGGCGAGATTCCGCCGGAATTCCTCGATCTTTCGCTGCTGTGGCTGTTCAGTTGGTTCGACAACGACGGCCTCTGCGCGCCCGACACGAGGGAGTTCGATGATTGGCTGGACGGAATCACCTGGAACGGCCCGAGGTGCGATTGAGTTCAGGATTGGCTGTGGCGGGCGTCGGCGTACAGCTTCGTGGGTGCGCGCGGCGATAACGTCGGGCTGCCGGGGCGCGGGGAATGACAATGCCGTGGGAGACCTGCCCAGGCGGAGCGCGAAAGGGCGAGCGCTCCGATAGGTTAGATTCGCCGGGCAAGGTTACGGTGGGCTATGCGGAGGACTGCCAGCAAGTGCCAGAGACAGGACCGAGTGCGACGATTCTCCCGGCTCGCCACCAGGAGGTGCTCCCCACCGGTCGGCTGCTGATCCCGGATCCGCCCGGCGACGAGGCAGTGCCCTTCGACGTGGTCTTCGTCGGAGCGGGTCCGGCCGGCCTCGCCGGGGCGATCGAGCTGGCCCGCCTGGCGGAGGAGGGCCGGAAGGCCGGGGACGGGGTGGGCGAGATCGAGATCGGGGTGCTGGAGAAGGCCGACGGGCTCGGGGAGCACAACCTCTCGGGCGCGATCGTGAATCCGGGTGTCCTGCGCAGCTTGTTTCCTTCTATGTCATGGTCGGACTTGCCGTTACGACGCCCAGTCGAGAAGGAGGCGGTGCACTTTCTCACCGAGCGGCGGGCGCTCCGCATCCCGGCGCCGCCGACGATGCGCAATCACGGCAACCACATCGCGTCGATCTCGGAGATGGTCCGCTGGCTAGGCGAGCAGGCAGAGAGGCTGGGGGTGACGGTTCTCCCCGGATTCCCCGCCGAGGCGCTGCTCGTGGAGGGCGACGGGGTGGTCGGGGTGCGGACGGCACCACGGGGCCTTGGGCGAGACGGCGAGCCCGGTGCCGACTACATGCCGCCGGTCGATGTGACCGCACGGGTGACGGTGCTCTCGGAGGGGACGCGGGGGGCGCTGACGCAGGCCTACCTCGAGTGGCAGAGGATCGGATCGGAGAATCCGCAGATCTACTCGCTCGGGGTGAAGGAGCTCTGGGAGGTTCCGAAGGCGCTCGACCGGATCGTCCACACGCTGGGATGGCCGCTCGCGGAGGGTGCCTTCGGCGGATCCTTCGCCTACCCGCTCGCCGACGACCTGGTGGCGCTCGGCCTGGTGGTCAGCCTCGACTACCGCAATGCGCGTCTCGACGTGCACGGCCTCCTGCAGCGCCTAAAGCACCACCCCCTCTTCCGCCGCGTCCTGGAGGGGGGCGAGATGGTGGAGTGGGGTGCCAGGACGATCCCGGAGGGGGGCTACTACTCGCTCCCCGAACGTCGCCACGGCAGCGGCCTCTGCATCGTCGGCGACGCGGCGGGGTACGT
The DNA here is from genome assembly GCA_026706635.1 of Gemmatimonadota bacterium. Lineage (GTDB taxonomy): Bacteria > Gemmatimonadota > Gemmatimonadetes > Longimicrobiales > Gaopeijiaceae > Bin94. The sequence goes on along the minus strand of JAPOYJ010000011.1, from coordinate 93,918 downwards.
CGACGTGGCGTCGCTCAAGGGCATCCACTACGCGATGCACTCCGGCGTCCTGGCGGCTCGCTCGATCTATGCGGCGCTCGGCGCTGGAGACACCTCGGAGGCAGCTCTGGGGGCCTACACCCAGGCGGTGGACGAGTCCGCGATCGTCGCCGACCTCCGACGCACCCGCAACATGCGCCTGGGCTTCAAGGGCGGCTTCGCGGTAGGTGGCGCCAAGGCCGTGCTGGCCACCCTGACGAGGGGTGGGCTCCCGAGGGGCAGGATCGCGACAGCGCCCGACGCCCACGAGCCGAAGGTGCTCGGCACTCCCGTCGAGGCGGGCGGCCCCCTCGCACTCTCGAAGGCGGACGCCGTCTTCAGGAGCGGGAACGAGACGCGCGACGACATCCCTTCGCACCTGGATCTCCACGCCGATGTGCCGGACGAGGTTGCGGAGATGTACGTGCACCTCTGCCCGGCCGGGGTGTACGAGCGAGGCGAGGACGGACTGCGGGTAAATGCCCCAAACTGCATCGACTGCAAGGCGACCGATGTGCTCGGGCCCCGGTGGTCTCCCCGGGAGGGGGGGAGCGGGCCGCGCTATCGCCGGATGTGAGTGTGAGTACGGAGGATAGCGGTGGGCGAAGCTTCCGCTCCACGCTCTGGCGGGTGCTGGTGGTCCAGCTCGCGGCGCTAGCCCTGCTCTGGCTGCTTCAGGCGGCGTACCACCGCTAGCGGCCAGACCGGAGTGATTTGTGACAGATAACCCGTACAATCTGTCAGGTGTCCTACGGGTCCTGACAGATAATCCCTGGAATCTGTCGAAGACATGAGCTGCTGACTCATGCACCCCATCAACTGGCTGATCGTCGGCGCGTACCTGGTCTACATCGTAGTGGACGGGATTCGCCGCTCGCGCGGCACCCAGGAGATCGAAGGCTACTTCCTGGCGCGCCGGAGTCTGCCGTGGTGGGCGGTGGGGCTCTCCGTCATGGCCACCCAGCTCTCCGCGATCACCATGATCGGCACTACCGGCCAGGGCGCCACCGACGGGCTGCGCTTCGTGCAGTTCTACTTCGGGCTGCCGCTGGCGATGGTGATCCTGGGCGTCACGATCGTGCCGCTCCTGCGCGGTGCCGGGGTCTACACGGCGTACGAGTACCTGGAGCGGCGCTTCGGCGCGCCGACCCGCTCCCTGACCGCGCTCCTCTTCCTGCTGTCGCGGGGGATGTCGTGCGGCGTGATCATCGGCGCGCCCGCGGTCGTCTTCTCGGCGATCTTCGGCTGGCCGCTCGTCTGTAGCGTGGCGATCATCGGCGTCCCGGCGGTGCTCTACACGGTGATCGGCGGCATTCAGGCCGTCACCTGGACCGACGTCAAGCAGATGGTTCTGATCGTCGCGGCGCTGGCGGCGATGGTCGTCGTCGTGCTGGTCAAGCTCCCGGTCTCGCCAAGCGACGCGCTGGAGATCGCGGGCGCCACGGGCCGACTGCAAGTCTTCGACTTCTCCTTCGACCTGACCGACCGCTACACCTTCTGGTCCGGGGTGATCGCCGGGACGTTCCTGATGCTCTCGTACTTCGGCACCGACCAGAGCCAGGTGCAGCGCTACCTCGCCGCCAGGTCGGTGAACGAGGCCCGCACCTCGCTCCTGATGAGCGCGTACTGGAAGATCCCGTTGCAGGCCCTGATCCTCCTGGTGGGCGTCATGATCTTCGTCTACTACCACATCCAGGCGCCGCCGCTCCTCTACAACACGGCTCACGAAAGGGCGGTGCAGGAGCTCCTGCCCGACGAGTACGCCGCGCTGCAAGGCCGCTACGAGGAGGCGCTGGTCCTCCGGGACGCCGCGCGACGCACTGCGGGGCTGGGGGTAGGAGGCGCCGCGGTGAACCAGCCTCCGGGCGCGAATCTGCCCCAGGGGGCCGCGATGGCGGATTTCCTTCAGCGCGACGAGGCCGTGCAGGCGGTGCGCTCCGAGGCGCTGGCGATGGCCGAGGAGGTGACCGGCGAAGCGCCGCGCGACGTGAACTACATCATCCCGCGCTTCGTTCTGGGCGAGATGCCGGTCGGGCTAGCGGGGCTCTTCATCGCGGCGGTCATCGCGGCAGCGATGTCGAGCATCTCCTCCGAGCTCAACTCCCTCTCCACTACCACCGTGATCGACTTCTACCGGCGCTGGTTCCGGCGGCGGGACTCGGACGCGCACTACCTGCTGGTGTCGAGGGCGGCGACCGGGCTGTGGGGGCTCTTTGCCTGCATCGTCGCGGTCAACGTGGTCGGGCTGGGGTCGCTGATCGAGGTCGTGAACCGGGTGGGATCGTACTTCTACGGCTCGATCCTAGGCGTCTTCCTCCTCGCGATGATCCCCCGGGCACGGGGCGCGGGCGCCTTCGCCGGGCTGGTGGCGGGGATGGCGGCGGTCGGAGTGGTCGAGTGGAGGACGGACGTGGCCTTCCTCTGGCTGAACGTGGTCGGCGCGGGCGTGGTGGTGGGGGTGGGGATGCTCACGTCGGCTGCGAGACCCGCGAGGTAGCAAGGCGCAGACGGCCGTCAGCCGCGCCGCGCCCGAACAGGCAGGACCGCGCTACTGCTCCGGCACCGAAACGGTGGCCTTCACCACGTAGTCCAGGTCGGGGAAGCTCTCCTCCAGGTAGGCGTTGCCGCGCCTATGAAAGTCGCCTGTGTTCGGTCCCTTGCCCCTGGGTTGTACATCGCCGTAGCCGGCGTGGAGCTGGTCGACGACCTCCATCCCCTCCACGACCCGCCCTAAGGGCGAGAACCCATCGCTGTCGAGGCGGCTGTTGTCCCCGAAGTTGATGAAGACCTGCGTGGTGCGGGTGTTCGGCCCGGCCATCGCGTAGGAGATGAATCCCCGGGTGTTGCTCTGAATCACCGGGTCGTCCTGGATCCGGTGCTGGCGCCAGACGGCCGCGACCTCCGGGTCGCCGTTGATGCCGAACTGGGCCATGAAGCCCGACATCACCCGGAAGAAGCGAACGTCGTCGTAGAAGCCCGCCGACACCAGGTTGTAGAAGCGATCGGCGCCGTTGGGCGACCACTCCCGGTGGACCTCGATCGTGAAGTCGCCCTTGCTGGTCTCGAAGTGGGTGTGGAATACCGGCGGGGCGGTCTCGACGAGCGCCGCGGGCGTTAGGAGGATGTTCGCGACGGCTTCCTCCGCAGCGGGCTCCTCGGCCTGCTCCTGGGCCGCCTCCGAGGTGCAGACGACGGTGAAGAGGGCGGCGAGCACGCATGCAGCCTGGATGGGACGGGATTGATTCACGGCTGGCTCCGGGATCGGTGGTGTGAGGGGGTGGCGGAAGGACGGGGATATTCTGGGCATAAGCCCCGCCGAAGACAACACCTGGCGGTCGCGGGCTGTCCCGCGCGAGCACCGAGAGCGGCGAAGCGCTGGCGGTCCGTGGACAGGCCCGGACGAGCACTGATACCGGCGAAGCGCCCAGGTGGCAAAGCGCCTCGCAGCACGAAGGGTGCAAGGGGGCCCGCACTCCCAGATCACCAGGACGAGGGGGTACCCCCTGCGGGAGTTGCGCGGCGGGCTACTCCATCCGGAGCGCCACCCCGTCGGCGGTGCGCACGATCTCGGGCTGCTGACGTGGAATAGCACGGCCCCGGAAGTGCGCGAGCAGCTCGGCCACAGTGCCGAAGCCGCGCAGCCCCTCGAGTGTGCGGATCGTCGGGAAGATCATGGGAAGGCGGCCTTCGCGGTGTCGTGCGAGCGCCTCCTGGGGGGCGAGCCAAACCGAGGCGGTCATCTCGCGCTCGTCGTGATGCGCCACCGCGTCGCTGGGCACCCTCGCCGCGAAGAAGCGGGTGTCGTAGCGGCGGGGTTCCGCGACCGGAGTCACCCAGTGGGCGATGTACTCGAGCGCGGCACCGTCCAGGCGAGCGTCGATCTCGCCGAGCACCTCGGCTAGTGTGGCACCCTCGTCCAGCAGGCGCTCCCGGCCCGCCTTCGCCGCGTCGGACCCCAACGCGCCTCCTGCGTGCGTCACGCCCGGCCAGAGTCCAGTCTCCTCGATCGCCTCCCGGACTGCCGCCCCGTAGTAGGCGATCGCCGGTGGACTGGCATCCCGGGGAAGCGCCAGCCGCGTGGCGGCCTCCTCGCGCCCGAGCCCCGTCCACCGCTCGGCGAGAGCGTCCTCTCCGTCGGCCGGATCCACCCTCCCTCCCGGAAAGACCCACGCGCGGGGCACGAACCCGGCGCTGCGGTTTCGCCGGAGGAGGAGCGCCTGCGGTCCCTCGTCCCCATCGCGCAGGAGCACCACGGTGGCGGCCTCTCTAGGCTCCGAGGGGCGACTCGGCGCCTGCGATATCGTCTCGACGAAGCCGCTCGGCAGCCTATGTGCCGGGATCCGGTACTCCGCTCCGGATCCGCCCCCGGTTGAGGACATGGATTGACCTCCTGGCCGAAAACCCATGGTGCCGCCCGCGACGTCATAAGGCCGATGCGCTGTCGCCATCTGGCAGCATTGCGACGCGGACACCATACTAGTGTCGCAAGGACAGACCGCCGCGGGGATCGCGAAGGCGACGACCCGCGAGACGCACCACAGACAATCTAAGACGGCGAGGTTACGGCGACGTGAGCCGCAGACTCTCACTACCAGTGCTGCCGCTGCGCGACACGGTCGTGTACCCCGGCGTGGCCGTGCCGATTTCGGCTGGCAGGCGCGGCACGGTCGAGGCTGTGCAGGAAGCGCTGGACGGCGACCGACGCCTCTTCGCCGTCGCACAGAACCGCGACCAGGACGACCCCGACCCCCAGGTGCTCTACGCGACCGGCACGGTCGTGCGGATAATTCAGACCCATCGTGTGCGGCGCGGGATCCAGATTCTCGTCCAGGGGGAGACGCGTGCCCGGGCGCTGGCCTTCGCCGACGACGGCGAGGCGATGCTCAGGGCCACCGTTGAGCTCCTGGAGCGCCAGATGCTCGCCAACCCCGACGATCCCGAGATCACCGCCCTCGACGCAGAGCTGCGGGAGCGGGCCGCCGAGCTGGCTACGCGGCGCGGGGCGACCGCCGAGAACCTCAACCAGCTGATCCAGGGGGTCGACGACCCCGGTGCCTTCGCCGATCTGGTCGCCTTCCAGCTCGACCTCCCCACCTCCGAGAAGCAGACTCTCCTCGAGACCCTCGACGACGAGGATCGAATGAAGGCCGCGCTGCTCGCGGTCGAGCGGGAGCTCGTCCGCCTCGACGCGCAGGAGGACATCCAGGCCAAAGTCCAGGAGGAGCTGGGCGAGCGGCAGCGCGAGATGCTGCTTCGCGAACAGCTGAAGCAGATTCGCAAGGAGCTGGGCGAGGAGGGCGACCGTTACGAGGCCGACGAGCTGCGGGAGCGGGTTGCGAAGCTGGAGCTGGGCGAAACGGCCCGCAATGAGGTCGAGCGCGAGCTGCGGCGCCTCGACCGCACCTCTCCCCAGGCCGCCGAATACCAGGTCATCCGCACCTACCTGGAGTGGATCACCGAGCTACCGTGGAGCCAGCGTACCGACGACAAGATCGATCTCCACCGCGCCGAGGAGATCCTCGACGAGGACCACTACGGCCTGGAGGACGTGAAGGACCGGGTGCTGGAGTTCCTCGCTGTCCGGAAGCTGCAGCATGAGCGCTCGGACGCGGATGCGGCGGAGGTGGAGGACGAGGAGGAAGCCGCGGCCGGGCGTTCCGACGAGGAGACGACGGCTGACGAAGAGGTTGCCGAGTCCGTGGCCGACGACAAGGCGAAGGGCGGAGCTGGGGCGGACTCCGAGGACGAGGCTGCGACGACTGCAGGGAGGGGGCCGATACTCCTCTTCGCCGGACCGCCTGGGGTCGGGAAGACGAGCATCGCGAAGTCGATCGCGCGGTCGGTGGGCCGGAAGTACGTGCGCATTTCGCTCGGCGGGGCTCGCGACGAGGCGGACATCCGCGGCCACCGCCGGACGTACGTGGGCGCCATGCCAGGGCGAATCGTGCAGGGGATGAAGGAGGCCGGAACCAAGAACCCGGTCTTCCTGCTCGACGAGGTCGACAAGGTGGGCGTGTCCTTCCAGGGCGACCCGAGCGCGGCGCTCCTCGAGGTGCTCGACCCCGCCCAGAACTCGACCTTTATCGACCACTACCTTGGGGTCCCCTTCGACCTCTCCGAGGTGCTCTTCATCGCGACCGCGAACTACGAGGACCGGATCCCGCCACCGCTCCACGACCGCATGGAGGCGGTGGAGTTCAGGGGCTACACCGAGGACGAGAAGCTCGAGATCGCGCGGCGCTACCTGCTTCCCCGCCAGTTGGAGGAGTCCGGCCTGCGCCCCGAGGAGCTCGAGGTGGGCGACGAGTCGATCCTGGCCGTGGTCCAGGAGTACACCCGCGAGGCGGGGGTGCGGCAGCTCGAGCGCGAGCTGGGCAAGCTGGCCCGCAAGGTGGCCAGGAAGATCGCCTCGGAGGAGGCGGAGGGGATGGAGGTCACACCCGCCGTGGCGGCCAGCATGCTCGGCAGACCCCGGGTGCACCCCGAGCGACGTCGCGCCGAGGACGCGGTGGGTGTCGCGACGGGAATGTTCTACACGCCGATGGGGGGCGACATCATGTTCGTCGAGGCGAGCGTCATGCCGGGCAAGGGGGAGCTAGTCCTCACCGGCCAGCTCGGCGACGTGATGAAGGAGTCGGCGCGGGCGGCGCTGTCGTACGCCAAGAGCCACTGCGCCTCGCTCGGCATCGAGGAGGACGCTCTCGACCAGCGCGACATTCACATCCATGTGCCAGCCGGTGCCGTGCCGAAGGACGGCCCGTCGGCGGGAATCACGATGGCCACTGCGCTGATCTCGGCGATCTCGGGGCGCAAGGTGCGCGCCGACCTGGCCATGACGGGGGAGCTGACGCTGACTGGCCGCGTGCTCCCCATAGGGGGCGTGAAGGAGAAGTTTCTCGGCGCCCTGCGCGCCGGAATCCAGGAGGTGATCCTGCCGCTGGAGAACGAGGCCCACCTGGAGGACCTGCCCGACGCTGCGCGGAACGCGCTCACGGTGCACCTCGCCGAGGACCTCCACCGGGTCATCGAGCTGGCTGTGCGGGCGCCCGCAAGGAAGAGGGCGGCAAAGGCCCCGATCGTGCCTGTGCAGAGCGAGGAGTCAGAGCCGCACATCCAGGCGTAGTAATCCACGATTTACAATGCTCGTGGCCGTGGCCTGCCCATGCACGACTCTGGACCCTGAAATGGTCGCTGCTGGACTCGAACCAGCGACCCCTACGATGTGAGCGTAGTGCTCTGCCAACTGAGCTAAGCGACCGCGGTGCCAAGTACCCCCACGGGGAATCGAACCCCGGTCTCCTGGCTGAGAACCAGGTATCCTAGGCCACTAGACGATGGGGGCGTCGGGCCGATAAGGTACGGCAAGGCCAGATCGCGCTCAAGTCCTAGCAGTCCGTATGTGGACAGACCTCCGCCGAAGGACGCATGGCACCGGAGCCGCGCCAACAACAGACCGCCGTGCGGCTTGACGCAAGAGTAGCGCCCGGCAAAGGTTGCGAGAGCTTCGCCGCTACCCCGCCCGATCCCACCAAGAGAGAGCCTCCCCGTAGAGCCCATGGACTCCAGCCCATCCCAGGTCGTCGATAGCGTCCGCTACGAGCCGGACGAAAACCCCCCTCGCTCGCTTGCGATAGCCCTCGCGCTCCAGTTCTCGGCGCTGGTGGTCGGGGCGATTGTGCTCACCGTCGCGATCGTCTTCCGGGCGGCAGGCATGGACGAGGGGTATGTCGCGTGGGGGGCTTTCGCCGCCCTCCTAATCAGCGGCGCCGTCACGATCGTCCAGGTCCTCCGCGTCGGGCCCTTCGGCGCTGGGTACATTCTCTGCATGGGCACGTCGGGTGCCTTCATCGCGGTCTCCGTGGCCGCGCTCCAGCAGGGGGGCGCCGGCCTCCTCGCCTCGCTGGTGATCGGCTCGTCGGTCTTCCAGTTCATCCTTGCGCGACGGCTCTCGCTGCTGCGCCGGATCCTGACCCCGACGGTCGGCGGAACGGTCATCATGCTGATCTCGGTCACCGTGATGCCGCTGCTCTTCGACTTCCTCGACGATCTGCCGGAGGGGAGCCCCCTGCTCACCGGGCAGGTCACGGCGCTGGTCACGCTGGTGGTGACCTTCATCGTGGTCCTGCTGGGCAAGGGGCCGGTGCGGCTCTTCGGCCCGATTGCGGGGATCATAGCTGGCTGCATCGCCTCGTGGTTCCTGGACATCCTGCGCTTCGAAGCGCTCTTTGCCGCGTCCTGGATCGGGGTGCCGGTCGCATCGTGGCCGGGGCTCTCGCTCGACTTCGGCCCCGCCTTCTGGGTGCTGTTGCCCGGCTTCACGCTGGTGACGCTGGTGGGGGCCATCGAGACCATCGGCGACGCCGTTGGCATCCAGCGGGTGTCGTGGCGCAAGCCGCGCGCCACCGACTACCGGGCCGTGCAGGGCGCGGTGACCGCGGACGGGCTGGGGAATCTCCTCTCGGGGCTCCTCAGCACGGTACCGAACACGACCTACTCGAGCAGCGTGTCGGTCACCGAGGTCACCGGCATCGCTTCGCGCCGCGTGGGGGTCTGGATCGGGGCGATCTTCTGCGCCCTGGCGTTCCTGCCCAAGTTCACGCAGGTCCTCCTCGCGATCCCGCAGCCCGTGATCGGCGCCTACGCCATCGCCATCATCAGCCTGCTCTTCATGCTGGGCACGCGCATCGTCGTGCAGGACGGAATGGACTACCGCAAGGCGACGATAGTCGGGTTCTCCTTCTGGTTCGGGGTGGGCTGCCAGTACGGCCAGATTCCCCTCGACGGGCTGCCTTCGGTCCTGCAGGAGCTACTCAGCAACGGGATGACGGCGGGAGGCATGGCCGCGCTGGGGCTGACGGCCTTCGGCGAGCTCGCGGGCCGGAAGCGCGCGCGCATGCGGACGCCGCTGGCGATGGAGGCGCTCCCTCGGATCCAACGGTTCCTCGAGGACTTCGGGAGGCGTGGGAAGCTGAGCGACGAGACCGCCCGCCGGGTGGCGCTCGCCGCCGAGGAGACGCTGCTGCTCCTGGTGTCGAACACCGAGGGGGACTCCGACGGTGCCTCGGACGCCGCCGCGGAAGACGGCGCACCTGCGCCGCGGAGACTCCTGCTAACCGCCCGGCGCGACGGTTCGAGCACCGAACTGGAGTTCCTCGCCGCAGGGGGAGAGGGGAACATCGAGGACCACATGGCCGTGATCGGTGCCCAGATGGACCCCGACCCGGTGTCGGACGAGTTCTCGCTGCGAATTCTCCGCCATCTGGCGGCGTCGGTCCAGCACCACAAGTACGCCGACACCGACGTCGTGACCGTGCGGGTCGCCGACTTGGCCGGGACCCCATCGGCGTGAGGGGGCGTGCTAGCCGTCGTCCGTGATCAGGGGAAACGGCATCACGCCATCGTGCCCGCAGATGAGTCCTGTCAGGTCCCCAAAACCGTCCTCGTCCGTGTCCGCAGACAACGTGTCCGCAGGCAACGGGGCCTCCAAGGCTAGGTCCACCTCGCAGCTACCCGAGCTGCCGTCGCTTCTCCGCCACGTCACGGCGCCCGTTGCCGTCGTTGCCGTGAGCTCGCCTTCGTAGGAGGCGCCCGAACCGGCCCGGGCACCGCCATCGAGTGGCACTCCCACCACCTCCCACCCCTCAAATCTCAGGGCGACGCTCGGATCTCCGTCCAGAGTGAGGGTGTCGCCAACGGCCTCTATCTCACAGCCGTCCGGGGTGACGACCAAGTCCTGACGCCACCATGTGGTGTCCCCGCTTTCCCTGTGGTCCGACGTCCAGGCGATCCTCGCCTCGCCGCCCAGCGGGCACTCCTTCACGCTCGTGCCCCCGTCGGGCCCGTAGGAGAGGAGAAACACCATCCGCACGACGGCGGTCGCCTGGTCCAAGGTGAGAGGAACCGTCGAGTCGCACGCCAGGGCGCCAGCGGCGACGGCCAGTAGGATCGAGTATCTGACTCTCTTCATTTCGTTCGCTCTCTCTCCTCGCTCGGCTTGGGACTGCTTCGGCGGGCGGTGAAATCGGAGGTCTTCCTACCCTGGGCTGTGCACGCCCTTCAGAGTCTCCGCAAGCGTGCCATCCGCCCGCCCCGTGGCTGCGGCAAGCTAGCCCGGTATTCCCCATAGCACTAGCGCCGCCCAGAGGCTCGCGGCGAGCGCGGCGCCGTAGGACGGCACCTTCAGGAGCCCCGAGCATCGGCATGGTCCGAAGTCCATGAGGGTGTGGCGGATCCGGTCAACCCACCGGCGAAGGCCGCACCCTGGCGCTGACGGATCGTGTGCGCCGTGCCGCCTGCCGCCCCCCGTCATTTCGCGGCGACCAGCGCCGCCCAGAACTCCGCGGTCCGAAAAACCAGTAAAGCACAGTTTACATTGTGTAAATCGGAGGTTACATTTTGCGCCCGAACACCTCGTCCTGGTGCTCGCCGACCTTGGGAGGAGAGCGCCGAAGCGCAGTGCGGCGCCCGTCCCAGCGGATCGGCATGGCCACATCGACGTACTCCTCGATCGAGGGGTGCGGCGCGCGGCGTATCATGCCGGTGGCGACCGTCTGCGCATCGCGCAGCGCCTCGTCGACGCCGAGCACCGGCGCGGCGGGAACCCGGTGCGCGCGCATCAGATGGAGCAGCGCCTCGGTCGAGAGCGCGCGGGTCCGTTCGGAGATCAGTTCGGCAAGACGCTTGCGACTGGCGACCCGATTGCTGTTCGCCCGGTAGGCTGGGTCTCCGGCCAGATCCAGCTCCAGGGCGTCCGAGAGGCGCCGGAAGGCCGCGTCGGATCCGGCGGCGATCATCACGCGGCCGTCGCTCGTGGGGAAGGCCTCGTAGGGCGCGATCATCGCGAGAGCGCTGCCCATCCGCTCGGGCGCGACCCCGGTGGCGGCGCAGCTCGTGATGTAGTAGGACATCCACGCCAGCGCGGTGTCGAGCAGCGACGCCTCGATGCGGCATCCACGCCCCGACTCGCGGCGTTCGGCGAGGGCGGCCACGACCGCCAGCGCCGCCCACACGCCGGTTCCGAGATCGACTACCGACGTGCCGACCCGCGCTGGCGGTCCGTTCGGGTCACCCGTCACCGACATGAGTCCCGAACGCGCCTGCATCAGCGGATCGTACCCGGGATCGTCGGCCAGCGGCCCCCTGTCGCCGTGCGCTGTCACCGACAGGTAGATCGCCGCCGGGTTCAGGGCGCGCACGCTCTCGTAGTCGATTCCCAGCCGCTCCGGCGCTCCGCGGCGCAGCGAGTGCATCACGACGTCCGACTCGGCCGCCAGCTCCAGCGCCCGTACCCGGTCGCCCTCGTCCTTGAGGTCCAGGACGACGCTCCGCTTATTGCGGTTCGCCACCTGGAAGAGGTGGCTCTGCCCCCCGATAAAGGGAGGCCCCCACCTCCTGGCGGGATCGCCGCCCGGCGGCTCGACCTTGATCACGTCCGCGCCGAGGTCCCCTAGGATCTGTGCGGTGTACGGCCCAGCGAGATTCTGCGAGAAGTCGGCGACGGCTACCCCTGTCAGCGGAGCGAAGGTGCGCTGGTCCGTCACGTCACGCCCGTCCCTATGGTGCGATCCCCCATAGCACCCACGCCGCCCACAGGCTCGCGGCGAGCGCGCCCCCGTAGCACGGGACCTTCAGGAGCCCCGAATACCGGCGAAGTCCGAAGTCCATGAGGGTGTGGCGGATCCGGTGCGCGCAGTGAAAGAGTGAGAGCGCGATCACGCCGAGCAGCGCGATCTTCACCGGCCAACACCCGACCGCCTGCCCGAAGGCCTCCGCGCGCGCCGCCGCCACGGAGGGATCCCCGGCGGGCAGAAGGAAGCCGGTCACGACCACAAATGCCGGGACGAAGAGCGCGGCCATCACGCCGCCAGCCGAGAAGAGCGCCCACCAGAAGGCCTCGCCGGAGTGACGCGCGCGCCGACCCCCGCCCCGACCGTCGCTGCCGCTCATCGGAGGATCCACCACACGACGACAGCGCTCACGGTCAGCCACGGCCCGTACCCCATGACGATCATCGCGATCGGCGCGGACAGCCGCCTCTCGCCCAGGAAGATCGGCATCGCCTGCGGGACGGCGCCAAAGAAGGTGACCGCATGCCACACGGCGGCGAGGAGCGCAACGACGTGGGCCGCCACCCACCCCGGGCCGCTCAGCGCGTCGACCCACTCGGCGAAGGCCGCATCCCCGGCGCCAACCTTGGAGAGCGTTACCAGGAAAACCACCAGGTACCCCGCCATGAAGAAGCTCGTCAGCTCGCGAATCATGAAGCGCATGTACCCGGGCCGCTCCATCCACCACGCCCACCGGTGCGGGCGCCGGTATCCGCCCTGGCTCATCGGCGCATTCCCGCCCCGGGAACCACCCGTTCGAGCGCTCACGCGCCAGCCCCCTTCGGCATTACGAACCGCTTGAAGTACTCCTGCGCGCCCATCGCCTTCGCCTGCTGGATCGCGCCCGCCGGATCCACATGCTTCGGGCACACCACCGAGCACTCGCCCACGAAGGTGCACCCCCACATCGCCTCGTCGGAGAGCATCACGTCCATGCGTTCCGCGAAGCCCTGGTCGCGCGAGTCCTTGTTGTAGCGGTGCCCGAGCGCGAGCGCAGCCGGCCCCAGGAACTCCTCCTCGTGGCCCACCACGGGGCACGCCGCGTAGCAGAGCATGCAGTTGATGCACATCGAGAACTGCTTGTACTTCGCGAGCTCCGCGGGCGACTGCCTGAACTCGCCCCCTGACGTGTCATTCACGTCATCTCGGATCATGTACGGCTTGACGGCCTCGAGCTTCTCCATGAAGCCGTCCATCGACACGACCAGGTCGCGCTCCACGGGGAAGTTGACCAGGGGTTCGACTCTGACGGCAAAGGGGAAGTAGCTCTTGAGAAACGCCGCGCATGTAAGCACCGGTTCGCCGTTCACCATCATTCCGCAGCTCCCACACACCCCCATTCGGCAGCTCCAGCGGTGCGTCACCGTGCCGTCCACATGGTCCTTGATCCAGTTGATCGCGTCCAGGACCACCCAGTCTTCGTTGTACGGCACCTCGTACGACTGAAAGCGAGGTTCCGAGTCGGTCTCGGGGTGGTAGCGGAAGAGCTCCAGGGTGATGGTCCGTTCGGCGGTCGCCTCAGGCGAAGCCGCGCCCCGCACGCCGGATCCGGCGTGCTCGGCGGACTCCAACGCTTGCTCCTTGGACATGCTACCCCCTCGGGCTACTCATTGTTGCCGTCTGCGGCCGACGGGCCGCCCGCGCCGCTTCCCTCCGCTTCGCGCTTCAGCCCCGAGTCCGCGCCGTAGGTGCGCGCCCCCGGCGGCCACCGGGTAATCGTCACGGGCCGGTACTCGATCCTGGGCGTGCGGCCGTCCTCGGCACGAAACGCCAGCGAATGGGCGAGGAAGTCGTCGTCGTTGCGCTCCGGGTGGTCGAGGCGCTGGTGCGATCCGCGCGATTCCGTCCGCTCGCGGCCCGAGTGAGCGATTGTCTCGGCTACGTCGAGGAGCGACGAGAGCTCCAGCGCGGCGGTGAGCTCGGTGTTGAAGCCGTTCGTGTGGTCGTCCAGGGTGACGTTGGCGTAGCGCTCCCTGAGCTCGGCGATCTTGTCGCACGTCTTCTCGAGCGACTCCCGATCCCGGTAGATGCCCGCACCCTCCTCCATCGCTTCGTGAAGCTCGTTCCTGAGCACCGCAATTCGCTCGCCCGCGCCGCCTCCGCCCGCAGATCCCGCGCTCCTGGCGTTGGCGCTGAAGTACGCTCGCCGGATCCGCTCGCCCTCGTCCCTGGCCTGCGATTCAAGCCCGCCTACCTCCAGCTCTGGATTATCCATGGCAAAACGAGCCGCGTTCCTCCCCGCCTGGGCCCCGAAGACCAGGAGCTCGGTGAGCGAATTCGACCCTAGGCGGTTCGCCCCGTTGATCGAAACGCACGCGCATTCGCCCGCCGCGTAGAGCCCGGCAATGTCCGTGGCCGACTCGCCGTTCACGTCGATTCCGCCCATTACGTAGTGCACGACCGGGCGCACCGGAATGGGCTGGTGCACCGGGTCGATGCCCGCGTAGTTCCTGGCCAGCTCGCGCACGAACGGGATCTTCCTGTCGATCTTGGCTTCCCCGAGGTGGCGCAGATCGAGGTGGACCGCATCGCCGTCCTTGGTCCTGATCGTGCGGCCAGCCCACATCTCCTTGACGAAGCACTGGCTCAGCTTGTCGCGCGGACCCAGCTCCATCGCGCGCTTCTGCGGATGCCGCGGATCGCTCACATCCAGCGCCTCGCCCAGATCGTAGTCCTCCAGGTAGCGGCGACCGTCCTTGTTGACGAGGATTCCGCCCTCGCCACGCGAGGCTTCCGTAATGAGGATTCCGGTCCCGGGAAGGCCAGTCGGATGGTACTGGATGAACTCCATGTCCTTGAGCGCCACGCCCGCCCGGTAGGCCATCGCCATCCCGTCGCCGGTCTTGATGGCGCCGTTGGTCGTGAAGGGGAAGGCCTTGCCCGCGCCGCCGGTGCAGATGATGACCGACTTGCCAAGCACGGCCCTCACCGCGCCCGTCCTGAGCTCGATGGCGGCGCACCCGCGGCAGCGCCCCGCGTCGTCGAGGAGCAGCTTCGTCGCGAAGTGTTCGTCGTAGCGGACGATGTTGCCGTACTTCAGGGTGGTCTGGAAGAGCGAGTGCAGCATGTGGAAGCCGGTCTTGTCGGCCGCGAACCAGGTGCGCTCGATCTTCATGCCGCCGAAGGGACGCACAGCAACGCTCCCGTCGGGCATGCGGCTCCAGGGGCAGCCCCAGTGCTCCAGCTGGATCATCTCCTCGGGTGCGCGGTGGACGAAGTACTCGACCGCGTCCTGGTCGGCGAGCCAGTCGGCGCCGCTGATCGTGTCGTAGATGTGGTCTTCGAGGCTGTCGTTGGGCTTGATGACGCCGGCCGCGCCCCCCTCCGCGGTCACGGTGTGGCTGCGCATCGGGTAGACCTTGGAGACGCAGGCCACCGAGAAGGCCGGGTTCTCCTCCGCGATCGCGATCGCCGCGCGGAGTCCGGCGCCTCCTCCGCCGACGATGACTACATCGTGCTGCTCAGCGGCGGCGTGGCTCATGCGCGAGTGCCGTGGCTCATGGGAGGGGCGAACGGGTCGGAGACGGAGGCCGCGAGCGACCGGCGACCAAGGCACCGACGCCCGCAAGGCGGTTGAAGGTAATTTGCCGAACGCCGCTTCCGGATCAAGGAGCGGGGGACGGTTCGCTGCCCATCCACGCCGACCACCAGAGGACGGTCAGCATGCGGGCCCCTGAGGCAATCCGCTCGGCGGCGAACTCGACCGCCTCGGGGTGGGCGGGGGACTCCGGGTCGAAGCCGATCTCCCGGTCGAGGGCGTAGAGCGTCCCGACCAGGGCGTGCGCCTCCAGGATGTGGGCGAGCACGGCCTCTCGCAGCGGTGCGCCGAGCGCCTCGACGGGCGCACCGCCCATATGCCGCAGCACATCCTCGTAGGCGACGTGGGCCTCGACGAAGCGCCACTCGAAGCGAGCGTGGAAGCCGCGTTCGGTCAAGTACCCCTCCGGGTTGGGGGCGTCGCGGTCCCAGCCGTCGAAGTGGATCGTGGTGTGGTGGGGCTGGGAGGCGTCGGAGACGTAGTGCCCCAGGACGCCAGCGTCGCGCACGATCCCGGTCTCGATCCACCGGCGGCGCGCCGGGTTGTCCTCGCTCCGCCAACGCCGCCAGCTGCTCTCGATGCGCTGGTAGAGCTCCACGATCCGAAATGGCAGGAATCCGGCGTCGCGCTCGGGGCGCTCCAATCCGGCCTCGTACAGAAGGCGGAGGTATGCGAAGCGGTCAGGAGCGTCGAGCGCACCCTCGGGGACATTCTCGATGTCGATGTAGTGGTCGTAGCGGTGGGCCTCGTTCATCTCGACGGCCTCGCGCACCCGCCACCGGTCGGGCTCGGGGTTCAGGTAGACGAGCTCGGGACCGGCGTCCAGGAAGAAGGCTGGCATCTTGGGCGGGAGCGCCGCCACCGCGGCCCGCGCCGCCATCTCGTGCCCGGTCGATCCCCAGGGCGCCGGGGCCGAGGCCGGGTCGGGCGTCGCCCCACCGCCGGGTAGCTCCAGCAACACCCCGACCATCGCGAGGAGCGCGACCGGGACGTGGAAGGCAGCGGTCACCCGTACCGGGCTCGAGTACCCAGGTGCCCGCACTGCGCTAGCTCCCCGAGTCCGCGCTCGCAGGACGGGCCCGCGAGATCAGATAGGGGGACCTCTGCACGGTTGGGAGGACCACCATATTGAGCACATTCACCCTAGGGGGCGCGTTCAGCACGTGCATGACCGCCTCGGCGACATCTCCTGGCCGGAGCGCGTCGACCCCGTCGTAGGTTCGCCCGGCCCTCTCCCGGTCTCCCCGGAAGCGCACGAGCGAGAACTCCGTCTCGACGAGTCCGGGATCGATCGACGACATCCTCACCCGGGTGTCCACCAGGTCCAGGTTGGCGCTCTCGGTCAGAGCCCGCACGGCGTGCTTGGTGGCGCAGTAGACGTTGCCCCTAGGGTATGCGGCGTGTCCGGCGATGCTACCCACATTCACGACGTGCCCTTCGTCGCGGGCCACCATCTCGGGAAGCAGCGCCCTCGTCATGTTCAGCACACCCTTGATGTTGGTGTCTATCATCTCGTCCCAGTCGCAGTGGCTTCCCTCGTGGAAAAGGTCGAGACCACGGGCCAGCCCGGCGTTGTTGATCAGGATGTCGACGCTGACGCCGTCCTCCTTCAGGGACCCCGCGAAGGCCTCCACGCCAGCGCGGTCGCGCACGTCTAGGGTGTGCCAGAGCGCCTCGACACCGTTTGCTTGGCGAAGTTGCGCGGCCAGCGCCTCGAGCCGATCGGTCCGCCTTCCCACGAGCACCGGCCGCACATCCGCCTTGGCCAGCGCCCATGCGCACGCCTCGCCGATACCCGCCGTCGCGCCGGTGACGACGGCCGTTCTGCCTCGAATCCGGTTCATCGGGCACCATGCCATTGGGGCGAGGACGCGACCGATTCGCTGGACTCCCGCTCGTAGCCGCGCTTGAAGCGGCTGGTATCATGCAGGTGGCTGCGTGGGCGGTCAAGGTGGATCACACCTCGGAACGCGAGCCGCCCTGTTTCCCCGTGGGGTGCCGCAACCGGGCTAGCCGAACGGCATCTCGATCTGGTCCAGGTGGTCCTTGAGATGCTGAAGGCGCCGGTGGCCTCGGACCTTCAGGAACCCGCGCTCGGTCTCGAGGAAGGACGCGGCCGCCCACGCGAGCGCCCCCTCGCCGTCGCCCCAGCTCGGCACGCCGCAGATCTGCCGCCGCAGTCCCGAGCTCGCGCTGTCGATCACGCCCGTCGTGACGAGGCTCCCGGCCAGCCCGGAGTCGAGTCCAAATCGGTCCACGGTGAAGAGGTCGCCGGATCCGGCACGGAGCCGGGTCGTGGCTTCCTCCCATCCGGCTCGCTCAATCCGTTCCGCCAGTTCCTTCAGGCGCCGCGGTCCAACCCCGGCCCCCCCCACCCATGCCTCGCGGAGCGCCTTCCTGGCCTTGTCGCGATCCTCCTTCTCGCGCACCTGCGACAGGACCTCGCGCTCGCGGTGTAGCCGGCAGGCCTGCACGTACGTGTCCGGGCCGAACACCGCGACCGCCGCGTCCCTCAGCTGCGTGGATCCGTCGGTCACTACGAGGCGTCGCCGGTCCGGGCGGACGCCCCGGTTCACCACGTCCCGCAGCAGCTCCTCGGCGGCCGCCGCCCGGTCGGCGGCGTCGCCTCCGGCGTGGCGCAGCCCCAGCACGCGCTTGGTTCCCCCGGTGTCCACTCCGACAGCCCCGACCAGCGGATGCGGCCCGATGTCGACGATGTCGAGGTAGACCACGATCCAGGCGCGATCGTCCAGAGGCCGCTCCGCAAGCTCCCGCACGCCCCTGCTGCGATTGTATACCGCGCGGTCGCCGCCCGGCACGATTTCCGCGCCGACCGGCGCGAAGAAGTCTTCGGCGATGTCGATCCTGCCTCGCGGACCGGGAGCGGGACTCTTTATATCGACCCGGAACCTGGGCGGCAGCCGGTCGAACTGCTCGCCGTTGAACACCTCGTAGGATTCCATGAGCGGGAAGGCACGATCCGGGACCGGGAACGGGAGCGGCCGCAGCACCCGCGTGCCTTTCTCGCCGTCCAGGACCTTTGCGCCGCAACGGCGTCCCTGGGCCTTCGTCAGCCAGAACGGATTCCGGTGGCCCTTGACGTCAGCCGCGAGGGAGAGCACGAGATTGTTGGTTCCCGTGAAGGGGAGTCCGACGTACCGGGTCGGCGTCAACGAACGCCACCGCCGTCGCCAGGGGACCACGCCTTCCTCGAGGGCCGCAAGGATCCGGGCGGTGAGGTCCTTGAAGAAGTCCGGGTTTACCGGTCGGGCGCTCACAGCCTCACCACCCGAAGTCTCCTCCTCTTCATCGCCGATACATGTCGTCGCGTCAGCGGCTACCTCCGCCCCCAACCACCATCACCGCCGCACCCGACCGGTCGCCGCGCAACTCACAGAACCCTGAACCCCTCGCGGCGCGCCGCGGCCGAAAGACGATCATTGCTGCTGACCAGATCCAGCCGCTGGGGGTCCTCGTCCGAAGCGGTGAGCGCCGCCGCCAGCTGCAACGCGTCCGCCGCGCGGAGCGGATGAAGCCGAAGCAGCCTGATCGCGCGCCTGCGCACCTGCTCCAGGGGCTCGATCTCGAGCCAACTCGCAGCCAGCATCCCGAGCTGGCCCATCGAACGGTCGAGCCCGTCATCCTCGAAGCGATGATCACGTTCCAGGCGGTTCAGTGCCGATGCGCATTCGATCCGGCTGCCCCACCACGTCACAATCACCGGATCCCGGCGGATCCTCGCCCGGCGCTCGGCGCTTCGCGGCTCGTCCACGACGAGGGCCACCAGAGCCGACGAGTCCCAGTACTTCAACGGTGCCCGCTGCGCTCGGTCACGACGATCTCGCTAGCGCTGACTCCCCCGGTCAGCCGGGCGGCGGGGACACCCAGGAAGCGCTCGACATCAAGTGGCGCGCGAGGCGGGGCCGCGACGCCCCGCTGCAGGAGCTCGGAAATGGCGTCCTCGGCGTCCGGGCCGGGAACCCGGCACGGTTCGATCCGCGCAACGGGCCGCCCGCGGTGCGTGATCAGCACCGACTCCCCACGCCGAACCTCGCTCAGCAGTCCGCTGAGCCCGTTCTTCGCCTCGCTGACGCTAGCCTTTTTCATCTGGCTATAATGGCTATGTCGATCTTACCTGTCAAGCGCGGGTCGGTCGCTCATCGCTACAGCGTCTCGGCGGTCGCGGTTGACAGTCGGGGAGGGATGGGGAATGCTTGAGTCCCCGCATCGCAACCGCGTCCCAAGGCGAGAGGATCCTCATGATCTGTCGGATCCAGGCACTCAACTACCGTTGTCTGCGGTATGTAGATGTCTCGCTCGACAGATTCCACGTGTTGATCGGCCCCAAAGCCAGCGGTAAGAGCACCCTTTTCGACGCCATCGCCTTCCTAGGTGACTTGGTTCGGGACGGGCTGGAGAGGGCAGTCGGGAGCCGTACCGCGAATTTCCAGGATCTGGTCTGGGGGCGGCCCGAGCAGGACCTGCGCTTCGAGTTGGCGATCGAGTTGGAGGTGCCGGAGGAGCTGCGGAAGCGACTGCCAGCCGAGAAGGGCTTTCGAGTCTTTCGCTATGAGGTAAGGATCAGCGAAGATGAACGGGGAATGCGTATCGCGTCGGAGCGAGGGCTGCTGATGCCCGCGCGCAAGCGCCGGCGAATGGTCCAGCGGAGGTTCCCCTTTCCGCCAGCGCCTCCCTCCACGATACTCGTGGGCGGGGGGAAGCACGGAAACAGGTCTGTACTCAGTAAATCGGCCAAGGGAACGGACGCGTTCAGCGTCGAGACCGAGAGCAAAGCGGGGAAGGGATGGGTGACAACCATCGCCTTCGGCCCCCACCGCTCCACGTTAGGTAACCTGCCCGAGTCCCCCGAGAAGTTCCCGATGGCCACTCTCGTGAAGCGAAAGCTGGAGAACGGTGTGAAGCCGGTCTTCCTTGACAGCGTCAAGATGCGCGGAGCGAGTCCCCCTGAATACGGTAGAAACGGATTCGCAATCGACGGTTCCAACCTGCCATGGGTCATCAAGCGGCTCCAGGATGAGCACCCAGCCGACTTCGAGGAATGGCTCGGCCATGTCCGGACTGTACTCGCGGATCTTCGGGGCATTGACGTAATCGACCGGCCGGAGGACCGGCATGCGTACTTGCGACTGCGGTACGATACCGGTGTGGACGTGCCGTCCTGGATGGCGTCGGACGGGACCATGCGGCTCCTGGCGTTGACCGTACTCGCGTATCTGCCCGACAACCGTGAAGTCTATCTGCTCGAAGAGCCGGAGAACGGGGTCCACCCGCTGGCGGTGGACGGAATCCGCGATTCGCTGTCGTCGGCGTATGATGCCCAGGTGCTCGTGGCCACGCATTCGCAGACGCTCCTCGCGTTGGTGGATCCACGCGAGGTACTGTGCTTCGAGAAGGATCTGGAGGGCGCGACGGACATAATTCGGGGAAACGAGCATCCGATGCTCGCGGATTGGCATGGATCGATCAATATGGACGTGCTCTTCGCCAAGGGCGTGGTTGGGTGAGGCACGAAGCTGGACCTGACAAGCTTGTCGCGCTCGTTGCGGACAGGGACATCGAAGAGGCCCTGACCAAGTTGTTTCGGCGCACTGCTGCTCTCGGCGTCGGAGAGCTGCGGTGCGATATCACCTAGACCGACCGCTCAACACAGGTATTTGGCCGTGCTCTACCAAGATCTCTTTCAGGTCTCTACTATCCTGCAGAATCCGCTTGACAAGGGGCTCGACATTGGTCGAGCGCGCCCTGATCTCGGGCTGCTTTTGGGCCATGCGACGAAACTCGCTTTGCAGGACCTCAACCGATTCGATGATCCGGTCGACGAGGATTCCCGCCCAGTTGTCCTTGACGTCTTTGCTTAGCCGCCGATCGAATTCATCGTCGTCGAGCCGACTCCCGCCCATTTTAGGCTATCCTCTCAGGCATCTGCTAGCTCCGTTTTCGACTGGATGACTTCACGATATTCCCGTCCGAGTCCATCACGCCCACCGTAGTCCCTTCGGCAGCCTCCAGAGCGACCTTGGTGGCCTCTTCGTCCGCCCCGGCGATGTACACCGGCTTCCTGTGGCCCTGAAGTTGTCGCAGCCCATCACGAGCTGTAGAAGCGGTTTCCACTTCGATCGCGCGACGGTTGCTAATGATGTCCGCGCCTTGGCCCTGGTTGTAGTCCACGCCTTCTCGCCTTGCGAGTCGTCGTGCCGTCTGGTCGTGCTTTGATGCCATTTCATGCCTCCTCAGCGCGTTGCTGTTGTCGGTGTCCTCGATCTCCGCGATCTCGAAGCCGGTGGGCACCGGTTGCCGAATATACACCGAATCCGCTAGAGGTCAAGACCTCCGTTGCCCCCCTCATTCCAACACCTTGAACACCCCGTCCTGCGGGTCCCGGTAGAACTCGATATTCACCTTCGTCCACACATCGTCGTCGAGTTTCATCAGCTCCCTCCGCGCGCCCACCGGCATCAGCAGAACGGTCGCCTGCTTGTCCACCGCGAGCTCCGCCATCGCCACAGGGTCCGCGATCTGTTCCAGCGATCCCCCGAGGTTCAGCGGCCCCACGATGATCGTGGCCCCGCGCGTTTTCCGGTCCAGCAACCCTCCCACCATCGCCGCCAAGACCGGCAGCCCCAGCCCAGTCCCCGATTTGTCGTTGTCCCGCGGCTGCATCTGAACCGTGTACTGGTGCGCCCGCGCGTCGCGGTCCCCCACCAACGCCTTCCCTCCCGTGTACAGATTCTGCTCCCCCACCCGGACACTTTCCCGAAACGCCGGCGGCACCGGCTGGTTCAGGATCTTCGCTCCCCCCGCCCCAGGTCCCACCACCACCTCGATCCGGTAGAGCCCCGGCCCGGTACTCTCGACACCCGGCCCGATCGCCCACACCTGCCCGGGAGGCAGCGGGTCGCTGTCGATCGCCTCGTCGCTGCGAAGCTCGGGCGTCGCCACGAACTGCTCCGTGCCGTCCACACCGAGCGTGTACGAGAAGTGGGTGCTCCGGAACTCGGCCTTGAGACACCGCTTCTGCTGCTCCTTCACGCGCCGCCGCGACTCCAGAGCCAGTCGCACCATCCACTCCAGATCCTCGTCGTCCACCTCGATCCCGCCATCCGGGAACAGCAGCTTGATGAGCCCGGAGACCGTCTTGTGGACCGCCTCGATGTCCCGTCCGGAGAGCGCGCCGCCCCAGAACACCCGATTCTGCAGGAGCGGCAGACGCGTCGTGTCCCGCAGCTTGGTCCAGCACGCGCTCAGGAAGTCGTTGACGAGGCCGAAGTGGTCGGTGAGGTGCTCGTTGGGGTTCAGCTTGGGGAAGTCCCAGCCGGGGGCGTAGCCGTGGATCCGGTCGTGGAAGGCCGTGTCGTCCCGCATCTGCTTCGGCAACGGGCTCAGCAGGTGGCCGATGCGCTGCTGCTGCTCCACCGAAACGTCGAAGTTGCCGACCAAGACCAGCGACCCCTCCGCGCGGATGCTCTCCTTGCCCCGGCTGAACTCGCCCGACGCCATGTAGCCCTTCATGATGTTGACGCCGTCCTTCTGGTCGAACGAGATGCCGGCGACCTCGTCGAAGCACACCACGTCGTACTGGCAGACCAGGCCGCGCTGCCCGTTGGCCATGTTGACGAACATCTTCGCGACGGTGGCCTTGCCCCCCGAGAGCAGGTGGGAGTGCGGGGAGAGCTGCTGGTAGACGTGGCTCTTGCCCGTCCCGCGGGGACCGAGTTCGACGAGGTTGTAGTTGCGCTCGACGAAGGGGATCAGGCGCAGGAGTGCGACGCGCTTGGCCCGTTCATCCAACGCGGATGGCTCCAGGCCGGTCGAACGGAGGAGGAAGGCGGTCCAACCCGCAATGTCGAAGCGGCGCCGTCCCTTGGCCAGCACCCTGAGGACCGACGGGCTCGACATCTGGATGGGGCGCATCGCCGCGACGCTGAACGGGCGTCCCTGTTTTTCCTGGGCGATCACCGGGTCGTACTCCAGTGTCACCTCGGCGTAGAGCCCGTCGGCGAGCATCCGCTGGTGGTCGGTGACGAACCCGCTCTCGATGCGGATGTCCCGGAGGCTGAGGCTGGGGAGTTCGGCGAGGTAGCAGTCGTTCTTCGCATCCAGGCGGGCACGCAGGATGTCGATGAGGCGGACCGAGCCCTCCTCGCGCGCCCTCATCTTGAAGATCTCCCGCTCGGCGGCGCGGACCGTGCGCCCTTCGAGCTGCTTCTTCACGATCTCCAGGCCTTCGTCGATCTCCTCCTGGTCGACGCTTGCGCAGTACCGCCCCAGCAGGAACTCGACGACGTAGGTGGGGACGGGGTACTGGCGCGCGTAGCGCCGCACCAGGTCCTTCCGCACCAGGTAGCCGGGGAAGGCCTCGTTGGCGGTGCGGTCCAGGGCGTCCATCTGGAACTCGGGTGCGCTCATGTGTTCTCTCCGGTGCGGGTAGGTTGTTGGGCGAGGACGCGGCCGTCGGCACCCAGAACCACGACGACTAGGTCCGCGCCCTCATGTTCGTCGCCAGCAAGGACCAGGCTGGCAAGTCCGTCGTCGTCGATGGCTTTGGGCGAGGACGCAACCGAATCGCCCGCCGGACCGCCGAGACGCAGATCGGCCGTGACGGGGCCGCCCCGGGCCTCGACGACGACCTTGCAACGGAACCGGACCCAGGAGACGGATAGGATCTTCGCGGTCGCGCCGCCGCCAGCCGTCCCTTCGACACGAATGTCCGGGATCAGGCATTCCTGGATGCTGAGGCCGCCGTGCGCGTACTCCGGCGTCCGGCTGAAGCAGGCGATCCCGGGCGGAGAGGCGAACCACTCCCGCGGGTTCCAGTGCCAGGGATGAAGAGGCGCGTCCGGTGTGGAGCCAGCGGAGACGACGGCGCACCGCGCCCACTTGGACTCGGTGAGGTGTTTGGGCAGGGCGACCAGAGGCAGGCCGCCGGGAAGCAGCAGCCACCCGTGGTCGGTCACCACGCGGACCGAACTCCATCCGGCCTTCAGCAGCCCGGTGATCCGGCCGGCCAGCCGGTCCAGCTCCTCTTCGACCTGGCGGGCAAACGACGCCGCACGGTGGTGGTGACCGTGCTTGTCGATCTCACCGGTCTCCAGCCAGCCGCGCGCACCGGCGTTCAGCGGAATATCCAGGGTGCCCGAACCGAGAATCTGATAGCCCCGCCCTTCCATCGCCTTGCGAAGGTCCCCGGCCAGGGCGGGTCGGCCGGAGCCCCGCATGGCGGGACGGAAGTCGGCACCGAGCCGGTCGCCGGCGACATCGCGCGCTACCGGCGTTACGGCGGGCTTGGCGGTGCCGGTTACCGTAGGGATCGCGGCCCAACGGCGGCCGGTCTCCGTACGGCATCCGCGCGCCTCCAGCCGTTCGGCCAGTGATTGTCCAAGCTCGTAGCGGAGGCCGTCAACGAAAAGGATGCATTCGTCTTCGCTGGCCGTGACCGCCGACTGGTCACCGGCCGACGGGAGCGGCTGGCGATCCACCGCGGACTGGAAGGCGCGGGCGGAGTCGTCCAGCCAGGGCTCGAGCAGGTGCCGCACGGCGGCGGCGACCGTCTCCTCGTGCTCGGCGGGCGCCAGGGACAGAGCCTCTCGGGCACCCGCGTCGGCGAGCCATCCGCGCTCGGCATAGACTTCGGCCGCATCGTCCGGGCTTGCCCCACCGATCGCCTTGTCGGCGATCCCGGCCAGCCGGGCCAGCGGCTTAAGCACTTCGGCGAGCGGAGACCGTCCCAGGCGAGCCCAGACCGACCGCCGACGGTGGCCGTGGTCTTCCTCCAGCCGTGCGACGGCCCGCGACGCATCGGCGTGGGACATGCCCAGAAGACCGGCCAGCGCGCTCCGCACCACCTCCTCGTCCTCGTCGTTGAGGTCGGGCCAGCGATCACGGTCGAGGGGAAGCTCACCGGCGGGCCGGCTTCGCGCGAGCAACTCGGGGACTCCCGGAAAGGCATCCGGCGCTTCGGCGAACCGGGCCCACACCTTGGCCCAGGGGCCCGACGCCTCGCCGAGCATGGCTCCGGCCGACACGTCCGCCTCCGTCTCGGGGTCGAACCGGAGATCGCTCCGGCACTCCGCGCGGAAGGCGTTCCAGCGGTTCTCGCCCGGCCCGGATCGCATGCGCCCGGGGTCGCCCATCCAGCGCAGGACATCGCGGAACACATCGACGCCAGCCATGCGGTTGAAGTCGGCGGCATCGAGGCGGCGGCCGCGCAGCTGTGCGACAGGAGTCGTTGCGACGCGATCAAGCGCAGCGCGCAGCGCAGCGGCCGTTCCCCGGTCGGGGGCGATGTCTAGATCCGGGCCGCCGGATGAGGTCAGGAACGCAGTGACCGTCCAGTCGCGGCCCTTGGGGTTGTGCCAGAGGACGCCGCGATACATGAGCTCGACGAGTGGCTTGAGCCGGTCGTGGCAGTCCTCGCCGGCGCGCAGCTCGCCACGTTCGACTCCGGGGAGGTAGAGGATCGGGATGGCGTCGGCGGGGAGCCCGGGAGCTGGGATCGTGCCGTCGACCACGCAGCGAAGCCAGATGGCAGGGCCGGTGCGGTCGTCCAGACTGTAGTCGCCGAGGACGAGCAGCTCGGGGATGCGGATGAGCGCTTCAGGGAGGAGTCCGCGCCATTCGGCTCCGGGGTCGGTCCACAGGATGGCGGCAGGGGCGGCCTGGCCGCTCGGGACCGAGGCGCGGGCGCGCAGGGAGCGGGCGAGGTGGTCGAGGGGGGTGGGGGGGGAGCCCTGGGTGCCGTGTTCCGTCATAAGTGCGGACCTCGGGGGCATATGTCTCGTAAGAGATTTGTCGACAACAGGTTGTGGTGATCGTGGCGGGTGGTCATAACTCGGTGAGTGGTGGTCATAGCCGGTGGAGCCGCGCGACGCTGATTCCACCGGATGGCAACCGAAAACGCGGCCACGCCAGTGGTCATATTCACGATGCTGAAGTTCATATCTTCGGTAAAAGACTGTACTGCAACACGTTACGATTTACATGACCGACGGTCATACCTGATCCCTGCACGCTCATTAGCTCGCTCCGAGCGCGGACGTTGGGCGGTAGTGGGCACCCCGGCGGGTCCCTTCCATCCGCAGCAGACCGAAGACCTCCGCGAGCTGGCGGAGCTCCCTGGTCGCCTTTCGCCGGTCAACGTCAAAGACCTCGCGATAGTCGGCATTCTTGAGCCAGGGCTGCTTCTGGAAGTGCTCCCGGAGCTTCAGGATCCGGTCGTTCAGGAAGAGGCCCATCTTCTCCTTGTCCGGCCGCACCACGAACGTCGGCCCCACATCCTCTGGAGCGGGAAGGCCGATCACGAGTTCTCCGCTTACCAGATCCGCGATCCGCCGAGCCGCCTCCTCGGGCGTCACCGTGTTCAGCCGTTCGTAGTCGGCCTGGGTGAACCCGTACGGCCGCAGGAGCAGCATCCTCTTCTGATCGTCCGCGACGCGAAGCCCGTCGACGAAGTGCCTCCACCCCGGTCCGTGCGCCTCCCAGTCGGGCTCGTTGAGAAGCGTGATCGTGAACAGGCCGTTCGCGGAGGTCAACTCCGGTTCGCCGAGGAAGCTGTCCTCCATCTCCCGGAACACCCGCACGATCCCCTCCCCCTCGTCCCGCATGATCTCCGTGTCGGCGAGAACCCGGACCAGCATCGGATTGCGGGTCACATGAGCCCTGTGGCCCTCTCGCAGCGTGTCCACGGTGACGGGCGGAAGGAGCTCTCCCGGGCTGGACACTTCGAGCCGGTCCTCGAAGAACCAGATTTCGGTTTCGCGGCCCTGCACTTCGTAGTCGCGGTGGGCAATGGCGTTGACCAACGATTCCTGCCACGCGAAGTGGGGGTACTCGGTGATGTCCTCGAAGTGGAGACCGACCAGTTTCTCGGACCTGCGCACCTGGTGCCGCGCCAGCTCCACTATCTCGTGGACGGCCAAGGCCAGCGGAGGGTCGGCCCGCCCGATCTGCGTCACGTTCCGGCGGCGTCCGTACCTGATCTCCGTTCCTGCCACCCGGAAAACCCGCAGCCCTGCACGAGGATGCCAGCGAAGCGCCGGGCGGCGGGCGAAGAGCAGGAGGGCCGCGTTGGTCACTCGCCAATCGCGGGCGTCCATCTCGATGAGGCCGTAGTAGTCGAGGGCCTCGATGACGGGACGGTCCCCGACGGGCGTGTCCTTCAGAAACGATTCGGCCAGCGCCAGGTCCAGATCGTCAACCTTGGCCTCCGGCCGGAAACGCGGCTCGTATCCGACGCGCCGATACGCCTGCTTCCGCTGGTTGATGATCTCCTGCGGCTCCCGGATGATCCGGGCGCCGACCCGATACGGGAAGCCGTTGCCGTCGATCATGACGGCTTCGGGGGCGATGGGGACCTGGAACACGAGGACCTCGTGGCAGTCGACGGCAATCCGTTCGGTGCGGCAAGCGACGGCCGGGGTCAGCCTGCGGCGGGGGACCGCGAAGAGGTCGTCCACGACATGGTCCGGATAGCCGTGGCCGGTGGCGGCCCCGTCGTCGTCGACTCCGACCAGCAGAAGGCCACCGTCGGCGTTCGCGAAGGCGGCGACGGCGTCGGCGATCTTGTCGCGCAGGGTGCGGCGCGCGAGGGGTTTGCGCGGTACGGTGGTGCGGTCCCACGCGGACTTGAACTCGACGAACTGGCTTTCGCCGCGGGACAGGATGGTCTGGAGCTCGGCGGGAGAGAGGAGGGGTGTCATGGTACGCGCCTCAGCGTCACCCGCACGGTGCGTCCCGGGGGATCGTTCTCGATCCCCGGCTCGGGCAGATCGAACTCCGCCATCGCCTCACTCATCAGCAGCCACCCCCTTCCGCGCTTCTCCATCAACCTGGCCACGACCATCGCGTTGACCATGAGCTCGTTGCGGGACCGGGGCCGACCGCCCGCGCGAACGCTCTCCACGGTCATGTGATTCGGAAGAGCTCCCGGACTGGTCACCAGCACCCGGTCTCGCAGCACGTCCAGCGATACCGGCGAGCCGGTGATCGAGTAGTCCCGGTGCACGACCGCGTTCACCAGCGCCTCGCGGAGGGCGTCCTCGGGGACCAACGGCACGTTGCGGCGGTAGAGACCCCGGTATTCCTCGCGCCAGCCGAAGGATCGGACCCACTCCAGCGCGCGATTTACCTGCTCCTCCAGGCGTCCCCGGCTCTCGCTGGCCGAAATGACCTCGGATCCCTGGTGGTCGCCGAGGTAGGCGGCGCAACGCACGACGAAGTTCCCCATCTGAGGGTATTGCTGCGGATGCTTGCCGAACGCCAACAGGCCGTAGAGGGTCGGACGCATGACTCCGTCCAGTTCCGAGGTCACGCCGCGATTGCGAAGGTCGTCGGTCATGGACGGCTGCGGCCCCTTGTCGGGCTTGAACCCCATGGCCCGGAGGTGGGCAATGAACACGGCGAGGTCGATGTGATGCTCCTCCGCCGACGGAATCACCTGGTCCTCGGTCATCACGAACCCGAAGACATGGAGGAGCTCCTCCAGCCCGGAGGGCGAAGGCTCGACGCTGCTCCGGCCGCAGCGCACCCAGTAGCGGCCCCTGTGGCGCATGGGCTCGAACCCCCGCTGCTGGTGGGGGACCCTGATCCAGTGCACCCAGCCGGCGGGAGTCTCCAGACAGCCGCATCTGGCCGAAACCGGGGAACTCAGTCCGGTGTGGAGAAAGCTGCTCAGGCGTTCCTGCAGCCCGTCCAGATCCTCGTCCACGCCCACGATTCCGCCCCGGTCGTCCACGCCGAGGACGACCGTGCCGCCGGACGAGTTGGCGAAGGCGCAGACGGCCCGGCCAACCGCCCGCAGGTCGCGCGCCTCCCGCTTGAACTCCAGCCGCTCGCTCTCGCCGGCTCGGATTCTCTCGCGAAACTCGTTCAGGTCCATTCTTCGGATCCTCCTTCAGCGGGGACTGGGGGGCGCTGTCGGTGCGCCATCCGTGCCCGGAGTGCGGGGAACGCGTCGGAAGACGACCGGAACGACGCTCTTCGACCCGTTTCTCGGAGACCGGAGGCGGAAATGCGACAGGAACGGACGCGGAGACCCATTCCCAGCAATGGAGCGCGGGAGAAATGCGAGTCGAATGGCGATTCGCGCATTTCGTTCGCATTTCGCGGGGAGAAATGTATCTGGGAATCTCGGAGAATCGCATTCCGGCCGCGCTTCTAAAGCGGAAGATGCGATACATTTCGCCCGGAAATGTGTCTGAAAGACATTTCTTGATACATTTCGCGGAGAAATGTATCGGAAAATGTATGGCGGATACATTTCGGTCACTCCCCTCCCACCGGCGAACCCACGTACACGTATCGCGCGCCGCGGCCATGGCCGTCGATTCGGACGCCGCCCTCTTCCACAAGTTCGTGAATCAGGCGATTGACCTGCTGGCGGTCGAGACGAGTCATCCGCCTCACGACGGCGTTGGCCAGCGGCTCCTCCCCTCGCACCGCGCGGGCCCGCATCTCCCGTAGCACCTCGTCCTTGATCTCACGCCAGCTTCGCATTCGATCGTCCGGCTCCCTCACTCTGGTGAGCGCGGCCCTGACCTCCGGCACCAGCGTCCAGTGCTCCTCGCGGCCGTTGGCACCGCGTTCGAGCAGGCCGAAGGCGCCTTCCATCTCGACCAGCGCGTCCCGCGCCTCGCCCAGTCGCCGCTGGCAGAGACGAGCCGCCGTCGCCGGTCTGATCGCCGGCCGGCGCAGCAGGTGCCGCAGGACGAGCATGTGGTCGGCGGTCAGAGCGATCCCCTTCCTCGCCTGTTCGCCAACGAATCCCCGGAACGCCGCGGACAGCTTCGAGGCGCGGAACGTCAGCCTCACCGCGTCTCCCATGTCCTCGATTTCGGGTGGCGGCTTACCCTCCATGAGAAGCGATGAGTAGATCCTCTCCATTCCGAGGTTCATCCGGTTGATGAGGCGCAGCCTGCCGAGCGCGTCCACGAGGCACCGGTTGCGCGCGGCCGGGGGATGATGGAGGATGTTCTCCGGGGTCAGATCCCCCACAAGGCCCCCGGGATTAGAGATCTCGATGCGGTCCGGGTACTGCTTGACCAGCCGTGGCCCGGCGACCCGGAAGTCACCGTGGCAGAGGGCGTTGAGCAGCGCTTCCCGGAGAGCGACCTCGGGATAGGTCCGGTATTCGAAGTGGTACGGCTCTCTCCGCACGGTCTCGATGGGATTGTCGGCCATGATTCGGTCGAGGATCCTGCCGAGGGCCACGGTAACGGCGTCCGTGCCGTCGACTCGGTCGGAGTAGTCCGTCTCGGAGGACATCCGGGCGTGAGTCCACACGTAGTTCGGAACGTGCTCCCGGATGGCGTGCGGCGAACCCGCGACGATCACCATGGCGCGCGTGGCGACGCTGTCCCGGATCACGCCGATCGCCCGCAGGAGATCCTCGTCGCCCAACCGGAGCAGTTCCCGCGGGGCGCGCTCTGCGGTGGCCGCATCGCGCAGCGACTCCATCGCCACGGGCGAAATGAGCCGCCGAATCGGCGCGTCCACCGTGCCCGTCGAGAAGTCATGATCCTCGGTCTCCTCCAGAAGCCTTCTCCGCAGAGTGCCCGTCAGAGGCTTGCAGTCCGTTCCGATGCGAATCGTGCCGCGGCCGGCAGTGTCCGTGTAGGGAGGCATTCCGGGGTGGACATGCATGAGAATCAGCCGGCCGGTGCCCTCGGGGACGTGCAGTTCCTGGAAGACGGGGGTCAGCTTCGGGTCGGTCGAGTCGTAGACGGCGGCCCGGAGCCGGTTCACCGAGACTTCCGGCGGGACGCCGAGGATCGCGCATTCGCGGCCCACCAGCTTGTCGGCAACGCCGAAGACCACCGTTCCCCCGCCGCCGTTGGCCATGCAGACGGCGGAGCTCACGACGGTTCGGGTCGACTGGTTCAGGCTGTGAAGATCCCATTCCTTGAAGTCGAGGGTTTGGGACTCGAGGTCGTGGGCGGAAAGCTCGTCGAGCCGATCCAGAAGTCCTTCAACATCGGTGTGGGTTCTAGGCATCGGCCGCACCCTCATCCGCGAACTCGCCTCGTCCATCGCTCTCGCCCGCGTCCACCATCCCCTCACCCTCCCGCCACCTGTTCGCGACATGTCGTACTTCCGGTAGCGGGTCATCCATTCCCAACTGCAACCACCGCTTGACCACGGGATGCCCGCCCAGACCCTGCCCAGCCATCGCGCGCGCCACTTGGATGCTACGCCATCGTGCGAGCGGAACATCAAGTTTCTCATCGAGTGGATCCTCGCGATCGTACCGCAACCCTTCGGCTAGGTAGCCCAAGCCCTTCAGCACCAGATCGCGGACCGCATCTCGCATGTCCTTGCTACCGCTTTCGAATACCCACTTCGCCGCGCAGAGTGCTTGTCCCAAGACCGATCGCCGCCTGGTGGCGACGGCAACCCCGATCTCCCTTACCAGGTGCTCCGGGGGAGCCACAAATGCCATCGCCGGGTCGGAAGCGACTTGCATCCAGCAATGTAATGACCACATCGCGCTCCCGCCCATCTTCCGACTCTCGGATGCCAATCCGGTTGACAAAACTAACGCAACGTCCTCGCGCAGATTCTCGCATACATTGCTTATACCCGGAAGGACACCGTACGCTGGAATCCCGCAGTCGATCAAACCCGTCGCTTGTCCATATAGCTTCCCCGCAAGGCCATCGGGCATCTCAATCTCAGTCAGAATCCACCGCAACCCGCGACATGCATTCCAGACCGACCGTTTCAGCACGCCGAGAAAATACCCTGGTATTGCCGACGCAATTGCGACATTCGTTTCCGACCATCGCTCGATTACGGCGAATAGATGACCCTTCTCCTGATCCGTTAGATCCAACGTTCTCCCGTGACGCCGCACGAACCCTATGGACTGGCCTACCTGCCACAGAATGTCGTCCGCCTTCGTAGCATCCGTGTGAACCACTTGTCCATCGATCGCCTGTCCACCGAGGAAGGATGTTGTCCGCACCTTGGCAACGTCGCCCGAAAGCCACTTCCGCCCAAGGCGCTCTCTTGCGATGCCAGCCGTGGGCTCGGGAAGCAGAAGAAAGTGATAGTCGCGCAGCGGCGTGTCATCGGGAAGCCCTTCTTCCTCATCCGCCACAACTCCCCAAAGAGCCTCGGCGACTCTCCGTGTTTCATTCTTCGCAAGACGACCCCACAACGCGACGTTGGCAACCCTCACTGCTGCCCGTTCACGTACCTGCCCCTCGGTTTCCAACCCTCGAATCAAAGTGGCCACCACTGAGCTCCATCGATTCTCATTCTCTTCAGAACGCACTGGCGGCGAAAGATCCTGCGACAGAATCTCACCTGGATCAGGCCATTGGCCTCCGGCACTCGCATACCCGTCCAGCCCGACGATGGGCATCTCGAGAACATCGATAATTCGCTCGGTGCGCTGATCGTCGTCGAGGCTCTCCCAGCAGCGGCTTAACAGTTTGCGCATCGAAACATGCAGCAGCGGCCACTCTATCACCGCTACGTCCCTATAGAGATCAAGCACAACGTCGAATACCGCCACAATCGAGGAACCATCAAGCCGTAGCAACAGCCGCGACAACGACTCCATCGCAGCGCTTGCCCGCCTCACGGCGTTGAACCGGGTTTCGTCTCTGGTGGTCCGAATATCCGATACTGTGTTCTTCAACGCGATCTGAACGTCGCGAGCCAGCGCTCGCGCGGTCGCAGGAGTAAGCGCAGCCACCCGCGGACGGGTGAGCACACGCCCTAGCGCCTTGTCGCTGTCCGACTCGGCGACGCGGATCATCTGACGCATTCCAAGAGTGGCATCAACGGAAATCAGCGCTTCGGCGGCCCGCTTCACCAGCCCGCCTGCAACAGTGCGCACGCCAGTCGAAGGGGCGACACCCGCGACCTCGGTCAGTCGGATGCCCCGCGATGCAGAGGGCGGAAGTACCATCTGAATCGTGTGTGACTCCGCCGCACGCACTCCGAGATCGAAAGCCGGGACCCGCGCTTCACGCCGGTCGGCCGACAACTCATCGCTGAGGTTACGGACGTCGGGATGCGGATTGCACTTGAAGACCGCGAGCTCATCCCATCGTGCCTGTACATTGTCCCATCGGGTTTGAAAGCTGCCATCATACGCAAACGTCTCGACCAGACTCCATAGCGCCCATCCTTCACGTGACCGACCACCAAGATCACCAGCGCCATCTCGGATCGCTCTGATCCGGTCAAGGACGCGCATAGTCAAGCGATCAGCATCCTCCTTGCGCCCAATCTCTCTCAGGAGGGCGCTCTTGCGCATCGCCCAGGCGGAATCGCCTTCGTCAGTCCTCCATGCATCCAGCCGTTCGCCGACTGTCGCATGGTCCAAAGCCCACAGCGGCCACAGGCAGCGTTCATGATTCACACGATGGGCTGCTTCCACATCATCGTCCAGAATGGGCTGCACTGCGTTAAGGTGCTTTTCGAAAGCGGCACCGTCGAGTCGGTATCTGGCAGCAGTCAAAAGAGCCAGGGTCACCTCCCGCAACGCCCCACGAGTCGCGCTCCAGTCCACGTCATCTGGGTGACTCCCTTCAACCGTCCGCCCTGTGCAGTCGATGGATCCCAGCACCGCCTCGGCGGCGGCGTGCAGTTCATCCGGGATTGTCTCAAGGGTAAGCTCGTACCGCCAGACGACCTCGCGAATTGCGGTCAGGCGTTCCAGAGCGGCCAATTGCGTTAGCTCCTGCACGATGAAAGGCGTCCAGCGCTCAGTGGAATACCATACTTCACTTCGCACTCGCCCCGGAGCCACCAACCAGCCTGGATACCGTTCCCGGTTGTGTCTCCAAATGCCAAGGGTCTTCCTGACGGCGATCAAGAGCTCGTCCGAAGGTATCTCCCGTGGCGACTCCGAGGGTTCCCTGCGTGGCTCTGCCGACACGTTTCGGATGATCGGATCGAGTAGAGGATCCTCTTCGGAACAGAATGTCGCGGGCCGAGGCGTAGGCCATTTCGATATGTTGTAGGGTTGTCCGCATTCGAGCGCGGAGAGAATCCACTTTGTGGCGTACTCATGACGAAGGCCATCGGGCCACTCGTCTGCTCGTGGGTGCTGAGCGAGATCGATGGCAACTACGTTGCGATCCAGGAGCATCTGGCGCTCGGGGCGCGACAGGTTCAGAAATCCAGCGAGGTAGATGTTCAGCGCAGCTTCATCGAGGTGGTCACGAACCCAACCTGACCAATGAAGGAAGTTAGGATCATTGCCCGAAAAGCCAATTAGGACGAATGTCGTCTCCATCATTGCCTGTTGTACGGTATTCACAAAGGGCGAGAACTTGGTAGGATAGGTTCGATAGTCCTCTTCGGTTAGGACGAGGGCGGATTCGGGAAGGGATCCGTGGAGCTTGATGATGCGTGGCCGGGCTCCTCTAGGAATGTCGTGTTTGCTTCGGACGATAGTGTAGACACGGTCCCTTACGGTCTCGCTTGCACGTTCCAGTAGCGTATCCCAGTTGGTGGTAAACACATCGGCCCACGGCAGTCGAAGGAGTCGCTCATGGGCAGCGGTTGGCGTGAAATCATCGTCCGCCACCAAAGTCCTGAGTGCTGCGTGCAGTCCGGTGGGTTTGAATTCGGCTTGGTATGCCTGCGCCAGTCTCAAGACTCGCTCCGGGGGTACCTCTTGATTGGTGGTAGCGTTGGGATATAGCTCAGCGGATAAGGCCCGCGCGATCTCGGCCAACATGGGCAACGGGTCCGAGCCTGGGCGGACCGCACGTGCGTTCCGGCTGAACCCGCTTCCGACCATGACCGACGCACCCGCGCCGGAACGACGCCAAAGGGCTTCGCAAATCCGATTGACATGACGTTGATCTCGTAAGGTCATGATGTTGTTCCTTGATCTCTTGACCGGTGCCGGGCCGCGTTCTTGCACGACGCTGAATAATGCAGGTCATTCCAGCGACTCCCGTCGAACTCCGCCTCGGTCTCGGCCTGGAAATCCGTCCTCTCCCTCTCGCTCCCCCCACCCGGACAGCCCCAGAACCACGGGAAATCGTCACGCGGTCTCGGTGCCTCAGGCTCCTTGCCCCGGTCCTTGCCCCACTTGATGTTGGGCTTCCACCGAAGAATCCCCGCACCTGCGCGACCGCCCTTACGGAGCTCCGCTCGCATGAACGGACGGATGTTCAGCCGCACTCCGTCGTTGATGTTCGGCTCCCAGACGATGGCTTGGCCGTGGAGAGGCCGCCAGCGGACGAAGATGTCGCATGGGGGCTCGCCAGCGAGGATACGCTGGAGTTGCTCCTGGAGGTCGAGAGCGGCGGCCAGGCGACCGTCCGCTCCGGGTGTCCCCTCCTCGCTCTCCGTGCGTTGGCGAGCGATCCACTCGTGAAGGTAGGCGTAGTTGAGGGATTCGAGGGTCCGGCGGCCTTGGCCCTCTGGCCCCGCGAGCCGGTGGTAGTTGACGAGAGCGTGGAAGCCGTCGTTGCGGCCATCCCAGACGTGCCAGATGAAGGGACGGTTGTGGAAGAGCTTGCAGTGTTCCTGAAAGAACCGGTCGCGGACCCAGTCCTCCAGTGACTTGGGCGGCCTGGGGCTGGTGGCAGTCAGCAGGGCGCGCTCGGTGGCGGCGGACCATTCGTCCCCGTAAGCGGACGCTAGCAGCGAACGGAGACGGTCGGCGGCGGGCGGCTCCCCTCGGACGGACGGTACGCAGACGATGCCATCGGAATCGGCGAAGTCGTCGAACGCCCGGCAGTCGTGGGCAACATCACGCTGCTCCGGTGCGAGACGCAAGTCGGGGTCGAGCTCCGCGGGCCAGCGGTAGCCGAGGAGGCGGGCGACCGCAACATGGAGGACTGTGGCGTCGATGCGTGGAGGACCGTGGTCGGTGCGCTTGGATTGTTCGTTCCACACCACGCTGCGGCACGGGTCGCCGTGGAAGATCCACTGGGTGGGGTCATCGGAGTACGGTTCGGGGAGGCCATTGGGGTATTGCTCGGCGGCGACCGTTTTCCAGTGGTCGAGATCGAAGGGAACCTTGACGAGCGTGGCGTTCGTGACGTTCAGCTTCTGGTCGATCTCGCGGACTGACGCAGCGTACTCGGGGGATGAGCAGAAGCACCAGACGGCGGGGAGGGTGTCGTCGTCGAGGGGGCCGAGCGCGGCGGTGTTGTTGTCGAACTTCTCGCCGGTGTAGCGGGTGACGGGGAGCTGGCCGATCTGAGAGACGGCTATGCCGTTACGGCTCCAAATCCCGCCCCCTTGTATACGTACCGCTTTACGGCCGCCAGGTGCGACTTGTCGTTCGGCACCTTCTGTGACGCCAGTCCAGTGCAGGACATGCTCTCGTCCCCCGAAATCCGTAGTATCGTTGACGGTGCTCTGTTGGAACGCCCACGTCTCGCCATCCGTTGGAATCTCCCAGAACAGTCTGCCAAAGGAAGGATAGTCGGCGGATGCGATGCCCTGGTGACCGTGAGCCACGTTTCCCAATAACACCCGATCCCCAATCGGCCGCATCAACACCACCGAATCCGGGTTCCTCACCTGCTCCCCCTGCCGCGACACCACCACCCCCCCCTCCCCCCGCAACCTCTCCCCCTTCTCGGCCGCCTTGATCGGGCGCTGCCCCCGAGGAGACGACACGTCCACCCCCGCCATCTCCCAGTCGCGATCCGGACGCCCGGCAGAGATGACATCGAGCGCGACATTGACCACCTCCCCCGAGACCGTCTCGAAGGCGCCCGGACCCAGCCGCGCCACCATATTCCATGTCCGCCCCTTCAACAGCCTCTCGCGCAGCTTCCGGTAGGTCTTCAGGAACAGCCAGTTCTGCGGCGACACGACCGCCTGCGTTCCGCTCCTGCCGAGCCACCCGAAGATCCGCGACACGAACATCGTGGCGAGATCCCCCTTGGCGTCGCCGTGGTGCGTCTCCGCGAACGTTCGCAGCCCGCTCCCCTGCTTCCCCCGCGCCAGGAACGGCACGTTGGTGACGACGAGCGTGTAGCGCCCCTGCAGGATCTCCGCAGCCCGGGCCATCCCCGCGGCCGCCACCGCGCGCTCGTCGCGACCCGCCGACCCCTGCTCCGGTCGGATCACTGAGGTGAGCAGCTCGGCTAGAGACCTGTAATCGGCTCGAAACAGGTCACCTTCCTGGGACGCCGGGTCCAGGAGCGACCCCAATTCGGGGGCTCGCCCGAACAACTTGTGTAGTCGGGCCATTCCCTCCTCCGGCACACCGCTCGCGAGCGATGGTTCCGCCCCGAAGAGATCGCGATCCGCAGCCAATCCAGTCGAACTCTCGGCCCGCACCGCGCGTTCCCGCCACTCGGCCTCCGACGCGTTCGGCGCGAGTCCCGCGCATGCGACGTTGAGCGGCGGCAGGTCGATGGGCTCCCCCGCCAGACGCCACGCCGCGAGAGCTAGGTTGAACGCAGCGATCTGGGTGCAGCGGGGGTCGATCTCCAAACCGAAGAGGTTGTCGCGGAGCACGAGGCGGATCGCCTCGTCGGCTTGCAGGTTCTCCTCGGCCATGCGCAGACGCACGAGGAGCTCGAACGCCTCGACCAGGAAGTGGCCGCTGCCGCAGCAGGGGTCGAGCACGCGGAGGGCCGCAGCGTCGCCGGGCCACTCCGGGAAGGATCCGGCGGCCGGACGCCAGGGGCCCGTGCGCTCGTCGTCCCCGTCCTCCTCGCGGACGCCGCGCACGAAGCGCAGGTAGGAGAAGTCGTAGCCCCCGGCCGTGTCGATGCGTGCGAGCCGCCGCAGCCCGTCCTCGTCATCGGCACTCTCGGCCAGGTCGGGGCGGTCGGCCAGCAGCCTGCCCGCGCGCCAGGCGCCGACGGTGTTGTGCAGCAGGAAGCGGACCATGTAGGTCTCGGTGAACAGCTGGGTCACCGCCGGAAGTTCGTCCGCTCCGATCTTCCCCCCGCTGCGGTTGACCTCCCCCTTCCGTTCGGCCTGCCAGAACTGGTAGGTCCAGCCGAGCGAGTCGGGAGCCGCGAACACGGCCTCGGGCAGCCCGTCCAGCAGCCCTTCGAGCTCCTGCCGCGTCTCCGGCGGCAGGGACAGGTCGAGCACCGGATCGTCGCTACGGAAGATCTCCGGCAGCATGTGTCCGGCGCACCGGCCCGCGAACTCCCAGGCGTCGGTGCCTTCTTCCTCGGCCAGGTCCCGACAGTCGTCCAGCGACAGGTCGACCCCGTGTTCGGGATCGCGGAGCAGGCCGTTCTCGGCCAGGAAGCGGGCGAAGAGCATCCGGTGCCAGTGCTCGTACGCGACTTCGTGGGCGAGGTGGCCGATGTTCTGGGTGCCGGTTTCGCGGTCCCGGCGGTCGCCGGCCTGGCGGCCGCGTCGGCGGAGGCGGTTGCGGAGTGACTTGTCGCCGAGCGACATGGAGTCGAAGGGCTTGGCGCGGTCCACGGCGAGGGATTGGAGGGCTTGACTGGCACCCGACTCCCCGACGCGACGGGCCTGCTGGATGGCCCGGGCGAGCAAAGTGCGGAGGTCGGGGGGGAGGGGGGTCATGGGATCATCCTTGAGACGGTCGCCACCCAGGCGAAACGCGTTCGTTCGACCTGCTGATGGCCAGCTGATCGGTGGCCAGAAACGTCATGACTTATGTGCCCATCCCCACACGACCACCGCGAGATATAGTGCAAAAAACAACCACGGTGCGGATTGTTCTACAACAGTGAGCCTGAAGTACTTGGCACCTCGCTTTCTTCTGTCGGTCTTCTCGGCGTTCTTGTCGCTCTGGTCCTGATGACCCAAGAAATGCCATTCCCGCTCGAAAAAACGGTAACTCAGCTTCCTTTCCAGCTCGAGCAGTGCGTCGAACTTGCCATCGTTGAGCCGCTTGTAGGATCGAATTACGAGCATCCATGAGACCGCCAGCAACGCACCCACGATACCAATTACGCAGAAAACCAATCTCCCGTACGCATTACTGTCGCCAACCCTGAGCAGCGCACCCAGGAACAGCATCATACCAACCAGCGCCCCGGCGTAGACTCGATTGGTGCCAAGTCGTCGTTGGCTGACCCGGTCGGCGAGATCCGCGTGAAGCTTGTAGATCTCAAGCACTTCCTTCGATTCGTCCTTCGTCATCAGTCCAGCGCCCTGATCGCCGCGACGATGCTCTCGGTGTTCCATTTGACGACCCTGGCCGCCGCGTCCTTGACTGGACGAGAGGTCCTCTGACTACCCCAGGGCTCTACAGCGACGATGGGCTTGGGATTCTGGAATCCAGACTGGACCAAGTCGATCTCGATATCGATCCACTTGCTGTACGTAGAGTAAACTCCAGCCAGCACGAGCACGACGCCACAGGGCAGCATCTTATTCCGAATCGCCTGTCGTAGCGCGTAGTCGCTATCCGCGTCGTGAACCGGGTCGTTGCGAGGCACCGAGTAGTTCTTGAACCGGAAGTACGCCCTTTTCCTCAGAAGGGAGACCAGCCCCTTGTATGTGTCTGAGTAGCTCCACGAGTGGCTAATGAACAGGTTGTGCGTTCTCATGTTCTGCTCTCCATAGTAATGAGTTGACCGACTTCGGCTCTGGCCCTTTTTGAAGTCACGCGTGTCCCGCCGCATCAGCGGCCATCCCTGCCCCCTCCCCCGCATCCGCCGCTGAACGACCATCGCGTTCGCCATCGTGGCTGCTGGCTTCTAGGTAGAGGGTGTATCGCGGAACTTTCGTCAAACCGCACGGTCGTCCTGGAGAGCCAGCTCCGCCCTCACCTCGTCCCAGCTCCGCCGATTGGGTTCCCTGAGCGCTTTCCAGGCCACCTCGATGTCCATTCGGTCGTCGATCGCCTCGAGCAGCTCGAGGTCCTCCAGACTGACGAGGGCAGCCACAGGCTTCCCATACCGCTCGACCACAACCCGTTCGCCATGATGGACCGCGCGGTCGAGGAGGTCCGATATCGTCGTGCGTAGCTTAGTGGCGGCAACTCTGGTCATCGAGATCGTCCCCTTCGAATCCACATCCGCAGCTACTCTAGCTCCCCGAACAGACGCCGCAGCCAGTCGACGAGCTTCTCCGAAAGCACCCCATCGACCCGAAGGTCCCCTGCCCGAATCGCAAGACCGGATAGCCTAGGTTCCCTCCTCGTCGCAAGCCACGCGTGCAACTGTGCCCGAAGCGCCTTCTTCTTCCTGAACTTTCGATCCTGCTCCGGAATGCCATCAACATACGCCACCGCCCTCGGCCAGATCGGATCGCCCTCCGGGACCATCGTGAACAGGAAATCCTCGAGCTCGCCATCCGACCCATTGTCCGGCATGATCCAAATCCCAATCCGCGGCAGACGGCCACTCCCTTCGATGATCGTACCCTCCATGTCCGGTTCCGCCGGCGCTCGGATGCCGACACCGGCCAGCCTTCCCGATATCGCTTGCCATCTCTGGCCGGACGACTCGTTCGCATCAACCACGATTCCCACCGCCTTGCGGCCCGGGACACGCACTTCCTGCCGAATCGCATCAAGCACTTGCTCGATGCTACCCCGGTCATCAACGTGGAACTCCGGCAATGACTCGACAACACTGCGCAAACCTATGGCAATTGCCCTATCGTCCGGTCCCTCTACCAGCAACAGACGTTCCTGGTTGGTTCGCGGGCCCCCATGACCAACCATGGCACTACCTGACCTCGATGCCTTGTTCCGCTACGACCCTAAGATCGTCCTCCGAATACTCGACCGCCCACATCTCTTCACCCTCCTTTTCAATGCGCACCACTGTTCCTTCGATGTTGTCAAGACTATTTGCTGCGTGCGCAAATCCGCGCACACAATCCCAGCTGTGGGTTGTTGCAAGGACTTGCACATTGTTCCGGTGTGCGGTCTCCAACACCATGCGCCAGAATCTACTTTGGGCAGAATGGTGAATGCCGTTCTCGGCCTCGTCCATCACCAAGAATCCGTTGACGCTGTTCGCCAAGCCAAGAGCAACGCTAAGCAATCTCACCGCACCATCCCCCAGACTCTTCAGAGGCACCGGGTGCTTTTCCCCTTGCAGCCTCACTATCGCTGAGCGCCCATGGGTGCGAAACCGATCGTCCTCCGCGACTATGGCCACTCGCTCAACATCGCTACCAAGCACCAACCGCAGGGCCTCCACGGCCCGGTCCTCGTCGTCGGTCAATGCTATCGTATCCCAAAACCGCG
The DNA here is from genome assembly GCA_026706635.1 of Gemmatimonadota bacterium. Lineage (GTDB taxonomy): Bacteria > Gemmatimonadota > Gemmatimonadetes > Longimicrobiales > Gaopeijiaceae > Bin94. The sequence continues at coordinate 52,610 of JAPOYJ010000011.1, read as the reverse complement.
CGATTTGGTAATTGGTCAAGAGGCCCGGCCCCAACGATACACAGTCGATTCCGGAATCCGGATCAATGTCGCCCAAGGCCGCTCTTGGGATCCCTCGCACCGTGTATGCACTTCCAGCGTACCGCCTTCGCGCTGCGGATCCCTGCGGCGAGAAGAAGAATGGCAGTATCTGCCGACTCTCGCCATGAATGCTTGCAAGTAAGAGCTCTGGACCGTTTCCGTCTGATTCTGGCACAAATCGTGCGAACAGAGACATCTGTTCGGCGGTCGGAGCAAACTCCCGTATGTTGACGATGTCGAAACGCCCAGACGACCCAATGGAGATGCCATCTCCGGCAATGCGGCGACCGAAGAACAACGCGGGTACATTGGGGACGGCATGTCGTTTGCCATCGTCGTTCGTAACCAGGGAGTGTTCTCCGCGATTCAAAAGAACGCTTGACAGCTCCGTGTGACTTCCCCTTGAGGCGAAGACCCGTACCGCTTCCAGGACGGTGGTCTTGCCGACACTGTTGCGACCGGTTAGAAGGGTGACTCGCCCCAGTCGGCTGATCTGCAAGTTGGCAATCCCCCGGAACCCCGAGATCAACAGATCCGGCAAGTGCATTTGATCTTCCGTGCGTCCGTCTGGCATCTCTACCGACTCCTCTCGTATTGTGGGTTGCCGTGTCGCCAGCGGGTAGTCGTCGAAAAAGTACCGATCCGGGGTGTCTCGAGCAAACTCCTCGTGCCGATGCGCATCAAGCCGCTCCTCACTCGCCCCGAACCTCTTCGCGCACCAGATCCCCCAGCAGATCGGCCGCACGGGAGACTTTCTGTGCGGTCGCGTCGAGGAAAGGCAGGCTGATGCCGAAGTCGTCGACCCTGGCCAGCGTGAGGCCGCCGTTCTCGGCGATGTAGGCCCGCACATGCCGCGGATCGAGCCCGTCGCGTGGCTTGTAGCCCAGCGAGCGGGCGAGGTCGAGCTTCTTGAGCGAGTCCCCGTGGAGCATGATAAGGTTGTTGAGCTCCTTGAGCAGGAAGGGGCTGTGGGTCGTGACCAGCAGGTGCAGGCCTTCGCGGACCAGCTCCGCCAGCACGCGCGCGAGAGCCACCTGGTTCTCGGTGTCGAGGTGGCTCTCCGGAGTGTCGATAATCAGGAACTCCCTGCCGACCGAGGCGTACCTGGCGAAGAAGTAGAGGTCGGCCATTCCCCGGGCCGACGACGAGGCCAGGCGGAGCGGGACATTGAACTTCCCGCCGCGCTTCTGCGATATGAACCGGATCGGATCCCGGGCGTGACTGAAGTACCCCCCCGTCATCCGCTTGATGTCGTCCGCAATCGCTCGGCCGGAGACGAGACCGCCACGACGGGGCAGCGTGGACATCCGTCGTGTGGAGTCGATGTTCTCGAGGACGGGAAGGGGGTACCGGCCCGGGATGTCGCCGACCACGAGGAAGGGGCGGTCGGGTTGGGTGCCGGCATTGTTCACCCTCTCGACCAGGAGATCCACGAGCCGGTCCTTCATGAAGTCGAGATCTTCGGCGAACAGGGAAATGCCGACGCGGTCCGCCGACAGGGCGATCGGGGGAGGCAGCAGGTCGTGGAGGAGGAAGAAGCAGTAGGCGGTCGCCGTCCAGCTGGGCAGGGCCGCGGGATCGGGGTCGTCGCTTTCCGCCTCGTCGATCGAGATCACGGCTTTGTTCCCGACCCGTCCCACGGCCAGCGTGGTGCCGTCGAAGCGGACGCGCGCGTTGGAAAGCATGGGCGGCGACTCCCGCTCGTCGACCGCAAGGGACAGGGTCGCGCCCTCGAAGCGGTTCGCGCGCGATCCCATGACCCCGGACGTGTTCTGCTCCGAGAAGGCCCGTCCAATCTCGCCGGCGAGCAGCCGCCTCTGTTCGAGGATTGGGACGTCGCCCAGCGGAATCGCCGCACGGCCACGCTCGAACAGCGACTCGGCGGCCGCGAGGACGTCGGGAAAGATCCGCGGGTGCTCCAGAATCATGTTCAGCGCGCCGGGCCACTGCCGCCAAGCTTGCAGAAACCCGAAGAGCATGTGCGCGATGTAGGTCTTCCCGGTGTTGTTGCGTCCCGCAACGACGGTCAGCCGACCGGGGCGGAGGAACGCGTCCCTGACCGGTCCCAGGTTGGCGAAACGGAAGGTCACGGCGCTCGCGTCCGGGACGGCGGACTGCGGGTTCGCGGGTCCTGGCTGTCTTCGGCCACTCATTCTATGTGCTCCCCGGATCGCGTCTTGAACGGCACAGGACGTAGCTTTCCTAACTCCCTCACCGCACAATCACCGGCCCCTTCCGCACCGCTTCCGTGAGCTTCCCCCGGTGCTCCGCCACCCACCGCTGCACGGCCTCCTCGTCCTCCAGCGTGCCGAGCCGAACGTCCACGTAGCTCACCGGGGTCTCCTCCCCGCCCAACCGCCCCGCCGCCTCCCCCAGCGCTTTCGCCACCCGCGCCGGCACTGCATCGATCTCCGACCGCCACGCCGCCAGTCCACGCCGGTCCAGCTCCCGCTTCAGCGCCTCGTCCGTTTCGACCGCCAGCGCCACCGGCACCACCAATCCCACCACGCCAAGAATCTCCGCCCGAACCTTCTCGTCCAGTTTCGCCCACGTCGCATCGGATTCCAGGCCGTCCACCGCCCGCGCGACCGCGTCACACAGCTCCTCGTGCCGTGCCGCCATCTCCGTCCTCAACGCCCCGGCCACCCTCGCAAGGCGCGGCGCGACGTGGTCGGTCGCCTCGAGCAGGCTGCGCTGTTCTTCGATGGCCGCGAGCTGAGCTCCAACCGCCTCCGCGATCTCAATCTCCCCGCGCGCATGACGGTGTAGAGCCTTCGCGAGCTTCCAACGACCCAGCCGTCCCACGGCCCGCTCCGCCAAGCCGCCCCATTCCCCAATGGCGCCTACGATCTCCTCCCGGTGCTCCAGCATCGCCGCGAGCTGTTCGTTACCCGTGAGACGCGCGATCTCATCCACGAACCCCGCACTCGGCACCGCGGGCAGCGGCGGCTCGCCCCCCGCCTTGGCCGCAAGCTCCGTCAACGCCACCAGGAACCCGCGCCCACCGTCCTCCTCCTCACCGCTCCTCGCCCTCACCCCCAGCTTTCCGAACAGCCCCCGCAGCGCCACCCGCTGCCCGGTCGTCAGGCGCACCTTCTCGGGACGGAACCGGGCCTTGGAGATGGCGGTCTGGTCCAGCTGGGCCGTGACCAACGGCCGGCCGTTCCGCTCGGCCCTGAGGTGTCCGTCCCGGTGCAGCGCGACGAGCGCCGCGTCGACCGCGTCCCGGGGCCAGCCGTACGGCGCCGATTCCAGGGTTCGCCGGACAGCCGAGCCCTGGGCCGCGACGCCGATCTCGGCGAGCACCCGCTTCGAGACGGGGTGCCCCGACACCGGCCCCGTCCAGCCCACCGCCTTGAAGGGTTCCCCCGATCCCTGCCGGGCCCGCTTGAGCGCCGGCTGCCAGGCCCGGTGGTCGCCTTCCGGGAAGTGCGGGAACAGGCGGCGCAGCGACCTCTTGGCCCCGGTTCGCAGCTTCGACACAAGATCGTCGCCGTAGATCTCGGCACCGCCGCTCTGCAGGACCCTGGCCGACCGCACGATCGTCCTCACGATCTCGTTGCGCCCAGCCTCGGCGCCCTCGAGCCTGCTCTTCATGCTGGTGCGCGCCTCCTGACCCTCTCGGGATGCGGGCGTGCCGCGGTGGTCCATGACCCGGCGGGCCGCCTCCGCGGCCACGATGTGCCTCCGCAGCTCCTCGGCGCTCTGCTTCGGGAGGTGCATGTGAATCACGGGGTCCTCCATCCCGCGCTTCAGCGCCTCGTCGCGCACCTGCGCCCAGGAGATCGACCACTCGTCGCCTAGCTGCACAACGACGGCGTTGCTGCCGGCCGGGTCCGGGTCGCCGTGCAGCCGCAGCTCGACCCTTCGCCGGATCTTCGCCTCCCCATGCACCGGGCGAACCTGCCCCACGATCTCCTGCACCGCGCCGCGCAGAAGCTGCTCCCTGCGCGCCGCGACCTCGACCTCGTTGCGGCCGAGCGCGGTCCGCTCCTCCCTGAAGGCCCGCTCCCAGTCGGCACCCTCGGTGGTCTGGATGCGGTACTCGTCGGCCACCTTCATCAGGACGCCCTCGTCGGCGAGCTTCTCCAGCTCGACCCCCACCGTGTGCCGGAAGGGACCGGAGTCAATCGTGATGTCGACAACGAGCAGGTCGGCCAGCGTCCCAGCGTTCGCCCGAACCCCGAGGTCCATCGCGTCCTGCCGGGGCAGCTTGCCGATGAGGAACACCAGCCCGCACAGGTCGGCCCTGAGCGTGCCCTCGGGCGTTCCGTCGTCAAGCTTTGCGATGCGGGTGTTGATCTCGTTCAGCAGCACGTCCGCGCCGACCAGGTCGGCCGCGAGCGCGCGAAACAGGTCGCTGGCCCGAATCACGGTCCCGAGCGGCTCCTCCGCGATCTCCTGGAGCGAGTCGTACAGGATCCTGAGCTGCGAGCGGAGCTGGCTCTGTGTGCCCGACGGGTCGGCTGTCTGGAAGCACGCCTCCCAGAATCGCCTGCGGGTTCGCAGAAGCGGGTAGTCGCCCACGTTGTTGTCACCGTCTTCAGGCCGGACCGCCAGGCGTGTCCCGCCGAGGTGCCGCGACACCTCGCCCGCGTGGTCGTCGAACATTTGCTCGATGGCCGGTGTCGCAGTCGGGCGTTTCCGCAACAGCACCTCGCGCGTGACGGCCTCCACCTCGGCGTCGGTGAGCTGCACGGACGTGCGGAAGCGGTCGCTGAGCCACTGCAGCGCCGTCGTGCCCGCGGAGAGCGCGGACTGGCCCGAGGCGACGAGGAGCACGCGGCTGTCGAACCTCGTCTGAAGCGCTTCCGCCAGCTCGGTGATGGTGGCCGAGCGGTCCTGGGCCTCGTTGATGTACTGCTGCACCTCGTCGAGCACGAGCACGGTCGGCGGGATCTCGCCATCGCGGGCCAGCACCTGCTTGGCGGCCGTCACGAACTCGTCGGTCGTGATGTCCGTTTTCGGCGGCGGAAACTGCTGGAAGAGGAGCTGCCGCGCCGCCTTGACGTCGGCGGCGAATGTCGAGTCGGCTTCGATTAGCGCGCTGGCGATGACCGGGCTCACGTAGAGGTTGTGAAGTTCGCTCTCCCAGCTGCGACCTGCGGCGCCGACCGCGCTGCGGACTTGGTCCATGAGTCCGTTCTCGCGCAGCCAAATGCAGAACCGGGCCTGGGGGTACTGCTCGGGGAACCCGCGCGCCCGCATCAGGACCGCCAGCACGGAGAGCCGCACATGGCCGATGGTGCCTCCGAGCAGCGATCCGGCGGCGGCCACGGGCGGTCTCCCGATGCGGCGCGCACGGACCTCCAGCTCCCGCAGGGCATCCCCAACTTCCGAAGGCAGCCGGCCAGCCACGAGTCCGCGGGCCGTGGCGCCGTCTTCGAACCTCGTATCCTCCCAGAGGTGGGCCAGCATCTTGAGCAGATGCGACTTGCCGCTTCCGAAGAAACCGCTCACCCACACGGCGTCCTGGCGGGGCGAGTCGAGGTGCGCCAGGTACCGCTCCAGTATGCGTTGCAGCGCGTCGGCGAAACGACCGGTGCAGACGAACGTCTCGAGCTCGGCGCGCAGCTCGCGCATCACCCTGGGGTCGGTACCGCCGGTGATTCGGGCCTGGCCGTTGTTGGCCAGTCTGACCTGAAGCGGATCGCGGTCGAGGAGCTCGTGGATCTTCATCTGTGGCGTGTGGGTTTGGCGGAAAATGTGCGCATCTCGCGGGTCCTACGGCACCCAAGCGTCGTGCAGCGTGATCGGCTGGGCCAGGTAGCTCCATCCGTCGCGGGCGTCGAGCAAGCGGTAGTTGTCGTCGTTCTTGGTGCCCGGGAAGAAGACGGCCAGACGGCCCGGAATCAAGGGTTCGACGGACTGGATCAGCTCGGACACGCGCAGGAATCCGTAGAGCGACGCGCTCCCGAGGAGGGCGACGACGGTGTTCCTGTCGACATCCTCCAGAGCTGCGGTAAGCCGCTCGACGGCGAATGCCTTGAACTCGCCCTCCAGCTTCATGCCGAGCAGATCGGGGTCTTCGAAGTAGGCATCCCGGTAGGGATCCGCGGCCATCCATTCAGCAAACCAGCGCGTGGCGTCAACTTCGACCCAGCGGTGCCCAGCTTCCTGGGTAGCCACCTCGAACTCGCCGACGCGGACCCTTAGCGCGCGCTCCCGCTTCTTGGGGTACACGATGATCATCACGCGCTGCGCGCCAGCCATGGTCCGCTGCCAGGGCGCACTGACGTGCCGTTGGTAGACTGCGGCCAGCCTCTTGATCTGGTTCACAACTTCATCCCCGGGTCGAGCATGCGGGTGTCGATCTCGACCACATTGCCCGCCACCCGCGCATGAATCAAGCCGAGACGTTTGGCATCGAGCGCGGCTGGAAGGAGGGCGCGGCCGCGAGCGTCGAGCGCGGCGGCCCAGTCGGAATCGAGCAGCGACAGGCCCGCACGGCCTTCGAGCTGCCCCAGCCAGAGAGCCATGGCGGCTGCAGCGGGCGTGGGGGCGATCCGGCGGCGGATCTTGCGAACCCGGCCCTCCAGGTGCCCCGCCTGGGCCCACGAGCTCGCCGCGTTGCGGGCCACCTTGTCGAGGACTGCGTCGTTCATGCGTTTCCCAACCGACTTGCGAATGTCGGCAGCGAAGCGCGAACGGATCAGCTCTTCACCAGGCCCGAGGACCAGTACCGAGTGGGCGGTGGCACGGAGGAGGGGATCGCGGGCGAGGGCGGCAAGCATGGCAAGCAGGGGACGACCGTCGCGGTCGATGCGCCAGATCCGCCGGAGGATGCGGAAGAGAGCCAGCCTCGGGTCGAGACCGTACATCTCGTTCAGGCGCTGGCGGGAGCTGAGGCGAGTCGCGTAGGTCCGCTTCCCGAGGGTGTTCTCGTTGACGATCGCCGTCTTGTAGTCCTCCTTCGTGGCACTCGGCGGGAGGGTGTCGAACAGCTCGGTGAGCTCGCGGAGCATGATGGTGCGGCTCCCATGGGTGCCGCGCGGGCCGAAGCGGAAGCCTGCCCGCTCCATGGTCGAGTTGCGGGGCAGGGTGGCGAAGGTTCTGGGCATCGATTCAAAGGTGAGGAGCGGTTCATGGAAAGTCAAGAAGATTAGACGGCAAACTTGCCGTCGAACAGTGTCGCAACCGTATCGGTCGTGGGTAGAGCGATCACGCCGCGGCATTAGATCCGCCAGCGCCGCGATCGTCACCGGATCCGCGAGACGCTCCAGCGATCCCCCAAGGTTCAGCGGCCCCCCGATGATCGTCGCCCTGCGCGTCTTCCTGTCCAGCAGCCCTCCCACCATCGCCGCCAAGACCGGCACCCCGAGCCCGGCTCCCGACGGTCGCTGTCCCGCGGTTGCACCTGAACCGAGTAACTGGCCGGCGCGAATCCGCCAGGAGCGCGTCATTGCGTTCGCGCAGAGGCGCTGCGCGGCCACGCCCCCGGTCATATTCACGACTTTGACGTTCATATCTTCGGTAAAAGATTGTACTGCAACATTTTACGATGTACGTGGCTGGCGGTCATAACTGCTCTCCGCACACTCATACGCTCACTCCGAGCGCGGACTGGGACGTTAATGGGCACCCCCGGCGGGGCCCCTTCCACCCGCAGCGAGCCGAAAACCCCTGCGGACTGGCGCGAACATCCCCGCAAACGGCACATTCAGGATACGACCAGCGGTGAACCAACTAAATGCGAGGGAAGGCAGAGGGATGAACACGAAGAACCAAGGGCGGATCTCGACGGCCGCGGTCGCGGCACTCGCCATCCAAGCAGCCCGCAGACGGACCCCCGCCGGCATTCGAGCGGGGATCATCCCAGGACTGCTGGCGGCGCTCCTCACGCTCACCCCCCTCCAGGGGGCGGCCCAGGACTTCGGATCGGTTAGCTTCCCGACCTCGGGAGCCGCGCAGGCCCAACCGCACTTCGAGGACGGTCTCCTGCTGCTCCACAACTTCGAGTACGAGGACGCGGCCGCGCACTTCCGGCGGGCGCGCGAGATCGACCCGAGCTTCGCGATGGCCTACTGGGGCGAGGCCCAAACCCACAACCACCCGATATGGATGCGGCAGGACCGCGACGCGGCGCTGGCCATCCTGGAGGAGTACGCCCCCACTCCCGCCGAGCGCCTCGCACGGGTCCCGACGGAGCGCGAACGGGATTGGTTCGAGACCGTCGAGGTCCTCTACGGCGATGGCCCGAAGCAGGATCGCGACTTCCGCTACCGGGACGCCATGCGGCGCCTGTCGGAGAAATACCCCGACGACCTCGACGCCGCGGCTCTCTACGCCCTCTCGCTCCTAGGCACCGCGCACGACGGCCGCGACTTCGCGATATACATGAAGGCCGCCGCCGTCGCGCAGCCAGTCTTCGAGGCCAACCCGATGCACCCCGGAGCCGCGCACTACATCATTCACGCCTTCGACGACCCCATTCACGCGCCGCTCGGACTCCCCGCCGCGCGCGCCTACTCCGAGATCGCGCCGGATGCCGCCCACGCGCAGCACATGACTTCGCACATCTTCGTGGCACTGGGGCTCTGGGACGGCGTGGTGACCGCGAACGTGCGCGCCCGCGACGTGGAGAACGCGGGGCTGGAGCGAAAGGGGCGGCGGGCGAACGTCTGCGGGCACTACACCTCATGGCTCCACTACGGTCATCTGCAGCAGGGAAGGCTGGAGGAGGCGGCTGCCGGGATGGAGGCTTGCCTGGAGCGCGTGGCCGACGAGCCGACGCACCGGGAGGCCGGGCACTTCGTCGAGATGCGGGCCCGCGCGGTGATCGACGGGAGGGACTGGGGGTTGGCGGGAGCGCTTACGGTCGACCTGGAGGCCTTCCCGGAGCTGGCGCTGCCGTACGACTTCGTGGACGCGCTGGCCGCTCTGCGGACGGGCGACGAGGAGGGCGCCGCGCGCCTCAGGTCCCGCTACGGAAGGCCCGATGACCAGGACGATCCACGGCGCGGCATCCTGCTCCTCGAGCTGGACGGGCTGATCGCGTTGGCCGACGGTGACACCGAGGCCGGAATCACCCTGCTGAAGGAGGCGGCCGCGCGAGAGGAGGCCCTGCCGTACGATTTCGGCCCACCCGCCACGATAATGCCGCCACACGAACTCCTCGCGACCGAGCTGGCCACGCTGGATCGCCACGCGGAGGCCCGGGTCGCCTGGGAGGAACAGCTCGCCCGCACTCCGAGGCGAACCCAGTCGCTCCTGGGGCTCGCCAGAACCGCCATGGCGCTCGGCGACGAGGTCGCGGCGCATGAGGCCCGCGCCGTGCTGGCGGAGGTTTGGTCAGGGGCGGACGAGGGGGTCCCGGTCAGTCTCAACGACTACAGCAGTTCCAGGTGACTTTTTCGCTAGAACGCCGTATGAGGATTCGGCATCCTCAACTCTATTGACGATGACGATGACTGGGTCAGGAACCGAAGCCTCACGATTCGGGCGGGGCTGGACTTTAGGGGGGTAGCCGCGGATCCTGCTCGGCCCACCGCGGTTCCCGGAAGGGTGGTATCGCAGCCCTTCTGCCGCTGATCCTCCCGTTGTCCTCGTGCACCTTCTCCGACCTGCAGAGCGCCCGGCTCGCGGGCCCCGGAAGGTTGGAGGTGACACCCGGCTGGGCGAGGATGCACCCGACGACTTCGTCGGAGTCAACCTGGGACTGGGACTGAGCTCCGACCGGGACCGCTGGGTCATCCGTCCCGAGGTCGGATTCCTGAAGGATCCTGGGGAGGAAGGCACCCTTTGGCAGTGGAGCTTGGGGTTCTCCTTCCTTGCCGAGCCCGGGAGCTAGCTGGATCGGGGGAACCCACTTCCCAAAATCCCCCTGGGGCGCGCAATTAGGAGGAGTGGCGGCGCGGGGCCGCCCGACGGTCGAGCTATCGGAGGCACCTTTGGCGGGAAGGCTCGCTTCGAGCCCGTGGATCTGGAAGGACGGCGACTTCATCAGGTGGGAGGACGCCAACGTCCACATACTGAGCCTCGCGGTCCAATTCGCCGCCTCGGTCTTCGAGGGGGTGCGCTGCTACGGGACCCCTCGGGGACCGGCCGTCTTCCGCCTGCACGATCACCTACGCAGGCTCGCGACCTCCTGCCGCACCTACCGAATGGAGCCGGAGCACTCGATCGAGGAGCTGACGGAGGCGTCGCTGGCGACGATCCGGAAGAACGAGCTCACCTCCTGCTACGTGCGCCCGATGGTGCTCCGGGGCTTCGGCTCGGCCAGCATGCACCCTGAGCACAGCCCGATCGAGACGTACATCCCGGTCTGGCCGTGGGGCGCGTATCTGGGCGACGAAGCACTCGAGAAGGGGGTCGACGTCTGCGTCTCGAGTTGGAATCGGCCCCGCCCGAACACGATCCCGAGCGGCGCCAAGGCGTCGGGCAACTACATCCTCTCGGCGCTGATGGTGATGGAGGCCAGGTCGCGAGGGTACGCCGAGGCGATCGGTCTCGGTCCGGGCGGCCTGGTCAGCGAGGGAAGCGGCCAGAACCTCTTCCTGGTGGTGGATGGCGAAGTGGTGACGCCGATCCTGGACGGCACCTCGCTCTCGGGGATCACTCGACACTCGGTGCTCAGGATCGCCGAGGCGGAGGGGATCGTGGTGCGCGAGCAGCTCGTCTCGCGCGAGATGCTCTACGGGGCCGACGAGATGTTCTTCACCGGCACGGCGTCGGAGGTGACACCCATCCGGTCGGTCGACGACCTGCAGGTGGGCGACGGCAGGCGTGGCCCTCTCACCGAGCGGATTCAGCGCCGGTTTCTGGCCGTGGCCAGGGGCGAAGCGCCGGACGAGTGGGGTTGGCTGACGTACCTATAGCAGCCCGTGGACAAGCCTCCCACGGCATTCGAGCGGCGCTGCATCCGCGCTGGACCGCTGCGCTCTGCGTTGCTCCTCGGGCCGGTAGCGCTGCTACCAACCCTTCGTCGCGCCTTGCCAGCCCGCCGCTTCGCCGCTCTCGGTGCTCGCGCGAGGCTGCCCACGGACTGCAGCAGCCCGTGGACAAGCCTCCCACGGCCTGACCGCGCTCGCGCAGCCGGCAGTCAACGGACTCACAGCTGCGACGCCCGAGGGGGCGTTCGGGCGTCGTCCCCTGCCAGCGCTCCCGTAGATTCCGGGACGATCCGGGCCCCCGGGGCGTCGGCTGCCGACACGAATGCATCGCACCCGAGGCCCGAGTGTTCGCCGAAGGCCTTCTGCATCGCGTCCGCGGCGCACTCCGCGGCGTTGCGGCCCCGGCAGAGGGCGAATACGGCAGGCCCCGAACCTGAGAGCCCCGCCCCCAGCGACCCCGCCCGCAGGGCGGCTGCTTTTGCCTCCCGAAACCCAGGCACCAGTCCGGCTCTGACGGGCTCGGCCACCTCGTCGCGCAGGCAGCGGGCAATCAGCTCCCACTCCTCCCGGAAGAGCCCCGCCACCAGCCCGGCGGTGTTGCCCCACTGCCTGACCCCGGCCGCCAGGGTGATCTCGGCTCCCAGGAGCTCTCTGGCCACCCTGGTCTCCACCTCGAGGTGCGGACGCGCGACCGCCACAGCAAGCCCTGCAGGCGCGGGCAGCCGCACTACGACCGGCGGCCGCCCGGGCAGCGCCAGCACCAGCCCCCCGGTCAGCGAGGCGGCCACGTTGTCGGCGGCCTCCGACCCCGAACCGGAGAGCTCGCCCTGAAGCGCGCACTCGAGGAGCGCGCCTCCGTCCAGGCGAGAACCCAGGAGCTCGTCGGTCGCGAGCGCCCCGGCCACCGCGCTCGCCGCACTCCCGCCCAGTCCAGAGGCGAAGGGTATCCCCTTGCGGAGGAGAATCTCGACTCCGGCATCGAGTCCCGATCGGTCGATCACGGCCTGAGCGGCCAGGGCGGCGGAGTTGCGCGTCGGGTCGCCTGGCACTCCCGCCTCCTCTCCGGTCACTCCGACGGCGACGACACCCCGCCCGGATGCGATGCTCGCAACCACCTCGTCGCCGGGGGCTTCCAGCGCGAGTCCCAGGACATCGAAGCCGCACCCGAGGTTCGAGAGCGTGGCAGGGGCGTGGGCGTGGGCTCGCCGTGCACTGCCGCCCACGGGGGTGGAGCGTCCTGCGGGGAGAGGCGCGGAAGGTGGCGCAGGTCGGGGCATCGGCGTGCCTAGCAGTCCGTGGATAAACTCAGGCGAGCACCGAGAGGGGCGCTGCGCCGGGCTGGCAAGGCGCTTCGCAGCGCGAATAGCAGCGCTATTCGTGCAAGAAGCAACGCAGAGCGCAGCGGTCCAGCGCGGATGCAGCGCGCCTCGAATGCCGTCAGGGTTTTTTCCACGGGCTGCTAGGGCTGGAGGCGCACGGTATCGTCCCATTCTGGGACGCGGGGCGCGCCTTGTCCAACTCTCGGCGGGGTCCGGGGTGGCCGCCATCGGCGCAAAGCCCATCGGTGTAATCGGTGGTTTACATAATGTAATGTGTAGTTTACACCATAAGATTCGCCACCGGGGTCAGGGGGCGACCCGGCATCGTGCCAACGGGGGGCACGACAAATTGACTTCACCCACCGGGGCCGGTAAGCTACGCGCCCCCGATTCCACCAGCCGCCCGGGAATGAGACCGCACCCCACCGACCTCTGGAACCGCGTAGTCGAGCAGGTCAGGGCCACCCTTCCCGAGCGGAGCGTTCGCGCCTGGTTCGTTGACGCCAGAGCCACTTCGTGGTCGGATGGGGTGCTGAGAGTTGTGGCCGACTCCGAGTTCCGGGCCCACTATCTGGAGGACAACTACGGGCCGCTTCTCGACCAGATCGTGCGAAATGTCGCGGGCGGCCCAGCCAGGGTCTCCATCTCCTTCGACGGCTCCGCCCCCGAGCGGGAGCTCCCGGAGGTCAACCTCTCGCGCGTCGCCCAGGGGGCGGTGGCGGACGCCCGAGAGGGACCCTCGCCCCCCGAGGCGCCGCCACCCCCGCTGAACTCGCGCTACACCTTTGCCCGCTTCATAGTCGGTGCCAGCAACCGCCTCGCCAGCGCCGCCAGCTTCGCCGTCGCCGAGGGGCCCGCCCGCCGCTACAACCCGCTCTTCCTGTACGGCGACACCGGGCTAGGCAAGACGCACCTCCTGCAGGCGATAGGCCACGCGCTCCTCGCCCGCCGCACCGGCGCCAGGGTCTGCTACACACCCTCCGTGGAGTTCGTCAACGAGATGGTCGCCGCCATCTACGGCAACACCACCGAGGCCTTCCGCACCCGCTACCGCTCCTTCGATCTCCTCCTCGTCGACGACATCCAATTCCTGGGCGGGAAGGAGCGGAGCCAGGAGGAGTTCTTCCACACCTTCAACGTCCTATACAACACCGGTGCCCAGATCGTCCTCACTAGCGACTGCCGCCCGAAGGATCTCGTGGAGATGGAGGCCAGGCTCGTCTCTCGCTTCGAGTGGGGACTCGTTGCGGATGTGAGCCCCCCGGACTATGAGACCCGGGTCGCGATCCTGCGCAGGAAGGCGGATGAGGAGCGCATCGCGATCTCGGGCGAGATCGTTGAGCTGATCGCCGACCGGTGCACCTCGTCGGTGCGGGAGCTCGAGGGTGCTCTGATCAAGGTGCTGGCCTTCACATCGCTCACCGAACAGGAGCTCACCCTGGAGACGGCCCGCTTCGCCCTGGCCGCCCTCTCCGCCGACCGCGATACAGATCCGCTCAGCGTCGATGCCATCCGGGACCGCGTGGGCGAGCGCTGGAAGGTCCCCGGAGAGGCGCTCTCGTCGCCCCGGCGTACGCGCGCCATCGCCGAGCCCCGCCAGGTGGCGATGTTTCTGGCCCGCGAGCTCCTCGACACGCCCCTCAAGCAGATTGGAAGGGCATTCGGCGGGAGGGATCACTCCACCGTCATCCACTCGATCCGGCGGGTAGAGGAGAAGCTCTGCTCCGACGAGGCCTTCTGCGCCAAGGTTGACGACCTGCGCAGGGAGCTGACCCGGTGCAGCGGCTAGCGGCCTGTAGACAACTCCCCCAGCGGCAGCAAGCGGCACTGCATCCCCGGTGGCCCGCTTCGCTCGCCTGTCCACAGTGTAAAGTATATGTTACAATATGTAAATCATGCTTTACGGTTTCCGTACCCGTGGACTCCCGCCTATGCCCGGGAACCACAAGCACCTGTGGAAAACCATGTGGAAAACCCTCCCGATCCATGTGATTTTCCACATCTGACGCTCCGTCGCCCACCTTCCGGCCGGAAATCAAGCTGCCTTCCCCCACTCTTCCACACTTCCCCCAACGGTCCACACACCCCATCGCTTCAGCCTCTGGGACCGGGTCCTGGGCCACCTATCCACTCTTTCCACACCCTCTACTACGACTAGTCTCTATTACCTTACCACCACTAGTATGGAAATTGACCACCGCTCTTCCCGCTCTCTTCGCTCCCCGCTGCAGCGTGACCGACGATCAGACCATCCATCCTCCGCTCCATCCCAGCTAGGGTAGGCGATTCATGCGACTCACCATCACCCGCCAGAACCTGCAACGCGGGCTGGCCGCCGTATCCGGGAGCATCCCGGGCAAATCGACCTTGCCGGTTCTCTCGAATGTGCTGATCGCGTCCCGCGAAGGCTCGGTCTGGATGACGGCAACCGATCTCGACGTATCGATCCGGGTCTCGATCCCCGCCGAGGTCTCCCAGCCGGGTGCTCTGACTGCTCCCGGTCGCAAGCTCCTCGAGCTGACCCGCGAGCTCCCCGACGAGCCGGTGTCGCTCGGTGTGCGGGGCCACCAGCTGGAGATCGAGTGCGGCAATAGCCGCTTCAAGCTGAATGGGCTCCCGGAGGAGGAGTTCCCGAATGTGCCCGCGGTGGACTTCGAAGAGGGGTGGAGCGTGTCGGAGGAGTCGCTCCGGCGTCTGATCCGGAGCACCGCCTTCGCCGTCTCGGCCGAGGAGAGCCGCCCGATCCTGAATGGCGTCTACTGGGTCCTCACCGACGACAAGATGACGATGGTCGCCACCAACGGCCACCGTCTTGCCAGGATGTCGGCCGCCGCCGCGCACGGACGGGCTGCTCGGGAAGATGGAACCGACGAGGCGGCCAGTGGGACCGAGGAGGAGTTCATCGTGCCGCCTGCGGCGCTGTCGCACGTGGAGCGGCTCTTCGACGGGGCCGGGGAGATCACGCTGGGCCGGGGTGGTAACCACCTCGGGTTCAGGACCGAGAACCAGGAGGTCTACACCCGGCTGATCGACGGCAAGTACCCCAACTACAAGCAGGTCGTACCCCGCGACAACGACAAGATTGCCCGCGTCGACCGGGATGCCCTGGGGGCGGCGGTCCGTCGCATGGCGGTCCTCGCAAGCGACCAGACGCACCGGATCAAGCTGACCTTCGGGGACGACAGGGTGCAACTGGATGTGATGACCCCTGATCTGGGGGAGGCTCACGACGAGCAGGATGTCGAGTACGCGGGCGACGAGCTGCGGATCGCCTTCAACGCGGCCTACATTCTGGAGGTGCTCCGCCACATGCCGGACGGCGAGGTCAGGGTGGCCTTCAAGAGCCCCGAGCGGGCAGCCACCTTCGAACCGGCCGACCCGGAGCTCGACTACCTCTGCCTAGTGATGCCGCTACGGCTGGTGGACTGACCCGTCCGGATCGGCGAGGAGCTCCCTGGCGGCAAAAACCGGACGGAAGTCGTAGCCCGCCTCGGCGAGGAGTTCGCGAGCGCCCTCCTCCCGGTCCACGAGCGCTAACACGCCGACCACCTCGGCCCCGAAGTCCACCACAGCCCGGGCGGCGGCGAGGAGGCTTCCGCCGGTCGTGACCGAGTCGTCCACGACCACGGCCCGTCCCCCCACCTGTAGGCACCCTTCGATCCTCCTCCGCGTCCCGTGCGCCTTGGCGGCCTTGCGCACGGTGAAGGCGTCGATGGCGCACCCTCGCCTAGTGGCCTCGCGCGCGATCGCGTAGGCCACCGGATCGGCACCCAGCGTCATGCCGCCCACATGGTCGGGACTCCACTCTGTGGCGACGATCGCCTGGTGGCACACCTCGCCGACCAGGAGCTGGCCCTCGCCGCTCATCGTTGTCAGCCGCGCGTCGATGTAGTAGTCTGACTCTCGGCCGCTGGCCAGAGTGAAGCGGCCAGTCCTGACGCTCTTGGCGCGAAGGAGGCGGCCGAGGTGGAGGCGAGCAGACATGACCGTGCAATCTAAGGCGTTCTCCGGGGGGTGCGGAAGGCCCCGGCAGGATCGGTCTTGCCTGCCGATAAGTGTAAGTCTGACCGCAATTTGTACCCTGCTGGCCGCGTGCGGCAGTACAGAGGCAGGAATCCTCAAGTTTGGGACCGACGGTCTGATTAGAGTAACGGTGGAGGTCCCGCTGGGGGGCGGCATCGGCCTGAAGCAGCAGGTCCTGACGTGGAACTCCGACGGCGCCTGGACGCTCTTCGAGGTGATCGGCTACGACGATGTCGACGGCGACGAGACCACGGTGCGGAGCTCGGGCCTGCCGATCGCCTTCGCAGCCGGCCACCAGACGCTCCTCCACGACTTCAACGAACGCGAGGGAACCCGGCTCTGGGAGCTCGGCCGCGAGGGGCGCGAGTGCGGCATCGGGCGCTCCCGGGTGACCTTCCATGTCCGCGACAACCCAAGGGACAGCATCGCGGAATGGCAGCGCTGCGCTGGCAGGGCTACCTCGCTCAAGGAGCTGGACGAGCGGGAGGTAACCGAGCCGGACGATGGTGCCGCGGGGGTCGTCTACCTCGCGACGCGCGCCCGGGACCTCGCGTTCGGCAAGGACTTCGACGACTACGCGTACACCGGGAGCCTTCCCTTCGGGACGGTCGACAAAGGGACCCAGACCGAAATCAAGGAGCAGAAGCCGAGGCTCTTCCGCTCCCCCGACGGCCGGAGTGCGCCCGCCGAGTGGGTCCGCATCTGGGACGAGCACCGGCCCGGCTCCAGCTTGCCGGAGGTGGACTGGGCCGGAGAGATGGTGGTTCTGGCGACCGCTGGCCCCCGTCACGAGCTGGGTGACTCGATAGAGGTGCGGAAGGTCCTGCTGGTGGGCGAGGAGCGGGACATCTTCGTCGAGGTCGTGCAGCGTGTGCCCGGGGACTACTGCGCCCCCGCCAGGCGTGACGTCTGGCCGTACCACATCGTCGTGACCCCCAGGCGGGAGGGTAGCTTCTCCTTCGCCTTGCGGGTCGAGAGAGTGCCCTGCGGAGTGTAGCGCAGCACGCGCACGGTGGTCGCTGACCCTGCCGAGGCAGCCCGTGGACAGAGCGCCCACGGCAGGAGTGGCGCTGCATCTCCGCTGACCGCTCCTCCCGCCTGTCCGTTGTCCGTGCTGTAATGTATGCCTTACAATATGTAATCCATGGTGTACAATGCCTGTACCCGATGGATTAGCTCTGCGTTGCTTCTCGGGCCGGTACCGCTGCTACCAGCCAATGCGGCCCGCAGATGCTCGCGCGAGATTTTCCACGGACTGCTGGGTCGGACGATGAGACTGCGGAATCGCTTCACCCTCTTCTTCGCCACCTTCGCCGTCGGGATCAGTGGCCTCGGCACCTGGCTCTTCTACACTGCGTCGGGGAACGCCCTCGAGGCCGAGCTCGACCGAAGGCTGCTGGATGTGGCCGGTGTCGCGGGCCACCTTGCCTTCGGGATCGACGACGCCTTCGCCTTCTTCTCCCCGGGCGACGAGGAGACCGCCGAGTGGAGGGGCGTCCAACAGCTGCTCCATCGCCTCAGGGAACACGGCTATGTGGACCGGGCCTTCATATTCCGCTGGGAGGTGGGCGACCAGATCGCCACGGCCCTCGTGAGCGTTGACCCGCCGGAGGTGCTGGCGATCGGGCAGGAGGTAAACGAGGCGGCACCGTACATCGAGACGATCGCGGAGGCGTATCGCAGCGAGGATGGGCGGGCCACCACCGAGCTATTCGAGAGCGCCGACGGGACGAGGCAGTACAAGTACGGCTTCATGCGCCTCGGCTCCGAGACCTTCCTCGCGGTCCTGATCCCC
Organism: Gemmatimonadota bacterium; assembly: GCA_026706635.1. Taxonomy (GTDB): domain Bacteria; phylum Gemmatimonadota; class Gemmatimonadetes; order Longimicrobiales; family Gaopeijiaceae; genus Bin94. Next base: position 34,581 of record JAPOYJ010000011.1, on the reverse strand, counting down.
GCCGACCACCTCTCGCCCCTGACCCGCCTGAGGTGGACGCTCGTCGCCCTGGCGGTCGGGGCGGCGGCGGCCGCTGGCCTGATCGGCTGGCGGCTCGCCAGTGGGATCGCGTCGCGCCTGGAGGTGCTCAGCCGCGGCGCGCTCAGGATTCAGAGGGGGGCGATGGACCGCCCCTTCAACCTCGAGGGCGAGGACGAGATCGGGCGTCTTGCGCGCGCCATGGAGAGGATGAGGACCGGAATCCGCCGCCGGGACGAGCAGCTGCGGGTGATGCTCTCGCGCGTCGCCCACGAGATCCGCAATCCACTCGGAGGGCTCGAGCTCTTCGCCGCCGCCGCCCAGGAGAGCGACGACGCCGAGGAGCGGAGGACGATCCTGGGGCGGATCCGGAAGGAGGTGCGCGACCTGAACGCGATCATCAACGAGTTCCTCGGCTTCGCGCGGCCGGGCCAGACGCTCCTCCGGCTGCACGATGTCCGCGAGCCGGTGAGGGAAGCGGCGGCGCTCGTCGAGAGCGACCTCGAACGGAGGGGCGGCCAACTGGAGGTCGATCTCCCCGCCAAGCCGCTCCTGGCGAGGGCCGATCCGCGGCACGTCAAACGCCTGACCCTGAATCTGCTCCGCAACGCCGCCCAGGCGGGCGACACCGTGTGGCTCTCGGGAGCGATGGTCCACGGCGAGGTTCGCCTCTCGGTCCGCGACGACGGACCGGGGATCGCGCGCGAGCTCCGCGACCGCATCTTCGAGCCCTTTGTCGGCGACAAGGCGCAGGGCGCCGGGCTGGGACTGGCGATCGTCAAGGAGATGGTGGAGGTGAATCGAGGGCGCGTCAGCGTCGTCTCGGACGACGTCGAAGGGGCCGCCGGCGGATCGGGAGCCGAGTTTCACGTATACTTGAGAGGCCCGGAGAACCTGCCCGGCGATACGGGACAGCGCCTTGCAACCACCTAGGGAGCGGCTAGATGAGCACCCCGAGTCAGGTACTGATCATCGACGATCATGACAGCATGCGCGACGGGCTCGAGCTCCTGATGCGCCGCCGAGGCCACCGCACGCTCTCGGCGACGGACGGGCGCGAGGGACTCCGGCTCCTCCAGGAGGAGGGTGCCGATCTGGTCATCACCGATCTGAAGATGGCGCATATGGACGGCATCAGGGTGCTCGAGGGAGTGAAGAGCGCGGCGCCGGCCACCGACGTGCTGGTGATCACCGGCCATGGCACGGTCGAGACCGCGGTCAAGGCGATGAAGCTCGGCGCGCGCGACTTCATCTCGAAGCCCTTCTCGTCGGAGGAGTTCGGGATCAAGGTGGACCGCATCCTGCGCGAGCGGGACGAGCGCCTGCGCCTGCGTCAGGAGAATCTTGCGCTCCGCGTCGAGAACACCTACCTGCGCTCCGAGGGCGGCGACGGCGGCACCCCGTACGGCGAGATGGTCGGCGAGTCGGAGGGTATTCGGACGGTGCTGCGCTTCGTCGAGCGGGTGGCGCGCTCGGATTCGACGGTGATGATCTACGGGGAGTCCGGGACCGGGAAGGAGCTGGTTGCCCGGGCTCTGCACGCCGGATCGGCCCGGCACGAGGGGCCCTTCGTCCCGGTGAACTGCGGGGCCATGCCCGAGGGCCTCCTCGACTCGGAGCTCTTCGGCCACGAGCGGGGTGCCTTCACGGGGGCGGAGAGGCGTCGGCGGGGGCGTTTCGAGCTGGCCGACGGCGGCACCCTCTTCCTGGACGAGATCGCCACCATCTCGGCGGCCACCCAGGTGCGGCTCCTGCGCGTCCTGCAGGACCGGAAGCTGGAGCGCGTCGGGGGCGAGGAGACGATTCCGGTCGATGTCCGGATAGTCGCGGCGACGAATTCGCCCGCCACCGACCTGCTGCGGGGGGACGGCTTCCGCGAGGATCTCTACTACCGGCTGCACGTGGTGCCGATCACCGTTCCGCCCCTCCGGGACCGGCGGGAGGACATCCCTCTCCTGGCAGAGCACTTCGTGGGGAAGCTCCGGAGGCGCACCCGCTCGCCGGTGGCCGCGATCTCACCGGAGGCGATGGAGCGGCTCGTCGAGTACGACTGGCCGGGCAATGTGCGGCAGCTCGAGAATGTGGTAGAAAGAGCCCTGGTGCTCGCCGAGGAGGAGGTCCTCCAGGCGTCCGATCTGCCCCTCCTGGTCAACGTCCCGGGCTCGCAGTCGCCGGGGCGGAGCGGCGGGGACACCTCGGAGGGTATTGACTTGAGCCGCGCGGTTGACGATATGGAAGAGGGGATGATCCGTCAGGTGCTGGCCAGGACCGGCGGCAACAGGACCGCGGCCGCGAGGCATCTGGGCATTTCCAAGAGCAAGCTGCTCTACAAGATCAAGAAGTACGCGATAGGGGAATGAGACGACTCCTGCTGCACACGGCCGGGACCGCGGCGATCTGCCTGCTGGCCCCCCTTGCGGGGTTGCGGGCCCAGGTGGCGGCCGTCTCCCCCCAGGCGGTAGTGGAGAGCAGGCAGGCGGAGTACGAGGAGGCCAAGGCCAGATCCGAGGCGGCGCGGCTGGCGGCAGCGAGGGTCCGCGACGAGTGGTCGCAGCTCCTGGAACAGCACGCCGCGGCCTCCAGGGCTGGCGACCGCGACCGCGTCAGAGAGCTCCTCGCGGTCTTCCAGGAGCGCTCTCCGGAGAAGAGCCGCCTGGAGCAGGCTTGGCGATCGAGTCAGGAACTCTGGAGGGAGGCGGGTCAGGAGCTGGTCGCCGCGATAGACGACTACCTGGAGAAGCTCTGGCCCGCCACCGAACAGTCGGTTGGCGCTGCGGAGTACGAGAATGCTTTGTACAACGAGCTCTTCAGCACCCTCCGCCGAGTCGAGAGCGAGCTCCCCGAGGTGCCCCTGGAGCTGGAGCCGATGCCGGAGGTGACGATTCGCCCCGGCGACACTCCCGGGGAGATTCTCTACAAGGCGAGGCTGATGGAGAACCGGGTCCGGTACTACGCTAGCCTTGCTGCAGAGCTGGACCAGAAGATTGAGGTGCTTGCGCAAAGGCAGCGCAGGGAACAGAATCGTAGGGACTTCATGACGTCGCACGAGAGGTTCGGGGACGGCGTGGTGCCGATCGGCAATGAGCGTCGCGAACTCTCCGACCCCGCGTCGGCGCCCGCTGTGCCGATCGAGGTCAGGATCGGGCAGTACAGGGAGCTGAGGGAGGAAGTCGAGATGCGAATGCTGGAGCTCAGTCGCAAGGCGGAGGAATTCAGAGGAAGGACGGGAGGCGGACAATGAGAATCGACGGCGTTGCGCGTTTCGGCCTGCCCGGACTCTTCGTCCTGGCCACGGCCTCGCCCCTGGCCGGACAGGGGATCGTCCAGGATCTGGTGATATCCGGGGGAATGGCTGGCGAGGCCTGGCGGGGGGACTTCGTCTCTTTCGTCATCCCACAGGTTGATTCCACGAACCAGGCGGTGGCGTGGGTCGGCGAATGGAGCGCCAACGGGATCTTCAACCTCGCCCGTCGCGAGCAGAGCTCCCTGGATGCCATCGTCGACGTGGGCTTTCGCCAATTCGCGCCGGGCGGCTTCCAGCTGCGCAGGTACTCCCCGCGCGAGTACAACGCCCTTCTGACCGCCCGCTACCATAGGGACGTCGCCGACGGGCGGGGCGGCGCCCTAGTCGCCGAGGCCACCGCAAGGAAGCACGGGATCGACGATCGTCCCCCGATGCCGCTCTACCTCCCGCCCGGATACAGGTCGTACCGCCTGAAGGCGGGGTACGAGACGACCTTGGCCGGGTCGCGGGCCTCCCTCACGGTGACCGGAGAGAGTGCCGACTATGGCGCACCGGTGCTCCTTCCCTACCTCGATCTCCTGGATCGCAGGTCGGCCGTTGTAGAGGCCGCTGGCACTAGGCGTAGCTACCGTTCCCCCGACTCGGGCGAGTACTCCGAGGTGCGCTTCTTCGGCTCCTACCGGTACCACACCTACCCCAGACAGGGTCTCGAGGGGGTCTTCCGCGTCGACCACGCAGTCGGCCTGGGGGGCGGATACGAGCTGAGTGCCGGGCGGATGGACCTCGGTGTGAGCCTCGACGGCACCCGTAGCTGGTCCAACTCCAGGCGCGTCGAGTACCACGCCGGCCGCCTCGGTGTTCAGATGCAGCTCTGGAAGGTCTGGCGCGAGTTCGGCCTGAGCGTCGCTTCTGATCTGGCCGTCAAGCGGTATCGCCATCAGTCGGAGGAGTACGCGCCGGTGCCCGGCGAGGAGGCCGACAACGGCGCAGCCCTCTACGCCGAGATCACCAGGAGCGTCGCGCGCAACATGGACGCAGCATTCCGCCTGGGCTGGCAGCGCGTCGAGACCAGCTTCACCGGTGCCTACTACACCCGCTTCGGGGGCGGCTTCTTCCTGAGGGTGCGGCCGACGAGGTAGCGGGGCGGGCGTGGGGGCGGGGCTGGCCAGCCCGTGGACAATCCCCCCACGGCATTCGAGCAGCCGCTCTCGGTGCTCGCGCGAGATTTTCCAGACGGGCTCCTACCCGGAAGCGTCCGTTGCGACTTCGATCGCCTCGTCGATCAGCATTATCGGGATGCCGTCGCGCACCGGATAGAGGACGCGGCCGTCCTCGCGGATCAGCCCCTCGACGATCGGCTTGCCCAAGGGATCGCCGGATCGTGTCCGCGCATCCCCGCTCGCCACGGCTGCGTTGACGCGGTCGATCACCTCCCCCGACGCGGGGGCAACAGGCTGCCTGCTCTCGGGGCAGACGAGAATGGCTACAAGTTCAGGATCGAGGGGCATCTGCTGCGGGAAGAGTGGCGAGTCTGCCGGCGGTGCCGGTTGTCGTAGATCACAGCCTACATCGGGATCGCATACCGCTCCAGCCGCTGGCGTCCCAGGTCGTCCATCTGGATCGCGTACAGGCTGCCCTCCCCGAAGCCGACGACTCGCCTGCCGACCCCGAGCTCGACCGTCTCCGCGCGTTCGCCGGTCGCACTGAAGACATCGTAGCGCGTTACCGCTCCCGCCTCGGCGTAGCGGCGCACCCAGGCACGCCCAAGGGGGTCGACCGCAACCCTATCGGGGTAGAAGGCGGGCAGCACCTCGGGCCAGGCGTAGCGGTCCAGGTCCTCGTTCACCGGCCTAGGTCCGCCCCGCTTGCCGATGACCGCCGCCGCGCTGTCGCCGGTCGCGGCCTCAAGTCTGAGCCCGCCGCCCAACTCGTCCCGCCGGTCGGTCCACTCCTCCTTCTCGGCCTCGCCGATGGGGACGGGCTCGTAGGGCACCGTGGGGCCGGGCGTCGAAGTGCCGTCCTCGTCGATCCACTCCAGGAAGTAACCCAATTCGGTGGGAGCGTTGCTCATCGGGGCCCCCGCGGCGCGCGCCAGCGCCACCCGCCCGTCGGCCCCCACGCCCCACGCGTCGGTGGGCGATAGCGGCACCATCGAGACGCGTTGGCGCTGCCGCCCGCGCGCATCGGTGATCGTGTCCCGCCTCGTCGCGGGTAGCCTGTATCGCGCGATCGTGTCGAGCTCGCCCGTTCCCAGATCCAGACGCAGCACCGGCAGCGAGTCGTTCTCTTCGACCGGCACGCCACTGAAGTAGACGCGCCCCCGGTCGTCCACCCCCTGCGGGATCACGACCATGAGCGTCGTATCCTCGGGGTCGCCCTGGGAGTACGGATGCGTGCGGCCAAACTCGAGTTCGGCGTCCAGCTCCGTCAGGCGGCCGTTACCGAGGTCCACAAGGAGCGTGCCGCCATCGGGAAGGGGCCAGACCGCGTCGGGTTGGCGGTACTCGGACGGACCCTCTCCGTAGCCGCCCACCGTGTCGGCGCTCGCAGTCGCGAAGTCGACCCTGACCAGCGCCTGGCCGATCGGGTCGGCGACGAGCACCGTGCCGTCGTCCAGCTCGCGCACCGTGAAGGCCGCCGAGAAGCCCTGCGGGTAGACGGCTTCGGGCTCGGCCAGGCGTACCCCTGCAAACTCCTCTGCCCCCTCGCGCGCACCGCCCCCCGAGTCCTCCTGGGCGCAGGCCGCGATAAGCGCGACCAACGCCGTCGCGCACAGCGATCTCAACTCCGACCCTACCCTCACCCAAGCAGCCTGTGGACAAACCTCCCACGGCATTCGAGCAGCGCTGCATCCCCGCTGGACCGCTTGGCTTCGCCTGTCCATAGTAACGTATGCCTTACCTTTTGTAATCTAGAGTTTACAATGGCCGTGCCCGCAGCTTCGCCCTGCGTTGCTCCCCGGCGATCCGCCGCTACTTCACGAAGAGCATGTCGCGGTACGTCGGGAGCGGCCAGAGCTCGTCGGGAATCACCTTCTCCATCCGATCCGCCACGTCGCGTACGGCGTTGGCCGCCGGTATCACATTGTTGCGCATATGGACGACCTTCTCGGTCACCTCGTCGCCCCCCAGCTCCTCGTTCTGCACGTCTAGCTCGGCCAGCGCCTCGGTGAGCTCGTCGACCAGTCCGGCGACCAGTGCGATGCTCTCGTCGACTCCCTCGGTCGACGCTCCGCCCTTCTTGACGCTCTTGCGAGCCGAACCCAGCTGCCCCAGGTACGTCACCGCCGCGGGCAGGATCATCGTGCGGGCAATGTGGGCCGCCGTCTCGCCCTCGATGTTGATCTTGATGAAGTACTGTTCGGTGAGCACCTCGTGGCGCGCTTCGAGCTCCCGGGGCGACATCACGTCGTACCTGTCGAAGAGCTCCTTGTTCTTGTCGGCGACGAGCGCGGGAAGTGCGTCCACCGTCGAGCCGGTGTTCAGCAGACCGCGGCGTGCAGCCTCCTCGACCCACTCGTCGGAGTAGTTGTCGCCGCTGAAGATGATTCGCTTGAAGTCCGGAATCTCGTTCGAGAGGAGCTTCCAGAGTGCATCTTCGATCGAGGTGCCCGACGCCACGATCGGCTCGAGCAGCTGTGTCCAATCGTCGATCGCCTCCGCGACGATCGTGTTGAGCACCGTGGCGGGGAGCGAGATGCTCGACGAGGAGCCGACCGCTCGGAACTCGAACTTGTTGCCGGTGAAGGCGAAGGGAGAGGTGCGGTTGCGATCGCCAGAGTGGCGCGGGAGATTGGGCAGCACGTCGACGCCCAGCCCCAGCAGCCCTTCGCCGCCCCGACGCTCGGCCCTGCCGGACGCCTCGAGCTGCTCGAAGATGTCCTCGAGCTGGCTGCCCAGGAAGATCGAGATGATCGACGGGGGTGCCTCGTTCGCTCCCAGACGGTGGTCGTTGCCTGCGGTCGAGACGCTTGCGAGGAGCAGATCCTGGTGGCGATTCACAGCGCTCATCACCGCCGTGCAGAAGAAGAGGAAGATCAGGTTGTCGTGGGGTGTGTCGCCGGGATCCATCAGGTTGCGGCCGGAGGTTCCGAAGGACCAGTTGATGTGCTTGCCGCTCCCGTTGATCCCCGCGAAGGGCTTCTCGTGGAGGAGCGCCACGAATCCGTAGTGGCGCGCGTTGCGTTCCAGGATCCGCATCATGAGCTGCTGGTGGTCCGAGGCGACGTTGGCGTTCTCGTAGACGGGCGCCATCTCGAACTGCCCGGGGGCGACCTCGTTGTGGCGCGTCTTCATCGGCACGCCGAGACGGTAGAGGTCCATCTCGACCGCCTGTATGCACGCCAGCACGCGCTCGTGCATCCAGCCGAAGTAGTGGTCGTCGAGCTCCTGCCCTCGAGGCGGCTTGGCACCGAAGAGGGTGCGGCCCGACGTCATCAGGTCCGGACGCCGGTAGTAGAACTCGCGGTCCAGTAGGAAGAACTCCTGCTCCGGCCCGAGGCTCGCCGTGACGCGTCCGGCGTCGACGCCGAAGAGCCGTAGGGCCCGCCGCGTGACCTGGTCCAGGGCATCCATCGAGCGCAGCAGCGGAATCTTGGCGTCGAGGCTGTCCCCGGCCCAGCTCGAAAACGCCGTCGGTATGCAGAGGTAGGTCGCCGACTCGCCCCCCATGAGGAAGGCCGGCGAGGTCGGGTCCCAGGCGGTGTAGCCGCGCGCCTCGAACGTGGCCCTGAGCCCGCCCGACGGGAAGGAGGAGGCGTCCGGCTCGCCCTGCACGAGCTCGCTGCCCCCGAACTCGGTGAGGGCGCGGCCGTCGCTTCCCACCTTCAGAAAGGAGTCGTGCTTCTCGGCGGTGGAGCCGGTGAGCGGCTGGAACCAGTGCGTGTAGTGGGTCGCGCCGCGCGAGAGGGCCCAGTCCTTCATCGCCGAGGCAACGGCGTCGGCGATCCCGGGATCGAGCTCCTCGGCGTGGTGGATGGTCCTCATCAGCTGCTTGTAGACGGTGTCCGGCAGCCGGGACTGCATCTCGCGGAGCCCGAAGGTGTCCTCTCCGAAGATCCTGGGGATGAGGTCGCGGTCGCCGGAGCGGGTCTCCGGGCGACGGCTCCATGTCTTGGCGGCGGTCACGGTGTCGAAGCGCTTCTGCGTGCTCATGTCTTGCTATCCTCTGGCGCGTGGCCTGCTGGTGTCTGGTGGTTGGGGCGACAGGCGTCCACTGCCTGCACTTCGGTCAGCTGAGAACGTGCAATCCGAGGGCCCGATGTTCAAGGGGGAAACCGCCCGGCGGCCATGAGGAGAGCCACGCTCCCGGCCGCCGCCGACAGAACGGCGGTCCAGAGACGCTCCCCGACTCCGGGGATTCGCGTGGCCGCGAGGCCGATCGCCAGCACTCCCGCGGCTGCCACTATCTGGGCCAGCTCCAGACCGATGTTGAATGAGAGCAGGGGGAGCCAGATGCTCCGCTCGGCACCGAGCGCCAGACGCAGGAAGGTCGCGAAGCCCAGCCCGTGCACCACCCCGAAGAGGAGCGCCAGGCCGTAGCGCACGCGGGGGGCGCTCCACCCTCCGGTCCCCCGGCCGCGTCGGCTAGCAGCCCGTGGACAAACCTCCCCCGGCATTCGAGGCGCGCTGCATCCGCGCTGGACCGCTTCGCTCTGCGTTTCTTCTTGCACGAATAACGCTGCTATTCGCGCTGCGGAGCGCCTTGCCAGCGGGGCGCTTCGCCGGTCTCGGTGCTCGTCCGGGCCCGTCCACGGACCGCTGGCGCAGCGCCCCTCTCGGTGCTCGCGCGAGATTATCCACGGACTGCTAAGCCCGGCCAGGTTGGTCACCGCGGTGGCTATGATCGTCATGGGGATCAGGAACTCCACTAGGCCGCTCCCTATGCGCACCAGTCCGAGGGTGGCGGCCGCCAGCGAGAGCGAGTGCCCGACGGTGAAGGCCGTCACGAGGATCAGGAGCTCGCGCCAGCGAGCGAGCGAATACGCAGCGCAGAGTACCGCGAGGAAGAGGATGTGGTCGTAGCCCCGCAGGTCGAGCAGGTGGTCGAAGCCCAGCCTGAGGTAGACGCCGAAGGTGCTCGCCATCGTGTAATCTACTAGTTAGCAAACCGTCGTCATGTCACCTGCGACCCGCTTCCAGAGTGTGACGGAGCCCCGCCCCGCCCTCCTAGCAGCCTGTGGACAAACCTCCCACGGCAGGAGCAGCGCTGCATCCACGCTGGACCGCTTCGCTCGGTGTTGCTCCCGGACCAATAGCGCTTCGCCGCTTCGCTGCTCGCGCGCGATTATCCACGGACTGCTAGTGATAGATCTGGAAACCGAAGTTGAAGGAGCGCGGGTAGCCCAGGAAGACCTCGGCGTCGTCGGCCTGGTGGCTCAGACGGCGTGCTTGCGCCTCGGCTTCATCCCAGTACCCGTTGAATCTGGAGTTGTCGATCGCGTCCTGGATGTAGACCGAGTTGAGGATGTTGAAGCTGTGCATGAAGAGCTTGACCTTGCCCCCGAAGGGCGCGGCCATCTCGTCAGAGAGCTTGTACGAAGCGTGGAAGTCGAAGACGGTGTAGCCCGGTGCGCGCCATGACTGAACTCCTAGCTCGCGTTCGACGGTGCGCGAGAAGGGGTCCCAGTTGGCGTAGTGCTTGCCGTAGCTTCTACCTACAAGCTGCGCGTAGAGCCCGCCGGGCGGAAATACCGACAGCGCGTAGGCCAGCTGCATCTGGGGTGCGTCGCCGACGTATAGGCCGTCGACATAGAAGTTGTAGTTGATGGTGCTGTCTGCTTCTTCGGTCGTGAAGCTGCCGGTGATATTGTCGGTGTGCTTCCAGTCGCCGTAGGAGAGCGCCGCGTCTATCCGCACGTAGTCTGCCGGCTGATACGCCGCCTCGGCCTCCAGTCCCATGTGCCGGGCGTCCATCCCGAGCAGCCGGACCACCGCGTCCATGTCCTGGCCGAAGAAGTCGGACGCAAACTGCCTGCCGGTGCGATCGTTCCACTGCGTGAGATACACGTTGGCATCGAGCGACAGCTTCCGGTTCAAAGATCTGAATCGTGCGCCAGCCTCGAAGGAGGCGAAGGTCTCGTTAGAGGAATTCTCCACGAGGAGTCCGTTGACGTCATCGATCACCCCATCGAAGATCGGGATTTTGGAGACATAGCCGGCGTTGCCGTATACCGACCACTCGGGGGTGGCGTTCCGAACCACGCCGCCCTTGACCTGAAATCCCGTCAGCGTTCCGCTGCTCAGCTGCATCGCTGCACCCGCGTCGCGCGGAGCTAGACTCTGGGTGAAGAAATCGGTGAAGTGATACGCGCTCATCGACCACCCCGCCATCCCGTAGAGCGAGCCCTCGGGAGTGGACTTCTCCGCCTGCACATGCAGGCCGATCCAGTTGACGTCATTCTCGTTGTGGTAGTGGATCTTGTCGCCGAGGCCTCGATTCTCGCCCTCCTCCTGGCTCCAGAAGTCGGAGCTGCACCCGCGCGAGCAATCGTTGAAGTGAGTGCCGCCGAGGAGGTCGCGCACCTCGCGGTAGTGCTCGATCGTGGCGGTGCGCCAGTCGATCCCGAGCTCGGCCCTGAGGTCGCCCTCGAACTCCCTCCGGAGTCGGGTGACCAGCCCCACCGTGTTCTGGTTGTTGACCGAGTTCCGCAGAATGCCGACTGAGCCAGCGTCGCTGTTCCGATTGCGTTCGATTGTGGCGTTCCAGTCCGGGGAGCGTGTCCTGTAGGTGTCGTCCCACCTCCACGAACCGTAGCGGCCGGTTCCGCCGCCTCTGCCGCCCGAGTAGTAGGCGACCGAGTGGGCGGTGAGCCCCTCGCCCAGGCGGTAGTGCCAGTTGAGGTTCACCTGGGGTTTGTGGAAGTAGTTCTCCCGCTCGTTGAGGAAGCTGCGGTCGAAGCGACTGAAGGTGCCGGCCCCGGGACCCGTGCTCGTGAACTGGCGCCCCGAGTAGCTGGGATCGACCCCGCCGACGTTGGGGCTCCAGTAGCGGCCAGCCTCCGTGAAGCGGTCGAGCGCGGCCGGGTCGTAGTCCGGCATGGAGGCGGCGAATTCGCTGTCCAGGGTGGCGATGTTGAGCCGGTACAGGTTCTGGCCGTGCCGTTGCGGCGCGCCGACCGCGTAGAGCTCCAGACGATTGCCGTCGCTCAGCTTGTACTGCGAGGCGACGTAGTACGCCCAGGCGTCCGTCCAGGTGCCGTCGATGATTCCGTCGCCCGTCTTGCGCACCGCAGAGGCGGTGAGGGCGAAGTCGCCCACCGGCCCCGTCGAGGCCGTCATCGTCGTCTTGCGGAAGTTGCCGCTGCCGAACTCCTGCTTGAGGTTGTAGCCGGGCTCCCTGCGGCTGGGGTCGGTGATCACATTCAGGGTGCCCCCGATCGACGGGGTGGCCAGGTTTATGGCGCTCATGCCGCGCTGCAGCTGAATGCTCGTCGCGGCGTCGCCCAGTCCGTCCCAGTTGGACCAGTAGACCCAGCCGTTCTCCATGTCGTTGACTGGCACGCCGTTGATCATGACGGCGGTGTTGCGCTGGTTGAAGCCGCGCACATTGATCCGCGCATCGCCGGCGCCGCCGCCAGTGACCGTCGAGTAGACCGACGGGGCCAGATTCAGCACGAGCGGCAGATCACGCGAGCCGAGCTGGCCCCGAATCCTGGCCTTGGTGACGGTCGTGAAGGCCGCCGGGGTGGTGAGCGCCTCGGACTTCTCGGCCAGCACCTCGATCCCGCCGAGCACCAGCGCCGAAGGCGTCATTGCGAAGGAGAGGGTCACCGTCCGGCCGGAGGCGATCACGACGCTCTGGCTCTCGCCCGCCAGCCCGATCATCTGGGCCTCGGCCTGGTACGAGCCCGCCGGCACCCGGGGGATGGCGTAGCGCCCGCCCGCCTGCGAGAGACCCCCGTACTGGGCCCCTGTCTCGGTGTGGGTTAGCACCACGGCGGCCCCCTCGACGCCCACGCCCTCCGATGTGACCGAACCCCTGACGGCACCCGGCTGCTGCGCCGATAGCGGCGCTGTGGCGAGCAGCGCGACGACGGCTGCGCTGATTGTCCTCATTGGTAGGCTTCTCCCTGGTTCTGTGGTACGACCGGGCAGGACTCCATGCCCGCCCGGTTCCGATGAGGGTCGGCGGCTCCGACCCGACGCCGCGCGAGATGCGCGGTCTCACAGCGAGAAATCGTCACGCAACCGTAACAAGATCGCCAATACGCGGGTGGCTGCAAGCTGAGGCGCCGCCACCCACCTGCGAGTGGCTGCCGGGGAGTGGCTCCGGCCTCCTGGGCCACCGGCGACCGCGAAGTGCTGCGGCGTCTTCTGACGACACCCGGCTGCTATCCGGCCAGACGCGCCGCCCAGGCCGCGGCGCTCCCGAGGAAGTGCTCCAGCCGCTCGGCGGTCGCCGGATCGGCGAGCGACCCGTCCTCCGCAAAGGCCCTGTGCGCCTGGGAGACCCCGAAACGCGGCAGCGGCATTACCAGCGCGCCGACGTGCGCGAGGGCGCTGCGCAGCTGGAGCTGGGCGAGGGCCGTGCCGAACCCGCCCGGCGTCGCGCCCATCACCGCGACCGGCCTGCCCTCCCAGGCGTTGGGTCTGGGGGGCCGCGAGACCCAGTCGACGGCGTTCTTCATCACACCCGGCAGCCCCGCGTTGTACTCGGGGGTCGCGAGGATCACCAGGTGGGCGTCGCGCACTGCCTCCTTGAGCTCCGCCACTGGCGACGGGTCTCCCTGGGCCTCGATGTCCCCGTTGTAGAGGGGAACCGACGCCAGATCGAAGGTCCTGACACGAACGCGCGGCTCGCCGGCTCGGACAGCTGCTCGCAGGAGCGTCCGGTTGACGGAGCCGACGCGCAGGCTGCCCGCAAGCCCCAGGGCGTTGATTGTCTTCAGAGGGTCACGTCTCCTTGCAGGCAGCTCCCGGCGATCGCGCGAGACCGCCGACGGACTGCCAGCGTCTTCCACCGATGGCCGACACGCACGCACTCTAAAAGGCTGTCGCCGGTCCGACAACCGTCAAGCCGTCTCTCCTAGCAGCCTGTGGACAAAAGGGTTCTCGGGGAGAGTCGTTTTTGCGTGGTGGAGGTGGGGCACAAGCGGCCCGGGTTGTGCGGAAAACCGGTTTTGGGCGTTTGCCGCCCGAGTTCGCGCCTGTGACGGCTGAAATGGCCTTCCGGTCCACCCGAAAGAAACTGTCCGGGCTGCTGAAGAGGTCGCGTTACGCGCTCTCCGTCGCTCTATGGGCCTTGGATTCAGCCAGAATCGGCCCGAAATCGTCTCTCCCGAGGGCAGATCGCCGTGAGCGTCAGGACGAGCAGCGCCGGTACCAGTCCTCGATGTGCTCCGGCAGCCCTTCGGGCACGGCCGAGTGCGCGTCCCCGGCGCCCCCCAACCACCCGTCGTCAAACTCCCTGGCCGCTGCCACCACCTCTCTGAACAGAGTGCGCCCCGCCCGGCACCATGTCGTCAGATGGTATGCGATGTCGGACTTGCCAGCGCATTCCGGCGGATCCGGGCGGGCCCACTCCTCGCGGCTGCTGTCGAGCCTCTTGCCGCACATCGGCGGCGGATCGAGCCGCTCGAAAACGTCCTGCAGGTAGGCACGGCCGCGCACCGAATCGGCCAGCCAGATCGAGTACAGCGCATCGTCGTAGCCGCCCTCGAACACCTGCACCAGCAGATCGAAGCCGCGCGGGTAGGGCGTGCCTTGAACGCCGGGTCCAGTCTTGAGGTCCGCGGCACCCCTCAGGGCGTTCCTGGCGTTGCGCCGCACATGGTCTGGAAGCGTGGCGTCGGCCACGATCGCGGCCAGCCTGTCGGCGAAGGCGTCGAGCTCGGCCGCCGGGCGCGGATAGGGATCGCCCCATCCGGACACGACCTGACGGAGGATGTAGACGGCGGGGCGGTGCGGCCAGTACCCGCCGTGCTGCTCCTGCTCGAGCTCCTCGATCGCCTCTTCGATCGTCGGCGGCTCCTGGGGTCGACTCTGGGATCGAGCCGGGGTCGCCTGCAGCAGCCAGGCCAGCGCCGCCAGGGCGGCCATCGTCGTTCGGATCTTCATCGGTTGTCTCCTCTCTCTCTCGTTCTCAGCCGGTGCAGCCATTCGTGCCGGTGTGGCCTACGGTTGGCCCGCCGTCCATCCATCTCCGGTTCGCGCGCCAGTGCCAGATGTCCGCGTACACGGAGCCTTGCGCGGTCTTCCTGGCCTGTATGAGGTCCGGCTGGATGCTGTTCACCCATCGGTTTTGCAGCTCCTGTTCCACCTCGCCGTAAGTGCCGGTGACGGACTCGAGCGCCCTGAACCTGCCGGCGTTCACGGACCGGATGCAGGCGTTGAGGCTGTTCTGGTGGTAGTGCTCGTGCGCCTCGACATGCGCCTTGAAGTTGGCCAGCTGGGTGCTCCTGCGGCAGGCGTTGTTGAGCTGGTGTACGTTGAGGGAGCCCGACACCCCGCAAGTCCTTATGGCGACCGAGTCCTGGTCCTGGTACGGGTAGATCGCGTACGGCTTGCCGTCATAGCGCAGGTCCTTGTGCGCGTGCATCGCCGAAGGGCCGATAGACGGCTCGGCGACGATGGCGTAGGTGCCGTCCCAGGGGCCGCCCCCGTCCAGGATTGGCGGGAGCGGATGGTTCTCGATGTCCGCAGTGTACCGGCCCCAGGGCTCTCCCACTCCCGGGATGGGGTCGACGTATTTCAGCGTCGCGCTCTGCGTCTGAAGCCCCCAGCCACCGTTGCGCGACCCGACCCGGACGGTTCCCTCGAGGGTTATCGACTCGTTCAGCATCGCCATGCTGACCACCACCTCGATCGTGGCTTCCGCCAGTCCCGCAGCGCCGCGACCTCGCGCTCCCCGGCCACCGCCAGCGCGCCGTGCAAGTACCCGAGCGTCCGTCGCGCGATCCCCAGCAGCTCCCGGTACGCTGCGCCGCGCCGCTTCCCGCGCCTCCGCGATGCTATCAGCGCCCATCGCTTCGCCGCCCGGCGGTGGTTGTGGTACGGGAAGGCCTCCGCTCCCAGCTCGTCGCGCGCATGAACCAGGAGCCGGGTGAGCACCCGCACCCCGTCGCAGAGCAGCTGGCTGTCGGTCGGCTTGCGGATGTGCGTCTCCGTCACCGTGCTATCGATGCGCACCGTCCGGCCCCCCTCGACCTTGCCGCCTCGGGCCTCCTCCATCAGCACCCGGTTGATCCGCTCCCACACCTCGGCCCGAACGGCCCCGATGCACTTCTGCAGCGCGGACTTCCTCGGGGGCCTCAACGGATCCACCCGGGCAAAGTGCTTCGCCGACGCCGAGTCGAGCAGTGCAAACTCCAGATCCCGGTAGTCCACCTGCCACAGCTGCTTCAGGATCCCGCATCGAAGGATCACCTCGCAGGGCAACCCGGCCCGGCCTCTCCTCGAGGGACGCCCGCGGTCGACATCGGCCGCGATCCAGTCCAGGAACTCCGGATGCGCGTCCAGGAGCGTCGAGATCCGCTCCAGAGCGCGTCCCATCTCATGGTCGGGGTATCCCACGTCGAAGAAACTGCGCTGGGGAGCACGTTTCGCGCGCATTCACGGCCTCCAGGGGCTTGCGGAACCGCCTTTTCGCCCCAATAATAATTCTTTGGCACCCGAATTGCCCCGAAACTAGCCCCCTCGTAGCTTCGCTACTTCAATGATGACAGTGACTTACAAGATTACGGACGAGAACTAGCTAGGTCACCCGCCTCGTCCGACAGCTACAACCTCCGCAAGACCCGCGCGTACCGGACCGGTCGCCTCACCTTCCGCAAGACGCGGCCGACCCCCGTCGCCATCGGGGTGCGCCGCAAGCCGCGGCCCGACGGCAAGCCCGGCCGTCTCCGCGTCGGCACCGTCCACCTCTGCGACCACGAGAGGCGGAAGGGCATCTAACTCGGGACCCAGGGAGCTGCGCATGTCAAGCCGTCTCCCTTCGCTCCCGGCGTCGCCGCCGCCCGTGGACGGCCAGCGTCCACCACCCGAGCGCCGCCGTCAGGTGGTAGGCGTAGACCCGCCACCAGAAGGCGTAGACCCCCGGCTCGGCGGCCACTCCGGCCTCGGTGGCCGTCGCGACCGCCGGACCCACGGTGGCCATGAATCCGGCCTCGACGAGCCCTGCGCCGCCGGGTGCCGGTATCAGCGAGCCGCCGTAGATCAGGAAGAAAGGCCACGCGACTAGCGCGCCAGCGTCGACAGCCGCCGCCGCCGGACCCAGCAGCGCCGGGAGCACGAGCAGCCGGGCCGCGATGTGCCCGAGCGTGGAGAGCACCAGGAGCGCCAGGTGCGGCCACCTCATCCGTTTGAGCGTCCCGGCCGCCGAGCGGAAGTCGGCTGCCGACCTTACTGTGCGCTCCCACCTGGCGGGCGTCATTCCCAGGCGGAGCAGGAGTCGGGGCGCCTTCGCGTCGCGTGAGGGAGCGACCCGGACCGCGACGGTCACCAGAGTCAGCACCGTCGCCGACCACACTAGAGGTCCGGCGAGCGCGGCGGGGGAAGCGCCGACCGTCAGCGCCACCGCGACCGCCGCGAGGGGCACCATCGTGGCCTCGGAGAGCGCCTCGCCCAGGATCAGCGCTCCGATATGCCCGCCACGGGTGCCTCGGCGGTGCAGCACGAGCGCCTTCCCCGGATCCGCCCCCGACCGCAGCGGGGTGACCGCGGCCCCGCCGTCTGCGGCCAGCTGCGTCAGGGTGGCCGTCGGCAAGGCGATGCTGAGGCCTATGATCGAGCTCAGCACCAGGAGGCGCACACCCCTCAGCAGCACCTCGACGAGCGCCGTCAGGAGCGCCGCCCCGTGGTTTGCGAGAGGCAGCGACGCGAGCGCCTCGGTCGCGGGGCCGTCCCGGGTCAGAACCACGAAGGACGCCACCACGACTCCGCCCAGGCTTAGGGCGACGAAGATTCTGCGCTTCATCGGCTGGTGCTATAGTCGGGTCCGATCGCTCATTCGGATCACTACGCCGACGGGGGCGACGATTCCGCCAACCGGCGGTACAGGTCGACGAGCGGCTCGGAGGTCAGCCGCCAGCCCATCGTCCGGGCGGGGCAGCGTAGCTCAGCGCCGCTCGAGCGCGACGACCCGACCGCCCCGATCCTCGATATCGGCCGCCATCGCGGGGTGGCAGGTGAAGACGAAGAGCTGACGGCGCTCGGCCACCCGCTCCAGAAGCTCGAGGGCGCGGTCGCGGCGCCAGGCGTCCCAGTTGACGAGGGTCTCGTCCATGAAGACCGGGAGTCGCTCGCCGTCGGCGTCGAGGTGATCGATCACCGCGAGGCGGAGCGCCATGTACACCTGCTCCCGCGTGCCCTGCGAGAGCGAGTCGACCGGGCGGGGTGCCGAAGCGACCGGTCCCAGGAGCCGGAGCGAATCCTCCGCTCCCTCGCCGAGCTCGATGCGGTCGTAGCGGCCAAGGGTGATGTGCCGCAGGTAGTCGGCGGCTCTCGGGAGCAGGTCCGGCTGATGGGCCTCCCGGAAGCGCCGCTCCGCCTCGGCAAGCACTCGCGCCAGCAAGATGGCGCGGTCCCGCCGCTCCCGCACCTCGTCGAGCTCCCGCCTCGCCGCCTCAATCCGTCCCTGGATCCGATCGGCAGTCTCGCCTCGCTGCAGATGGTCGATCTCTGCCTCCAGGGTGGCGATCGCCGCCCGTGCCTCCTCCACCCGCTCCACGAGCCCGGCAATTCGCCGATCCGTATCCTCCAGGGAGGCATCGAGCGACCCCCAATCCTCGCCAGCCTTCTCAGCCCCCTGAATCCGCGCCTCCACCTCGGCCAGGTCGGGGTGCTCGCGCCCCACCTCCCGCCCTAGCTCGCGGGCCCTAGCCAGGGCGCTCAGGCGCTCCCGGGCCTCGACCTCGCCGCGCTCGAGGTCACCGCCTCCGATCGCCTTCAGCCTACTCTCCAGCTCCTGCAGCGCCGAGATGGAGTCGTTGCGCTCGGCGTCCAGCTCTCGCAGCTCGCTCTCGATCCTCTCGAGCTGGCCACGCGCCGCATCGTCCCTCCCCTCCCGTTCGCCCACGAGCTCGACGAGGCGCTCCAGAGTCGCGTGGAGCTCGTAGTCGGGTACCCGGACGCGCTCCTCCTGGATGGGAAGACCGCCAAGGCTCGCCACGACGCGCTGCCGGGCGATGTGCTCCCCGTGCTGCAGCCTCTGGATCTCGCTCCGCCAATCCCGCCTCGTGGCCGAGAGCCGCCTCCTCTGTCCCCGGCGCTGCCGTCCGGCATCGAGCCAGAGGAAGAGGAAGACGGATCCCAGCAGCCCCAGCCCGAAGCCTATCCAGAGCACAGCCTCGGGGCTCGCCTCGATCCCCGGGAGGGGAATCAGCGTATCGGGAGCATAGCGGGCCACCCAGGCCGCCGCGCCACCGAGCGCGAAGCAGGAGAGCCAGAGCGCCAGGCGCCACCCACCACTCGGCGCCGCTCCCGCCAGACGGAAGCGCTCGGCGTCGCGCAGCCCCTCCTGGGCGATTTTTCGCTCGGAGCGCCGCGACTGGAAGAGCCGCACCGCTTCGCCCAGCTCGTCGAGCTTCACCTTCGCGAAGGCCGCCCGGTCGACCTCGGAGAGAGGTGCCGCGAGCACACGCGCAGCCACCTCGCGCAGGCGCCGGCTGTCCTCCTCGCGTCCCACCACGCCGGCGACTCCCCTGAGCGACTCCATCCGCTCGGCCGCGGCCTCGGCAGCCTCGCTAAGCTCCGCTCGTCTCGCCGTGGGGTCGGCGGGGAGCCCCTCCAGCTCGTTCGCTGCGCCTGCCCGCTCCTCCAGCCCCCGGATACGGACCAGGCGGCCGCGCACGGGCGCCATCTGGACCAGACGCTCCACCTCTCCCCTCCGCTCCCGAAGCTCGGCCAGCTCGCCGCGCAGCCGCTCCAGATCATCCTCTGCCTGCCCTCTGGCAGCCGCCTTCTGGCGCAGTTCGCGGTCGCGCTCGACGGCCCCGCGGTGCTCCCCGCCCAGCCTGCGGATCCTCTCCTGCACCTTCCGCGCCCGGGGTCGGCCGCGCCGGTCCGGCCGCCATAGACGGGCGGCCTCACCCTCCAGCTCGCCCGCCACCACCCGTGCCGACCTCAGGTCAGGGGCAGCCATCGCGCTCACCAGGCGATCCTGCACCAGATCCCAGCTCTCGCGCTCGAGGCCCGCCAGCTCGGCAAGGGTCAGCGAGTAGACCTGCCGGAAGACGACCCGCGCTACCTGCCCGGTCTCGGGAAGGGGCCGGTTGGCGAGGTTCACCGAATCGTCCTCGGCCTTCATCACACCCCTGGGCGAGGAGGCAAGCCGGCGGCGGACCTCGACCACTCTCCCGTCACCCATACGAATCGCCGCCCACGCAGCCGCGTCGGCTCCGCTCCACGGCGCATAGGGGTGAAGTCTTCGGCTCGCGGGTCGAAAACCGTAAAGTATAGTTGTCAATACGTCAACTAGAGTTGACTTACCGCTCTCGTTCGGACCCAGCACGGCCACGACCTGGGGTAGTGGGGCATCGCCGGTGGACAGTCGTTCCAGGCAGCCGTAGGAAGGGATCCGGATCGACTCGAACCTCACGGGCTGCTACCGACCGCTGACGAGCATGCGAACCAGCAGCTCCTCTTCGGCCCCCTCCAGGAGACGGCCGACGTACTCGTCGACCGTGCCGCCGCGGCTGCGGTCGAAGCCAGCCAGCTCTCCTTCGGCAATCCCGAGCCGCTCCTGGCCGACCCGCACGCGGCCCGCGAGCTCGAGCGCCCCGCCCAGCACATCCTGACGCCCGGCGTGGTCTTCGACGAAGGCCGGGGGGTGGACGCCGCGAGCGTCGATCTCGCAGCCAAGCGCTCCGATCCGCCTCGCCACCTCGTCGGCGAGAGCCTCCCTCTCGTCCGGATCGGCCAGCTCGCGCCAGAGGGGCGAGGCCCCAGCGAGAGTGATCGCCGCCATCCACTCGGTATCGGCGCCGCCCCGGTCCTCGGCCCGCGCTCGCCTCCAGGCCCTCTCCAGATCCGCCGCCAGCTCCTCGACGGTCCCGGCCGAGGCAAGGTCCGGCGACTCCAGGGGCTCCCAGCGGATCGGCGACAGCTCCCTGAACTCCACCGTCGGCTGGCCGCGCACAGACAGGTCGACGAGAAGAGCGCCCCTCGGACCGGTCTCCCTCCCCCCCCTCCCCTGCAGGCTCCCCGGATAGTGAATGGGCGGGTCCGCGGAGAGCTCCTCCCTCTGGTGGACATGCCCCAGCGCCCAGTAGTCGAAGCCGGCACCCCGCAGCCTCTCCATGGCGGAGGGCGCGTAGGGGTGATGTCCGGCAGATCCGACCGACGAGCGCACTTGGGTGTGAAGGAGCGCCGCCTGGGGCAGGTCGGTTCCCGCGACTGGCGCAAGGCGCCTCGAGAGATCATCGGTCACCGACGCGTCGGCGTGGCCGATAGCCGCCACATGCCCCACGGTGCGGCCGCTCCGGCCCGCCACCGCGACGACGACCGGCTCGTCCCCCTCGGCGACGGTCACATTCCTGGGCCACGCGAGCGCACGCCCGGCCGCGGCGCAGCCTGGGTCGTGGTTTCCGGCCGCGTAGACCACCTGGATGCCCTCGGTTTCGAGTCGCCGCATCTCGGCCAGCAGGCGAAGCTCGGTCGCGAAGGAGAGCCGCTGTCCGTCGAAAAGGTCGCCTGCGATCAGCAGCGCGTCGACCCGCTCCGCAACGGCCAGCTCGACGCACCTCCGAAAGGCGTCGAGGGTAGCCTCCCGAAGCCGTCTTCGCGCCTCGCCCCGACGGGCCGCGAAGGCGCTGTCCAGGTGGACATCGGCGATGTGGATGAGACGCATCGAAAGGGTCGCGAGTGGAGTGGTGCGCGGACCTCGGAAGGTAACGTCTGGCCATGGGGGCGGCCGCCGGGTAGTCTAGGCAGAGGGCAGCTGGTAGTAAGTGGACCAGCCCCGCACGGTTGCGCCCGGCTTCATGGGCCGCGCTCTTCTCCATCTGCACCGCCCCAACGCCCTGGAAACGCCATGACCGAGCCCGGCCACGCCCGCCAAGCCGCAGCCGACCCTCCAGTGGTGCGCAAGGTCCTTCGCCATCTGCGCCGCGCCGTCGACGACGACCGCTACGAGCTGCTGAGCGCCTTCGCTCCGCGCTTCCTCGCCAAGGCCACGAAGGAGCTCCTCAAGGAGCGCTCCACCGCCGACCTGGCCCGGATGTGCGTCGATTCGCTCGACTTCCTGGATCGGAGCAGCCCCGATCGGGTCGATGTCGAGGTGGTCAACCCCGAGTTCGACGAGAACCGCTGGTCCACGCCCGTCACTGTTGTGCGCACCAACATATCGGAGCGCCCCTTCATCATCGACACCATCCGGGAGTTCCTCTCCTCCCAGGACCTCCGGATCGGGCACTTCGTCTACCCCCTCTTCGCCGTGGAGCGGGACGGCGACGGACGGGTAGCCAGGCTCCTGCCCTCGGGCGAGCGCGAGCGCACGGAGTCGCTCGTACATGCGGAGGTGGCCCGCGTCGAGGACGAGGCCACGCGCGAACGGCTGCGCGAAGAGATCGCCCACCGCCTGCGGGACGTGGTCAGAGCCACCGACGACTTCGGGCTGATGCTGGACAAGATCGGAGACGTCGTCTCGGAGCTCGGCTTCCGCATGCGCGACGTGCCGTACCGCCGCGACGAGCTGCGCGAGGTCCAGGCCTTCCTGCGCTGGCTGCGCGACGGTGGCTTCGTCTTCCTCGGATACCGCTCCTACAACGTCGACCGGCCTAGCGACGAAACGGGGAGCGTGGCGCTTGAACCGGGTTCCGGCCTCGGGGTCCTTCGGGACGACTCGTCGTCCAGCTTCGCCACCCCGGTCGCCCTGAGCGAGCTGCCCGCCGAGACGCGCGAGCTCGCCCTCTCCGGGCCGCTCCTGATCATCAGCAAGACGAACGCGCAATCGACCGTCCATCGAAACGCCCGCATGGACTACATCGGGGTCAAGAAGCTGGACCGCGACGGCGCGATCGCCGGAGAGCACCGCTTCCTGGGGCTCTTCACCTCGCAGGCCTACCACGAGTCGGCTCAGGAGATTCCGATCCTGCGCCTCAAGTTGCAGAAGATCCTGGAGAGGGCGGGCGCAGGAGAGGGTTCCCACGACTACAAGGAGATCATCACGATCTTCAGCTCGCTCCCCAAGGAGGAGCTCTTCCTCGCCTCCTCGGACGAGATCGCCCAGGACATCCAGACGATCCTGACGCGGTACAACACCTCGGACGTCTTCGTCTCGGTGCGCCGCGACTCGCTCGGGAGGGGCGTCTCGATCATGGCGGTGATGCCGCGCACACGCTTTTCGGGGGCGTTTCGGCGCGAGTTCGAGAGCGTTCTGACGACTCGCTACCAGGCGGAGATCCTGAACTACCACCTCTCGATGGGGGGCGGCGACCAGGCCCGCCTCCACTTCTACCTAGGCGGCAAGGCCGAGAGGCTGGCGGCGATTCAGGCGCGCGACCTCGAGTCCATCGTCGAGCGACTCACGCGCTCCTGGCTGGACGAGGTGCGGGAGCGGCTGATCGAGGTGTTCCCGACCGAGGACGCGGGACGAATGGCCCGCCACTACGCCGACGCCTTCGCACCGGAGTACCAGGCCGCCACCTCTCCGGCCGCGGCGGTGCGCGACATCGTCGAGCTCGAAGCGATGAACGCCGAGGGGCGACGGGAGTCGGTCCTCTTCTTCGACGACACCGAGACCGGCGACAAGTGCGACCTGAAGGTCTACATCCGCCGCCGCCACATGATCCTCTCGGACTTCATGCCGGTGCTCGAGAACTGTGGCCTGCAGGTGATTGCGGTCTCGCTCTTCGAGCTCCGGGAGGAGGACGGCGAGGAGGATTCGTCGATCTACAGCTTCGACATCCAGACGGCGGAGGGCGACCGGGTCGATGTGGACGCGATCGGCGACGTGCTCGCCGAGGCCATCCTGGCGGTCAGGGCGGGCGACGCCGAGAACGACGGCTTCAACCGTCTGGTGCATAGCGGGGGGATGCGGTGGCGCGAGGTCGAGGTGCTTCGCGCATACGCCCACTACGCCTTCCAGATCGGCGCCGTCCCGAGCCGCGACGTGCTCCGTGACGCGCTGGCCGAGCACCCCCGGATCGGAGTGCTTCTCTTCGCGCTCTTCGAGGCCCGCTTCGACCCGGGTGGCGGCCCCCCGGGGGGCGAGCGCGACGCCCGGGCAGGGTCGATCGGGGATCGAATCGTGGAGGAGCTGGTGGGGGTGAGCTCGCTCGCCTTCGACCGGGCGCTCCGCGCACTCCAGGCCGTCCTCGAGAGCACGGTGCGCACCAACTACTACCAGACCGGAGGGAGCTCCCCCACCGAGCGCTCCGGCGGGGTGCCCTACCTCTCGCTCAAGTTCTCCTCCGAGCTGCTGGGGCGTGTGACGAGGAGCCGCCTCCTCTGCGAGGTGTGGGTGCGCTCGTCGCGGATGGAGGGGATCCACCTGCGCGGCGCCCCGGTGGCGCGCGGGGGGATCCGCCACTCCGATCGTCCAGACGACTTCCGCACCGAGGTGATGGACCTGGCGCTGACGCAGGTCGTCAAGAACGCGGTCATCGTGCCTGGAGGCTCCAAGGGCGGCTTCGTCTGCCGTCGGGCGCTCCCGAACCCCGGGGAGATGGCCCGCGAGGTGCGCGAGCAGTACTGCACTCTCCTGCGCGGAGTCCTGGACATCACCGACAACCTGGGGGGCGAGAATGCGCCGCCGGAGGGCGTGGTGCGCTACGACGGCTTCGATCCCTACCTGGTCGTTGCCGCCGACAAGGGGACGGCGACCTTCTCCGACATGGCGAACGGTGTGGCTGCCGAATACGACTTCTGGCTCGACGACGCCTTCGCCTCGGGTGGGTCGAACGGATACGACCACAAGGAGGTCGGGATCACCGCGATGGGGGCGTGGGAGGGCGTGAAGCGGCACTTCCGCGAGATGGGCCGGGACATCCAGAGCGAGCCCTTCACCGTGGTGGGCATCGGCGACATGAGCGGCGATGTCTTCGGCAACGGGATGCTCCTCTCGCACACGACCCGGCTAATCGCGGCCTTCGACCACCGCCATGTCATGATAGACCCCACTCCGGATCCGGAGGTCTCCTACCGCGAGCGCGAGCGGCTCTTCCATATGGGGCGCTCCTCGTGGGAGGACTACGACCGCACGGCGCTGTCGGCTGGCGGGATGATCGTGTCGCGGGGCGCCAAGTCGGTAGACCTGTCGCCGGAGGCCAGGGTTGCGCTGGGGCTCGACCTCGAGATCGCCGCGCTCGACGGCGAGAGTCTCATTCGCGCATTGCTCATGGCACCGGTCGACCTGCTCTGGAACGGTGGCATCGGGACCTACGTGAAGGCGGCCTCGGAGAGTCACGCGGACGCCGGCGACACATCCAACGATGCGGTGAGGATCAACGCCGGTCAGCTGCGCGCCAAGGTGGTCGCCGAGGGCGGCAACCTCGGCCTGACGCAGGCCGGCCGGGTCGAGTACGCGCTCCTCGGCGGGCGCATCAACACCGACGCGCTCGACAACTCCGGGGGGGTCAGCCTGTCGGACCGCGAGGTCAACCTCAAGATCCTCCTGAACGAGGCGATCAGAGAGGGGAGGCTGTCGCGCGAGGCGCGAAACAGGCTGCTGGAGCGCCTGAACGATACGGTGGCCGCGCTCGTCGTCGACGGCAGCGCGTCGGGATGCAAGGCGATATCGCTCGACGAGTACCGGGCGCGGAGGGGGATGGACCACTATTGGGCTCTGATGGGCCACCTGACCCGTCTGGGGATCCTGGACCGCGACGCCGAGGGGCTCCCGTCCTGGGACGAGCTGGCTCTGCGCAGGGGTGCCAACCAGTCGCTGACGCGCCCCGAGCTGGCGGTGCTGCTGGCGTACGCGAAGCTCCACCTGAAGGAGGCGCTGCTCGCCTCCGACCTCCCGGACGATCCATCGGCGGAGGGCTACTTCCTGAACTACTTTCCCGCTGGGGCGGTCGAAGCGGTGGGCCCGGAGCTCGCCCGCAGGCACCGTCTCCGGCGCGAGATCGTGGCGTGCCAGCTCGCCAACCAGGTGCTCGACCTGATGGGGTCGGCGTTCATAGTGCGCCTCGGCAACGAGAGCGGCCGCAGCGCGGTCGAGATCGCCCGGGCGTGGGTGGTGGCGGCCAAGGTGACGCACCTCGAATCGCTGCTCGACGCGATCGGCGACCGCGAGGGCGAGGTCTCGGCGGCGGCAAGCTATCGCTGGACGATGGACTTGGCACGAGTGATGGACCGCACCACCCGCTGGATTCTCGCCAACGCCGACCCCGAGGTCTCCACGACCGCCCTGATCGAGGGGAGTCTGGAGGGTCTGGCGGAACTAAGAGGCCAGTTCCAGGAGATCGTGGTCGGCCGCGAACGGGAGGACTACGAGGCTCGGGTGGCTGCTCTCCTTCCGGAGGCGGGAAGCGAGGGGTTCGTCAGGGATCTGGCTTCGCTTCGCTTCCTGGACCACCTGCTCGAGATCCTGCTGCTGGCCCGATCCGCCGGGACGAGCCCCGTGAGCGCGGCCCGAGTCTACTACGGCGTTACCGAGCTGCTCAGGATACGCTGGCTCGCCGACTGCATTGAGGGGGCGACGAGCGACGACAAGTGGGAGCAGCGCTGGGCGCTGGCGCTGGTGGGCGACCTGGGCGCCATCCGGCGCAGGCTGACCGAGGGGATTCTGGCGCAGGGTGCCGCGGCCGACGGGATCGATGTCGGCGGCCCCCAGGGCCGACGCCGCCTGCAGCGCTTCCGCAGGGTCGTGGACGAGATCGAGGGGGACGAACAGATCACCCTGGCGGGCCTCTCGGTGGCGATTCAGGAGATTCGACGTCTGGCGCTCGAAGCGCCCCGCCCCGCCCTGGCGGTTCGTGGGTAGTCTCTTTGCGAGCACCCGGGAGTGGCGGAGCGCGGGCGGTCCGTGGACCGCCTCACCGGCAAGGCGCGACGAAGAGCGAAGGCGAAGGGCAGGGGAATTGCAAAGTGCGGAGTACATATTGTAAAGTATAGTTTACATTATGGACGAGCATTCGAAGCGGTCTTGCTAGTCGGTCAGCGGAAGGCCGGAATCATGTACTCGACAAGCACATCCATCGTCATTCGCTCGTAGCGGCCCGCATCCTCACCCACACCGCGCCAGTTGTTGGTCGTGACGATGACCAGGTACAGCTCGGGGACGACGACCACATACTGCCCGCCGAAGCCCCAGGCGAAGTAGAAGGGCTCGCGGGCCTCGGGCACGACCCACCAGAGATGTCCGTAGGAGATTCCGCGTAGCGAGCCCGAGTTGGAGCGCCAATCGAAGTGCGCCGCAGATGTTCTCTCGACCCAATCGGCCGGCAGGACTCGGCGTTCGGCGCTGCTGCCCCGCTGGAGGAACAGCTGGCCGAGCCGTGCCAGGTCCCGGGGACGCAGATCGAGTCCCACGCCTCCGTTGTGGAAGCCGCCGGCAAGCGGTTCCCAGCGACTCCTCGCGATCCCCATCCCGCTGAAGAGCAGTTCGTCCGCCGCCTCCGGCAGCGGCATGCCCGTGGCCTGTTCCAGGACCACGCCGAGAAGGTGCACGGCGGCCGAATTGTAGGTGAACCGCACTCCGGGTTCCGCGACGAGGGGCCTGTCCAGCAGGAAGCCGATGTGGTCGTCCGACCGGATCCACTCCGAGTAGTCCCCGAAGCCCCCGGATTCGTCCCACTCCAGGCCGCTGGTCATCGTCAGCAGGTTCTCGATGGTGATCGCCGCCTTCTCCGGCTCCAGGTCGCTGACCAGCGAGTCCAGGAATCCGCCGATCGGGCTGTCGACATGGCCGATGTCTCCCCGGTCGATGACGATTCCGGTGAGCGCGGAGACCACGCTCTTCGTGACGGAACGCACATCGTGCAGGTCGGCCGAAACGGCGCTGCCGAAGTACTCCTCCACGACCAGCAGGCCGTTCTTCACGACGAGCAGGCTCAGCGGGCGGTCGTTGGCGCGCGTCTTCGCCAGCCCGGCGGCCACCAGCTCGGCGGAACCGCCGACATCCGCCACCGACGCCGTGGTCCAGGGCAGCGCCAGGTCGATGTTCGGCGGTTCCACGGGCGCCGGATCGGCGCACGCGGCCAGCAGGAACGCCCCGGCCAGCGCAGGGTGACGAACCCACTGTTCACGGCGCATGCGGCGTCGGGGGGCGCGGGAGGCCGTCAGCGAGAAGGATGGATGCAAAGGGTCGAGTCCCGTCGTGTTTCAGCCCGTCTTTTTCGCGAGTGGTTTGGGAAGCGGGGTGACATGAGGCGGTACGAACTCCGGTCAGTCTAGCCCGTCCGCAACCTGCTCGGCAAACCCCGAACCGGCCACGCCCGCGCCCCGCCTTTGCTGACGTCGAACAAAGTGTCGAAGGCGGTGCGCCAGCGCCGGAGATCGGGTTATGAGCACCCGCCGAACCACGGCAACCGCCCCGTTCCCGGACGCTTCGCTCCCTTCCCTGGGTGGCTCTCGAAGTGCGACATTTTCAACCGCCAGGAATGTGACGTTTCGATGGCCATTGACACAGTGGGCAGACGAACCACAAATTTGGCCACCCCTCACGTTGGGAGAGGTCCAGAATGAAGCGCCCTGACGTGCTCGCCCTGCTCGCGCTCGCTTCCTGCGAGAGCGCGGAAGCCCCGGCCGCCTGCGGTCCCATCCCGGACGCGACCGTCAACGTGGGCGAGACCACCACCGCCGCGGCCTGCTTCAACGATCGGAACGGCGACGTTCTGAGCTACTCGGTCACGTCGTCCGATCCTGGCGTGGCCACGGCGTACATGTCGGACACCACCGTCACCGTCACGGCGGTTGCGCCCGGAGACGCGACGGTCACCGTCACGGCCTCCGATCCGGGCGGCCTTGAGGGCCAGCAGGACTTCTCGGTGACGGTGCCGAACCGGGCTCCGGAGCCGAACGGCGCGATGCCTCCCGTCACGGTCGCCGTCGGCCGGACGGAGACCGTGGATGCGTCTTCGTACTTCACCGAACCGGACGGGGAGACGCTGGCCTACTCCGCCGTCTCTTCCGACACGGACGTAGCCACGGTGTCGGTGTCGGTCAGCACGGTGACGGTGACGGCGCTGGCGGAGGGTACTTCGAGCGTGACGGTCACGGCCAGGGATCCCGGCGGGCTGGCCGCGACGCAGACGTTCCAGGTCACGGTCCCGAACGCGCCCCAGCGCCTGACGAACGACGGTGGCGAGTTGGCCGTGTGGTCCCCGGACGGGGAGAAGATCGCTTTCGTGTCCTTCCGCGACGGCGATGAATTCGAATTCGAGATCTATGTGATGGACGCGGACGGGGACAACGAGGAGCGCCTGACGGATTCAGGTGGCGAGTTCCCCGAGTGGTCCCCGGACGGGGAGAAGATCGCCTTCCAGGCCGACCGCGACGGCGACTACGAGATCTATGTGATGGACGCGGACGGGGACAACGAGGAGCGCCTGACGGATTCAGGCGGCGAGTTGGCCCTGTGGCCCCCGGGCGGGACGTGGTCCCCGGACGGGGAGAAGATCGCCTTCATGTCCTTCCGCGAAGGCGACTACGAGATCTATGTGATGGAAGCGGACGGGGACAACGAGGAGCGCCTGACGGATTCAGGCGGCGAGTGGCCCGTGTGGTCCCCGGACGGGGAGAAGATCGCCTTCATGGCCGACCGCGACGGCGACTACGATATCTATCTGATGGATGCGGACGGAGACAACGAGGAGCGTCTGACCGAGAGTCTTGGTAACTCCGGGGTTCCCGCGTGGTCCCCGGACGGGGATAGGATCGCTTTCCAATCCGACCGCGCCGGAGATGAATTCGAATTCGATATCTATGTGATTCAGATCAAATAGACTGGTCCTTCCCCTCTTCTGGCGGGTAGCAGCTCGCGAGCGTAGGCCATCGGTGCTCGCGCGAGATTATCTTCGAACTGCTAACTCATGCGCAACGTGTTCGGCAAACCCCAAACCCGCCACGGCCGAGAGGTTGAAGACGATCGATGCGCCGGCCTCCCGTATGTACTCGATCTCGTCCGGGAACCTGGCGGCAGCGGCAATCTGGCCCTCGAAGGCCACATCCTTCATGCGCTCGAGTACGGCGAGCTTGGCCTCGCGATGCGGCAGGGCGAGCATGACGACCTCAAGCTCCCGCGTGCTCTGGAAGCGGTCCCAGAAGTCTCCGCCCCGAGGATCGCCCAGGAGCACCCACCGCCCCTCCTCCTGGTGTCGCCGGACCTTTTGGGGGTCGAAGTCGAAGCCGATCACCCTTCCTCCGTGCAGCTGGTGCATGTGATCGTAGGCGGCCGTGCCGATGCGGCCCATCCCGACGATGGCGATCCTCACGCCATCGGTGTCGAGCTGCCCGTCATCGGGGAGCCGTGCGGATCGTTCAAAGCGCGTCCACAGCGAGCGGAGCCGCTGGTAGATCTCGTGGGCGGAACGGGTGAGCGCCGAAGTGACCGCGCAGGAGAGCGAGAGTGCGATCGCGAGGACGATGAGCCAGTGGGCGTCGAGCCAGCCGGCGGCGACCCCGACGGCGGCCACGATCAGGCCGAACTCGCTGTAGTTGGCCAGCGTCAGCGAGGCTAGGAGCGATGTCCGGGCGCGCACCCTGAAGCTAGTAAAGAGAACGAAGAAGAGCGCCGACTTCGCGAGGACCAGGGGTGTCAGGGCCGCGCCGACTAGGAACGCCTCGAGCGTCAGCGGCCCCGAGAGGCCGATGGAGAGGAAGAAGCCGAGGAGAAAGAGGTTCTTGAACCCGAACATGGTCTTTGCGACCTCTCCCGACCGTTCGTGGCCGGAGACGAGGACGCCCATCACCAGCGCGCCCAGGTCGCCCTTCAGCCCGACCACCTCGAACACCTCCGCGCCGCCCAGGGCGAGGAGGAGCGAGTAGAGCACCAGGAGCTCGCCGTGGCCGACCCGCTCGAGCACAAACGTCAGCAGCCGGCGCAGGGGAATGAGAAGGAGGAGGAGCGGCGCCCACAGGGTCGGCCATCCGTCGGCAGCGGCCGCGAGAAAGGCGACCGCCAACAGGTCCTGGATGACGAGGACGCCGATCGCGATCTGACCGGCCAGCGAGGCCATCGCTCCGTTCTCCTCCAGCACCTTCACCACGAGGACGGTGCTCGAGAAGCTCAGGGCGAACCCGAGGAGGAGGAGCTGGCCGTACGATGCCACCTGGCTGGAGTCGAGTCCGAGGGCCAGCGCGAGCGCCAGAAGGTGTAGGACGACGGCGAATCCGACGACGCCGATCACCATCTGGAGGCTGGCCACCGCCCACACCCGCGGACGCGCGAGGGTGCGAAGGTTGAGCTTGAGCCCGACCGTGAAGAGCAGCAGGGTGATGCCGACGTCCGACACCTTGCGCAGGACATCGCCGCTCGCGATCCCGGACAGGTTGAGGGCGAACCCCGCCGCCAGGAACCCCACCATGGGCGGCAGCCCGATGCCTCTGGAGAGGAGGCCCAGGATGAAGGCCAGGGCGATCCAGGCGACATCGCCCAGGGCTACGGTGATCAGCTCGAAGTCCAAGTCGCGTTTCCTGCGGTCTGGCGCGGGGGGCTGTAGCGGTCAGTGGATAATCTCGCGCGAGTCCGAGCGTCATGACATGTCGGAGGAGAAGGTCGCGCGGCGGGGGCCGCAAGCGTCCAAGTCTCCTCGATGGGGTTGACCTAACCGCTATTTTAGTCGGAAATGCCGTTACCGTTCAGAATGCTGGTCACCAACATGTCCTCACCTTTCCGCGGGACCGTCCCGCTGCCCGTTCTCCGGCACCTCCGCAAGCTCGGCGCCGACATCCGCGACGCACGGCGGAGGCGACGGCTGCGCGCCGCCACGGTGGCCGATCGCGCGCTGATCAGCCGCACCACGCTGCACCGGATCGAGAAGGGCGAGCCGGGCGTCTCGATGGGCAACTACGCCACCGTCCTCTTCGTGCTGGGGCTGCACGACCCGATCGCCGACCTCGCGGACCGCCGCCGCGACCACCTGGGTCTGGACCTGCTCGAAGAGGGACTGCCGCAGCGCGTCAGGGCGTCGGGCACGCGCAGGCCCAGTGGTTCCGGCCGGTCGTAGGGGCGGCCTCGTGGCTCGCGAGGTATGGGTCCAGATGGACCTCCGCGGCGAACCGGTCCCGGTGGGACGCCTCTGGATGCGTGCGCGCGGACGACGGGAAAGCGCTTCGTTCGGGTACGCCAGCGAGTGGCTGGAACACCCGCTACGGTTTGCGTTGGAGCCAGCGCTGCCTCTGGGTCCCGGCGCCTTTCACTCGCGGGGCGGGCTCTTCGGGTCGATTGGCGACTCGGCCCCCGATCGCTGGGGGCGGGTCCTTCTCCGGCGCGGCGAAGTTCGTCTGGCCCGCCGCGAGGGCCGAACGCCGCGCACGCTCTTCGATTCCGACTTTCTGCTCCGGGTGGACGACGAGGTCCGGATCGGCGCGATTCGCTTCTCGACGGCACCCGGCGGTCCCTTCCTGGCCGAACCCCCCTCGGAGGGTGCGTGGGCGCGGCGGGTGCCTCCGCTCCTGGAGATCTCGCGACTGCTGGGCGCGGCGGACCGAGTGAAGTGCTCGGAGGAGGGGGATGAGGACCTGCGTCTGCTGATCGGACCGGGATCGTCGCTCGGCGGGGCCAGGCCCAAGGCGGCCGTCCGGGACAGGGACGGTGCCCTGGCCATCGCCAAGTTCCCGCACCGGGAGGACGACCGCGATATCGTTCTCTGGGAGGGCGTTGCCCTGGCGTTGGCGGCGCGTGCGGGGATCCGGGTGCCGGATTGGCGGATCGAGAGCGTCGCGGGGCGGCGCGTGCTCCTGGTGCGACGGATCGGGTGGTGGCCACGGCCGAGTACTACGGTCTGTCTCTGGGCCGCGCGCGTGGGATCGCGGACGAGGTGGCGGATGCGGTGGCGCGCTGGCGCGACGAGGCGCGAGTGCGACCGGACGGAGTCGGCGTTCGCAGGGGGTGGGGGGTAGTCGGGGATCACCGGTGGACTGCGGGCGCTTCGAAGTCCTTCTCGATGACACCGAAGTCCAGGGCGACCGTGGGATGGCCCGACTCAGGATCGCCGCCGAGCACGACGAAGCCCCGCCTGGCAAGGCGGCCGATCTCGCGTATGAAGGTCCGGTCGGTGACGTCCCGATAGGCTCCCCGGGCGTTTTTCCCCATTCTCGTGCACCCAGTTCAGGGCCGGGGCCTCGCCCTTGTGAATGTCGGAGCTGTTATCGGCAACCCCCGCTACTCATCAGACTCCGTTCCCCTCGCCTCCCGCACCGCGCTCACCCCTTCTCCACGGTCCCCCGTCGGATAACGCAGGAACGCCCCGCATCTCCCCCACTTCCCCCAGCACCGCCCTCCCGGCCGCGGTGATCCGGTACCGCTGCCGACTGCTCGTCGGCTTGTCGGGGATCGTCATCTCGTCCACCCGGCATTCATCATGGGGCGCAGCACCTGATTCCTGAACTTGGTCCTGTCCCTCCTGCCAATGACCGCCATCAGCTCGGTCAAAGCACTCGCCGACAACGACTTCCTCAGAATCGCAACTTGGTGCCGACCTAGTGCCGACCTGGTGCTGGCCTGGTGCCCCGTCCGGTCCTTCCCCGCCCCCTTCGCGCCCTGACGGCTCACCGCCGGGCGGAGGAACGTCACCGTCACCCAGTGGTCCGAGATGTCGAAGATCGGCGCGGCCACGTCCCACTCCCGACACAGGTCGCGGATGCGGCGGATGCCCGTGCCGATGTGCTCCACGGCGTCCATCCGGTGCAAAAGGCGGAAGAGGAGCCCGTTGCGCGGCTTGCTGCGCACGCCGAGCTCCGCCTCGGTCATGCCGGGCGGGAGGCCGCCCGGACTCACCACCTCCAGCCGATCGTGGAACAGGTAGATGTGGACCGAGGCGGTGGAGCGGTAGTCCCGGTGGGCGACTGCGTTGACCACGGCCTCGCGAATCGCGTCCAGCGGCAGCTCCGGGCGCTCCTGGCGGCGCACGGCCCCGGTGATGATGTAGTTCACGTTGATCTTGGACTCGATCCACGCCATCGCGTCGTCGATCATGGTGCACACGTCGCCGTCGAAGCCACGTCGGTCGATGATGTGCGTCTTGTCGGCGCCCCGGAACAGCCCGCACACGACCTCCGCGCTCAGGCTGAACTTCGTGATGTCCTTCGCGAGCAACCACGCGCCGGCGTTGGTCATCCGGCCATCCGCAGCCAGCAGGTTGAGGTTCCGCAGCGCGGTCTCCGGTTCCATTGCCTCCGGGATCGCGGCCCTCCGGCGGAAGAGCTCCCAGTTGTCCTCGTCGATGTCTTCGTCGAGCGAGAAGCGCCCGCACGGTGCCTCGTCGAAGCGGATCGCGCCGACCGCGTGAAAGAGCTCGTGGACTTCGTCCCGCGACATCTGCTGCGTGGACGCGCCGTCGCGCATGAAGAACCTGCCGCCGACCTCGCTGTTGGCGAATGCGCAGATCTCTCGCCCAAGACCGGACACCTTGCCGCGCTTGAACTCGGTGGCCTGGTCCTCTCCTGGGGCGATCAGGTCGGCGAGGGGCCTTGGGGTCACGGCTGAGGAGGGAAGATCAGACACGCGCCAGCCTCGCGCTAATCGGTTCCGCCATCCACCCGGGCATGACCGCCCGCGCAGCTGCGAGCTCGTCCAAGTCTTCCCGCCCGAGCGTCGGGAGCACCGCGTCCAAGACCCGCTTCAACCTCCCGGGGGCCAAGCCATGCCAAGGCGCGGATGACCACGCCCGCCATCCGGTGCCCGCCCACGAGCTGCCAGCGCGGAGCACGGAGCAGCCGGACCTGATGCGCCCCGAAGTGGAGGAGCCGGTTCGCACCTGACGTAAGGTAGACCGTTCGCACGGCATTCTGGGTCGTCAGCCCCAGCCAATTCGCCGCGTCTGCGCCATTCGACACGATCGTCTCGCCCCAGAGCCGCGCTAGCGCGGGGATGGCCAGCTCCAGGCTCGGCCCCCGCATCCCGAACCGCGTCTCGATCGGCCGCATGTACACCCCCCCGGCAGATCCGCATCAGCCGCCCCGACCGCGCCAGCCGCGACAGCGCCTGGTCCACGGCCCCCCTCGAACCCATGTGCAGCAGCGCGCTCGGGCAGATCGGCGTGGCCTCCGGTTCCGCCTCGGCGTGCTCCATGATCCGTTCAGGCAGGCTCTTCATGGCTGTCCGCTTGCCCCGGGTGTCAGAAACCCGATAATCAATCTAACACCAATCCTGTCCCCGACCGGCGCGGCGCGGACTCGCAGCCCGTGGACATGATTTACAGTCACCGTGCCCGGGGCCTGGCTCTGCGTTGCTCCTCGGACCAATAGCGCTGCGGCTATTGGCCCTTCGTCGCG
>JAPOYJ010000044.1 GCA_026706635.1 Gemmatimonadota bacterium | reverse complement strand
CCGCCCTATGATTCAGCTCCCGATGCTCCCCACCCACCACGACAGGTGAAGAGCCATCTGAAGACTACAATGATTCCGGTTCGTCCGGGAACCTATGCGGATTCCGCATGTGTTCGACCGCTATCCCAGTCCATCCACCGCGACCCCCCGACGGCCTAGCCACCCCTCGATCTCGGCCCGGATGCCCGCGAGATCCTCCGCGGTCCTCGCCTCGTAGCGGGCCACGATCACGGGCTGGGTGTTGGAGGCCCGGATCAGTCCCCACCCGGTGGGGAAGAGCACCCGCACGCCGTCGATCGTCTCGGTCTCGTAGCGCGCTGCGAAGTGCCGGCTGGCCAGCTCCACCAGCCCGGCCTTCTCCTCCTCGGCGACCTCGATCCGGATCTCGGGGCTGGAGGCGCGTCTCGGCAGGTCGTCCACCATAGCCGAGAGGGGGCGATCGGAGGCGGCCAGCATATTGCAGAGGCGGCAGGCGGCGTACAGGGCGTCGTCGAAGCCGTAGTAGCCGTCGGCGAAGCAGATGTGGCCGGAGAGCTCGCCCGCAATCGGCGCACCCGTCTCCGCCATCTTCTCCTTGATCAGCGAGTGCCCCGTCTTCCACATGACCGGATTGCCGCCAGCGCTGCGAATCTCCTCGACGAGCACCTGGGAGCACTTGACGTCAAAGACGACGCTCTGGCCGCGCGGCCCCTCGCGCTGGAGGATCTCCAACGCGAAGAGGAGCAGGAGCATGTCGCCCCTTACGATGCGTCCGAGCTCGTCCACCACCCCGATACGGTCCGCGTCGCCGTCGAAGCCGATCCCGACATGGGCCCCGTGTGCGCGCACGGCCGCCACGAGGTCCTGCACGTACTCGTCGACCGTGGGGTCGGGATGGTGGTTCGGAAAGGTCCCGTCGGAGTCGCAGAAGAGGGGGATCGTCTCGACGCCGACCGCGCGCAGCAGCTCCACGGCCACCACCGCGCCGGTCCCGTTGCCGCAGTCGACCACCGCTCTGACGGGCCACTCGAGCGAGAAGCGTCCGCTCACGTCGGCGACGTACGAAGGCAGGGGGTCCACCCGCCTGAGACTCCCCACGCCCACCTTTGCGGGGACCGTCCCTCGGGCCCGAATGCGCCCGAGCAGCGCCTGGATGGCGTCGCCGTAGACCGCCTTCGCGCCGACGGTCATCTTGATCCCGTTGTACTCGGACGGGTTGTGCGATCCGGTGACCTGCACCGCCCCTTCGGTGCCAAGCCAATGTTCGCCGAAGTAGGTGACCGGAGTGGGAACGGTCCCCAGGTGGAGGACGTCGCACCCTGCGGACCGAAGGCCCCGCACGAGTCCCGCACCGATTTCAGGGGACGAGGGCCGGTTGTCCTCGCCCACGGCGACCACGGGAGAGGCGTGGCCGGAGCACTCCCGCAGCTCGGAGGCGTACGCCCTGCCGATCGCCTCCGCGACCTCGGCGTTCAGCTCCTCGCCGACGACACCCCGGATGTCGTACTCGCGGAAGATGTGCTCGTGGACGATCAAGGCTCTGCGCTAGCCGTCAGGGGCCTGCAGCCCCCGCCTGGGGCGCAGCAAGGTACATGATGCCCCGGATCGAGTTCTCGGCCATCTCCAGCGCGGCTCCCGGGAAGATCCCCGCAAGTACCAGGAGGGCGACGCTCACCACAAGCGCCACCCGCGTGCCGAAGGGGGTGATGACGTAGTCCGTCGGCCTGCCTTCGGCGGGGGGGTCGCGCATCCACATGTACCACGCGACCCGCAGGTAGTACCAGTAGGAGACGACCGTCGTGAGCGCTAGGATGACGGCGAGCGTCCAGAGGCTCGCCTCGGCCGCGCCGAGGAGCAGGTGGTACTTGGCTATGAACCCGGCCGTCCCGGGAAAGCCCGCCAGAGCGAGAAGCACGACGGTCATGCAGATGCTGAGCACCGGGCGGCGGGTGCCCAGACCTTGGTAGTCCTCCATGCGGTTGCCGCCCTCCCCCTGGTTGGCCACCGTCACGACGACCGCGAAGGCGGCGATCGTCATCACGGTGTACACGAGGAGATAGAAGAGGAGGCCCGCCGCAGCGGTCTCGTTGGCGGCGACTATCGCCACCAGGAGGTAGCCGCCGTGCGCGATCGACGAGTACGCCAGCATGCGCTTCACACTCGACTGCACCAGCGCCACCAGGTTGCCGAAGACCATCGTCAGAGCGGACACCCACCAGAGGATGCCGGACCACTCGGCGTGCAGGGTGCCGAGCCCGGTCGCGAAGATCCGCAGGAGGACCACGAATGCGCCCGCCTTGACGGCCGCGGCCATGAAGGCCGTCGCCGGGGTCGGCGCACCCTCGTAGACGTCGGGCGTCCACATGTGGAAGGGCACCGCCGAGACCTTGAAGGCGAGGCCGATCGTCAGGAGAGCCAGGCCGGGACCGAGGAGGCTCTCCACGGCCGCGCCGGCGGAGAGCGCTTCGGATATGGCGTGGAGGTTGGTGCTCCCCGCGGCCCCGTAGAGGAGCGCGATCCCGAAGAGGAGGAACGCGCTCGCGAAGGCGCCCAGCAGGAAGTACTTCAGTCCGGCCTCGGCGGACCTGCGGTCCCGGCGGTTGTACCCCGCAAGCGCGTAGACGGCGATCGACATCAGCTCGAGGCCGAGGAAGATGAGCATCAGGTCGCGCGACGCCGCCATGACCATCATGCCGACCGTCGCGAAGAGGACGAGCGAGTAGTATTCGCCCGCCTGCAGCTTCTGTCGCGCCACGTAGGGGAGCGCGACGACGATCGCGAAGCCCGCGCCGAGGATGAAGACCCAGTTGGCGAAGAGGCGGAGCCGGTCCACCGCGATCATCGCGGCCGTGCCGCCCTCCGCCACGCCGGAGTAGAGCCACCCGTTGGCCACGCCGGCGACGAGGAGGCCCGCGAGCGCCAGCCAACCGGTCTCCTTCCCCAGGCCGCCCGACCGCCTGCGCGAAACGCCCGCCAGCAGCACCCACATCGCGAAGGCGGCGAGGACCGCCTCGGGGAGGAGCGCGAGTAGGTAGTGGAGGCTCGAGGAGTAGTCGAGGAGCATCGTCAGTCCGCCGGATTCCCCCGCTCGGCCCCGATGGACGGAGCGGCCGGGACGGCAGCCGCGGCCTCACCGCCCTCCACCCGTTCGAGCACGACTTGCAGGCTCGGCTCCATCCGCTCGAGCAGGGGCGTCGGGTGGACGCCGATCCAGATCATCAGGGCGAGGAGGGGGCCCAGGACGGCGATCTCTCGCCGCGACAGCTCCGCAAAAGCCCGGTTCTCGGGCTTGTCGAGCTTGTTGAAGAGGATCCGCTGAACCATCGGGAGCATGTAGTACGCCGCAAATACCACCCCGAGCGCGGCCAGAATCGCGTGGACCGGGTGTCGCTCGAAGGTGCCGAGCAGAGCCAGGAACTCGCCCACGAAGCCGCTTGTGCCCGGGAGCCCGATCGAGGCGAGCGCGGTGACGACGAAGGCGGTCGCGAAGAGGGGAGCCACCCGGCCGATGCCGCCAAAGTCCTCGATGCGGCGCGTGTGACGGCGTTCGTACATCATGCCGAGGAGCAGGAAGAGGGCGCCGGTCGAGACGCCGTGGCTTATCATGACCACCATCCCGCCCTGCAGGCCGTTCAGCGTGAGGGCGAAGATGCCGATCACGACGAAGCCCATGTGCGCGACCGAGGTGTAGGCGACCAGCTTCTTCGCGTCGGGCTGGACGGCGGCGACCCACGCGGCGTAGATGATCCCCACCACTCCGAGCGCAAGCATCGTGGAGACGACCGTCGGATGCTGGGCCGCGTCGGGGAAGAATGGCAGCGCGAAGCGCACGAAGCCGTAGGTGCCCATCTTGAGGAGCACCGAAGCCAGGATGACCGAACCCGGCGTCGGCGCCTCGACATGGGCGTCGGGGAGCCATGTGTGGAAGGGGAAGATCGGGACCTTGATCCCGAAGGCGAGCGCGAAGGCGGCGAAGAGCCAGAGCTGCTCCCGAAGCGAGAGCTCGGCGTGCAGGAAGGCGTCGTAGGCGAAGGAGCCGGTGTCACCCGCGAAGTACACGTAGAGGATCGCCACCAGCATCAGCAGCGAGCCTACGGCGGTGTAGAGGAAGAACTTGACGGCGGCGTAGATCCGGCGCTCGCCCCCCCAGATGCCCACGATGAAGTACATCGGCACCAGGGTGAGCTCGAAGAAGACGTAGAAGAGGAAGACGTCGGTGGCCAGGAAGAAGCCGACCACCCCGGTCTGCAGGAGCAGCATCAGCGAGTAGAAGGCTCTGCGGCGCGTCTTCACGTACTCGAAGGACCCGAGGATCGCCACTGCGCTCGTGAGCGTCGTGAGGAGCACCATGAAGATCGAGATGCCGTCCAGCCCCAGCGAGTAGCCCACGCCCCAGCGCTCGATCCACGTCGCCGACGAGACCATGGCGAAGCCTCCGTCGCCCGGGTCGTAGGCCCACCAGAGGCCAAGGCTGAGCCCGAGGACAAGCAGCGACCACCCGAAGGCGACGAGCCTGGCGCGCTCCGCCGAAGACGCCACGACGTGCGCGGCGCCGGCCAGGGGCAGCCAGATCAGCGCGTGGAGGACCCAGTCCTCGTACCGGATCGCGGCGAGCAGCTCGGTCATCGCGCCCTCACAGGAGAACCGCCGCGCCCAGGAAGCAGAGGATCCCCAGAGTCAGCACGAAGGCGTACATGTTCACCTGGCCGGTCTGAAAGAGGCTCGTTGTCCAGCCCGCCAGGCGGGCCACGCTCCCGGTCATGTTGACGAGCCCGTCGATCACCCGATTGTCGACCGCTCGCCAGCACCACCTGGAGAGCGCCACCACCGGACGCACCACAACGGCGTCGTAGAGCTCGTCGAAGTACCACTTGTTGTAGAGCGCCAGGCGGAGCCCGCCCTCCGGTCCGCTGTCGAGCGAGGCTGGCTGGAATTTGCGCGACCCCACCACCCGCACCGCCACCGCCACCACGGCGGCGGCCGCCAGAGTCGAGAGCAGAGCCCACGTCGCCTCGCCGCCCCCAAGCGGCGCGTGCTTCGCCGCCTCGCCGAATCCCGCAATCTGGATCGACGTGGCTGCATGGGTGACCGGATGGAGCCAATGGTGCAGCCATTCGGTCATCGGCAGCGCGCCGAAGAGCCCCGCGAAGGAGCTTCGCAGGACCTCGGGCACATTGATCCACCCCCCGAACACCGAGAGGGCGGCCAGAGCGACGAGGGGCACGGTCATCACGCCGGGGGCCTCGTGAAGGTGGCGCCGGGCGTCCTCCCCGGTGCGGCTCTCCCCGTGGAAGGTCATGACCATGAGGCGGGCCATGTAGAATGCGGTCAAGAGCGCAGTGAGGAGCGCCAGCGCCCAGAAGGCCGCGTAGGGCCCCGCGAAGGGGTTGGACTCCGCACCCGCCCACGCCGCCGCGTACCAGATGATCTCGTCCTTCGAGAAGAAGCCGGCGAGGGGCCAGATCCCCGCGATCGCCAGGGTGGCGACCCACATCACGGCGCAGGTGATGGGCATGTGTCGCCTCAGTCCCCCCATGTTGCGCATGTCCTGCTCGTCAAAGTCGGTGTGCGACCGGTGGGCCGCGTGGTGCATCGAGTGAATGACGGCGCCCGCGCCCAGGAAGAGGAGCGCCTTGAAGAAGGCGTGCGTGACGAGGTGGAAGATCGCGGCGGTGTAGGCCCCGACCCCGGCTGCCAGGAACATGAAGCCGAGCTGCGAGATCGTCGAGTATGCCAGCACCTTCTTGATGTCGTACTGCTGGAGCGCGATCGTGGCCGCGACCAGGGCGGTTAGCACCCCCACCCCGGCAACGACCGCCTGGCTCGTCGGCGCCAGCGAGTACAGGACCGAGGAGCGCACGACCATGTAGACGCCCGCGGTGACCATGGTGGCCGCGTGGATGAGCGCCGAGACGGGGGTGGGCCCGGCCATGGCGTCCGGCAGCCAGATGTGGAGCGGCAGCTGGGCGCTCTTGCCCGCCGCGCCGAGGAGGAGGAGGAGCGTGATCGCGGTGACGAGGGCGCCACCCGCCGCAAGCTGTCCTTCGGTGCCGGCGAAGATGGGCGCGAAGTCGAGGGTGCCGAACGCTCCGAAGATGAGGAACATCGCCAGCAGGAAGCCGACGTCGCCAATGCGGTTGACGATGAAGGCCTTCTTGCCCGCGTCCGACTTCTCCCGGTCGCTGAACCAGTA
This sequence comes from Gemmatimonadota bacterium, assembly GCA_026706635.1. Classification (GTDB taxonomy): domain Bacteria; phylum Gemmatimonadota; class Gemmatimonadetes; order Longimicrobiales; family Gaopeijiaceae; genus Bin94. The sequence continues at coordinate 34,579 of JAPOYJ010000044.1, read as the reverse complement.
GCCGATCAGCAGGTACGAGCAGAGCCCCACTCCCTCCCACCCCACGAACATCGTCGCGAAGCTGGAGCCCAGGACCAGCACCAGCATGAAGAAGACGAAGAGGTTCAGGTAGGCGAAGTAGCGCGGGTACCCGGGGTCGTCGCGCATGTAGCCGACGCTGAAGACGTGGATCAGGAACCCTACCCCGGTGACGACCAGCGTCATGAGCATCGAGAGCTGGTCGAGCTGCAGCGCCGCGTCGATGCGCAGCTCGCCCGTCACTACCCAGCCCCAGTAGGAGCGCACGACCGGATCGTGCATCTCGGCGGGCATCCCAAGGAAGTTGAGGAGGGCCAGGCCGAAGGCCAGCGCCATGACGCCCGGGCCGATCCAGGTGGGGAGCGTGTGGGTGGCTGGCCGTCGGTCGCCCACGAGCGGGCTCCAGTCGCGTCCCGCCCGCAGCGCCGCCGAGGAGTCGCGCGCCGACCGGAGCGCCAGGAGGCCGTTCAGGACGAATCCGAGGAGCGGGAGCAGCACCATCGCACCCGGGAGCACCGGCACCCACCCATCGGCTGCGACGGCCGCATCGGCCGCGTACGCGAGGGCCGGAGAAGTCACCGCGTCACCACTTCAGCACGTTGAACTTGTCGACATTCACCGTCTCGTAGTGCCTGAAGATCGAGATGATGATCGCCAGCCCGACAGCCGCCTCGGCGGCGGCCACCGTCATGACGAAGAAGACGTAGATCTGCCCCTCGATCCCCACATGCCGCGAGAGCGCCACGAAGGCCAGGTTGACCGCGTTCAGCTGCAGCTCGATGCAGAGGAATATGATGATGGCGTTCCTGCGCACGATCACGCCCAGGGTGCCGATCGCGAAGAGGGCCGCGCTCAGGTAGATCGCAGGCGCTAGCATCTCAGGCGTCTTCGCTCCTGCCTCGAGGCTTGGCCAGCACGACCGCGGCGACGATAGCGACGAGGAGGAGGAGTCCTATCACCTCGAAGGCGACGACGTAGTCGGTGAAGAGCGGATCGGCGATCGCGCCCACCGCGCCCTTCTCGGCCACTGCAAGGTCGATCGCGGCAGCCGCGGCGGGGTCGGCCAGGTGGCCGCCGAAAGCGTCGGCTTCGGACCCCGTGATCCCCTGCACCAGCACGCTCGCGGTCAGCCCCACCACTACGACCGAGAGGAGCGACCACGACCCGAACCTGAGGTCGGCGCGGTAGTCGTGACCGAGGTTCAGGAGCATGATCACGAAGAGGAAGAGGACCATGATCGCGCCTGCGTAGACCAGCACCTGGATCGCGGCCAGGAAGTGCGCTTCGAGGAGGACGTAGATGCCGGCGAGGCTGGCGAGCGTCGCCACCATGAAGAGGAGGCTCGCCACCGGGCTCCGGCCCGTCACGACGCCGACCGCGCCGCCGACCGACACCACGGCGAAGAGGACGAAGAGGGCGTCGGTCATTCGGACCGAGGGTCGCTCGGATCCCAGAGATCGGTGACCGGGTGGTCCTGCTCCATCAGGCGGTCCAGGTCGTATACGAAGCGATCGCGGGTGTACTCCGCGTTCTCGAAGTGCTGGCCGACGTGGATCGCCTCGACCGGGCAGACCTCCTGGCACATCCCGCAGAAGATGCACCGGAATTCGTCGATCTCGTAGACGATCGGGTAGCGGTTGCCCTGGTCGTCCTCCCCACCCACAAGGCGGATGCAGTTGGCGGGACAGACCGTCGGGCAGAGGCCGCAGGCAACGCACTTGGGGCGGCCGTCGGCGTGCACCTCCATCCGGTGCGTGCCGCGCCAGCGGGGGTGAAGGTCGGGCTGCTCCTCCGGGTACTCGAGCGTCACGCTCCTGGGGCGGACGAGGTGCCTGAGTGTGAGGCTCATCCCCCTGAGCGTCGCCCGCATGTACGAGGTGCGCCCCGCCTCGGGCCGCTTCATCACCTTTACCGAAATCGACATCAGCAGTCCAATCCGAGCGCGTCCGCGTCCGCGGCGGGACTCCTCGCCACTCTCCGGCGATGCGCCCCCGCGATGACCCGGTCGCGGTCGACGAAGAAGAGGAACGCAAGCGTCGTAATCCCGCTCACGACCGTCAGCACCCCTCCGTAGAGGATCCCGAAGGGGATGCCCAGCTGGTCCAGCACCAGCATCGTCCCGGCAATCAGCATGATGTACCCGAGCGACGATGGCAGCAGCACCTTCCACCCCAGGTGCATGACCTGGTCGTAGCGGAAGCGCGGCAGCGTCCAGCGGATCCAGATGTAGAGGAGGAGGAAGAAACCCGTCTTGACCGAGAAGGCGGCCAGGGTAAGCAGAGTGATCAGGACGCTCGGAGTCGCCGGGATCGGGGCGCCCGCCTCGTCGAAGCCGCGTATCCACCCCGACTCGTGGCGAAAGATGTCGTCGCCCGTCCAGAAGGGTATGTCCCACCCGCCGAGGAAGAGCGTCGCCAGGAGCGCGGACGCCGTTACCACATGGGCGTACTCGGCGATGAAGAACATCGAGAACTTCATCGCGGAGTACTCGGTGTGATACCCCGTGATCAGCTCCGACTCCGCCTCGGGCATGTCGAAGGGAAGCCGGTTGGTCTCCGCCAGCGCCGAGATGAGGAAGAATATGAAGGCGAGCGAGAGCGGGAATACGAACCAGAGGCCGAGCTGCTGCTGCCGCCAGACCGCCTCGGTGAGCGTGACGTTGCCGACGAGGAGGAGCACCGCGATGAGGCTGAGCCCGAGCGCCACCTCGTAGGAGATCATCTGGGCCGAGGCGCGAAGCCCGCCCAGGAAGGCGTACTTGTTGTTCGACGCCCACCCCGAGAGCACCACCCCGTATACCGCCAGCGAGGAGAGGGCGAGGATGTAGAGCACCCCGATCGGCACGTCGGCCACCACCATGTCCACCGTCCCCACGGGCGTTGGCAGCGGCGCCGCGAAGGGGATGACCGCGATCGTCACGACAGCGGGCATTATCGCAAGCGCCGGCCCGAGGACGAAGTAGAACTTCGCCGCCGTGCCGGGCATCGTCTCTTCCTTGATGATGTTCTTGATCCCGTCGGCGATGGGCTGCAGGAGCCCGAAGGGGCCGACCCGGTTCGGGCCCAGGCGGTCCTGGATGAAGGCGGAGACCCGGCGCTCGGCGAGCGTCATGTACGCCACCACCACCATCAGCACGGTGAAGACCGCCACCACCTTGATGGCCGCGATCGTCACGAACCAGAAGGTCGTGAGCTCCTGCATCTCACCCATGGGCGGCCTCCGCGGCCAGAGCCACGCCGAGCTCGCCGAGCGCCTCGTGGCTCAGCCCCTCCAGGGGGGCGTGCGCGGCCGCCAGCGCGGCGAAGGCCTTCGCCGCGCTGGCTGGCGTGCCGCCCCCCATCAGCGCACCAGCCAGCGCCCCGAGCACCAGCCACGCGGGACGCGCCGCCCCCAGGGGCTGGAGCCCCTGCCAGTAGCGCTGCACCCGGCCCTGCGCATTCACGAAGGTGCCCTCCTCCTCGGCGGCCGTGGTGATCGGGAGCACGAAGTCGGCGTTCCCGGCGGCGGGCGAATCGAAGTGCCCCATGTAGACGTAGAGGGCGGCTTCGCCCCCGAAGTCGGCGCTCTGATCGGCGAGCTCGTCGCCCAGCACCACGACGATGCCGTCGTGGGCGGCCACCTCCTCGAGCCCGCCGGCAGCCTCGTCGTCGCCGACCCGCTCGAAGCCCAGGAGCCGGGCCCCGTCCACATTGGCGGCAAGATCCCGGCGGCGAACCAGGAGCGGGAAGCCCGGCATCGGGTCCTCGCTCTCGGCCCGGCGGGAGCGGAAGACCCCCGATGCCGCCCCCCCAGCCGCCTCGGCGAGGGCGAGGAGCGCCCCCAGCGCCTCGACCGAGGCCGATGGGGAGCCCACGACCCGCACCTCGGTCCCGGCGAGCTCGACGAGACGGACGAAGAGGTGCTCGAGCGCCGACTTCCAGTCACCTCCCCTGCGCTTCCCTCCTCGCCCCGAGGACGGCTCCTCGAGTCGGCCCGCCCGGTTGTACCACTCGTAGTTGGCTCGGCCGTAGTCGCACATCCAGTGGCCGTTTACCTCGTGGTTGGCGCGGGGCTTGAGTCGCTGCACCAGGTTGTCGCGGGTGTGCAGCTCGATGTTGCACCCCTGGCTGCAGCTCGTGCAGACCGACGGGGTGTGGTCGAGGTCCCAGGCGCGCGCCTTGTGCAGAAAGTCCTTCGAGACCAGCGCCCCCACCGGACAGATGTCCACCACATTGCCAGCGAAGGGCGACCCCTCGAGGCCCTCCTCGAAGAAGGTGTCGATGACGGCGCGGCTACCCCGCTCGACCACCGTGAGGCGCGAGTCGCGGGCCACCTCGTCCATGAAACGCACGCAGCGGGTGCACATCACGCAGCGGTCGCCGTAGTAGAGAACATCGCCGCCGAAGTCGTCGCGCCCGAAGACGCGCTTGGGCTCGCGGCTGCGTCCCTTCTCCCGCCCCTCGTCGAAGACGTAGTCCTGCAGCATGCACTCGCCCGACATGTCGCAGATGGGACAGTCGAGCGGGTGGTTCACAAGGTAGAACTCGAGCACACCCTTGCGCATCCGGAGCGCCGCGTCGCTGTCGGTGCGCACGACCTGGCCGTCCTCGGCCATCGTCACGCACGACGGCTGCAGCTTGGGAGCGCCCTCCACCTCGACGAGGCAGATGCGGCACTGGGCCGGGGCGGTGAGACCGGGGTGGTAGCAGTAGTGCGGCACCTCGATCCCGAGCCCCTCGGCCGCCTGCAGGAGCGACGTCCCCTTCGGCACGGTTACCTCGGCACTGTCGATCGTCAGGGTGACTGTGCGCATTCAGGCGGCTCCCAGGCGCTCGCCCGTGCGGATCAGGGCGAGGTAGTCGTCGCGGAACTTCTCGATCGACGAGATGATCGGCATCGCGAGCGAGTCCGAGAGCACGCAGATCGTGGTTCCGGTCATCTGTTCGGATATCTCCACCAGCGTCTCCAGATCGTCCTCCGTGCCGCGTCCGTCCTCGATCCGCTGCAGGATGCGCGTCGCCCACGCGGTGCCCTCGCGGCAGGGCGTGCACTGTCCGCACGACTCGTGCGCGTAGAAGTATGCCATGCGGCGCACCTGCTTGACGATATCGGTCGTCTCGTCCATCACGATCACCGAGGCGCAACCGAGCATCGAGCCGGCCGCCTCGACCCCTTCGTAGCAGAGGTCGCACTCCATGCACTCCTCGGCGCTCATGATCGGCACCGAGCTGCCCCCGGGAATCACCGCCTTGAGTGCGCGGCCACCGCTTAGGCCGCCGCAGACGTCCTCGATCAGCTCCATCATCGGGAAGCCGAGCGGCAGCTCGTAGTTGCCGGGCCTCCTAACATGGCCCGATACGCAGAAGAGCTTGGTCCCGGGGCTCTTCTCGGTGCCCCACTGGCGGTACCACTCCCCGCCGTGGCGGAGGATGTGCGGAGTGGCGGCGAGCGTCTCGACGTTGTTGATCGTGGACGGCATGCCGAAGGCGCCGACCGCCGCCGGGAAGGGCGGTTTGATGCGAGGCTCCCCCCGGCGCCCCTCCAGCGAGCTCATCAGGCCGGTCTCCTCGCCGCAGATGTAGGCACCGGCACCGACGTGCAGCGTGATGTCGATCTCCACCCCCGACCCCATGACGTCGCTGCCCACCAGCCCCTCCCCGTACGCCTCCTCCAGCGCCCGCGCCAGCACCTGCGTGCTCTCGAAGAACTCGCCCCGCAGGTAGATGTAGCAGTGCGACGCGCCGATGGCGTACGACCCGACGAGGCACCCCTCAATGAGCTGGTGCGGCGTCCAGCGGATGATCTCGCGGTCCTTGAAGGTGCCCGGCTCCGATTCGTCCGCGTTGCAGAGGAGGTAGTGGGGCCGCCGCGCCTCCTTCGGCATGAAGGACCACTTGAGCCCGGTCGGGAAGCCCGCCCCGCCCCGCCCCCGGAGACCCGACGCCTTCACCTCCTCGATCGTCGCCTCGCGTCCGATCTCAAGCGCGCGGGCGATCCCCTGGTAGCCGCCGAGCGCCCTCCACCCGGCCACGGTGCGAGCCTCCGGGCTTCCGAAGCCCTCGCTGAGGACCCGGGTCTCGCTCTCGTGCAGGTAGGGATAGGCCATCGGGCTTGGTTAGTTGTCCTCGTCCACTAGTACCCCTCGTCCACTTCGCGCCGCAGCCTCGCGAGCAGGGCGGGAACGTCCTCCGGGGAGACGTCCTCGAAGTAGCGCGAGTTGATCTGGACGCAGGTGGGGAATCCGCACGCCGCCAGGCACTCGGCCTCGGCCACCGTGAAGTCCCCGTCGGCGGAGGTCTCCCCCAGCTCGGTTCCGGTGTGCTCGAGGAAGGCCGCCAGCACCTCGTCGGCGCCGGCGAGATTGCAGGAGATGTTCGTGCACACCTGCACCAGGAAGCGACCGACAGGACGCTTGTTGTACATCGTGTAGAAGGTGGCCACGCCCCTCACGAAGGCCTCGCTCAGGCCGAGTATCCCGGCCACCTCGTTCATCGTCGCGGGCGAAATGTGGCCGCGGATCTCCTGGGCCATGTTGAGGAGCGGAATGAGCGCCGCGCGGGCCGTCGGGTAGCGGCTCCGGATCTTCCCGAGGCGCTCCCGGTACGGACCCTCCAGGAGGGGCGCTTCGGGGTTCTTCGCCACGAGCATGTAGGGCAGGCTCGGCGCAACGGAGGGGTGTCCGCCGTCCGGGGACCGGCGGCCGACGTACTCGCTTCCCCGCACCTCCGCCTCGGTCAGCTCGAAGTCGCCCGTGTTACCCGCCCACCCGGGGTTCCTGAAGCGCGCCTCGCTCACCTGTCGATCTCGCCGAGCACGATGTCCAGACTGGCGTTGATCATGATGAGATCGGCCATGAGGTGGCCCTCCGCCAGCTTCGGAATTGCCGAGAGGTTCACGAACGAGGGCGGGCGGATGCGCCACCGAACGGGCTTGGGGCCGCCGTCTCCGACCACGTACATCCCGAGCTCGCCCTTCGAGCCCTCCACCGAGAACCAGCAGTCCTCGGCGGGGGCCGGGATCCCGTCGGTGATCAGCTTGAAGTGGTGGATCATCGACTCCATGTCCGACATGCACTCCGTCTTGGTCGGCAGGGTGACGCGCGGGTCAGGGACGTCCATCGGGCCGTCGGGCAGCCGGTCGAGCGCCTGCTGCAAAATGCGCAGACTCTGGCGCATCTCCTCCATCCGCACGAGGTAGCGGTCGTAGCAGTCCCCGTGGCAGCCGATCGGGACTTCGAAGTCGTAGCTCTCGTAGTCGTAGTAGGGGCGGTCCTTGCGCACGTCGTACGGCACCCCGCTCGCGCGTAGGTTGGCACCGGTCAGCCCGTGGTTCACCGCCTCGTCGGCCGAGATGGCGCCGACCCCCTGGGTGCGGCCCACATGGATGGCGTTGCACGTCAGGAGCGTGTCTATCTCGTCGAGCGTCGCGGGGAGGTTGTCGGCGAACTCCCGCACCCCCTCCGTCCATCCTTCGGGCAGGTCGGCCATCATGCCGCCGATGCGCGTGGCCGAAGTCGTGATGCGGGCGCCGGTGAAGGCCTCGTGCAGCCTGTAGACCTTCTCGCGCTGCTGGAAGGCGTAGAGGAACGGGGTGAAGGCGCCCACATCGATCGACCACGTCCCCAGCCAGAGGAGGTGGGAGAAGATGCGGTCCATCTCCATGCAGATGACGCGCGTGACCTTGCAGCGCTCCGTCACCTCGATCCCCATCAGCTTCTCGACCGCCATGACGTACGCGCAGTTGTAGATCAGCGGCGCCAGGTAGTCCATCCGGTCGGTCAGGGGGACGATCTGGTTCCAGGTGCGGTACTCGCCCAGCTTCTCGAAGGAGGAGTGCAGATAGCCGAGGCGGGGCGTGACGCTGACCACGGTCTCGCCATCCAGCTCGACGACCAGGCGGAGGACTCCGTGGGTGGCCGGGTGTTGCGGCCCGACGTTGACGAGCATCGTCTGCGACCCCAGCTCGGGCTCGGGGGCGTCGAAGGGGGCCACCGGGCTGGGGACGAGCTCGCCTCCGGGTCCCATCTCCGGGTTGCGGCCGACGGCGTAGCTAGCGCTCTGGGTCGCCATCCGCGTCCTCGTCGCGCGGGGAAACCAGCTGGGGCTCCCGTCCTCCGATCTCGCCGGGCGCGTAGTGGTCCTCGGGATTGCGGGTCAGGGAGCGGCGAGTCTGCTCCGCACGCGAGAAGCGGCCACGGAGCGGAAAGTCCTTCCGGAGCGGGTGCCCCTCGGCGTACCCGTCGGGCATGAGGATGCGGCGCATGTCGGGGTGGCTGCGGAACTCCACGCCGTACATGTCGTAGACCTCGCGCTCCAGCCAGTTGGCGCCCTCCCAGATCGCCGTGGCGCTGTCGATCTCGAGCGCGTCGAGGGACAGCTCGCACTTGAGTCGGAGGGCGGCCCGGCGGGGAATGGACCAGAGCTGGTATACGACCTCGATGGGCCTGCCCCCGCCGTAGTCCACCGCGGTCACATCGGCCAGGTGGTCGTAGTGCTGATCCGGGTCCTCGCGGAGCCAGCGGAGCACCTCGACGATGCGCGACGAGTCCACGTACACCACGTCCTCGTCGCCCGCCGCCACCCGGTTTCCGAGGACGGCACCGGGGAAGCGCTCGCGGAGAGCCGCGACCGAGGGGTTGAGGTGGGGCGCCTCGCTCCCGGTCGCACGGGGGGCCCGGGCGTCGCGCTGGCCGCTCGGACCCAGCGAAACCAGGTCGAAGTCGGGCGCGGCGGCGGGTGGCTCGCTAGCTGCGGACACTCACGGAAGCCTGTCGCCGGGACGGGCGACCGCGGCGGTCTCCACCAGCCCGCTCATGCGATTCTGGTGCGTCGAGTTGCCGAAGGGGCCGGAGAGGTCGGCGACCTCCTCGTCGTCGGCGTGCGGCCTGCCCGCGGCGAGGGGGTCCTCGGCTCGCAGATCCTGGTGGTTCGCCAGGCTCTCGCCCCGGATCTTCTCCTGGACCATCATCAGCCCGTAGATGAGCGCCTCCGGACGCGGAGGACACCCGGGGATGTACACATCGACCGGGACGATGGTGTCGATCCCCTGTACCATCGAGTAGGCGTCGAAGACGCCGCCCGAAGAGGCGCACGCTCCCATCGAGACGCACCACTTCGGCTGCATCATCTGATCCCAGATCCGGCGGAGCACCGGGGCCAGCTTGTAAGGCACGCGCCCGGCGCAGATGAGCACGTCGGCCTGCCTGGGACTGAAGGACATGCGCTCCATCCCGAAGCGGGCGAGGTCGTAGTTGCTCGCCGCCGAGGCCATCATCTCGATCGCGCAGCAGGCGGTTCCGAAGGGCATCGGCCAGAGCGAATTGCGTCTCGCCCAGTTGACGACGAAGTCCAGCTTGGTCGTCAGGAAGGGGGACGGCTCCGAGGTGGACAGCGGGTTGTTCTCTAGTCCCATTCCAGGCCTCCCTTTCTCCACTCGTAGACGAGCCCCACCGCGAGCACGATCACGAAGAGGAAGACCGCCACGAAGGGGCCCCACCCCAGCTCCCGCACCCTGACGGCCCACGGCACCAGGAAGATCGTCTCCAGATCGAAGACGATAAAGCTAATCGCCACCATGTAGAACTTGATCGAGAAGCGGGCCCGCGTGTCCCCGAGCGGGATCATCCCCGACTCGTACGGCATCGCCTTCTCGGGAGTGGGGCGGCTCGGGTTGAGGATGTGCGAGGCAGCCGCCATCCCGACGGCGTTCAGCACTGTGACCCCGAAGATGATCAGGAGCGGAATGTAGGACTTGGCCATGTCGGATAATATTGTGCCCGGCACCGCAGGGGAAATCTCCGTCGACGATCGGGCGGACCTCGGCCACGGGATCACCTCGGTGGGTGATCGTCACGGAGATCCCCTTGCGAACCAGTCGGACCATCCTATACGGGCGAGACCCGGTGTCCGCAGGTGATTTCGCCTACAACACCCGCCTCTCCACCTCGTCGGCGAGACGGCTTACGAACTCGCCGCGCTCCATCGCCACCTGCTTGCGCCTGGCGCCGCGCGCCCGCACCGCGACGGTGCCCGCCTCCGCCTCCCGCTCCCCCACTATCGCCATGTAGGGCACCTTCATCGTCTCGGCGGCCCGGATCCTGTACCCCAGCGTATCGCGCTGGTCGAGCTCGACACGGAGGCCGACCGCGGAGAGCTGGGCGACCAGCTCGGCGGCCGATCCCTCCCACTGCTCCGAGACGGGCAGGACGCGCACCTGCACCGGGGCGAGCCAGAGGGGGAATGCACCGCCGTAGTGCTCGATCAGCCCGCCGATGAAGCGCTCCATCGAGCCCAGGAGCGTCCTGTGGACGACCACGACCTGATGGCGGCGGTTGTCCCGGCCTACGTACTCCAGGCCGAAGCGCTCCGGCATCAGGAAGTCGAGCTGGAAGGTCCCCCCCTGCCACTCGCGGCCAAGGGCGTCGGTGACGAGGATGTCCACCTTCGGGCCGTAGAAGGCGCCGCCCCCCTCGTCGAGCTCGTAGTCGAGCCCCCTTTCGCGCAGCACCCCGGCCAGCCGGTCGGAGGCCGCGTCGTACACCGCCGCGTCCCCGATCGCCTTCTCGGGGCGCGTCGATAGCGCCACCCGGTACTCGTACCCGAAGACTCCGAGCAGGTGGTCCCCAAGGTCGAGGAGCCGTTGGTACTCCTCGGCGATCTGATCCTCGCGGATGAAGATGTGGGCGTCGTCCTGGGTGAAGGAGCGCACCCTCAGCATCCCGTGCAGCGTGCCCGAGCGCTCGTAGCGGTAGCACGTCCCGAGCTCGGCGAAGCGTAGGGGCAGATCCCGGTAGGAGCGCACCTGGGAGCGGTAGATCATGAAGTGATGCGGGCAGTTCATCGGCTTCATGCGGAACCGGTCGCCGCCGGACTCCATGGCGGGGAACATGTCCTCGGCGAAGACGTCCAGGTGCCCCGAAATCCGGTAGAGCTCCTCGCTGGCCAGGTGGGGCGTGTACACCAGCTCGTAGCCGTGCGCGACCAGCGACTCGCGCAGGAAGTCCTCGACGATCCGCCGCACGCGCCCCCCGTGCGGGTGCCAGAGCACCAGCCCGGCTCCCACCTCCTCCTGGACGGAGAAGAGGTCGAGGCGCTTGCCGAGAACGCGGTGGTCGCGCTTCTTCGCCTCCTCCAGGCGGTGCAGGTGGGCTCGGAGGTCCTTTGCGCGGAAGAAGGCGGTGCCGTAGATGCGCTGGAGCATCCGGCGGCGCTCGTCGCCCCTCCAGTAGGCCCCGGCGGCGCTGAGCAGCCGGTAGTGCCCGAGGCGGCCGGTGGAGGGGACGTGGGGGCCGCGGCACAGATCCAGAAAGGGTCCGTCCCGGTAGACGGTGATCTCCTCGTCGTCGCCGATCTCGCCCAGGCGCTCCAGCTTGAGCGGGTCGTCCGAGAAGAGATCGCAGGCCTCCTGGCGCGACACCACCTGGCGCTCGAAGGGGTGATCGGCCTCGATCACGGCGGCCATGCGCTCCTCGATCGCCGCGACCTGCTCCGGCGTGAAGGGCTCGGGGACGTCGAAGTCGTAGTAGAAGCCATCGTCGATCGCGGGTCCGAAGCCGATCCCGGCGGTCGGCACGAGTTCGCGCACAGCGGTCGCGAGGACGTGGGCGGCGGAGTGGCGGAGCACGCCCAGCGCCTCCGGGTCGCGCTCGGTCAGCAGCCGGACCTCGGCGCCGTCCGGGAGCGGGCGCGCGAGGTCGCGGACCTCGCCATCCACAGTCGCCGCGAGCGCCGCGCGAGCCAGACCCGGACCGATCTTGGCGGCCAGATCCGCGGCGGTGGCACCCTCGGGGAGAGCGAGTTCGCGGCCGTCGGGGAGCGAGACGCAGATGGAGGGGCGGTCGGTCGGGGTGCTCATCGATGCCCCAACCCCGCCACCTTCCGCGCCGCGAAGACCGCACCGAAGGCGACGGCCGCGAAGGCCAGACCCCACGCCGACGGCGGCAGCCACCCCTCCGCCCCGTGAGCGCGGGCCACCAGGAGCGCAGCGACCCCGGCCCCGGCGGCGGCGAGCGCCTCGACCGACGACGGCCTTCGCGAATGAAGTCCCGCGACAATCGGCACGAAGAGGCTGACGCCCAGCAGCGAGTAGAAGATCACGAGCGCTCCGACGACGCTCGGTATCGCGACCGCCAGCACCACCCCCGCCAAGCCGCCCGCCATCGCCGCGAGACGCGCCACCCTGAGCGTGTCCTGGTCCGACGCGTCCGGCCGCAGGAAGCGCTTGTAGAGGTCCTTCGAGAGCGAGGTGGAGAGCATGAAGAGGATCGCGTCCGCCGAGCTGATCTCCGCGGAGAGCACCGCCGCCAGCCCCAGCAGCCCGACCCACGCCGGCACGCCCTCGGTGAGGATGACGGGCAGCGCGGTCTCGGCGTTCTCGAGACCGGGCACCACGGTGCGCGAGACAGTCCCGAGCAGAGGGGGCAGAATCGCAAAGAGCATGAGGGCCACCCCGCACGCGGCCACGCCGAGGCGCAGAGCGCGCTCGTCGCGGGCACCGAAGGTCTTCTGCAGTATTCCGGGAGAGACGATGAAGGCAGGGGCGAGGAGGATCAGGTACATCCACCCGGAGCTGCCGTTCGCCATGAAGTCGGTGTGTCCCTCGACGGAGCGGGCACTCTCCGCCACCGCCCCCACCCCGCCCGCGCCGTCGATCGCAAGCGGCACCGCGATCAGGAATCCGACGATCAGCACCACGAGCTGCACGAGGTTGACCCACGCGGAGCTCAGCAACCCCCCGGCGACGAAGTAGACGGTCATGACCACACCCCCGACCACCGCCCCCAGCCACTTGGGCGCCCCGGCCACCACCTCCAGGATCCACGCCATCGCGATCAGCTGTCCGGCCAGGATGGCCAGCGTGCCCAGCCAGAGGAGCGCCGCCATCGCCGCCCGCACCGAGGGGCCGTAGCGGAGCTCCAGGTAGTCCCCTACCGTGCGGAGCGAGTGCTCGCGCGCCACCCGCCAGAGGCGCGGGCCGAGCCAGAAGGCGAGCACGAGGGTGCCGACGCCCGCCGATCCGACCCACCACCAGGCGGCAATGCCGTTCTCGTACCCCAGCCCAGCCGCGCCGACCGTGGACCCGGCACCGATGTTGGCGGCCAGGAGCGTGGCGAAGAGGAGCCCTGGGCCGAGCGAGCGCCCGGCGACGAAGAAGTCGCGGGTTCCGGAGACGCGGCGGCCAATCGCGAGACCGACCGCGGTGATCAGCGCCACATACGCCAGCAGCCCGAGCAGCGCGCCGTTCACCTGGCGGCCGACTCCAGATCCTGCACTCCCGGGAGCGAGGGGAGACCGCGCGCGCTTCGGACGGCGCGCACGATCGCGTCCGCCAGCACCTCGGCCGCGAGGGCACCCACCTGGCCGACGTTCGCGGCGTCGGCGAGAGTCCCCGTCGCGAGGGAGAACACGGTGTCGCCGTCGCTTGGCGTGTGGCTAGGAACGATCGCCCGCGCCAGACCGTCGTGGGCCATCTGCGCCACCTTGGTGGCCTGGGCCTTGTCGAGCTTCGCGTTGGTGGCCACTACGGCCACCGTCGTGTTCTGACCGGTCTCTGCGGGGTGATACTCGCCCCGCACGATGCGCCGCGCGTCGGCGAAGCCCCCTTCCGGGGTCCGCGCACCCGCGACGATCTCGCCCGTCATGGGGTCGACCACGTCGCCCACCGCATTCACCACGGCCAGGGCACCGACGACCAGTCCGCTCCCGAGCGTCACCGCGCTCGTGCCCACCCCGCCCTTCATCGCCCACTCCATCCCCAGCATCTTGCCAACCGTCGCCCCGGCGCCGGCGCCAACGCTCCCCTCGGCGACGGCTCCGCCAGTCGCGCGGGTGGCCGCCTCGTAGCCGCAGTCGGGCCCTGGGCGCCGACTCCCCGCCACGCCCAGGTCGAAGATGATCGCACCCGGCACGATCGGGACCACCCCGCTGGCACCGACCGGAAACCCCTGGCCGACCTCCTCCATGTGCCTCATCACCCCGCGGCGCACATCGAGCCCGAATGCGCTTCCCCCCGAGAGGAAGACCGCATCGACCCTCGAGACGGTGTTCACCGGGTCGAGCAGGTCCGTCTCGACGGTGCCGGGAGCCCCACCCCGCACATCCACTCCGCCAACCGCCCCGCCGTCGGCGATGACTACCGTGCACCCCGTCCAGTCGTCGGGATAGGTGAAGTGCCCGACCCTGATGCCCTCCACCAGCGCGATACCGTCCATTCCGTCCCCTTGGCCCTCTTGCGCCGAAGCGAATCCCTGTCCCCCCGCTGGTACGGACGAGAGCTGGAGCGCGAGGAGGGCGCGCGCCCCTATGGCACAGCTCGGCGCGCGTAAAGCCGCCGCCCCACAATCTGTACCCACGGTCGATGGCCTCCCTGGGAGCTGCTTCGTTCGTGTGCCTGCCAGTCCGCGGGTAATCTCGCGCGAGCGCCGGGAGTGGCCAAGCGCACCGTTCCCCCTCTGCAACCCCTTCACCTCCCGGAACCGTCTCTGTAGGCACGAGACGGGCCGCTGGCACCCCGTGGATAGTCTCGCGCAATTGTAAATCATAGATTACATATTGTAAAGCATACATTACATTGTAGACAGGCGAGCCCAGCGGTCCAGTGCGGATGCAGCGCTGCTCCTGCCGTGGGAGGTTGTCCACGGACCGCAAATTGACCGCTGGCGCGGCGAGGAGGGCGGGACGCGCCCGGGGCGTCGTCGACGGCCTCCGCGCGGCTGGCTGGCACGCTTATTGCGGAACGGTATCGTGGTCGGCGCAAAGATGGCTCGAAGAGTGGATCCTAAGGGGGCCTAAAGGGGGATCAAGATGAGGACGGTTCGTCTGGCGCAGCGCTTCAATCGCCTTCAGGCCACCCTTGGGCTGGTCCTGTCGATGTGTCTGATTCTCGGAGCGAATCGTCTGGCAGTCTCCGATGCCGCCGAGCCCCCGCCGGGGAGTGATCCTCAGTGCCATGGGCAGATCGAGCCCAGCGACAGCGTCGGGCACCCGCTGGACGGATCCTACCGCCTGTAGCGGCTGCCCCCCGCCACGATTGCACGCACTGATCAAGCGCTTCCGAGGGCGTCTAGCGCTCACCCTGGCGCTCGTCGTCCTCGAGACGCTCGGGTGGATCCTCTTCCCCCTCGTCATTGGCCGCGCGATCGACAGCGTCCTCGTCGGCTCGGCGCAAGGTCTTCAGCAGCTGGCGGTGCTCGGCGTCGCCACGATGGGGATCGCGGTGCTCAGGCGCCAGGTCGACAGCCGGGCCTACGCCTCGATCTACGCCACACTGGGCGAGGAGATGGCCGACGCGGCCAGGGAGGAGAGCACCTCGACCCGCACGGCTCGTCTGGGGATGCTGCGCGAAGTGGTGGAATTCTTCGAGAACTCGCTCCCGGAGCTGGTCGTCAGCGTGCTCAGTCTGATCGGCACGGTCGCCATAGTGGCCACCCTCAACACCTCGGTCTTCGTGGCGTGCGCGGTTACCGCGGCCGCGACCACGGTCCTCTACGCGCTAACCGGCCGCCTCACGATCCGCTACAACCAGGGGCTGAACGACGAGCACGAGCAGCAGGTCGACGCGGTTCACAGCTCCGACCCCCGACACCTCGGCGCACACCTGCGGAAGATGATGCGCTGGAACATCCGCCTCTCCGATCTGGAGGCAGCCAACTACGGGATCAACTGGGTCTTCATGATCGCGCTGCTCGTCTTCTCGGTAGGCGCATCCGTGCACGACTCGCCCGAGTACGGCTCGGTCTTCGCCGTGGTGATGTACGTCTTCCAATTCATGGAATCGATGATGATGCTCCCCCTCTACTTCCAGGGGTGGCTGCGCCTGCGGGAGATCTCGGGCCGTCTGGCCCGCGTCGGCGGCCCTTTGTAGATCGGTCGTTAGTCACCGAGCGCCTCCGGAGTGCCGCACGGTCCCTTGCGCACGGGCTTCCGCGGGCCTCCGACCGCTACTCCACCTCGATTCGCCGCCAATGTCCCTGGCGGAATCGTCCTATGCCGAGCAGGCAGCGCGAGACGTGTCCAAGGAGGATCGCCGTCCAGACGTGGTGGGACTGGAGGGTCGCCACCTGCTGCACCCCCCAGCATACGCCGAGCGGGAGGGCCAGCTGCGAGACGAGCGATATGTACATCGCGCCCCGTGTGTCGCCGGTGCCCTGCAGCGCCCCGTTGTAGGTGAGCGCCACCGCCACGAAGACCCCGGAGACGCTCAGGAAGGCGAGCAGCTCGCTACCGATCGCTCGGGCAACCGGATCGTCCATCCCGAACAGGTGAAGGAGGAAGCCGGGTGCCAGGAGGAAGAGGGACCCCACTCCGGCCCCCACACCTAGGCCGATCCGGGAGGTGGCTCGGACGGCCAGCGCCACCCGCTCCGGCCGCCTCGCGCCCAGACTCTGGCCGGAAACCGCCGCCGTAGCTGCCATCAGCCCAACGGACGTCCAGGTGACGAGCGAGAAGAGCTGGGTGTAGCCAACCGCGTACGCTGCCTGTGCCTCGGCGCTATCGGGAAGCGAGCCGATGAAGCGCAGCAGGATCACTCCGCCGACGTTCATCGCCACGCCCTGAATGCCGGTCGGAATTCCGAAGCGAAAGAGCTGGCGGATGATCGCCGGATCGGGCCGCCAGTCCGACCCCGGACGGAGGCGTATGACCCAGCGGCCGGTAAAGAGCGCCCATGCGGCCCCGAGCGCCACCACCCAGCTGGCCAGGGCCGTGCCGAGAGCCGCGCCCAGAGTCCCAAAGCCCGGGATCGGACCGAGCCCCCGGATCAGGATCACGCTGGCGACGACGTTCAGCGCGGTCATCCAGATGCCGAGCCGCAGCGGCGTGCGTGCGTCCCCGGCAGAGCGGAGCGCCCCGCCGAGCATGAAGAAGACCAGCATCCCGAAGCTGAAGATGAACATCGTGCGGATGTAGGGGAGCGAGTCGGCCTGCACCGCTGGCGCGGCGTTCACCAGCTCGAGGAGCCGGGGCGCCAGCACGTACCCCAGCGGGGCGAGCACTACGAACGAGAGGCAAGCCGCGGTCAGCAGCGTCTGGGCCACCACCCTGTTCACCCTCTCCGGCCTGTTCATTCCGGCGTAGCGGGCGACGAGCACGCCCATTCCGGTGAAGAGCGACCCGAGGAAGACCTGGACCACGAGGAAGATCTGCCACGACACTCCGATCGCGGCGTTGCCGGCGTGCCCCACGTAGTGGCCCACCATCGCATGGTCCGCGATCCCCTGCACACCCCCGATGACATTCTGGAGCATCGTCGGCCACGCGAGCCGCCAGACGGCGCGCCCAACCGGGCCCTCCGCGATCGACCGGTCCAGCCGGCGCCCCTTCAGTCCACCTCCACCACCCCCGCCATCTGGCAACCTCCGCTACCGACCGTCGCCCTGCGAGCCGGCGATCCCCGCGCCAACGAGGGTGCCCACCGCACCCAGGAGCGGACTGAGCCATGAGATCCACGCAGGCGGCCGGGCCGATCCTAGGGCTTCAAGGAAGCCGACCACCTCGGGGGCCGTCACCTCGGGCGGAGGCCTCTGGGCGAGCGCATCCGCAACTCCAAGGACCACTACGAGAGCGATCAGCATGAGCACGCCTCGGCGGTCGCTCGCGACCTTCGCGCAGACGGTGCCGCCCGCGACCGCAGCCGCCAGGCCGATCGCGATCGACGCGATCAGCCACGCCGGGGTGGGCTCCAGACCGCCGGGCCGAAACACCCGATCGGGACCGAGGAGCGCAAAGAGCCCGATCATGAGCCCCGTGACGCAGACGGCCATCACGACCCACCCAAGCACGGCGCCGCCCACGTTTCGCAGATGGGCGCTCGGCACCCCCTGTTCGGGCATTTGCAGTGCGCTCTCCCCCCTGCGTCCGGCAGGCGGCTAGCCGCGGCGGCTCCGGGGTGCCAGCGGGAGGGCCTCGACGACCTTTATCGTCCGCGCGCTGCTAAGTCCGTATCTCCGCGTCGATCCCCTCCTCGCCTTCCCACCTCCCGACCACCGCCGCCGCGCACGAGTCGCTGTAGACGTTGACGGCGGTGCGGGCCATGTCGAGGGGCCGGTCGATGGAGAGCATCGCGCCCACGATCAGCATCGCCTCGGGATTGTCCCCGATCCCGATCGCGCCGAGGATGATGAAGATCACCACCAGACCTGCGGATGGGACCGCGGCGGCACCGATCGACGCGAGCAGCGCCGTGAAGACGACGACGACCTGGGTCATGAACCCGATGTCGGCTCCAAGCGCCTGCGCGATGAAGAGCGCTCCCACGCACTCCATGACCGCGGTTCCGTCCATGTTGACGGTGGCGCCCATCGGCAGCGTGAAGGAGGACACCCGGTCCGACACGCCGACCTTCTTCCGAACGGTCGTCAGGGTGACGGGCAGGGTGGCGGCCGAGGAGCTCGTCGAGAACGCCACCAGGAGGGGCTCCCGCATGTTCATCGCGTGCTTCCAGGGGGAGACGCGCGCCCAGAAGTAGAGGAGCAGGGGCAGCGTGATGAAGAAGTGGATGCCGAGACCGGTGCCCAGCGCCGCGGCGTACTGCGCCAGGTTGCCGAAGGCCTTGAGGCCCGTCCCGGAGACCAGGGTGACCATCAGGGCAAACACGCCGATCGGGAGCAGCTTGATGATGCCCCGGGTCAGCGCCATCATCGCCCTGAAGAGCGCGTCGACCAGGCCGGTCACCTTGGTGCGGGTGCCCTCCGGCAACGTCGTGACCGCCACGCCGAAGACGATGCAGAAGAAGATGATGCCCAGCATGTCGCCAGCCGTGGCCGAGCCCAGGAAGTTGGTGGGCACGATGTCCAGGAGCAGGTCCTTGAAGGAATCGGGGACCGCGAGGTCGGGGGGCTCCGTCCCGGTGTCGGTAATCGGGTAGCCGCGTCCCGGACTGAAGAGGTTGAAGAGGATCAGCCCGGTCAGCGCGGCCAGGAAGCTCGACACCATGTAGTAGGTCAGCGTCTTGCCGAACATCCGGCCCACCACGCGCCCGCCTCCGGCGGAGGCCACCCCCGCGATTATGGAGGTGATGACCAGGGGCACGATGATCATCTTCAGGAGGCGCATGAAGAGGGTGCCGAGCCAGCCGAAGTTGTCCGCGAAGAATCCTCCGGCCGGAGAGTATCCGATGAGGACGCCGACGACCATCGCGACGAATACCTGCCAGTGAAGACGCTTGTACCAATCCTGGCCCGGGGTGTATTCCATTGGGGTTCTCCTTGGGGGTGGGTCTCCGGCGGGAGTAGGGGTCGCGGGCAACATGGGGCGCGGGGGGTGGATGGTCAAGCGGCAGCGCGGGTTCCGCCGCCTGGATGGCTGGCCTGGACGGCTGCTAGCTTGCGCGGCCCCGCCGGTCACCGGACATTGGGGGCTCGCTCAGGCCGGTTCTGTCACGCGGAAATGTAAAGTAGACATGACATTATGTAAAGTTGGATTTACAGTGTGACCAGGACAGCACACTGGTTCCGCGCGGATGCATCGCCATCCGAGTGCAGCATGGGCCGGTTCCATGGGCTCTTGGGGTTGGCGGTGGCGGTGGGCCTAAACGGGCCGTCGGCGGCTGGCGCCCTCGCTCAAGTGCCCGCCGAACCGCGGAGCTACGACGCCCCGAGCGCGGCATCCCCGCCCGCGATCGACGGCTCCCTCAGCGATGCTGCCTGGCGCGCGGCCCCCTGGACCGAGCCCTTCATCGACATCCGGGGCGGAGGATGGCCCGCGCCGACCTGGGAGACGCGGGCGAAGATCGTCTGGGACGAGGGCCACCTCTACATCGCGGCCGAGCTGGTGGAGCCCCACCTCTGGGCCACACTCGCCGAGCGCGACGCCATCCTCTACTGGGAGCACGACTTCGAGGTCTTCATCGACCCCGACGGGGACGCGCTCGACTACTACGAGCTCGAGATCAACGCGCTGGGCACCGAGTTCGACCTGTTCCTGCCGCGGCCGTACAACCGCGAGGGCAAGGCCAACGTGGGGTGGGACATGGCGGGGCTCCGCACGGCGGTGGCGCTCGACGGCACCCTGAACGACCCCTCCGACGAGGACCGGGGGTGGACGGTGGAGATCGCGATCCCGTGGTCGGCGCTGAGGCCGCCCGAGGGGGGCGCGGCCGAGGACGATCCCAGGGAGACGGACCGGTACGCGACCGCGGAGGAGGGCCGGCACGAACCGGGCGCCGGACCACGGGCCGGAGACGAGTGGCGAATCAACTTCTCGCGGGTGCAGTGGCCGGTCGGCGTCGTGCCGGGCGGATACCGGAGGGCGCGGGAGCCGAGCCCTGGGGACCGGCACCCGGAGCACAACTGGGTGTGGTCGCCGCAGGGCGAGATCAACATGCACATCCCCGAGATGTGGGGGACCGTGCGCTTCACCGGAGGGGCGGAGCGGTGAGACGCAGGGACTTCCTGAAGACGGCGGGTGCGGCGGCGGCGTTGGCTGGGGGGTCCACGGTGACATCCGCCCTTGCCGGCCGCGCGTCGGCGTCCGGCCGGGGCGGCGACTTCAGCCTCTGGAGCTGGGTACACGGCAACCGCGAGTACGACGCCGACGAGTGGCGCCGCCGTTTCGCCCGGCTGCGCGAGGCGGGCTTTCGCGCGGTGCTGGTCGGGGGTGGGGACGTGGAGCTCGTCTCCGGGGCCGCCCGCGCGGAGGGGCTCGAGTACCACCGCTGGTTCTGGACGATGAACCGCAACGGCGACGAGTGGGCGCAGGAGAACCACCCCGAGTGGTTCACAGTAAGTCGCAACCTCGAGTCGTCGCTCGAGAAGCCGCCCTACGTCAACTACTACAGGTGGGTCTGCCCGTCGCGCGCGCCGGTGCGCGAGTACCTGAGTCGTCGCGTCGGGGAGCTGGCGGCGAACCCGGGCGTGGGTGGCGTCCACCTCGACTACGTGCGCCACTGCGACGTGATCCTCCCCCGGGGACTCTGGGAGCGGTACAACCTCGTGCAGGATGTCGAGCACCCGGAGTTCGACTTCTGCTACTGCGATGTATGCCGCGAGCGCTTCGCCGCGCTGGATGGCCGCGACCCGCTCGAGATCCCGGACCCCCCGGCCGACGAGGCGTGGCGGCGCTTCCGCTGGGACAGCGTGACCGGGGCGGTGCGGGAGCTGGCCGCGGCGGTGCACGAGCATCACAAGCCGATCACCGCGGCGGTCTTCCCGACGCCCGCGGTCGCGCGGCGGCTGGTGCGGCAATCCTGGGAAGAATGGCCGCTCGACCGGTTCTTCCCCATGCTCTACCAGGGGTTCTACCTGGAGGACATCGCCTGGATCGGGGAGTGTGTGCGTGAGGGGGTGGCCGCGCTGGCGGGCGGCGGCGGGGAGGGGAGGCCGCGCCCTGGAACGCCGCTGCACGCGGGACTCTACCTGCCGTCGCTGGAGCCGGCCGAACTCGCCGGGGCGGTGGCGGTGGCGCGGGAGGAGGGGGCGGCCGGGGTGGCGACGTTCGAGATGCACGGGCTCAGCGACGAGCACCTGGCCGCGCTGAGGGGGGTGGTGGGATAGGGGGCAGGCGGCTACCCGCGGCGGCGCCGGGGTGCTGGCGGGAGGGCCTCGACAACCTCCAGGATGCGCGCCTGCTCCTCCTCGTCGGGGAGGCGTCCGCGCGCCGCCCCGATGTTGTCGAGCATGTGCTTCGGGTTGCTCGTCGCCGGCGTGACGCACGTCACCGCCGGGTGCGCCGCCACGAACTTGAGGAAGAGCTGCGCCCAGCTCCGGGCCCCGAAGTCGGCCGCCCACCCCGGCAGCTCCTGGCCGGAGGCGCGGGAGAAGAGGGCACCCCTCCCGAAGGGCATGTAGACGAGCACGCCTATCCCCAGCTCCTGGGCGAGAGGGAGGATCTCGTCGGCCGCGCTCAGGTTGGCGGCCGAGTAGTCGATCCCGATGAAGTCGAGGGGATACTCCCCCATCGCTCGGGCCAGGTCCCCGTAGCGGCCCTTGCTGGTGGTCGTGATCCCGATGTAGCGGATGCGCCCGGCGGCCTTCAGCTCGGCCAGGATCGGCACCTGGGTCGCCGGGTCGCCCAGGTTGTGCACCTGCACGAGGTCGATCGTGTCGACGCCCAGATGCTCGAAGGAGCGCTCGATCTGCGCCCGGGCGGCGGCTGGGTCGGCCGATCCGCCACGCCGTGCCACATTCACCTTGGTGGCCCAGAAGATCCGGTCGGAGACTCCGAGCTCGGCAGCTATCCTCCCAGCCACCTCCTCCGAGTCGCCGTAGCTCGGCGCGGTGTCGAATACCCGCGCGCCCTCCTCGATGAAGGTGCTGAGCACCCGCGCCAGCGCACCGGTGTCGTCGCTCCCCGCCACCCGCCTGAAGGTGGCCGAGCTCCCCAGGCCGACTATCGGCAGCTCCTCGCCCGTCGAGGGCACCGCCCGCACGATCAGGTCGGGCCTCCCGAGCGCTGCCACGAGGTCGGGGGCCAGCGCGAGCGCCGCGCCAGAGGCGCCGGCGGTCCGAAGCCATTCGCGTCGCGTCAGCAAGTCGCCCATAGTGGCCGTCCCGTTCGCATTCCAAGATCAAGGGGGGTTTCCCGGTCGATTCAGGCTACGGCGCGGCCTCCTCCCCGGCAACCGGGGTGCGAGCAGCGGTATCGGGCGTGAACGCGGATGAGCCACCGCACGCCCCGGGAGCTGTGCGGCCACTCCAGTCACCCCCTCAGCTCGACCGCTGTCTCGTAGAGCCGGGTCGGCCGGGCAACCTTGCCGACCCTGACCGCCGAGTTCACCACGCTGTTGCCGGTGCGCTTGCTCCGCACTTCGTGGATCCCCACGACTTCGAACCCCTCCAGCGCCGCGATCTCGGCGAATATCCGGTCCGTCTGGAACTCGATCCCCTGCAGGATGCTGTTGCCGATCACCACCATCAGTCTGCCGCCCGGCCGCATCAGCGGGGCGAGCGTGCGGCAGAACCGCTGGCAGTCGTTGAAGTACGTCGCCGCGTAGTTGGCCCACCCCGGCCCGCCGTAGGTGCCGCGGTCGACATTCCTCCTGCGGAGCCGACGCAGCTTCTCCTCCAGCTCGGCCAGCGAGGGCGAGAGCGGAACCTCGGGGCCTGAGCGCACGGTCTGCCAGAACTGGCCGAAGCTCTGTCGCTCGATGGCCCTGATGTCGGAGATGTCGCGGACCAGCTGGAGCCAGTACAGCTGGGGACGCGTGTTGCGGAGGTAGTGGTAGTTGTTGAGGTACGGGGGGGAGGTGATGACGAGATCCACCGTCCCGGACTCGACGAGACCGCCGTTCTCCATGAAGGAGCATGGGTGCACCGTGGCCGCCGGACTCCGGCGACGGTGGGCAAGGCGGCTCTGAAGGGCGGCGATGTCGTGGCGCATCTCCCCCAGCTTGTTTCCCATGACTGCGAAGACGTCCGCATGGTCCACATTCGGCTTTCCGGCGCCCGCCCGAGTCCCAAGGCTGGGCTCGTACGAGTAGTTCGAGAAGCCCACCATGACGGAGCCGAGAGCGAGCCGCACCACATCTCGAATCCACCCCGCGGGCTCCTGCTGGATAAAGTCCATGCACGCGAGAACCTGTGGCTCGATGGAGGCGCTGAAGAACGGGACGCGGCTCCTGAATCCGGGCGGCGGGACGCTGGCGGGCGGGGTCGCGCGCCAGGCCTCCTCTTCGGCGAGCTCCTCCATTCGCGCGATGGCCCAGTCGAGCTCCTCGAGCTCGAAGCCCGTCGCCTGGCATTTGATCCGGCTCGCGAGCGCCGCGTACGGGTTGATCTCGAAGCCGGTGGCGGAGTGACCCTGCTGGAGCGCCTCCACCAGTGTGGTGCCGACGCCAGCGAACGGATCGAGAATGCGGAGGGAACGACCGTTGGGGCTCGAGTCCACGATCACGTCCTCGACGAAAGACCCCGAGAAGCCGGCGATCCAGGGGACCCACCGATGGAGCAGTCGCGTGCGGTTGTCGGTGAAGGCCGTGTCGCTGAAGCCGCCCCCGAAGGAAGGCGGCTGCTCCCGCAAGGGTGAGGACGCCATAGGCCTTGGATGTGATGCGGTCGGACGCCGTAGCCAGTCCCCCAGAAGCTAGCGGATCTTGCCGTTGGGTAGGAGGCGGGCGTGGTGCTGAATCGCTAATGCGGCTCCGCGGCCGCGTGCGGCGACGCCACGCCCGGCATCGCCCGCAACTCCACTCTCGGATAGGGAAACGACCACGCCGCCACGTACGTCGAATCCCCGATCCACGCGATCCGGGGCAGGCTGTCGCTGACGAGGCCCCCATTGCCGGTCTCCTGGTCAATGAGGTAGGTGCGCCGGCGGACCGACTCCCACCTCCGGTCTTCACCGGTGCCGCGATATTCGTACATGACCGTCTGGAGAACCACGAACCCGGGCGGGAGCGCATGGACCACAACGATGTACTCGGTGGGAGAGCTGCGTGGGTGCACGGTGGGTGAGCTCGGCGAATTCTGGTAGACCAGGCCCTGTGCAAAGGCCTCGATCAGCGCGGCCCATAGAAGCGTGTTGTCGGGCCGGAATGCCCGGACGATCGGGAAGTAGTAGAAGGCCCACACAATGGTCTCGGGCTCCCCGCACGCGATGCGTCCGTAGGATCGGTCGGTCCGGTCACTTTCGAAGGTCGCCCGGTAGGCCTCGGCGAAGGAGGACAGGACGGCACCGTCCTCCGTCGACACCTCGTGAATGACCAGGGCATCGCGCGCCAGGTTGGAGGAGTGGAGGAAGAGGCGGTCCCGCACGGCGCACATGTCGATGACGGCCAGCGCCTCGGTGGCGCGGTCCTGCACGAGCGGGCCCGCGAATGCGTACCCTTCGGGGCCGGGCTCCAGCACCTTGGCGGGCGCGCCGGACTGCCCCACCACCAGGCGCCCGTCGGGGAGGCGCACGAGGTCCCGGACGTCCAGAAACTCCTCGGGCCCCTCTCCCTTGCCGCCCATGCGGTGGAGGAAGCCGCCTGCGGCATCAAAGACGAGCACCTCTTCCGCAATGCCGTCCAGAATGTAGACGTTGCCATCGGCGTCGCTGGCGGCCGCTGTGACTGAGCCCAGCAGATCCGGTCCGGTACCTTCAAGGGTCCCGACGCTGGTGACCGGCGTGGCATCGAGGAGGGCACGGCGAGCGGCCGACCACTCGGCAGCGCGCTCCGGGGTGGGCAGTCCTTCGATCACCGTGTCCGCCCGGATGAGGGGGCTGCCCGGAGGGGAAGATTCTTCCCCGTCGGGTTCATGACGGCGCCCGAGGGTACGACGTCCTGCCGGCACGACGTGGCGAAGGCAAGGGCGGGAAATAGGACGGCGACGATGCGGTTAGTTCCGCCGGTGCCCGGTTTGCTCATGACGGTCTAGTGTGGTTCGGGAAGGTCAAACCCCCCCACCGATCAGCGGAAGGGGTCCCGTGTCTCCAGCTCGGGGAAGAGGGCGAAGTCGCGATCACGTGTGAGGAGCGCTTCGACCCCGTGCGCCAGGCAGATGGCGGCCACACGCGCGTCGTGGACGACGGGACCTCGCACCCGCGATCGGGTGGCGAGACCCTCCAGGATCCCCAGGAAGCCGCGCGTCTCGCCGATCAGACGGATCGAAGGTGAAGCGGTCCACCCCAGGAGCTGGGCGAAGGCCTCGCGCGGAGAGGACTCCGCCCCCCGCCAGATGCGGCGATTCGTCACGATCCCGAAGAACTCGTAGCAGCAGGGCCAGGGGATCGCCCAGCGGCGCGCGCCCTCCGCCAGGGAGCGCAGGAGCTCGGCAGCCGCGCCATGCACCTCCGACTCCCGGCGATGCGCGTAGACGAGCACGTTCGTGTCGACCGCAATCACCGCCCGCCCCCTCCCGGATGCTCGTAGGCGGCTTCGGAAAGGTCCTGCCAGGAGTAGGCCTCCAGCGGGTCGTCCGCTCTTGGATCACCGACGCTCAGGTCGGGCAGCCTGTAGGGCTCCACGGATTCGTCCGTCTCCAGCAGGAGCCGGAGCCCCTCGGCGACCACGGCCCGCAGGGGGACGCCGGCGACGCGCGCATGGAGCCTGGCCCGCGCGAGGAGCTCGTCGGGGACATCGATGGTGGTCTTCATGATCCCATACTAGCCGTATCGAATGATATGGGCAAGCCATCCTGTCCAATATGGGATGCGCTGCTCGACTGTCTCCGCCCACACACGGGGATTGCTCGGTGCGTCCTCCACCGGCGGGATCTTCTCCGCGGCGGACCGCTCGCCGGGCGAGTGCTGTTACCTGACTGGAGGGGAACGTTCCCGAGGTGTGCGGGTACGAGCGGGCGGCTAAGTTCTGTGTTGCTCGTCTCAGTTCACCGTCGCCCGGCTACCGCACATGTTCTCAAACCCTGAAGTGCCCCACGAGTCCCTCCCCGGCACCGACGACCTCGACTGGCACCCCCTCCACCAGCGCTTCGTCCGCCGCCTGCAGCTCGGCGCCGTGGTGCGCGTCCTGGTGATCGGTGCCGTCAGCTTCGCGGCCCACCTCCTGGCGACCGGCGGGGATTCTGCGGCACTGGGACTCTTAGTCGACCGGCTCCTGCCAGCGGCCGTCGCGGGACTCGGCTTCTTCGCCACACTGACGATCGTCTGGCCCGTGATCGCGGTGCCGCGGCGAGGCTACGTGGTTCGCGAAAACGACATCCTCTACAGGACGGGCGTCCTCTGGCGCTCGGTCGTCGCAGTGCCCTTCAACCGTGTGCAGCACACCAAGGTCGACAGCGGGCTCCTAGACAGGCGATTCGGGCTAGCCAACCTCTCCGTATTTCCCGCGGGCGCCGAAGGACACAAGATCCGCGGGCTCGGTGCGGACACCGCCGAGCGGCTGCGCGTCTACGTCTCCGAGAGGATCGAGGCGGAGGCGACCGAGCCGGGTGATGAACTGGACTCACCGTCGCCGGACGCAGCCCCCACACCCGTCCACCCCTAGCAGCCCGTGGACAAACCTCCCACGGCATTCGAGCGGCGCTGCATCTCCGCTGGACCGCTTCGCTCTGCGTTGTTCCTCGGACGAATAGCGCTGCTATTCCCCCTTCGTCACGCCTTGCCAGCGGAGCGCTTCGCCGCTCTCGGTGCTCGCGCGAGATTATCCACGGACTGCTCGGCGGGGGCCCTTTGAACCCCTCCGCATCCGGCGCCTGGCAGCGGACATCCCCGTTTGCGATCGCCTTCTTCATCGGAAGGACGGTCAGGTCCCTCACGCGCAACATCGTACAGCTGATCGCGACCTTCGGCGCACTCGCCGTCCTCATCGAGAGGAACCCCCAAGTCGCGCTGGCGATTCCGGCGGGGGTCCTGGCCATCGTCGCGGCCGGGGTGCTGCGGTACTGGTTCTTTCGCTTCCGGGTCGACGAGGACCGGATCCACATCCGCCAGGGCATCGCCAGGAGGACCGCGCTCGATCTTCCCTTCGACCGGGTCCAGGGGATCAACGTGGAGCGATCCCTCCTCGACAGGATTCTGGGACTGGTCACGGTGGGCCTGGACACGGCGGGGTCGGCGGCCGTCGAGGGTCAGCTGCCGTCCGTCACCTCCGAGCTCGCCGACGACCTGCGCACCAGGATCCGCGCCCACCAACCGACCGGAGAGGCCGCGGAAGGCGGGGTAGGAGACGGTCGGGTCGCACCATCCGAGAGAGTAGCCCGCCCGCCCTCGGCACCCGCCGAGTCCCTCGGCCAGGTCGTGCATCAGCTCTCCCCGGGCGACATCGTGCGCATCGGCCTCGCGAACCGGAACCTCGTCGTGGCGGCCGCGGTTCTCGGGCTCTTCGGCCAGTCCATGGACTTCGCGGAAGACAGGCTGCGCCCGACCTTCGAGTCGGCGAGCGAGGCGTTTGTCGGTGCGAGCGGCCTGGTTCAGGCGCTGGCTGTGGTCAGCCTCGTGCTCGCCGGGCTGGCAATAGTGCTCTCCGGGGCGTTCCTCCGCTACCACGGCTTCACGCTCTGGCGCGAGGGTGCCGCCTACCGCACGCGAGCAGGGCTCCTAACGCAGAGGGAGGTCGTGGTCGAGACGCGCAGGGTCCAGCAGCTCTCGCTCTCCCACAACCTGGTCATGCGCCTCCTCCGCCGACACCGGCTCAGGGCGCTGCCGGCCGCGACTCTGCCCGGCCAGGGAGGCGACGCGCAGGGGGTGCACGTCGCGGAGGTGCTCGAGGTTCCGCTCCTCCGGGGTCCCGAGGCGGAGGATCTGCGCACGCGGCTCTTCGGTCGCGAGGGCCGCGGCCTGAGCCTCCTGCCGCAGACGGCTGGCTTCAGGCGCGTCTCGCCGCACTACGTTCGCGCGCTCACTCTGCGGATCAGCTCGACGATGGCGCTCGTGTCGCTGCCGTTCCTGGTCGCGGTGCTAATGGCTCCCGCCGAACCGCTCCCGGGCGGAGTCGTGGGCGGAGTGGTCCTGGGCGCGCTCCTCGTCTGGCTCGCCTCGATTCCAGTCGCCGCCCTGATCGCCTGGGTGCGCTGGCGTCGGCAGGGCTACCTGCACGACGACGACGGGCTGGCCAGCCGAAGCGGCTTCCTGGGCCGCAGGGTCGACGCCTTCCTCTTCCGCAAGGCGCAGGACGTCGCCGTCAGCCAGTCGCCGCTGCAAGCCCGCAAGGGTCTCGCCACCCTCCGTGTCCAGCTCGCCTGCGGGAAGGTCGTGGTACCCTACCTGGAGCTCGGGGTGGCCTCCCGGCTGAGGGACTATGCGCTCTACAGGGTGGAGTCCAGCCAGCGACGCTGGCACTGACATGCCTCGGCCACGGGCACAGGTATTGTAAATCACGGATTACATATTGTAAAGCGTAGATTACATTATCAACAGGATAGCAGGGCGGTCCAGCGGAGATGCAGCGCCGCTCGAATCTCCCATGGCCGCGAGCGGCCACCCCGCGGGGCTGAAACGCGCTGCGCTCGCTGGCGTTGTTTCACAGAAAATGCCGTGGGAGGTTTGTCCACGGGCTAGCCCGGAGACTCGATACCCGTCAGCCGGATCACGCGAACGACCGGCACGCCGAGCTCGTCGGCCTCTATGTAGGCCGCCAGCCCGTCCGGCCCGAAGGCATCCGGGATGCGCGGGCCGTCCGCCGGCAGCGTTCCGATGTACTCCCCGTCAGAGGTCAGCACGTCGATCGGGCCCGGCCCATCGCCCCCCGGCCCGGTCCGCTCGACCCAGATCAGGTCTCCCGCACCCACCGCCATCGCTGCGATCACGGGGATCACTTCGGTGAAGACCATGTCGTCGACCCGCGCCAGCTGGCTCGCGCTCATCTGCTCGCGGAGCTCCCCCCCGACTGCGAGGCCCGCCATGTAGATCTCCCCGAGTTCCTCGAAGGCCTCCCGGCGCCGCTCCCGCTCCGCCGCCATGACCGCCTCGGTCACCGGTTCCGGCGCAATCGGCCGTTCGACCGCACCCACTACGCTCCCGTCCAGCCCGATCAGCTTGACCCGGTACCCCATCGAGTCGACGACCGCGAGGCGCCCGTCGGAGAGCATCCCGAGGTGCAGCCCAGGTTCGAAGGCGCGCATCCGGGTCACCTGGACGCTCATCCCCCGCTGTCCTTCCTCGTTCTCCGCCACCAGCTCCTCGTCCACCTCGAGAAGCTCCATGCCCCAGGCGCGGTAGAGCACCTCCTTGCCCGACTCCCCGAGGGCAAAGAGATCGATGTCGCGAAGGTGCGGGTCCTCCACCTCCTCGCTCCCCTGATCCGGCCGGATCATGCGCACGCCTCCTCTGGTAACGATTCGGCCATCGGGGCGCGCCATGAACAGGCTTCCCGGGGCTCCCGCGAAGACGTCGAAGGTGACGTCCTCGAGGAATGCGCCCTGCGGATCGTAGAGCTCCCAGGTCCGGGGAAAGTCGTAGATGACGATCCTGCCGTCCCGGAGGATCTCGAAGCCAGAGGGGTAGCTCAGCTCGCCGGGCCCCTCGCCCTGGCCACCGATCTCGTGGAGGAAGTCCCCATCCTGGTCGACCACCACGATGCGCTTGGCCTCCGGGTCGAAGACGTGGAGGTTCCCGGAGGCGTCAAAGGCGACCTTGTCGACTCTCGTGAAGTTCTCCCACTCCTCGCCCGCGTACTCGCCGACCGTGTAGATGTCCTCGGTCGCGGGGGTAAGCGGGACGTCGGTGCCGGCGTCGGGGGCCGGACCGTCGCCGCACGAGAGGAGCAGGATGGTGAGCGTTGCGGGAAGCGGCGCGCTGGTCCGCCTCATTTCGAATCGGTCTGACATGAGGGCTCCTTGACCGGCAGGGAGGCTGTCCCAGGTATTCGGAGGCTGTGGCGGCTCTGGGGGTGACTCAAGGTAGAGCGCCGGCCTCCTTCCCGCGACCGGAGGCGGTGCAAGGCGAGATCGATCGGACCACGCATTTCTTGCGGGGCGATTTCATTCTGGTTACCTTGACAATCTGCTACCTCCTCCCACAGGAGAAATGGCGTGCCTTCTCTAGCTGCTTGCCGTAGTGGTCTTCTCGCCGCGGCCGCCCTCTTCCTGGCAGTTGCGTGCGGCACCGATCCGCCGGTCGCGGACAGCGTCACCGTTTCGCCGGGCGAGGAAACCCTGGCCATGGGCGCGACCATCCAGATGACCGCGAAGGTCGCCGATGAGAATGGCGATGCCATCGCCGATGCGGGGGTGACCTGGTCGTCTTCGGACGACGCGGTGGCGACCGTGAGCGACTCCGGGCTGGTCACCGCAGTGGCGAGTGGGACGACCACTGTGACCGCGACTTCGGGCTCGGCGAAGGGGATGGCCACCGTCACGGTTGAGGAGCCCGCCATCGTTACCGACGGGGATAGCTTCGAGCTGACGAAAGAGGAATGGGGAGGCCACACTTGGTACACCACGGCGATTCCGTACAGCTTTACGAACCGGACCGGCTCGAAGGTCTACCTTCCCAACTGCAGAGGCGGGTTCGAGATCAAGCTGGAAGTGGAGGCGGCCGGGGATTGGATCTACTACTGGTCTCCGATTTTGCTGAATTGCCTGAGCCCTCCCATCGTGATCGAGCCGGACGAGGTCTACCAGGGTTTCGTTGATGTCTTGGGTTGCACCTCGGGCGGGAGCTGCGCGCCGCGCCTGACCCTGCCGCGCACCGATTCGACCGCACATAGGATCGTGTGGACGGACGCGCTGTCCTCCTACGACGAAGACGGACCCCCGTGGGGGGATCTGATTCCGTTGGAGGAGCGGGTCTCCAACCACTTCACCTTGGTGGTGGTATCCCGCTGACGGCGTGACTGCGTGACTCGCCGCGCAGGGCCGACCGCCACGGGGGCTCTGCTGGCAACCAGCCGACCGGCGGCGTACGATCCGGTGCCCGCCTCGGCCCGGTCTGTGTTGATGGCGGAGGACGGGCGATGAATCCCGACCACTGGCTCGACGCGGCCAGGCGGCTTCTCTAGCAGCCACGCCGGGGGGCGCCCCGCCAGGTGGACCTACGATGCGCCGTCAGTCTCATCTACTACGCGCTGTTCCACTGGCTGGCGAACTGCGCCGCCGACGCGCTCGCCGGCGCGACCAAGCCGCGAGACAGGAGTTGGACGACCTGATGTGGCACCTGCCCGAGATCACCCGCTCCCGGCACGCCGTCGCGGCGCTGGACCGGCTCTTCCGCCAGCCGGTCTTCACGCGCACGGGCTTCGCTCGCCGGGCCGGCATTCCGGAGCATGTGGCGAGGCGACTGCTGAGGAAGCTGCGCGCCGACGGCGTGGTCGAGGTGCTGCGCGCGGCGTCCGGGAGGCGCGTGGCGATCCTGGTATTCGCCGAGCTGCTGGACATGGCGGAGGGGAGAGCGGCTGGTTGAGCGGGGGGTGCTCGACGTGGATGCCGCTACATTTAGGCCTCCTCCCGCATCACCGTCCAAGGTTGCAAATGCTCCGCTTCGACATCCTTCCCCGGCTCATTCCCGACGCCCACTGCGACAGCTCGGACGAGGCCTTCGAGGAGGCCGGTCGTCGAAAAGCGCTGCCGATCGCGTCCGACGCGATCACTCGCGTCGAGCCATCTCCCTACGGAGGGTACCGCGTCTACACGGTGTCGCTGAGTCTGGCGATGGAGATGTTCACGGACCTGGCTGAGGCGGGGGCTACCCCACCGTCACTGGGTGTCCAGGGCTCGGGCTACGAGAGATCGGCGGGCGGCAGATGACTGACGCAGACGGCGGCGCAGGGACTCTGGCGGAAAGGCCGGATGGCCAGTTGGAGCTGTGGGGTGAGGTGCTGGCGGTCCAACGCGAGAGCATTGCCAGCAGGGACCGGCGGTCGGCTTCCTCCTCGGCCGGGTGAAGCGCAGCTGACGTTCCTTGTCGGTCCGAACCGCTCGGGCAAGAGCAACTTTCTGGACGCGCTCCGGCTCGTGTCCGACTCGTTCCGGCACTCCCTGGGTCACGCGGCGGGCAAGCGAGGCGGGTATGTGATTAGGGCCCAATGAGCAATTCCAACGAGGTCGCCTACAATCTCGCCCTCGCCCGGCTCCTCCGTCACGAAGGGCTGAACGCGCAGGGCGAACAGCGCCATATGTTCGGCCAGGCGAGGGGACAGGCGGATGTCCTGCTCGACTTCGAGGACTACGCCGTCGTGATCGAGGCGGAGTTCGGCGCGCCTGCGAGGGCCGATGCCGACAGGCGCTTCCCCCCGGACCAACCCGCAATGGTGGGCGGACTGCCGCTGCGGCTCGCCGTCGCCGTTGGTTACCCCGAGCGGCTGGCCGACCTCCCCGAGAGCGACACCGACGCCAACTTGGCCGCCGTCCAGGACCTGACGATCGCCTATCGCTACTACGGCGACGAGTGGGGGGCGGACACGGTCGGTACCGTGGCGGGGCTGGCCGAGCAGCTGCGCAACTACTGGGTGCAGAGCGACAACGGCGCTCGCATCGAGGAGATCGTGCGGAAGGCCTCGACGGCGATCGACGAGGTCGCCGAGGTGCTCGCTCGACTTGACCGGGATCGGGGCCGCGAGCCGGAGTCTCCCGGCACCAAGGCACTCATATGGCTCAACGCGCTGGTCTTCCAGGAGCTGCTGGCGAGGCATCTGGACATGTCGCTCCTTCCCCCCGAGCACCGAGAGAAGACGATCGGCCGTCCCGACCCTTCTGGGTCCACTGCGGACCTGCAGCGGCAGTGGGAGGAGATCCTGACAATCAACTGGTGGCCCATCTTCCACGTCGCCCGCGAGACGCTTCAGGCAACGCCGGGATCGCCCGCGACCCGTCAGGCCATGGTCGTGCTGATCCGCACGGCGAGAGAGATCGTCGAGTCGGGGATGATCCGCCGCCACGATGTCGCTGGCCGCGTGTTTCACCGGCTATTGGACTCTCGCAAGTTCCTCGCGACGAACTACACCACCATCCCGGCGGCGATCATGTTGGCGGGTCTCGCGTTTGACGAACGCGGCCCGCGCTGGTCAGAGATCGACTTCGCTTCGGCGGACTCCGTGGGAGGTCTGCGGATCGTGGATCCGGCCTGCGGCAGCGGCACCCTGCTGATGGCGGCCGCGCAGGAAGTCCTGAAGCGGGCCCGGCGTGCAGGCGCCCCCGCCGAAGAGGCTCCGACCATCGTGCGCACGATCCTGGAGGAGGCGCTTTATGGCTTCGACGTAGTTCCCGCCGCTATCCACTTGGCCGCCTCGACGCTCTGCATGGCCGAGGCGCGTCAGGTTGTCAAGGACATGAACCTCTGGCGCGTCCGGCACGACGTGACCGACGGAGTCGCGCGCCTGGGGAGCCTCGACTTCCTGCCTCGTCGCCCAGCCACGGAAATGCGGCTCGCCTAGAACTGTTCGAGGACGAGACCCCGTCGATCCGCCGCGTGACCGGCACCGGCGAGGTGGAGGACAGCCAGGTGGGGATGCCCTCCAAGTGCCACCTTGTGATCGCCAACCCGCCTTACACCCGTGCGGGCGGCCCCGGCGACGAGGCCAACACGGTTTGGAACCCCATCTTCGGATCGCTCCTGGACAAGCGTGACGCGGAGAAGATGAAGAGGGCGCTGCGAAAGACCCTGGACGGGACTTCGGCGAGTCTCTATGCGGGGCTGGGATCGGCCTTCGTCGTGCTCGCCGACGAGGCGCTCGACATCGGGGGACGCGTGGCGTTCGTGCTCCCGGCGACGATGCTCACCGGCAGCCGCTGGGCACCGATCCGGCGGCTCCTGCTCTCCCGGTACTCGGTGGAGTGGGTGGTGGTGAGCCACGATTCCCGCAACCGGAGCGCGAAGAAGGGGCTGCCCGGGCGGCGGCTGGTGTCGTTCTCCGAGTCCACGCGGATCGCCGAAGTGCTGATCGTCGCGACCCGGCGGAAGTCGTCCGAGCTCAAGGGCAACCGGGCGTGCTTCGTGAATCTGCTGCGCAATCCAGACGAGCCGATCGAGGCGCTCGCTCTGACCCGGAAGCTTCTAACTCTGCGCGATGGCCTTACGCCGCTT
Organism: Gemmatimonadota bacterium; assembly: GCA_026706635.1. Classification (GTDB taxonomy): domain Bacteria; phylum Gemmatimonadota; class Gemmatimonadetes; order Longimicrobiales; family Gaopeijiaceae; genus Bin94. Next base: position 251 of record JAPOYJ010000044.1, on the reverse strand, counting down.
GAGCCGGCCGCGATCGCCATAGGGGAGACGACGTGGGGGAATGCCGTCCTGGTGCCGCAGGGGGATCTGCCGTTGGACGGCGGCCCTTGGTCGCTCGCTACGTTCGTGCAGCCGGGGCTGGCGTTGATCGCCAAGCGTATCGCGTCGGGGAAGCATGAGTGGCTCGATTCGGTCCCGATCGCGATCTCGGTAGGCTGGCTTGTCTCCCATAATCATGCAGATTCCCGCGTGATTTGCACGACCGGGTCACG
>JAPOYJ010000026.1 GCA_026706635.1 Gemmatimonadota bacterium | reverse complement strand
GTCGCGGTGTCGTGGCCCGGTTCGGCGTAGACGAAGACGGCGCGCTCCGTGTCCAGCGCGATGGGCAGCCCGAGCGGGAAGAAGCGCCGGAGACCCCCGAGCGCGCCCCGGTAGACCCGTTGGGGAAGGAGTCCCCGCTCGATCCCGAGCGCCTCGAAGGCGGCCACCCGGTCGGCCTCGGTGGGAAGCCACGGCAGGCGGGGATGTTCGAGCACATAGTCGAGCGCGAGCAGACGGCGCATCAGCACTTCCGGCGACGTGATCCGGCGGCGGCGGTGGTCCCCGGCACCAAGCGCCTTGTAGATCCTGCGACCGTGGATCCGGCAGATCCGGCCGATGCCGTTGATGCCGGGCGGCTTCTCCTCGACGGCTACGCCCTGGGCGACCAGCTTGCGGACGGCACGGCTGACCTTTTCGTGGTGGCACCCGAGGAAGCTCGTCCACTGCGCCCGGGTGAACACGCCGCCGTGGAAGCAGGCGAGCGCGATCCATTCGGCCCGGCGTCCCGTCCAGCCCAAGGGCTCCAGCACCTTCGCGCGGCCCTTCAGGCGGGCCACTCACCCACCCACCGCTGGGCAGGACCATTGCTTCCGCGATTCCATGCCTGAAACGGTGGACAACCGATTGCAAGCGCGTCAACCTGTGGGTGGCCTTCCGAGTGTTCACAGAGTTCCACGATGTTCCGTACGGTTTCGGCCGGTCTTGGCGCACGCACCCGGACGGGGAGTGGCGCGATAGCCTCGGGGCAGGCCATGCGGTCTACCGGTCCTCGCAATCGATCCCGGCCGTCTTCAGCATGTCCGCCAGATGGCCCGATTCCACGACGACCCGCATGAGATCGACGCGGCTCTGGACGCCCAGCTTGCTCTTCAGGGACATTCGATAGTTCGCGACGGTCTTCGGTGCCAGATGGATCCGCCGGGCGATCTCCTCGGCGGTGTAACCGGTCGCGGTGAGGTACAGGACATCGCGTTCGCGATCGCTCAGGGAGTCCCAACCACCGGCGAGGCCCTGCGAGGCGTTTCGCGCCTTCGACAGCAGCCCGACGACATGCGCGGGGAAGGTCATCCTTCCGGCGGCCACCATGTCGAGGGCTCCGACCAGATCGGAGCGAGCCCGCCGCTTGCTCAGGCAGCCCATGGCACCCGCCTCAATCGCGGCTTCGACATACTCCGGGTCGTCGTGGGCGGTCAACACCAGCACGCGGACATCCGGGTTCCGCGTCGTGATCTTCCGGGTTGCGGCGATGCCGTCCATGCCCGGCATGCGGATGTCCATGACCACCAAGTCGGGCTTGAGTGCGTTGACCCGCTCGACGGCCGCTTGACCGGAGGAAGCCTCTCCGACCACATCGTACCGTTCCGTGAGTTCGATGAGCAGCTTGATTCCGGCGTGCCAGGGCAGAAACTTCCCGTCGGGTCGGGAAGAAGGTTCCCGAAATCGGCCCCGAAATGTGCCAAGAACTTCCCGTCCGGCGCGATTTGCCGAATACAAGCCGAATAAACCACCGAATCGGGGCTCTGGGGCCGGTGAGACGTTTTTCCCGCTCGCACTGTCTATTAGGGCGAGGGCACGATCCCAAGGGGGGATTACCCGAACCACGGAGTTGACCGGCCCGCACCGGCGCTCCAAGATCAAGGAGAGTTTCAATGAACCGCATCGCAACGAAACTGACACCCATCGCGGCCGCCCTGGCCATGGCCGTGCTGCTGGCACCGTCCCAGGCGGAGGCAGCGGTGGCCCCGTCACCTTCACTCGTCGCACCGAGCGCGACCATAGCCGAAGCGGCGTACGCGCCTCTGGCTGCGGCGATCGCCCTCCCCGTCTCGGATTTCGAGATGGAGTGCACGGGGGACCATGTGAAGACGACGGTGGTTGCTGGGGGGACCACAACCGTTACCGTGACCGTCATCACGGGTCAGTGCACTGGCACCGCGAACGGCGATGATTTCGAAGTCAACGCCGGAGAGACCGAGAGCTTCAAGCTGGGGGCCAACTAGGTCATGGGTCGGCGGGATGGCTTGATTCGGCCCCCGAAGGACGGTGGGGACGGCGCTGCCACAGAGGTCGGCAACCGCCATCCCGCCGGCCGTCGGCTCGGTCAGTTGCTCGACCTCGGCGCCTTGGCGGGGCAACTCCGAGTTGAACACCGTAAGTCCGGTCGAACCGGTGATCGGGCCAGTAGCTGTTTCGATCGCAATGGTGCCGCATTGGTTGCGACTCTCCTGATCCTCTTGGGCGGACCACCCTGGGCGCAGCTCGCTGCGCAGGACCGCAGTTTTGTCGCATGCGATCTCGACCGCGCCCCGCTCGAACTGGAGGTGCTCGCACGCAATCCTGAGGTGTACCCGACCCTTGTCGCCCCTCCGTCACGGATTCCGGGCGGGTGGCTGGTCTATGACCGGTATGAGCGACGGGTGATCGAGCTGGACGATGATCTCAACGAGGTTGCGCGCTGGGGCCGAGCCGGCCCTGGCCCGATGGAGTATTCGCAACCCGTTGCCGTCTGGGGGAGCGGCGAGCAGGTCGTTGTCGTGGACCGGGGTTCCCCGTCGATCATACTGTTCGGCAGTGATCCAAGGGAACGAGCTTTGCGGGTGCCGTTACCAATATGGGACGCGGCCTTCTTCCCGGCGGAAGATCGGCTGGTGCTCTCCGTCATGGGTGCGGGCCTGTACGAGACCACGCTGTTCGGTCGTGGCGAGATGCGGACGGCATGGACATATGCCGACCTGGGGATTGAGGCTCAGCCTGGAACCCCCGTGCCGTTCGGCGGCTCCCCAATAGTGCTACATGAGAGCCCCACACGGGGGTTGTACGCCGGGTCCCAGTGGGGCTCCAGAATATGGCATGTGGAGTCGGCCGGGGCGAGGGTGGTCTTGGAAAGATGCATTCCCGAAGACCTTCGCAACCAACACATCAGTCCCGTTCGCGCCGGGTCCGCCCGCACCACGCTCCAGAACTTCCACGTATTGCCCGACGGTCGTATTCTGACGCACGGAGCACTCCCGATGGAAGTGCCCGATACCGAGCGCCGCTCTGTTGAGCTATATGGGGCGGACGGGACACTCCTTGCGGCGTGGTCGATACCGTTCATCTCCGCTGCATTCGATCCGACGAATGCCAACCGACTGCTTGTCTGGTCTGATGAGGTTGGGCTGCAACTCGTGACAGTCTCGGGTCCTGGGTATCCGTCCGGTTAGGCTTGGTGCGCCAGTTTCCTACTGCCTGCCGCGCCCACTAGGCAGGTTTTGAGCGCGGCACGGATGGAGACTGGCGCAGGCCGTCCGTACCAGAATCCCCAATGCCAAGTGGAATTGGTTGCTTGTCCGGCAAGTGACCGCACGAAGGGTCCCTTCCGGGTCATGCCGGTTGCGGTCGTCTACATGCCCCAGAGAGTTCGTTCGCGATTGCTTGGATTTCCCGCCATTCTATGGCGGTTTTCCCGCAATGCGCATACGGCAGATCCAGATGCGCGCTAGACGGAAAGGAACGCAGATCGTGCAGTCCCAGTTAGACTTACGTGATTTCTTACCGTGTTTTGCGCCGTACGGAATCCGCCTACCCCTCTGTTACCACCACGTCCTGGGTCCTCGTGAACTTCACCTGATGGCCGCAGAGTAGGCCCTGGTAGGTATTCGCTATCTTCGGGTCGGACGGACCGTCACCATCAACGATCTCCGCGGTGAGCGTCAGGTCGATCTCGCAGCTGCCCGAACGGTCCTCGAGCGCCCACTTCAGGCCGCCCTTGGTCGAACCCTCGACGCGGTCCGGCAGGAGCTGAACCTGGTAAACCGTGGCTTTCTCGCTGACACTGGGGTCTCCGTCCAGAGTGAACTCCCTGTCGCCGGCGGTGGTCTTGCAGCCGCTCGGAGTGGTTTGCGCACCGAACACGATCCGAGTCGTATCCGCCGCCACCGTGTCCATCGAAAACTCGGTGATGACCATCGTCACCTGACCCCCTTGCGGGCAACGATAAACGGCACCGTTCTCCGACTGGCTGATCAGCTTCGTGGAGTCGCCCAGAAGCGATGCCATCGACTCCCTCGAGTCGAAGAGCGCGATCGCCTCCTCCTCCGTAATCCCTACCTCAGGCTCAATCTTGTCTTCCCCACACGCAGTCGCGGCGAGAGTCAGAGCGATCGCCGACATCAGTAGTCTTGCTGCCTTCATTCTGTGTTCTCCTCTTGTTGTCCGGTCACCGTTTCGCGGCTGTCCGGCCGTCCCTGGCCATGGACTGCCACCCTCGGATCGGACCGAAGATCCGAGTGCCGCCAAGCGAGATTTACCCCACCGGCAGGGGTTTGTTCCCGTGGTGCCGGCGATGCGTGCCGTCGATTCCTGGGAGCGAGCGTTCTCAACACCGGGAGGCGACAGCGGAAGTTCCACCGTTGGCCTCCCACCCACATTGCAGGGCGACCGATTCGGATTCCCGCGACTCGAGAACCGCGACCCCGCAGGGCCCCCAGGCGCCTCGGCGAGGGACGCCCTTCGCCCCCGCAGGGCCACCGCCCTACCCCCGGTCCGGCGAGCCCGTGGATCCGGTCCCAAATGGGGTAAGGGCGACTCCGGCTCCTCGCAGGGAAGCGGGTACCGCTCCAGGATGTGCTCTCCGAGCGCAGATCCGACAGGGGTCCAGTGGCAACTAGAGTTTACATTATGTAACCCATGATTGACAGTTGCTCTCCGTGTGCGCGGGTGACGCCCGACGCTGCCGGTGTGGCGCTCGACCCCGCCGCAGCGCATCTTTGCCAGGTGCCAAGCGGCTTGCTCCGCGCCGGAATGCCACCCACCCCTCCTGCCGAAAGGACCCGCCGCCGATGCGATGGCTGATCTTGGGCGCGGCCTTCGCGCTCGGGATTGCAGGGTGGTCGGGCGGGCCGCAGGGTGCTCCTGCGGCCGAGGGCGGCAACGCCCGGGATGGTGCCCAGCTTATGGCCGCCCTGGGGTGCGGTGCCTGCCACACGGGGGTTGCCGAGGACGAGGCGATCAGAAGCGCGACTCCTCCCTTCGGAGAAGGCACCCCGACGCTCGCCCCGGCCTACGTCTTCCACTACCTCGCCGATCCCCGTCCGGTGCGACCCGACATCGCGCCCGCAAGGATGCCGAGCTTCGACCTCGACGAGCGGCAAAGGCTGGCGCTCGCGCTCTTCGTCACCAACGACCGGGAGATGCGAGGCGTGGACGATGCGTTTCGGAGCGCCCAGGAGCGTCACCCGGAGACGGACCGGGAGGAGGGGCGGGGGCTCTTCGAGGCACTGGGCTGTGCAAGCTGCCACCTTCACCCCGAAGCCTCTCCGCGTCGCGTGGCGCCGGACCTGGCTACGGCTACGCTTCGGCTACGGGAGGAGTGGATCGAGCGCTACCTGGCCGACCCGGCGACGGTGCGCCCAGCTGGTCCCAGGCCAGGCGAGGGGGGACAGATGCCGGACTTTGCCCTGGTGCCCGACGAGATTGCGGCAATTGTCGCTCACCTGCGCGAGCTGGGCCATCAGGCGGCCCGGCGCGACGGAGTTCCGCCGCCTACCTGGGCACCTCTCGAGCTCTCGCCCTTCGCGATGCGAAAGGCCGAGGCGCTGCTGGTGGAGAAGTGGAGCTGTCTGGGTTGCCACCAGCTCGGCGACGACGGGGGGCGGATCGGTCCCCGGCTGGACGGGATCGCCGAGCGCCTTCGACCCGAGTACCTGAGGAGTGTGATCACCGATCCGACGGTACTCGCGAGCGGTACGATCATGCCCGCCTCGCTGGAGCGGAGCGACCGCATTGACCTCGTCGCCTCGTATCTGCTCCGCCGAGGCGGCCAGTGGAGTGGCGGAGAAAGAGTAGCGCACCAGGCCTCGCCGACCCCCGCGGAGGCCGCTCCCGGCGCCGAGCTCTACCGGGGAAGGTGCGCTCCGTGCCACGGTCCGGCGGGTGAAGGAGACGGATTCAACGCTCCCTACCTGCCGGTTCCCCCGACCGATCACAGCGACTCCGCCGCAATGTCGCTCCGACCCGACGACACCCTTTACGACGGCGTGCACGCCGGTGGCTGGATTCTGGGCAAGAGCCGCCGCATGCCAGCCTTCGGGGCGTCGCTGACTGACGCCGAGACGAGGGACTTGGTGGCGTACATCCGTACTCTCTGCCGATGCCAAGGGCCTGCCTGGGCGCACGACGGAGCCTCTTCCGGATGAGGAGTTGGCAGCTCGCACCGACCTTCCTCGCGGCGCTCGCCGTCGGTTGCGGGGACCGGGGTGGAGATGCCGGTGGCGATCTCCACGCAGAGCTCCCGAAGGACGTCGAGGCCGCACGGGCCGAGTTCGCTGGTGCCGAGTCGTGCCAGGGCTGCCACGCGGAGAAGTACGCCGCATGGGTGAGCTCTACGCACGGTCGCGCCGGGGGCGAGCCGAGCCCAGAGACGGTGATCGCCCCCTTCGACGGCACCCCGATCGTCTTCAGCGACGCGACGGTGGTGCCCATGTTGGACTCCGTTGGCCGGTATGTCTTCGTGGTTCTCCAGGAAGGGCGGTCTGAGCGGCGGTTGACGGTAGACGGAGTGGTCGGGGGCGGCCACCTCCTTGGTGGGGGCACGCAGGGCTTCGTGACTCGGGTGCTGGATGGCACGGTGCGATTCATACCATTCGACTACTCGCGCCAGCTGGATCGCTGGTTCTGCAACACTACCGGCCGTCGCGACAAGGGTTGGGTTCCCATCACCACCGAGCTGGCACTAGCGGACTGCGGCGACTGGCCGCCGTACAGGGCCATTGGGACGGTGGCCACAATCGTGAACTGCCAGGGCTGTCACGGTAGCCAGATCACGACGCGTCTGGAGCCCGGCCGGGGATATCGGACCGAGTGGACGTCGCTCAGAATCAACTGTGAGTCGTGCCACGGACCCGCGCGCGGCCATGTCGAGACGATGACCGCAGTAGCCTCCGGCCAGGCTGTCGCGGTCGCCGACATCGGTCTCGCCAGCCGTGCCACCGACGGCGTCGAGGAGTCGCTCGAGGTCTGCCTCCAGTGCCACGCGTTGAGGATGACGATCAAGGATGGGCACCTGCCGGGAGAGCGGCTCTCCGACTATTCCTCCCACCTGCTGTCGCTCTTCGAAGGGACGAACTACCTGCCCGACGGGAGGATTGCCTTCTTCGCCTATCAGGGCACGCACCTCTCGTCGTCGTGCTATGTGGACGGCGCAATGACGTGCGTCAGCTGTCACGAGCCCCACGGGCTCGGCTACTGGGACATCAACCGCGCCCCGCTCGCCAGCGTCAACGACGATCGCCAGTGCACCGGGTGCCACGCCTCGAAGGAAGTGGATCCGGAGGCGCACACCTTCCACCCGCCCTCCTCGGCCGGCGCACGCTGCGTCAGCTGCCACATGCCCTACCTGCAGCAGCCGGCGGTCGGGGACCAGGTGCCCTTTGCGCGCTCCGACCACACGATCCCGGTGCCGCGCCCCGAGCTGGACGACAGGCTGGGGCTGACGAGTGCCTGCCGGGGCTGCCACGCGGATCGGAGCGATGAGGAGCACCAGCTGCAGGTTGAGAGGTGGTGGGGCGATCTCAAGCCACTGGGGCCCATAACGGAGGGCCTGCTCTCGCTCGGCAGGACCACGGGCAGGGCGCTGGCCGCACGCCTGCTCCTGCACCCCGAAGAGCCGGGTGTCAGGACCAAGGTCCAGGGGCTGCTTGTCTTCCTGAGGGGGTGGGTGCGGCCGGGCGCGGCTCTCGACAGCCATGCGGCCGAGAGCATACGGCGAATGGCGGAGTCGCCTGATCCCGACCTGCGGGCGCTTGCCCTGGCCGCGTTGTATGTGGCCGACCCTGCGGGCGATGCCATGAAGCGGGCCCTTCGGGAGCCGGTGGCAACGCGTCGCAGATTTGCCTCGGCACTGGGGATCCTATCGCAGGGCATGGATGCTCGCGGCGACCGCGAGGGTACCGAGAGCGCGCTGCGTGGTGCCCGGCTGGCGCTCCCCGGCGACGCGTCGCTGGCATTCGCGTTGGGGACGGCCCGTGGGGGTGGCGGGGAGTACGGCCCCGCCATCGAGGCCCTCGAGGAGAGTCTCGAGATTGACTCGGCCCAGCCAGCGCTGTTCGTAACTCTGGGCGTGGCCCGAAAGGAGCTCGGCGACACAGTCGGGGCGCTCCGGGAGTTCGAGCGGGCGATCTCGCTGAACCCCTACGAGGGTCAGGCGCACCTGCAGATCGGCAACATCCGCATGCGCGCCGGCGACCTGGCTGGCGCGATCAGCGCGTACGAGAGCGCCATCGCAGGGACGCCGGAGCTGGCCCGCGCACACCTGAATCTCGCCCTGGCGCTCGCGCGGTCGGGACGCCTGGAAGAGGCTGTCCTCCACGGTCGCGACGCGATCGCGCTCGAGCCGAGAGAGCAGGGTTGGCGAGCGACGGTTGCTCGCATGGAGGCGGCCGCGGGGATGGGGCGGCCCCGCTGAGCACGGGGGTCAGAACCGGGACCCGTCGGCGAAGCAGGTCTCCGGGCCTAGCAGTATCCATGTTGTCCAGGGTGGGTGTTCGACCGTTGGGTCGTGGTGTGCGCGGAGGTGGGGGTTTCGGTGACTTTCGGTGTTTAGGACGGCTGGCAGACCCATGCAATGGGTTTCCGACCGCCCTCCTGGGCGCTCGGGCGGAGCACTCCAGTCCGTCATGCGGTGGGCACCGGAGGCTCGGGGGTCCAGCAGCGGTCCTGCTGGAGGAGGACGTTGGCAAGCACTACCAGCTTCCGCATGGCGGCCGTGATCGCCACCTTCGCCGGCTTGCCGGCGGCGCGCATCCGCTCGTACCGCCGCTTCAGGTCAGGATTGTGGCGGATGGCGGTCACCGCGGGCATGTACAGCGTCCGCCTCGCACTGCCCCTGCCTCCCTGGATGAAGCTGCGGCCCCTCCAGGTGCCCGACTCGCGGGTCACCGGAGCCAGCCCGGCGAGGCTGGCGACCCGGGTCCGTCCACGGACCGCTGGCGCTTCGCCGCTCTCGGTGCTCGCGCGAGATTGTCCACGGACTGCTAGACCGGGCTCTGCCTACATCTCCCACACCAACATCAGCTGTGGGTTCGCCTCGTGCTTCTCGGTGCCCAGCTTGTTGAACCAGAGCAGGCCCTCGACCCCGAGCATCAACCCGCTCTCTCCGCCGATGTCCCATCTGAGCTGGGGCTGGCTGAAGAGCGCAACCGGGAAGTTGGACGATCCCGACTGGTGCTCGGCGAAGCCAGCGAAGGAGAATGACTGGCCTGCGACGGCGAAGGGCAGCAGCCAGACGACGGAAGTGATGAGGTGGTCGTCGCGCTTGGTGTAGCGGTCGCGCCCAAAGACTCCCCCGCCCGCGTCCATGGCCAGCGCGAAGTCGGTGGTGAGGAACACGAACCCGGGCACGCGCCAAGCGATGCGGAAGCTGGGCAGCCACTGGCGAACGTTGTCGTCGGCACCGAACGAGGCGCCCGCCACCACTCCAAAGTCCAGGATCGGGCCGAATCCCAGATCGGCCCCCAGGACCTTGCCCAAGCTGAAGTTGGCGAAGAACTCGCCGTATGCGTCGTCGTCGTTGTAGCCGTCGAGGTTGGCGTCGTCGGCTAAGTCGATGAAGAGGAATACGTCGCCGTACCTCCACTGCTCGTAGTGCTGCACCGTAAGCACCGTGGTCCGGCTCGTCGTGACCGTTTCCCCAAAGGGGTTGACGTGCTCGCCGTAGAGTAGATTGAGCTCCGTCTGGGCCAACCCCGCCGTTGGTGCCGCTACAGCCCAGAGGATCGTGGCGCCAAGGCGGCGAACCAGTGCCGGCCTCCAACCGCTGCTGCGCATCGGCGAAGCTGACCGTCGCATGTCGGATCTCCAGTAGCCTGAGTAGGACGAACGCCGCTGGCTCGATGATCTGCCGCGGCGCGAAACGCTGATGCCAGGTAACCCCCTACACCCCCCGGGGGTCGGTCACGTGCTCGCTAGCACGCAATACCCGTAGAGCCTGAGCGTCTCGCGCCAGTCCTCCGGGTAGTCGTCCACCATATCGCCGAGGCCGTAGTGGTGCCCCAGGCGGAAGAAGTGCCCCGACTCGGCCACTCGCAGCGGGGTACGCTCCTCGAATACCGAGAGGTCGGGGAATCCCGTCGGGAAGGAGGCGCGCATCGCGGCCTCTACGCCCTCGAGCCTGCGTACATCGGCCTCCTCCAACAGGTCGCGATTCTGCAGGTCGGCCGCCATGTAGTCGAAGGCGATGCTCATCCTCGGGAGCGCGCTCGCCAACCGATCGAGGAAGGGCATCACCTCTCCGACCGGCAGATACATCGTGTTCCCCTCCCACACCACGAGCGTGGGTGCGTCGAGCTCCAGCCCTACCCCGGCCAGCTCGTCGGGCAGATCGACCTCCAGGTAGTTGTGCGGCACCGACGGCGGCTGCTCCAGACCGTGGGCGCCGAGCACGGAACGCTTGAAGTCGACTACCGGTGCCTGGTCGACCTCGAAGAAGCTGGCTCTCTCGTCGGCGAGTATGTGGGCCCGCATGTCGAAGCCGCCTCCCAGGAGCACGACCTGGCGTGCGCCGTTCTCGATCCCGTGTTCCACGTACTCGTTGAAGAAGCGGGTGCGGAAGCGGACCATGGTGGTAGCCGGAGGGAAGGCGGCGTCGAGCGCCTTGGTCGCGACGAAGGCGGGTTCCGATGCGAACCAGCGGGCGTAGGGGTCGTTGAAGAGGCGGACCGCCTGGTTGCGCTCGTTGGCGCGAATGGCGGCGATCACGAATGCGGTTGAACCGATCTTGTCTAGGTCGCTCATATGATCGTGGAGTCAATCAGGGGTGGGTGGCGGCACCGCTCGCAAGGTGTGGCGGTGCACGGCGCCCAAAGATAGCCTACCTGCAGCGAGGCGACGCCGACCTAGCCTCCATTGCCGTGCACGTTGCAGTGGTCGGCGGGCGGGCCATAATTCGGTATACAGGCAGATGACGCACGACGAATACGTCCGACTTGACGCCGTGGCGCTTGCGGCGCTTCACCACTCCGGCGAGGTCTCGGCCCGGGAGATCGCCGAGATTGCGGTCGAACGGATTGAGCGGATCAACCCGCTGATCAACGCGATCGTCCACCGGATGGACGACGAGGCCATGGCGGCCGTGGCTAGCACACCTCCCGAAGGCGTGTTCGCGGGAGTGCCCTTCCTGGCCAAGGACCTGATTGGCAACTACGCCGGACACCCCACCTCCCAGGGCAGTCGCTTCCTGGAGGGGACCGTCGCCGAGAGCGACACCGAACTCGCACGGCGGGTTCGCGCGACTGGCGTCAGCGTGCTCGGCAAGACCAACGTGCCCGAGTTCGGCCTGCTTCCGTGCACTGAGCCTCTGCGCTGGGGCCCCTGCCGCAATCCCTGGGATCTGGACCGCACGCCGGGCGGGTCGAGCGGAGGGGCGGCGGCCGCGGTGGCTGCGGGTATCGTCCCGATCGCGGGCGCGGGCGACGGTGCTGGCTCGATTCGCATTCCGGCTTCGTGCTGCGGGCTTTTCGGGCTGAAGCCGACGAGGGGGCGCGTCCCGTCGCGCAGCAGGTGGGGGGCGTCCTGGCGCGGTGCCGTGGTCGAACACGTGCTCACACGCTCGGTGCGGGACAGCGCAGCGATGCTCGACGCCACCCACGGCCCGGACCGAGGGGCGCGGTACCGCATTCAGCTACCCAGGAGACCCTATCTGCGCGAGGTCGAGCGCGATCCGAAGCGGCTCCGCATCTACTGGACGACCGAGCCGACGCTGGGCGACACGGTGCACCCCGAGTGCATTAGGGCGGTGGCGGGCGCGCGGGTTCTCCTGGAGGATCTGGGCCACGAGGTCGTGGAGGGATGGCCGCGGGTGGACCGCACCTCCTTTGCGATGGCCTTCACGCGGGTCGTAATCGGAGAGTTGGGGGCCGAGGTCGAACAGCTGGCCGAGTGGGTCGGGAGGCGGCCCCGGCGGGGAGAGCTGGAGCCGCTCACCCGATGCCTGACCCTCCTGGCGACCGTCGTCTCGGCCCGCGAGTACGCCGACTCGCTCCGCGCTCTGGATCGCTACGGGTACGAGATCGCAGGCTTCCTGGGACCGTCGGAGCTCCTCCTCGGACCCTCCGTCGCGTCTCCTCCGCCCCGCATCGGCGCCCTTGGCCCCCAGCGCGCGGAGCGGCTCCTGCTCAGGGCGCTGGGCGCGATCGGGTCCGGACGCCTCGTCCAGCTGACCGGTCTCATAGAGCGCATCGCCGAGAGCGCCTTCGACTTCACCCCCTGGTCGCCGCTCTTCAACGTGAGCGGTCAGCCGGCGATGTCGGTTCCGCTGCACTGGAGCGGAGAGGGGCTGCCGGTTGGGGTGCAGCTTGCCGCGCCCGTCGGCGACGAGGCCACCCTGCTACGACTCGCGGCCCAGCTGGAGAGCGCCCGCCCCTGGTTCGACCGGATCCCGTTGGGGACCGCTAGCAGCCCGTGGAAGGAACCCTGACGGCATTCGAGGCGTGCTGCATCCGCGCTGGACCGCTGCGCTCTTCGTTGCTTCTTGCACGAATAGCGCTGCTATTCGCGCTGCGAAACGCCCTGCCAGCGGGGCGGCCCGCGAACAGGAACCCGACGGCATTCGCCCGGCGGAGCATCCCCGCTGGGCCGCTGTGCTCTGCGTTGCTCCTCGGACCAATAGCGCTGCGGCTATTGGCCCTTCGTCACGCCTTGCCAGCGGGGCGCTTCGCCGGTCTCGGTGCTCGTCCGGGCCTGTCCACGGACCGCCAGCGCAGCGCCCCTCTCGGTGCTCGCGCGAGATTATCCGCGGACTGCTAGCGGAGCAACGTCTGCGTGACGACGAAGTGGAGGAAGCCGCTGACGAGCGAGGACCCGTAGGGGTTCATCATTCTTCTCCACTGGGTAACGACGAAGGCCGAAACTCCGGCGAACGCCCCGTATCCGGACGCTCGGAAGGCCTTGCCCCCGTACCCGGCACTCGCCGCCGGCGCCCCCACGAGCGCCCAGGGGAACAGCGGTGCCGCCCAGCATCCCGGCGCCATGTCCCGCCTATCGAAGCCACAGGCGTCCTTTAGGGTGTAGGCGGCGGCGAAATAGCTGACCATCGCCCCGATCAAGGTGAAGCCCACGACATCCCCCGCGAGGGTGTCGGTGGCCGGGACGGCCAAGTCGCCTGCTAGGTTGGTCGGGGGGGCACCGAGCCGAGCGCTGCCGGTGGGGATCCGCAGTGGGTTCCCGTCGTAGCCCGCACCCTGGCCCCCGGGGCGGAGCGGGCTTCGCGCGGCCTCCGCGATCGCCTGATCCAGGGAAGCTGCCGTCCCCCCCGGGACGGGGCTCTGCGCGGTGCCAAGCGCCGGTAGGGCGCTGCCAGCCGAGACCGCGATCACCAATGCCGCTCGTAACCTCCACCACCCCTGCACCATTGCCACCCCGGCCTTCGGTGAACGCACAGCCGTCGCTAGCGGCCCGTGGACAAACCTCCCATTGCATCCGAGTGGCGCTGCATCCCCGCTCGACCGCTTCGCTCGCCTGCCCATGGCGTAAATTGACCCCGGCCCGCGCGGGATGCAAGGACGGTTGGCAGGCGCAGCAGAGCCGCCCAGAGTCGCCGTGCGCCTAACGACCACGCGCGGCCTCACCTCTGCCAAAGTGGCAGACCCCGACTGCCTGCGGGCGCCAAGCGCACCGCCGCGCTCAGGAGTATGCCAAAATGGCCGCCTTCGAGCTGGCACGGACCGTGCGATTGCCGTGGGCGCTTGCCCGTAGGGGCGCACAGTCAAGCCACACTCGCTTTTGGACAAGGAGCAAAGCAATGTCACTGACCAAGCATGGTAGCCGCATCAGCCACTGGGCCGACCTCGACGTGCTGGCCAACCGGATGAATCGCCTCTTGGGCGACTCGGGGATGAGGAATCTCACCTACGGTGCCGACTGGGTGCCCCCGGTGAGCGTCGAGGAGAGGGACCGGGAGATTCTCCTCACGGCCGAGCTTCCGGGAATGACGGAGGATCTGGTCGAGATCACCCTCGAGAACAACGTCCTGACCATCTCGGGCGACAAGCGCGATGTGCGCCGGAAGCACGGCGCCGAGGGCAAGTATCACCTCGTGGAACGGTCCTTCGGTACCTTCCGCCGCTCCTTCACTCTGCCGCGCACCGTGCACGCCGACGGAATCACGGCCGAATTCGACCATGGCCTCCTGACCGTCCGCCTGCCGAAGGCCGACGAGGCGGTGAGCAGGAAGATCGAGCTCTCCACAAGGGAGATCGCGAAGAGGGACGCCGAGCTGGCGTAGCCACGGGGATCGCCCCGCACACCAAGTGGGAGAAGCGGGGTCCGGGCGCAGCAGTCCGTGGATAGTCTCGCGCGAGCACCGAGAGCGGCGAAGCGCCCCGCTGGCAGGGCGCGACGAGGAGCCAATAGCCACAGCGCTATTGGTTCGAGGAGCACGCAGAGAGCATCGGGCCAGCGGAGATGCAGCGCCGCTCGAATGCCGTGGGAGGTTTGTCCACGGGCTGCTAGGGTCCGGGCCCCGTTTTCCTTGTTTCTGGAGGGCACAACCGCAATGCGCGGACAGTCTCGGGCGAACACCGGGGAGCGGCGGGTGCGGCGCGCCTCGAATGGGGGGGTGTCCACGGGCTGCTAGTACCGGTAGCCTTCCGGCTTGAAGGGGCCCGCGACAGGCACGTTGATGTACTCTGCCTGATCCGGCGTCAGCTCCGTCAGCCTAGCCCCCACATGTTCCAGGTGCAGTCGCGCCACCTTCTCGTCGAGCAATTTGGGCAGCGTGTGCACGCCCAGCTCGTACGCCTCCGCCCGCTGGTGGAGCTCCATCTGCGCCAGCACCTGGTTCGAGAAGCTCGCCGACATGACGAAGCTCGGATGCCCCGTCGCGCAGCCCAGGTTCATCAGCCGCCCCTCGGCGAGCACCAGAATGCTCCGCCCGTCCGGGAAGGTCCACTCGTCGAACTGCGGCTTGATCGTCCTGCGCGACGCCTCGGACGCCTCCAGCCTGGCCATGTCGATCTCGTTGTCGAAGTGGCCGATGTTGCCGACGATCGCCTTGTTCTTCATGCGGCGCATGTGGTCGATCGTCACCACGTCGCGGTTGCCCGTCGCGGTGATGAAGATGTCGGCGCTCCCCACCACGTCGTCGAGACGCGCCACCTGGAAGCCCTCCATGGCGGCCTGCAGCGCACAGATCGGGTCGATCTCGGCGACGATCACCCGTGCGCCCTGCCCTCTGAGCGCCTGTGCGCACCCCTTGCCGACCTCGCCGTAGCCCATCACGACGGCGGTCTTCGCCGAGAGCATCACGTCGGAGGCGCGGTTAAGGCCGTCGATCACCGAGTGTCGGCAGCCGTAGATGTTGTCGAACTTGGACTTGGTGACCGAGTCGTTGACGTTGATCGCGGGGAAGAGCAGGGCACGCTGGCGGGCCATCTCATAGAGGCGGTGGACGCCGGTCGTGGTCTCCTCGGAGACGCCCCGGATCTCGGCCGCGGTGCGCCGCCAGCGCTCCGGGTCGATCCGAAGGTGCTCCCGAAGGAGATCCAGGATCACGCCCCACTCCTCGCTATCCGATCCCGGGTCGAAGTCGGGGACCCGTCCGAGCCGCTCGAACTGGGCGCCCTTGTGTACGAGGAGCGTCGCGTCGCCTCCGTCGTCCAGCAGCAGCGTGGGTCCGCGACCGTCCGGCCATACGAGCGCCTGCTCGGCGCACCACCAGTACTCCTCGAGCGTCTCGCCCTTCCAGGCGAAGACAGCGGGGCCGCGAGGCTGATCCGGGGCGCCATCCGGCCCGACCACCGCCGCCGCGGCCGCATGGTCCTGGGTCGAGAAGATGTTGCACGACGCCCAGCGCACCGACGCCCCGAGGTCGACGAGCGTCTCGATGAGGACGGCAGTCTGCACCGTCATGTGCAGCGACCCCATGATGCGAGCCCCTGCCAGCGGCTGGCTTTGCGCCAACTCGCGCCGGATCGCCATCAGCCCAGGCATCTCGTGCTCCGCGAGGCGGATCTCGTTTCGCCCCCATTCGGCGAGCGAGAGGTCTGCCACTCTGAAGGGCGGACGCTTAATGCCGCGTGCGGCCTGCGGGCTGGCGGTTGCAGTCTTCATGAGGATGCCCCCTCCTAATTGTGGGTTCCAGAGTGAGGAAGGTAATCTAGAGCGCGACTTGCCACCGGCCTCCAGCAGCCCGTGGAGCGGAAGCGAGGGCGAACTATGACGACGCGGCTACGCCTTTCGGCATTGCTCCTCGGTATCGCCCTGATCGTGTCGCCCCCGGGGGTGGCCGCCTAGGACTACCAGCTCCCCGACTCGCTGGCAAGGCTCGGCCTGCCGCGTGATCCCGGGGGGGTTCTCCATCTCGTCGCGGGGGGGAACCTGCCGGTCCAGTATCTCCTCAGGGTCGTATGTCCCTCCGACGGCGGATGGGCCGGGTCCGTCTTCGACGTACTCGAGGAGGTGGCCAAGGCGGATAGCGTGCTGCGTTCCGAGCTGGCCGAGGGCATGGGAGCCGCGGTCGTCCTCAAGGACAATTGCCCTGACGACCTGCCCCGTTTCGAGTCGTGGCTGGCCAGCGAACTGCGCCGCCAGTGGCGCGACGGGATCCTGAGTGACGAGGCCGACGATTCGAACCTCGGGCCGCTCTTCCTGATGAGCTATATCTCGCTCTCGGAGGACCCGGCCACTCGCGCACTTGTTCGAGACATCGCCACGGACTCCGCCGTCGCCGATGCCTGGCGCGGCCAGGCTGCCAGGACCCGAGTGACAACCCTTAGGCAAAGGCGCGAGAGAACCGCGTCTGGCCAGCTGGCGAGGTGCGAGAGCTACTTTCCGCCGCGTGGCTTGGCCTTGCGCCCCGTGCTCCCTCGCCTGGAGCCGGACTTGGAGCCCGAGCCGCTGTCGTTGGTCGGCGCACGGCGCACCTGCTTGCCGCCACTGCTGGCTGCCGTGCCCCTGGGGGCGCGATACCCCTTCCCCGCGACGATCCGGCCGCCTTTCGCCCGATCGGTGTTCGGCGCCACGGTGACGACAACCGGCGTGTAGTATCCGCCGTAGCCCCAGTAACCGTAGCGCCGGTAGCCCCAGGGGCCGTAGTAGGAGGAGTAGCGGTGGTAGGGCGCACGCCACCCGCCCCAATAGCCGTGACGGCTGCCTCCGCGATCTCGCCGGTCGTCCCGCAGGGCGAAGTGCTCCGGGAAGGTGACTGCCACGGCGATGTCAATCACAGCACCAGGGACGCCCGCCTCCTCCAGGCGCACGAGACCCTCCGCGTCCAGATCCGCAACCCGCTCCTCCGCTTCGGCGAGCCAGCCCTGCACGGCCACGGCGTCCACGTTGCCCACGGCGTCGAGGATCTCGTCCACGGTGACGCCGCGCACCCGGGGGACAGCAACCCCGGGGCCGAAAAGCAGGGCCGTTTCCTCTGCCACCAACCCTGCCTCGACCAGTGGTCCGTAGCCGGTGCGCTCGTAGCGGCGCGACCAGGGGGTGGCGACACCGTTCGCCTCGATCGCCCTCACGTCTATCCACTCGTCGGTGCCGATCATCGAGATGACCCCCGTGCTCCGGCGGAGCGGCTCGCCCGCGCACGCGGTCTCGGAGCTGGTGTAGAGGCGCCTTCCGTCGTCCGAAAAGAGGTTCGATTCGGTGCCTCGGCAGCCGCTTCGGGCGATCTCGCGCCTCACCCCGTCGGCGATGAACGGCTCGCGGTGCAGGACAGCCCCATCGACGACCGTCAGCATCTCGACGTCCGCCCCGTCGGCCACGAAGCAGAGGTTGCCCTCCTCCTCGCCCGCCGCCAGCGAACTCCAGCACCCCAGGTAGGCACCCCACGGGCCCCGGGTCTCTTCCTGCGCGACGCCAGCGAGTGGCGGCAGCAGAAGCGCCACCGCTAGCAGTCCGTGGATGATCTCGCGCGAGCACCGAGACCGGCGAAGCGCCCCGCTGGCAAGGCGCGACGAAGCGGTCCAGCGGGGATGCGGCGCTGCTCGAATGCCGTGGGAGGTTTGTCCACGGGCTGCTAGCCCGATCCCTGTAGCCGCCCTTCCCATCTGCCAAGTCATGATTGCCCCCGTTCGGGTTGGTGTGTCGCTACAACCTGAAGGTAAGCCCGCAGCTCAGGTGAAGCCCCGCCAGGTCGAGGTCGGCGAAGCCCTTGAAGGAGTCGTCGAGCGGCGCGCTGGCAAAGCCGTAGCGGACCTCGGTCGTGAGAAGCATCCGGGTGTTGACACTCGCGTCGAGTCCGGCGAAGAGGTGGAGGGTGGGGCTTGCCTCGACTGAACGGAGGTTGTCGGAATAGATGTCGAGCGTCTCGTCGTCGACGAAGTCGCCGTCCTGCTCGAAGCGGTAGCGGACGCCCCCCCCCGCAATCCCCACGAAAGGGCCGACCGCGTTCGGGATCCACGCGTAGCTTCCGACCTGGCGACCTCGAGGCAGCGGGTAGTACCTGACTCCGACGGTGACCGGCGTCGTCGTGAACTCGGTGGTCTGCTCGATCGGCAGGTCGTCGGTATCGACCCAGTGGCGGTACTCGGACCGAACCGCCGACGAGGTGTACCCCACCGCGAGCACAAAGTCCACGTGCTCGGAGGCGCGGACCCCGATCTCTCCCAGGAGATAGGCCCCCGTCAGGTCGTTGGTCTCGACGGTCAGCTGCTCGCGGGCGAAGTCCCAGAGACTCGGACGGCTGCCACCCCCTTCGGCTCGCGGCACCGACACGCCGGCCCGTAGCGAGATCGAGGCCCTGGGCGTGGAAAGGAGGAAGTCGCGCTCCTGGGCAACGAGCTCCGAGCCGGCGAAGGCGGGGGCACATCCGACCGCGAGGATCGCGGAGGCCGCGGTGGCAAGCTGCATTCTCATCGTGCTGGGCGCTCCATCTTCCCTGTGGACAGTGGTGGGTTTGGCGGGGCGGCGCGCAGAGGGAATGGCGCGGCCGGGGCCGGTGTTGTTATGCTACCAATCTACCCGTCCCCGTGTTCCCGCAGGCAGCGGAGTCGTCCGATGAGAACAGCAATCAGATCCCGCGCGGCTGTCGGCGTGCTCTTCGCCCTCTGCGCACCTGGGCTCGCTCGCTCAGCCGCTCAGGCGCAGACGCTCGGCCCCGCCGATGGCCACGATCTCCCCCGCGCAGCGTTGGAGCGGGTGGCTGTGGGGGACGAGGCACCCAACTTCACCCTTATGGACTACGACGGTGAGGCGGTCGAGCTGTCCGGGTATCGGGGCGCCAAGGATGTCGTCCTCGTCTTCTACCGCGGCCATTGGTGACCCTACTGCGCCGGTCAGCTCGGGGAGCTGAGAGAGCTACTGCCGGAGGGTGTAGGTGACCGTACCGAGATCGTCACCGTGTCGGTGGACGACCGGGAGGGTATGGAGAGGATGGTCGAGCGCATCTCGGAGGAGGACGGCGAGGTGCCGCGCTTCGTCATGCTCTCGGACCCCGACCACGCAGTCATCGACCGCTACGGTCTCTTCAACGAGGGGTCGCCCCCGAAGCGCCCCTTTCCCCACCCGGCCACCTACGTGATCGACATGGAGGGAGTGGTCAGGTACCGCTTCATCGAGACGGACTATCGGATACGGCCCTCCAACGAGGACATACTGTCGGTGCTGAAGGGGCTCGGCGAGAAGGACGACGACTCGGAAGGGGACTCCGAGGGACAGTAGCCTTCAGAAGGGGTGATGCGGGCAGCTGCGGACCCGTCTGGGCAGGGCTATTCTGTCCTGGCGGGGGCGTGCGGTGGGGGTATTGTGCCGCCCGTTATACTTAGGGGATGCCCGCATCTTCCGCCTCTCGCACCCTGCCAGACGGTGTCGGCCTAGCCGAGACTCTTGTTGATCCATCCTTCGACCTGGGGTGGAGTCTGATTCAGCGCTTCTCGGTGCTCTCGCGGGAGTCCGGGTCTCTTGACGAGCGGGCCGCGGCCCACTTCATCTCCTCGAGGCTCGAGTCGCTGGAGATTCCGCACGACGTGCACGAGGCGGAGCTGCACCTCTCGTTGCCCCGGAGCGCCTCGGTCGCCTTCGGCGAAGAGCGCATCGAGGCCAAGGCCGCCTCCTTTTCGGTCTCCACCCCCTGCGAGGGCGTCTCCGGAGCACCGATGTACCTCCCCCCGAAGGCCGACGGCGACGAGGGCGCGGAAGCGGGCCCGGTGCGACAGCCGGTGCCGGACGAGTTGGCTGGGAGGGTAGTCATCGCCGAGGGCTACCCTGAGCCCAGCGTGGTCGCGCGTCTGGAGGCCGCCGGGGCGATCGGCCAGCTCTACGTGAACCCGGGGAGCCGCATTCACTGGTCCGCGTGCAGCCCGATCTGGGGATCGCCGGGGGAGTCCCAGATGGGGATGAAGCCGAAGACCCCTGTCGTGTCGATCGACCGCCGGGGCGGCGATCTGCTCCTGGAGGCCGTCGCGAATGGTCTTGACGAGGTGGTGGTTCACGCCGAGCTCGACGAGGGCTGGTACGACTGTCCTGTGCCGGTGGCCAGGATCGATGGCCTGAGGAAGGACTTCGTGCTCGTCCACGGGCACTACGACTCGTGGGACATCGGGATCGGCAGCAACGCGGTCGGCAACGCGACGATGCTCGAGCTGGCCCGGCTCTTCCACGAGCGTCAGGGCGAGATGCGCCGCTCGCTCAGGATCGCCTGGTGGCCCGGCACGCTGACCGGGAGCTTCGCAGGGTCGGCGTGGTACGCCGACAACTTCGCGCTGGAGATCGCCCGCAACTGTGTGGCGGCGGTCAACGTCGAGTCGCCTGGATGCCTGGGTGCCACCGACTACGACGACGTGGTCTGGATGGCCGAGGCGGAGGATATCTGCCGCGCTGCGATCGCGTCGGTGACGGATTCGGAGCCGACAGGGGGCAGACCGCCGCGCGCTGGCGACTACTCCTTCAGCGAGCTCGGAGTCACCTCGCTCCTCAAGACGCTCTCGAAGATCCCGAGCGAGGAGCGCGAGAGGCTCGGCTACTACCCGGTCGGAGGATGTGGCGGGAACATAGCGTGGCGCACCGAGGCCGACCGGCTGAAGGTCGCCGACCGTTCGAATCTGGAGCGCGATCTTCGCGTCTACCTGACGCTGGTCTCCCGGCTCCTGAACGACGAGGTGCTGCCGCTGGATTTCCGTCGCACCGCGGCCGAGCTGGACGAGGCGCTTGCTGGCAACGAGGCGACGATCTCGCGGCAGCTCGGCAAGAAGTTCAACCTGGCCCCCCTGCGGACCATCTTCAACGGCCTCGTCAGGCGGCTTGACCGCCTCTACGAGGGCATCGAGGACGGCAAGGTCGCGCCTACGGTCGCGAATCGGTCCCTGGTGGGAACTGGCCGCGCCCTGGTGCGCCTCGGGTACGCGGAGAAGCCCCGCTTCGAGCACGACCCCGCCCTGGAAAGGCCCCTGATCCCCACGCTGGCGCGAGTCCCGGAGCTGGAGAGGCTGCTCGAGGACGAGCCCGACCGCTTCTGGCATGTGGTGACCGGTCTGCGCCGCCGGATGAACAGGGTCGTGGAGGACCTCCAGGCGGCGTGCCAGCTCCTGGACGACACCTGGAACGCCCGGGGGCGCGATGGGTAACAGCCCGCAAAGTGGAATCGCACCGGGAGTAGCGAAGATGAGAATGCGAGTAGTCGGGAGGATGGCCGCCTGTGTGACCTTCCCCTGGATTGGGACATCCGCGCTGGAGGCGCAGGATGCCGATGCGATCGGCACGGAGGAGTCGCCATCCGAGCGCGTCTACGTGGCGAACCAGGCCTCGGCAAGCGTTTCGGTGATCGACGCGGAGTCGGGCGAGGTGGTGGCGACCGTTGACATGACGAAGCTAGGCTTCGACGCCAACTCCAGACCGCACCACACGGCGGTGGACGCCGACGGCAGCCACTGGTACGTCTCGCTGATCGGCGGGGGGCACGTGCTGCGCCTCAACGCCGACAACGAGCTCGTCGGGCGGGCCGAGTTCGAGACGCCGGGGATGCTTGCACCGGATCCGGCCACCGGGATTCTCTATGTAGGACGGTCGATGATGGCGGTCAACCCGCCGCAGCGGATCGGGATGATCGACCCGGCCGATATGGAGATCGTCGAGCTGGATGTCTTCTTTCCGAGGCCGCATGCGCTGGCGGTCGATTCGGAGTCGGGGCGGGTCTTCTCGGCCTCGCTGGTCGAGAACCGCTTCGGGGTGCTCGGCGACGCGGAGGAGATCGAGCTAGTGGATGTGGCCGGGCCGCCCCACACGCTCGTGCAGTTCGCGCTCTCGCCGGACCGCCGACACCTGGTGGCGACTGCCCAGATCACCGGCAAGCTCCTCGTCTTCGACGCGGCCGATCCATCGGCGGGGCTCGTCACCGAGGTAGATGTGGGCAGGCAGCCCTGGCACCCCGTCTTCTCGCCAACGGGGGACCGTGTCTACTTCGGTGCCAAGGACGACGACGCCGTGGTCGTGGTGGAGACCCGGGGCTGGACCGTTGAGCACCGCCTGACCGCCCCCGGGATCGTGGAGCCTCACGGTAGCGCGGTGACGGCCGACGGGCGCTACCTCTTCGTCTCCAACCGCAACCTCTCGGGGAGGTACGAGCCACGCCAGGAGGTGACGAGCAACTCGGAGGTGGGAACCGTGGTGAAGATCGACACCCGCACCTTCGAGGTTGTGAGGACGATCGAGGTCGGGGCGTACCCGGCGGGCATATCGATCGGTCCGGCGGGCGGATGAGGCAACGGCGCCCGGGGCTGCCCAGTCTCATTGTGGCACTGCTCCTGGCAGGGTGCGCCTCTGCGCAGGCGTTCGACGGCCGCAGGTGGCACCGGGTCGTCAACGGATCGGACGGGGTTGAGATGCGCGACGCGGACGGCGCACCGGTGGACCATCCCTTTCTGGGCGGACTCAACCTCCCGCGACCCCAGCTCGCGGACGCGGATGGCGACGGTGATCTCGACCTCTTCCTGCAGGAGAGAGCCGACCGCGTGATGCTCTTTCGGAGCGACGACGACGGCTACCGCTGGATCACCGACCACTACGAGGAGCTGACGGTCGGCGAGTGGTTCCGCCTCGTCGACGTGGACCTCGACGGCGACCTCGACCTGCTGGCCGAGGAGCCGTACAGCTACGTCCGCTACTACCGCAACGACGGTGGCACCGGCACCCCGCGCTACGTGCTGGCGGCCGACACCCTCAGGGACATCGCGGGCGAGCCCATCTTCTCGGACCGCCAGAATATCCCGAACGCGGCCGACATCGACTGCGACGGACGGCTCGATCTGCTGATCGGGCGTCTGACTGGGACGATCACTCGCTACGAGGCCGACGGCAGCGACGAGTGGGGAGTTCCCCGCTTCCGCCACGTCACCGACTTCTTCGAGGACATCGAGATCGTGGCGGCCTTCCAGGGGATGCGGCACGGCGCCAACACGATGGCGCTGGGCGACATCGACCGGGATGGCGACTACGATCTCCTCTGGGGCGACTTCTTCGAGGCCGGGCTGCTCCTGATCGAGAACACCTCGGGGGAGTGCGGCCGACCGATCCTGAGGGGGACGCCCGTGCCCTTCCCCCCGGGCGATCCGGTGGCCACCAGTGGCTACAACGCCCCGGCGCTCGGCGACCTGGACGGCGACGGCGATCCCGATCTCGTGATGGGCGTCCTCGGCGGCGCCTTCCTGCCGTCGCGCACCTCGGTCGATAACCTGCACTACTTCGAGCAGGGGGTGGACGGCGATTTCGGGCACGTCACCGCCCGCCTTGTGCGCACTCTGGACGTGGGGAGCGAGTCGATCCCGGCGTTCGCGGATGTGGATGGCGACGGCGATCTCGACCTGTTCGTCGGCGGGAAGATCGAGCCTGACGACTCCGAGCGCGGCGCGCTCCATATCTTCGAGAACGAAGGCACCGCCTCCCGGCCGTCCTTCAGGGCGCTCGGCAGGGTCGAGGGAATTGGGCGCGCCTACAACCTAGCCCCCGCATTCGGCGATCTGGACGGGGACGGCGATTCCGACATGCTCCTTGGGCAGTGGCGCGACCGGGTCGCCTACTACCGCAACGACGGTCCCGGGGGCAAGGGCGGGGCCGTGCGGCGCTGGACGCTCGTCGACTCGGTGGCGGTCACCCTCACGCGGGGCCGCAACACCACGCCTACTCTAGGCGACCTCGACGGCGACGGCGATCTCGATCTGCTCGTGGGCGAGTCCTCCGGGGCCCTCAACTACTACCGCAACGTCGGCACCGCCAAGAGTCCTTCATTCGAGCTCGTCTCCGACGAGTTCAACGACATCGACATCGGGCGCAGGAGCGCGCCGACGCTCGTGGATCTGGACGGCGACGGCGACCTCGACCTTGCGGTCGGGTCGGAGCTCTCAGGTATCGGAATCTTCCTCAACGAAGGCTCCGTCGAGGCGCCGAGCTTCGTAGAGTCGGATCCCATCGCCATCGAGCTGCCAACGTACGTGGCGCCGGCGCTGGCGGATCTGAATGGCGACGGTCGCCTGGACGTGGCTGCGGGCGGCGGCGGCGGCGGGGTGGTACTCTACCTGGCAGTCCGTGAGTAGTCTCGCGGGAGGCTTGTCCACGCGCTGCCCGGCTGGGGAGGGCCTAGCAGCCCGTGGACAAGCCTCCCACGGCATTCGAGGCGCGCTGCATCTCCGCTGGACCGCTTCGCTCGCCTATCCATACTGTAATGTGTACTTTACAATGTGTAATCCACGTTTTACAATCCTGTATCTCTGGCTTCGCTCTGTGTTGCTCCTCGGCCCGGTAGCGCTGCTACCAAGCCTTCGTCGCGCCTTGGCAGCGGAGCGCTTCGCGCCTCTCGGCGGTCGCGCGAGATTATCCACGGACTGCTAGATGAAACTCGATGACGTTCAGACGGTACTGGAGGACATCCAGGCCGTGATTGCCAGCGCCAAGGAGCGCGACGAGGGCAAGCTCGAGGAGTTCGTCCGGCGCGTCTCCCCGTCCTCGTCCGACGAGGAGGTGGCCGAGGCGGCGGCGGTCGCCGTGGAGGTCGTCGAGATGGTGCCGGTCGTGCTGGCGTGCGCGGCCCAGGCGGCCGAAGAGCGCCAGCTGGAGGTGGTCGTGCTGCCAGTGCTGGAGCACGCGGCGCGGTACTTCGTGAATCCGGTCGACCTGATTCCGGAGATGACCCAGGGGCTAGCCGGCCTCCTCGACGACACCTACCTGGCCTTTCGGATCCTGGAGAACTTCAACTACGGTTCTCCCCCCCTCATGGATGTGGACTTCATGGAGCCGCTGCGCTTCCTGCGGCGCCTGCTCGGACAAGCGATCAGCGACAAGCTCGACGAGGCGTCGCTCTTTGCGCTGCAGGACGTTTCGACGCAGGTGAACCGAGCCTGGGCCGGGCTCGGGCGCGAATCGTGATCGTCCACCACCCGTTCATCGACTTGCCACACGAAAGGAAGGTGCAATGATGGAGACGCTAGGGCTGTTGATCGCGGGTGTCGCGGGCCTCTTCGGCCATGTGAAGTCGAAGGACTTCGTAAGCCGCAGGCTACGCTACACCAAGGTTGCGGAGAGGTCGGCGGGCGGGATGGCGCTCTTGACAGGAGCAGCTACTTCGATCGTGGCCGCGCCCGTCGTGGCCGTGCTGCCCGTTTTCGGAACCGGGGCTGCCCTCCTCCTGGGCCTAGGCGTCGGCACGGGCGTTGGGATGGGGATCGTCAGGGCTCGGGACGGATAGTGCCCCGGGCCGGGCAGGAGGACGGCGGCGCGGGCGCACCGCGCCACGACAAGCGCGCCGTCCGGTCATGGATTCTGTACGACTTCGCAAACTCGATCTATCCGGCGGTCGTTACGACGGCGGTCTTTCCTGTCTTCTACCGCGGCACGATCGTCGGTGGGGAAGGGGGACTGGGGGAACTCTGGTGGGGCTGGGCGGTGGCCGCATCGGCCATCATTGTCGCGGTCACCTCCCCCCTCCTGGGCGCGATCGCCGACCGCAGTGGTGCCCGCAAGCGTTTCCTGTGCTTCTATGTGGCCACCTGTCTGGTCGGCGTGGCGCTCATGACGACGCTCCAGCCGGGAATGATCGTCGCGGGCTTCCTCGTCTTCATCCTCGCCAACGTCGGGTTCGAGAGCGCGAACGTCTTCTACAACGCATACCTCCCCGACATTGTGTCCCCCGAGCGGCTGGGCCGCACCTCGGGCTACGGCTACGGGCTGGGATACCTGGGATCGGCGCTCGGCTTGATGCTCGC
This sequence comes from Gemmatimonadota bacterium, assembly GCA_026706635.1. Lineage (GTDB taxonomy): Bacteria > Gemmatimonadota > Gemmatimonadetes > Longimicrobiales > Gaopeijiaceae > Bin94. The sequence continues at coordinate 15,199 of JAPOYJ010000026.1, read as the reverse complement.
GCTACTGCTCCTGGAAAGGTGGGGGCACATCGAACTCGTCTGGCTCGCGGTCATCGCCTTCTTCGCGATCTTCTCGATTCCCGCCTTCCGCTTCCTACCACAGGACCGGCGGGGTGGTATCGGCATCGGGCAGGCCGTCGCGAGGGGATTCGCGGACTTCAAGCGCATTGCCGCGGAGGTGTGGGGTCACACCAATCTGCGCCGCTTCCTCTTCGCCTTCTTCTTCTACATCGACGGCGTCCTGACGATCATCGTGATGGCAGCCGTCATCGCCACGGAGAGCTTCGGCTTCGACCAGCAGGGCGTCATCATCCTCTTCCTGATCGTGCAGTTCTCGGCGCTGGCCGGGGCCTACGCGATGGCGAAGCCCACCGACACGCTGGGGCCGAAGAGGGTGCTGACCGGCGTGCTCTGCCTGTGGGTGGCAGCCGGGATCGCGGCGTATTTCGTGCGGAGCCCGGATGTTTTCCGCGGCCTGGCCGTGGCGGCCGGGTTCGGACTGGGTTCGGTGCAGTCGGCGAGCCGGGCGTTCATGGCGTCGCTCATACCCGGTGGACGGGAGGCCGAGCTCTTCGGGTTCTATGCGCTGTGCGGGCGGTCGTCGTCTGTGCTTGGTCCGGTGCTCTTCGGGGGGGTCACCTATCTGGCCGGCGGGAACCAGCGGCCGGGCTTCCTGGTGCTTACCGCGCTCTTCCTGATCGGCCTGGTGCTGCTGCAGCGGGTGAGGGATCCGTTCGTGTCTGCGGCCGGGTAGCACCTCCCACGGCAGGAGCAGCGCTGCATCTCCGCTGGACCGCTTCGCTACTAGCTCTTCGTACTGTAATCTATGCTTTACAATATGTAATCCATGGTTTACAGTGGGCATGTCCGTGGCTCTGCTCAGCGACGCTTCTTGGGCGAATGGCTCCGCCATGCGCCCCGCGAAGCGCCTTGCATCACCACGACTCCGCTCGACCCTGGGCCACGAAGAGTAGCACCCGTTCCCCGACCTCGGCGCCGGTCAGCTCCTCCCAGCAGCGGGCGTAGAGGTCTACCTGGGCCCGGTACTCCTCGACCCTGGAGGCGAAGTCGGGATCGTCGCCGCGGTCCGCCTTGTAGTCGACCACACACCAGCGGTCGCCCTCGCGGAAGACCAGGTCGATCACCCCCTCGAGGACTTCGCGGTGCTCGCCGCTCGCCGCCTTAGCAAGCGAGAAGGGCAACTCGACGAGGTGCTCGTCGCTGGCCATCGCGCGCTTCCAGATCGGCGAGGCGCGTACCGAGGCTACAAGCGAGAGGAGGGCAGCTATATCCGGCGGCTCGCCTCCGTCGCGCGCGATGCGCCCACGGCCAGCGAGGAGATCGCGGGCTAGCCGGTCGAGCGACTCGCCGCGCACTCCCTCGGCCGCGATCGCCAGCGTCTGGTGCACCACGCTGCCCCATTCGCGCCCACCGCTCGCGGGCCGTTCGGTCGGCGGCGCGAAGGTATGCACGCGGATCCGCCGCATCCGCTCCCGGTCACCGCCGGCACCGCCGCCCTTGGTGCTCTCCGTCACCGAGTTTCGTCGGTACGTCGCAATGCGGCTGCGTTCGGCCGCCCTCCGCATGGTGCCCAGCCGAGGTGCCAGGTCGACATCGGGACTCAGCTCGGGAGGGGGGGGCGCCTCCTTCGAGCTAAGCTCCACGAGCCTGACACTTCCGGCCTTTCCGGGCACCCTTTTCGCAGCGTTCACGACCCACTCCTCGAGCGCCTGCCAGGGCGAGCCGCCCCTTGGTCCCGACCGTGCGATCCAGAGCTCGTCCTTTGCGCGGGTGGCGGCGACGTAGAGCAGGCGCACGCTCTCGGCGGCTTCGAAGTCGCGCTCCTCCTTCAGCTCCCGCTCCCAGTCCAGGGGTTGCGCGATCACCCTCCGCTGCCGTGCAAACCACTTGGCCGGATCCGCCCGGTCGAGGATCGCGGTACTGCCCCTGGCCTCTCCGCTCTCGTCGCGCGCGACGCGCATCCGCGGCGGTCGGTTCGTCTCGCCGAAAGGTGCCGCCAGAAAGACCACCGGTGCCTCCAGCCCCTTGGCGCGGTGCAGGTTCATGACCCTCACGCAGTTGCCGCGACCCGGCACGAGCGGCGCCTCGGCGTCTTGCCACCTCAGCGCATCCTCGATCGCGTCGGCTGCGCCGGCAAGGGAGCCGTCGCCCTCCAGAACGCACACCCTCACGGCGTCGAGGAGGTAGGCGACCGCACCTGCGCGGAGCTGGCCGAGCTCCTCGGCTGCGGCGAGCGGAAAGAGAGCCGTCTCGGCGACCAGACGCTCCACGGTAACGTCGGCAGGTTCCCTCATCGCCCTCTTCCACCACCTGTGCAGGGTGTCGACCGCTCCGGCCACCTCGCCGTCGCCGCGGGCCCGGCGGTTTATCTCGAAGCCGCCCGCGTCCCGGTAGGCGACCAGCTCTTCCAGCGTGACCCCGAAGAGCGGTCCCGTTAGCACGCCGACAACGCGCGTTCGGTGGGTGGGGTCCTCCAGGCATCTCAGCAAGAGCAGGAAGGCCGCCAGCTCCTCGTCGAAATCGACTCCCGCGCCCGAGACATCGGTGGGCACGCCCCGGCGCTCGAGTGCGCGTACGTAGCTCTGCAGGTGGTGCCTCGTGCGGGTGAGGACCATGAAGTCGCCCGCCTTCCGCTCGCCCGCCTTCACCCGCGCCGAGATCTCCGTCGCGATCCGCTTCGCCTCGTCGCGCGCCATTGCCCGGTGGTTGCCGCCGGCGATCCGGTACGCCGCCACCAGCCCAGGCCCCTCATCGGTGCGCGCTGGCACGAGCGGCGCAAAGGCCGCCTGCCGGTCCGTGTCGCTGGCGCCGAAACGGTCGTGGCGATCGAACGCGCCCTGCACGATCTCTCCGATTGCGGGGAGCGAGCGGAAGTTCGTCTCGAGGCCGAGCACCTTGCCGAAGTGCTCGAAACGGCGCTTGACGACCTGGTAGAGAGCGATGTCGGCGCGTCGAAAGCGGTAGATGCTCTGCTTCGGGTCGCCGACGACGAATAGTGCGCCCGGTCGCGGCTCCACCCTGCGCCAGTCGTCGCCCGTCTCGGGGTCGCTCGCCAGGAGCAGCAGAATTTCGGCCTGCAGGGGGTCGGTGTCCTGGAACTCGTCGACGAGTATGCGCGGGAATCTTGCCGCCAGCTCGCGGCGGCCATCCGGCTCGCTGGCGAGCAGTTCCCTCGTTAGCACCAGCAGGTCCTGGTAGCTGACGAGCCCGAGTCGCCTGCGCTCTTCGGCGAAGGCGCGCGCCGCGTCCCTCGCGATTCCCATCGCAACCGGATAGCGGTGCGCCCACGCCCGGGCCAGCAGGAGGTCGGCGGCGCCTCCCGGAGCTGCGAACTCCTCGACCTCCCGGCAGAGCGTCTTGGCCCGCTGCTTGCCGCTCGCCGTGTCGCTCCACCGGTTTTGCACTAGCGCGCACCTCTTGCGGTGAATTGTCGTCAACGCGTCGAAAAGGACGCGATCGTCGCTCCAATCGAAGGCGCGGCGCCGGTAGAGAAGAGTCCGCATCCTCGTCGCGAATGGGTCCCAGCCCTTCTGGGGAGTGCGGTCGGGCAGGAGCGCCGCAGCCCGGTCGAGGAGCTCGTCCAGGTGGGTGCGTACGAGGTCGATCGCCTCCGGAGGCGTGGCGGGGACCGCCGCGAAGCCGAAGTCAACATCCGGGTTTTCCTCCACCGTCGCGAATGCCGCCTCGAGCCGTTCGAGCGGAACCCCGAGCCTTGCGAGGTCGCTCAGGCGCTCATCCCCGTCGGTCGCCATTCGCTCCTGGAAGTCGACCCAGAATCGCCGACGCATCGCTTCCGCCTCTGCCTCCTCGATCTCGCGGAATCCCGGGTCGAGACCCGCCCCTAGCGGCCGCTCCCGGAGTAGCCGGGCGCAGAAGGCGTGGATGGTGCCCAGAAACGCCGCGTCCACGCCTTGGATTGCCGCTCCCAGTCGCTCTCTCGCGGCCGTCTCGGCCGGGAGGTCGCGGAGATCGCTGAGGGACTTCTCGAGGGCGATCTGAAAGCGTTCGCGGAGTTCGGCCGCCGCCTTGCGCGTAAAGGTGACCGCGGCGATTTCCTCGACCTGGGTCGCTCCGGTCCGCACGAGCGCGACCATCCGGTTGACGAGTTCGGTCGTCTTTCCGGAGCCCGCTCCCGCCTCCACCAGGAGGTTATCGTCCAGATCCTCGCAGATGCTCCGCCGGGCCGCCTCGTCGGCTAGCAGCCCGTGGACAAGCCTCCCACGGCATTCGAGCAGCGCTGCATCTCCGCTGGGCCGCTTCGCTCGCTTATCCATAATGTCATCTATGCTTTACAATGTGTAGTCTATGGTTTACAATGCCCGTACCCGGGGCTTCGCTCTGCGTTGCTCCTCGAACCAATAGCGCTGCGGCTATTGGCCCTTCGTCGCGCCTTGCCAGCGGGGCGCTTCGCCGCTCTCGGTGCTCGCGCGAGGTTATCCACGGACTGCCAGGCCGCTCACGGTTCGTCGCGCACGCGGCGGAGCGAATCCAGCTCGGGAAGCGACCCGAGGTTGCGCTTCGTCCAGTCGGCGTGGCGGCACGACGCCTTGCCCCACCGATCGGTCCGGACGCCGCAGACGACTCCGAAGTCGCAGTAGCGGCAGTCCGCCGGGGTATCCGTGGCGGGAAAGCGCCCCCTCCGGGCCCCCTCGAGGAGCGTAGCCACTACCGTCGCGCCGCCGTGCAGCCGATGCGCGGCGATTGATTCCACGTGGTTCTCGCCCCGGCGCGTCGGGAAGTGATACTCCATCGCGTCGGCGCGCCGACCGAGCTCCCTGCGGACCGCCTCGACGTAGAGGTAGCCCTGGAACCGCCGCCCCCCGTCGAACGGTGCGCCCGCTGCGTCGTATCCGGAGCTCCGCCCCGTCTTGTAGTCGACGACCCGCACTTCGCCGTCTTCGCCCTCGTCGATCCGGTCGATAATTCCCCGCACCCTCGCGGGAGTCCCCGCCACGTCGATCGTCAGGGGATCCTCGGGTCCGCCGAACGACATCTCGAGGCGGGTCCAGGCTGGGGGCCTGCTCCGCACCATCTCGACGAAGGAGCGCACGTCGTCGCGAAGCGCCTCGATCTCCAGCTCGCGCACCAGAGCGCTCGGAGTCGGCACACGGCGAATCGCCTTCGCAACGGCGCGGTCGACCCGGGCGAGCGCGAGCGCCAGGAAGGCGTCGTCGCCGATCTCAACGCCGCGCTCTCGGGCGACAGTGAGAGTGCGCTCGTAGACTTCGTGCAGGAGCGTCCCTCGCTGGAGTGCGTTCAGCCAGCGGTCGGGGTCGAACACCGGGTCGTCGGGAGGAGACGCGTCCAGCACGCTGCCGAGTAGGAAGCGTCTCGGGCAGGTGCCCAGATTGCCGAGAGATGTTGCCGAGAAGGTCCACTCGCTGAAATCGCGGAAGGACTCGCCGGGTGTGGGCGGTGCCAGAAAGCCAGTGTGAACGCTCGCCACGTCGCGTTGTCGCGCCTCGTGCGCCGCGCGGCCCCGAGCGAGGTGCGGGTGGGCGCGAGCGACGGCCCTGCCACCGTCCAGCATCGTTCCATCCGGAGCGGCGAGCAGGCGCAGCCAGACGTCTGCCTCGTCCAGATCGGCTGCGGTCTCGGCGCGGGGCAGCCTCGACTCGCTCACCCCCAGCCTCCGTTGCAGCTCCTCGAAGCTGAGCGACGGGTTCCCCTCGCGCAGCCGCAGCGCCTGGAGCATCTCGGGGGCGGGCGCGAGGTGGCGGGCCTGGGACGGATCCCAGCGCGTGTAGCTCATCGAGAGCTCGCCCCGCAGCCGGGCCACGAGTTGGGCGAATCGGAACCGACGCTCGGCGGCGCCCTGAGTGGCGAGCGGGAGCGCTCGGTCGCCGAGTCGGCGCCGGTCGCCGTCTGGCAGTAGAGGATCCTCCCGGGACGGGCCGGGAAGCTGCCCCGCGTCCATCCCGACGATCGCGGTGTAGGGCCGCCCCGTGGCCCCGCCGTGATCCACATCCGTCAGGTAGAGGTGTCCCGGCGCGGATCCCCAAGGTGCCACGCCCTCGTCGCGAGGCGCCGGGACGGAGAACCGGAGGAAGCCCTGGACGGACGCGGCAGCCGCCGCGTAGTCGGTGACTCTGTGCAGCGTCGCCTCGATGCGTTCGAGATGGCGGGCGAGCCGCCCCCTGGCGGTATCGTCGGTGTCCGTGCCGGGCGCGAGGTGCCGAAGCAGCGCCCCGACGCCGATCGCCACCTTGGCCGCCGACGTGCGCCCCTCGACGGCCGGCGTGGCGGCCAGAACGGGGGCGAGCAGAGACCTGAGCGCGCAGAGCTCTTCGCGGCGGCGCTCCTTTCGCCCCGCGAGCTCCTCCTCGCTCTCGTCGCTCCGGGGCCGCATCGCGGAGAGCTGCGTGAGGGCATGCTCGATGCGACCGAGGTACCTGTCCCGGCCCCACCCGATGCGGAGCCGTCGCAGCGAGCGCGCCAGCCGGGCTCCGGAGATGTCGTTGCCGGGCGGCGGCGGCCGGATGTCGTTCGCCTCGATCAGCGCACGGATGCGCGCCTCCTGAAAGTCGCTCTCGACCCAGCGGAAGTAGGCCGCCGCCACGCGACCGGGGCGGGTGCGCTCCACCGCGAGGCCCGTTGCGTACGTGACGGGAATACCCATCGCTTCGGCGACGGCGTGAAGCGCCGAAGCGTAGACGACCGGATCGGTGGCGACGATCTCCACCTCGTCCCAGCGCCTTCCCTTCGCCGTCGCCCGGCGCAGCACGCCGCGGAGCTCGTCGGCCACGGAGCTGGCCGCGAAGAGCTCGATCGGCCCGGTGGTGCCGCGGTATGCATCCGGTCGGTGCAGCCAGCTGCCCGCGGCCTTCGCTCCGGCGCCCCGCCAGTGGATGCCCTCCGGTGCCGGCAGCCCCTCTACCGGGTCGGCAGCGAGGAGCGTAGCGCCGCGGTCGAGAAGGCTCTGTGCGAAGCTCCCGGGCAGACCCCGGTTGTGGATACCGGGGAGGAGGAGGATTCGCCGGGAGCGCGGCAGCGACGCTGCATCCCGTCGCACGGCCGCCGCAGCCGCCTTCAGCACCGAGGCGCCGTCCGCCACTCCCTCCCACGCCAGGAGCTCCTCGTAGCGGCCGAGCACCGTGCCCGCTATCGTCGGCGATGCCGCCCGCCCGGCGAGCGCGGCGGCCCGAACCCCCCCCATCCGCAGGGCCGCCACCGAGCGCCGTACGGCCTCGCGCAGCCCAACCCGCTCGACCAGCTCCGGATAGGGCAGGAGGTGGCCGTCGGCGAGCGCCTCGTCGATGGCCTGCTCGACCAGGGCCTGTATCTCGAAGGCGTCGGCTACCGTGCGCCCACCCAGGTGGCCGCCGAGCTGGACGATCTCGGCCGCCAACGCCTGGAGGGTGCGCAGCTCGAAGCCCGCCCAGGAAGTGCCCCGGAGCGCCACCTGCGCCAGCAGCTCGCGGCCCTCGCCCGGATTGCGCGCCACGAGCACCTTGCGCGAGTAGCCCTCCCCGCGCGCGATCCGATCAAGCTCGGCGACCAGCGCGCACGCTCCGTAGCCGGCACCGTTGGCCGCCACGGCCCCGCTAGCGGCGTGGTGCGGGGCTGTGGGCAGCCCCCGGACAGACCTCCCACGGCATTCGAGCGGCGCTGCATCCCCGCTGGACCGCTTCGCTCCCCCATCCGCACTGTAATGTATGCTTTACAATATGTAATTCACGGTTTACAATGCACATACCCGTGGCTAAGCTCTGCTAGACATCCAGATTGCGCACGTACTTGGCGTTCTTCTCGATGAACTCGCGGCGGGGCTCCACCTCGTCTCCCATCAGCCGCGAGAAGATCCTGTCGGCCTCGGTGGCGCTCTCGACTGTGACGCGCAGGATTGTGCGCGCATCCGGGTCCATCGTCGTCTTCCAGAGCTGGTCGGGGTTCATCTCGCCGAGGCCCTTGTAGCGCTGAATCGATATCCCCTTGCCGTCCTTGCCATTCGAGAGCCGTCGGACCTCCTCGTCGCGCTCGGCGTCGCTGTAGGCGTACCGCTCCGTCCGTCCCCTGTGAACGCGGTAGAGGGGCGGCTGCGCGATGTAGATGTAGCCCTGCTCGATCAGCTCTCGCATCTGGCGGAAGAAGAACGTCAGCAACAGGGTGCGGATGTGCGCCCCGTCGACGTCCGCGTCGGTCATGATGATGATCTTGTGGTAGCGGGCCTTGTCGATGTCGAAGTCGTCGCGGATGCCCGCCCCTATGGCTGTCACCATGGCGCGGATCTCCTCGTTCGAGAGGATCTTGTCTATGCGGGCCTTCTCGACGTTCAGGATCTTCCCCTTGAGCGGCAGGATCGCCTGGAAGGAGCGGTCGCGCCCCTGCTTCGCGGAACCGCCGGCGGAGTCCCCCTCGACGAGGTATATCTCCGAGAGGGCCGGGTCGGCGATCGAGCAGTCGGCCAGCTTGCCCGGCAGAACCCCGCCCTCGAGACCGCTCTTCTTGCGGGCCAGATCGCGAGCCTTCCGCGCCGCCTCGCGCGCCCGCGCCGCTTGCAGCGACTTCTCGATCACCAGCTTTGCCGACCGTGGGTTCTCCTCGAGAAAAGCCGACAGGTGTTCGTTGACGGCGCCCTCGACGGCGCCGCGGACCTCGGAGTTGCCCAGCTTCGTCTTCGTCTGACCCTCGAACTGCGGCTCCATCACCTTGACGCTGAGCACGCAGGTGAGCCCCTCCCGCACATCGTCGCCCGAGAGGCTTTCGTCCTTCTTGAAGATGTTGTTGCGGCGCGCGTAGTCGTTCACGGAGCGCGTCAGCGCGGAGCGCAGCCCGGTGAGGTGGGTGCCGCCCTCGTGGGTGCTGATGTTGTTGACGAAGGTGTGGATGTTCTCCGAGAAGCCCTCGTCGTACTGCATCGCGAGCTCGATCTCGGCCTCCTCGCGGCTTGCCTCGAAGTGAACCACCTGGGGGTGGATCGGCGTGCGGGATCCGCGCAGGTACTCGACGAATTCCGCCAGCCCCCCGTCGTACCTGTACTCCTCCTCGGCTTCCCGACCTTCGCGGCGATCGCCGAGCACGATCCGGAGGCCGCGGTTCAGGAAGGCCAGCTCGCGGAGCCTCGCCGACAGCGTCTCGAAGCTGAAGGAGAGCTCGGTGAAGATGGTCGCGTCGGGCTTGAAGGTGACCAGGGTGCCGGTGCCGCGGGTGCTCCCGACGACCGCGAGCTCCGAAACCGTGTTGCCCCGCTCGTAGCGCTGATGGTAGCGCTTCCCGCCCCGGCTCACCTCGACCTCGAGCCACTCCGAGAGTGCGTTCACGACGCTGACGCCGACCCCGTGCAGTCCTCCGGAGACCTTGTAGGAGCTCTTGTCGAACTTTCCGCCAGCGTGAAGCGTCGTCATCGCCAGCTCGACGCCGGGCACCTTCTCGACAGGGTGGATATCGACCGGAATGCCGCGCCCGTCGTCGCGGACGCTCACGGAGTTGTCGTCCAGTATCGTCACCTCCACCGAGGAGCAGTGTCCCGCCATCGCCTCGTCGACGCTGTTGTCGACCACCTCGTAGACGAGGTGATGCAGCCCCCGGGCCGAGGTGGAGCCAATGTACATGCCGGGCCGCTTGCGCACGGCCTCGAGACCCTTCAGGACCTGGATGCGCCGGGAGGTGTAGTCGCCGCCCCTGCTATCGGTCGCCATGCGCTCGCCCCATGATTGGTCGTGGTTCGTCAGGTGTCGCTTCCGCCAGGCGAAAGCGAAGGCGCCCGATCGGCGCACTGCCCATCCGTTCGTTCACTCGCCTCAGAATGAGCGAGCCCATCATCGCCAGCTCGTTGATCCATGCGCTCGACGACACCTCGACGACCAGCGTATCGCCCCGCACCTCGACCGGGCGCGTCACCTCGCTCACGCGCGCGCCAACAGCGCCGGCCCATTCGTCGATCGCGGCAAGGCGGGCCATGGCGTCCGCGAGGCCCATGTCGTGCAGGTACCCGTCGAGCGCCTCGGCGAGGAGGGAAGGGCCACCCTCGGCCCGGTTGGCTGCAGCTCCGACGCTCACGCCTCGATCACCCCGGCGCGGATGCGCCAGCGCTCTAGCGACGGTCCCCTGAGACGGGCGTCCGACGCCTTGGGCGCGGTCAGAATCACCTGGCCGCCACATTCCTCGGCGAGGAGCTCCATGACCCTCCGCGAGCGCTCCTCGTCGAGCTCGGCGAAGGCGTCGTCGAGGAGCAGAAGGGGATCGCAGCGTTGCTTCCGAATCGCCGCCGCCTCGGTAAGGCGCAGCGCGAGGGCGGCCGTGCGGCGCTGGCCGCCGGAGCCGTAGCTACGGGCCGAAAGCGGTTTGCCGTGCCGGGTCGGGATCGTGAAGAGCAGCTCGTCGCGATGCGGGCCGACCGTGGTGGATCCCCTGCGGCGGTCCTCGTCGCGGCAGGCGCGGAGGCGATCGGCGAAGAGCTCCCTGATCGTGTCCTCGCCGTCGGCCAGGTCGCGACCGCGGGCCTCCGGCCCCCGTCCAACGTCGGGACGGTACGCCAGGTGCACCGAGTCGCGCCCCGAGATCGCCATCGCGTAGTCGGAGAAGGCGCTCGACCAGTCGGCGACCCAGGCCCGGCGCATGTGCGTGACGCGAGCCCCCTCGAAGACCAGGCCGTCGTCCCACGCCTCGACGGCTCGGGGCCGGGCGGCCGCGCGCAGGGCGGCGTTGCGGTTCGCTAGCGCTCTCCGGTATCGCGAGAGGGTGCCGACGTACTCGGTGCCGTCGAGCGAGAGCGCCATGTCCAGGAAGCGTCTGCGGAGCCGAGGGCCTCCGTTGACTAGGTTGACGTCGGACGGCGAGAAGACGACGGCGCCCAGAAGGCCCAGGCCGTCCACGATTCGCTCCGTCTCCTTCCCGTCCACCGCCACCTTCTTTCTCCTCCTCGCGCGGTCGAAGCCGGTCCGCACTGTCGTGGTCCTCTCCCCATCCACCTCCACGAGGCCCCGCAGGTGAAAGGCGCTCTCCTCGAAGGCTACCAGCTCGGAGTCGCCCGCACCCCTGAAGGAGCGGAGGCTCTCCAGGTAGTAGATCGCCTCGAGCAGGTTCGTCTTGCCCTGCGCATTCTCGCCGACCACCGCGACCCCCTCCGGCGGGAAGCGCAGCTCCTGGGTGCCCAGATTGCGGAAGTGGCGCAGCCCAAGCTCCCTCAGCGCCACGGAGCAGGATGCGACGGTGGAAGGGAGGCTCCGAGCATGCCCGAATATAACAGGTCGCCGCGCCCCTTCCGGGCTCTGGAAGCGGTGCGCGTCGGACGCTCGCGCGAGGTTCTCCATGGGCTGCTAGACCGGGCAACCCCTCCGATGCGAGGCGAATTCGCGCGGTCTTGCAGATCGGGTGGGTGGGGCGGACCTTCCCATTTTCGCATCACCAGGGTAACGTTGCTCCATCGCGCACGGCGATGGCCCTCCTGCCGAGGCAGGGTGTCTCCGCCCGCCCGAGTCCGTGCGACCTGCCCTGAAGCCAGGAGAATCCGAGATCGGGAGCGACGAAGCCGCCGCAGGCGGCGGCAGTGCAGTAGGTGGCGGAGTTCCGCTTCGCATGCTGGCCGAGGTTCCTCTCGAGGAGGAGGTCGTCCTGGTGCGGATGGATGTGGCCGGCGAGGACGTGGAGCCGCTCCTGGAGCGGGGGATCGTCCCTGGGTGCAGGCTCTGCCCAGTCCGCCACGCTCCGGTCGGAGGGCCTACCGTCTACTCGGTCGATGGCTGCCTGGTGGCGCTCAGGAGGGAGATTGCTTCGTGTCTGTGCGTGCGGAGCGCGCTGGAGGCCGCTGGGGTCCTCGACGCCAATTGACCCCCGACGCCGACTGACCCAACGGCTCGGCCCCTCTCTGGCCGCCCCTGCTCAGCAGTCCGTGGATAGTCTCGTGCGGGCACCGAGACCGGCGAAGCGCTGGCGGTCCGCAAGCGCTGGCAGCAGCGCTACCGGCCCGAGGAGCAACGCAGAGCTGGCGCCGGGCAGGGTGACTGTAAATCGTGGATTACATAATGTAAGGCATACGTTACATAATGGATAAGCGAACGAAGCGGTCCAGCGGGGATGCAGCGCCGCTCGAATGCCGTGGGAGGTTTGTCCACGGGCCGCTAGCCAGCAACCTTGGCTGACTCGCGCCCCGTGGTGTTGCTGGCCGGACCTCCCAACTCCGGCAAGTCCACCCTCTTCAACTCGCTGACCGGTCTGCGCCAGCGGGTAGCCAACTACCCCGGCGTCACCGTCGAGCGCAGGTCCGGGGTGGTGCGGCTCGCCTCTGGGCGCGTGGAGCTCGTCGACCTGCCGGGCGTGCATGGTCTGTCGCCCAGGAGCCTCGACCAGCTGGTCACCCGGCGAGCCCTCCTCGGGGAGACGGAGGGCGGACTGCGTCCGGACGGTTTGGTGATCCTGCTCGACTCGACCCGGCTGCGCTCGCATCTGATGGTGGCGGAGTCGTTTCTGGGGCTGGGGACTCCCACCCTGGTCGTGCTCGCCATGGCGGACGAGCTCGGGCAGCGCGACGGGACCGTCGAAGCCGCCGAGCTCTCGCGCGAGCTCGGGGTCGAGGTGGCGCTGGTCGACGCCCGCGACCCGGGGACGCTGGGCTCTGTCCACAGCTTCCTCGAGGCCCTGCTGACCGGGGGAGAGGAGGCGCGCGCCTGCCCGGCGGTGGCGGTTGCGGATAGCCATGTCGCGCAATCGCCTCCCCATGCGCCGACGCGGCCCCTGCCGGTCGTAGATCTCTTCTCGGCCAGACGCGAACGGGCTCGGCAGCTGGGTCGCACGGCCGGCTACCGTGCGCCTCGGGAGTCGGTCGTCACCAAGCGGCTCGACGCTCTTGCGCTGCACCGCATCTGGGGTCCGGTGGTTTTTCTGGGCGTCGTGGCGCTCGTATTCCAGACGATATTCGCGTGGGCGGTGCCGCTCATGGACGCCACGGAGGCGATGATCGGCATATCCGGCAGGTACCTGCACGGGATAATGCCGGACGGGTGGCTGCGCTCGCTCCTTGTCGAAGGGGTGTGGGCGGGTGTGGGGTCCGTCATCGTCTTTCTTCCCCAGATCCTGATTCTCTTCTTCTTCATCGCGCTGATGGAGGATTCGGGGTACATGGCGCGCGCGGCCGTCGTCGCCGACCGACTGATGCACCGGGTGGGTCTGGAGGGTCGGTCGTTTCTTCCGCTCCTCTCCGCGTACGCATGCGCGATCCCCGCGATCATGTCGGCGCGCGCAGTCGAGGACGAGCGCGACCGCCTCACCACCATCTTCGTAGCGCCCTTCATGACGTGCTCGGCGCGGCTTCCGGTCTATGCCCTCCTCATCGCGGCCTTCGTCCCGGCGGGCCCGGTGCTCGGCCCCATCCTGGGCCGGCAGGCCGCGGTGCTGATCGGGCTCTACGCGCTGGGCCTGGTGGCGGCCATCGGCACGGCGGCGCTGCTCAAGCGGACTCTTCTGAGAGGGCGTCCGCTCCCCTTCGTGATGGAGATGCCGCCGTACCGGATGCCGAGCGCCCGCTCGGTGGCAACCCGCCTGCTTGACCGCGCCAAGGTCTTCCTCAGGCGGGCCGGCAAGATCATCCTGGCGGTCACGGTGGTGCTTTGGGTGCTGACGCAACTTCCGCGCACACCCGACGGCGGGTCGCCCCCGATCGAGGAGAGCGCCCTGGGTCGGATGGGCCAGCTGATCGAACCCGCGATCGAGCCCCTCGGCTTCGACTGGCGCATCGGCATCGGGCTGGTGACCTCGCTCGCCGCTCGCGAGGTCATCGTGGGCACCCTCGGGACGATCTACGGAGTGGAGGCCGAGGACGACACCACCCTGGAGCTCCGCGCCGCGCTCCAGCGGGATATGGACCTTGGCTCGGCGGTGGCGCTACTCGTATTCTTCGCCTTCGCCCTGCAGTGCATGTCCACCGTGGCGGTGATGCGGCGCGAGACGGGCGGGTGGCGATGGCCGTCGCTTCAGTTCGCCTACATGCTGGCGCTTGCCTATCTGGGCGCGTGGGCCGCGAAATCGATCCTGTGATCCGGGGCGCCAGCTTAGCACTAACGCTCGCGCTGGCGCTGGCTGCCTGCTCCCCCGGTGCCGATCGCGGCGGCCGGAACGGCCAGATAGTAGACGACGCCGGGCGAGTGCACGCGCCGACCCCGCCGCGCACCCGCGTGGTGTCGCTCGTCCCGGCCCTCACCGAGACGCTGATCGCCATGGGCGCCGCTGACCGCCTCGTCGCCCGCACCCGCTACGACGAAGCGCCCGATGTCGCGCACCTCCCCTCGGTGGGTGGCGGCCTGGATCCGAGCCTCGAGTATCTGGCGGAGCTCTCCCCGGAGCTGGTAGTAGCATGGGCGTCGGGTGCCGGGAGGGCGACTCTGGGCGACGCGCTCGACGAGTTCGGAGTGGCGTGGTACGGTGCGGCGGTCCAGACGATCGCCGACTTCGAGAGACACACGGCGCAGTTGGGACTCCTCGTCGGTCTCGACCGGGCGGCCGACTCGGTCGTGGGCGCGGTCAGCGACGGGCTCCGGTCTGTGCGCGAGAGCTGGGCGGGCCGGACTCCCGTCCGCGTCGCCTACGTCGTCCAGGCCGAGCCCTTCGTGACGGTGGGTCCGGGCGCTTTTCTCGACTCGGTGATGGCGGTGGCCGGTGCCGAGAACGTCTTCCGGGATCTGCTGGACAGCTGGCCGCTCGTGACGATGGAGGAGGTGGTGCTGCGGGACCCGGAGTACGTGGTGCTCCCGAGAGTCGGTATTGGCACGCCGGATGTGCCGCCCGGAGGTGTGGACCCCGGAGTTGCAAGGCTCTCAGATCGGCCCGCGTGGAGGGCGGTCCGTGCCGTCAGGGAGGGTCGGGTCATCTCGGTGGACGGATCCCTCTTCGGCCGGCCGGGGCCACGCATGGGCGAGGCCGCCCGGTACCTTTCCGAGCGCCTGCACGGGGGGTGGTAGGGGGGTGTTAGCAGTCCACCAAGAGTGCTAACGGGCAGAGCGCTCCGCTGGCGAGGCGGGACGAAGCGAGCCGCAGAGCGAAGCCAACGGGTACGGATGATGTAAACCATGAATTACATATTGTAAAGCACACGCTACAGCACGGGTAGGCGAGCGGAGCGATCCAGATTGACATGAGAAGGCCAACCTCCTGCTAACGCAGTCGCCACCTTTCGGGGCGCTGCACAGTGAGACGGGCTTGGAAGCCCACAACCACAGGAGGCTGGCCATGAAGCCGAAGCTAACCA
>JAPOYJ010000086.1 GCA_026706635.1 Gemmatimonadota bacterium | reverse complement strand
CGATGCACTGGCTGTCGAGGATCATCGACTCCCGGTTCGAGACCTTGACGGAGGTCAACATCCGGATCGAGCGGGCGCGCGAGACCCTGGCCGGGATGGAGGAGACGACCTGGGGCGTCGAGTTGCGGGAGATCGACGGCGAGCGGTACGTGGCGCTGCCCGCCCGCACTCCGGCCCGTCCGGCGTTCACGATGGACGAGCGGCCCTATTTGAAGCTGTCCAGAGAGTGAGGAGGAAGTTGCGTGACCGATTTGGAACGGCAGCTGACGGAGGCCTTGGAGAGGTTGTCCGCTCAGTACGAAACGGAACAGCGGCGGCACTCCGAGCACGTCGAAGCCTTGCGGCAGCAGGTCGAAGCGTTGCAGCGGCAAGTCGAGCGGCTGAGCGGGCAGGTGACGGACTTGACCGGATCCTCCGAGACCTACGGCGCAGGGCCAGGGAGCGGGTGGAGATGACGCGCCGGCTGATGGAAGGGTTTAGGCCGCGGGGGCCGGACCGGGACTCGGGGCCGAGCCGCTGATCGTTTCACTAGGAGGTTTGGCTAACGCGCCCTACAAACAGCCCCGCCTCCGCCGTCGTCGCGGTACTCCCTAACGAGTCCGCGGACGGTGACCCTCTTGAGGTCGACCTTCATACGCCGATGTCCCTTACGTAGGCTATGTCGGATAGCGGCTGTACGTGGAGATACATTCTCTCTTTCGGCGGTGTCTTCCGTTCCAGAACGATCCGGCATTCCTGTTCGGCGATGAAATCTCTCGTCTTACGAAACGCCCAGCGTAGATGGAACTCATTATCCCACGGGCGCTCTTCCCGCTTGTATCCCTTGGATGGGCTTGTGGTCGCGGGGGCGGTCCTCGGTTCGTAGTACTCGACCGGTCCAGCGAACAGTCTGTCCTCCGCTTTTAGGGCGTCGAGGCATCGTTCCCAGAACGACATCCCGTCGAGAACGACGACGCATTTCTCGCCCCATTTCCTGCCTATCTTGATTAGGTGCTCAACGTTCAGCACCCGACTGACGGATGACGCACGCGGAGCCATGAGGCAAAGGGCGTATAGGAACTCTGTCCCTGCGTATGTGAGCTTTTCAGTGACTTCCGATCCCGATAGGTCGATCCCACCTACCCATAAAAGAGCGTTGGGGGTAGTCCTGACTCTGATGCCCTCGTTCTCATCCTTACGAGCTTTGTCTGCTTCCCGATAGCCCTGCAGATGTCCAAACCGAATGGACCCGGACATGAACTCTTCCACGTGTTCGTCCGCGTCGAGGAAGCGCAACAGCGGCATCGCGCCTCTCTCCCGAATCCTCTGAAGGGTTTCGCGAGGCAGCGGTACGTTCTCCGGGTCAATTCTCATACGCCCATGAGCCTTTCTGCGCTTGACGAGCCCTAGCCTGCTCCCTCGTTACCGTGGGATAGTCGTCTAGAAAGTCGTCAATCCGATCGCCCGCCTCGAGGTGTTCCATCAGGATGCGCACGGGAACCCTAGTACCGCCGACCGACAGCGTACCGCCCAGCCCATCGGGGATTCTGTCGATGAGCTTCTCGGTCATGGTGAACTCCTCTCGGGTCGGTTGGATGCCGCGATCAGCAACGCGCCAATGCGCCGTGCGGTGTCGGCGAAGTGCTGAACCTCCTCCGCGCGAAGTCTCCTGCCCAGAACCGCGTGCTCCCGGTACGACAACCACTTCTTGAGCACCTGGTAGCCGCCAAGCCTGTAGTCCCAGACGTGGGAGGGGACGTTGCGCCAGAAGGCTTCGCCGTTCAGGTACACATCGAAAGTCGTCTCACCAAGGGCGGCAACGTGTTCGGCCAAGGCTATGCGCTCCTCCGGTCGATAGGCACGTTCGACGATGCGGCCCCTGCCGGGCATCACGGCGTCGCCCGTTCCGAAGTAACCCCAGCGCGCGGTTACGGCGAAGTCCTCGCCCGCCATGTAGCGTCCGTTCACCGTGCTCGGCACCGCGACCTCGGAGCGTAGGGGCGTCGGGGTCTCGCTTGACAAAGGCTGTTCCGAATCGAGCAGGGCGGCCAGCCAGCGCCCGTGCGCCGCCGACCGGGAGAGTGTTTGGGCGGCCCCCTCGGCTTCGCCGTCCGGCCAGCCCGGCAGCGGGATGCGCGGCCATTCCATGCGCAGTGCGTCCGCGTTGGCCTTCCGGTACGCCGGATCGTGCAGGATAGCCAGCACGTGGTGGAACAGGTCCTCGACATCGAGACCGAGGCGGTGGAGATATCGTTGCGCCGTTCCCGAAAGATTGGAACGGCGTTCGGTGCCGGTCGCCGCGCCCAAGCCCTCCTCGCGAAGCCATGCGGGGAACAGGTGAACACCCCAGAAGCCATACTTCCAGTTCGCTAGGTCACGAACAACAGCACCGTGCGAGAATTCAGCCTGAATCTCTCGCTTGCTTGAACCCAGCCACACGTTGCCCTCGAAGACATGGGGCCTGTAGTCGGCGCGCTTCTCGTCGAGCAGCTTCGTGTCCTTCTCCCAGTAGAGCCACCGGTTGTCGAACGGCCGATAGGCGAAGCGGATGAACCCGGACTCGTCCGGTCCGCCGCGCAGCAGCAGCGCGTCGCGCACCGCGCGCGCACGAAACCTTGCCGTGGACTTCATGACCTTGGGATAGCGCCGAGCGATCTCCTCATGGCTCAATGCCGCGTCGAAGTATTCGCCAACACGGTCCCGAAGACGGTCGAGGTCGGTGTCCACAAGGAACCCATCGCGGCTCGTCTTGACGCCCGGAAAGGAGACCGGAAACAGGTCGGGCAGCGCGGGCCAGTCGAACCAGT
Organism: Gemmatimonadota bacterium; assembly: GCA_026706635.1. Lineage (GTDB taxonomy): Bacteria > Gemmatimonadota > Gemmatimonadetes > Longimicrobiales > Gaopeijiaceae > Bin94. The sequence continues at coordinate 2,691 of JAPOYJ010000086.1, read as the reverse complement.
TGGGGCTCACCGCCGTCTCCGTGAAGGGAAGGCCCAGCGGCAGCAACGGTGTAACCTCGGAGTACAGCGTGTCCGGCTCAGCCTCCGCCGTGCCGATCAACTCCTCCGGTTTGGCCTGTCCCCACAAGTGCCGGAATCCCAGCGATTTGGCGGGTTCATGGTCCATCTTACGCACCAGAGTCGCGATGGCCGTGCCGACTTGGATGCCAACCGGATCGCCTTCGGTCGAGAAGATGCTTGGGTCCGGTGAGCCGTCCGGCGCGACCTTGCCCGTCTTGTACTTGTCGCCGTTCAGACAGTCGATCCGGATCGCGTCGAACGCTTCGAGGTAGCGCTCCCGCATCCCGGTGAAGGACAGCCCGTCGAGCCACGAGTAGTTCGAGATGAAGCAGACCACGCCCTGGCCGGTCTTCTCGGCGATGCGCCGCTCCGCCATGCGGAAGAACCTGACGTACAGATCGTTCAGGCCTTGGCCTTCGGGCTTCCGCACGTCCTTGGTCGTCCGGTAGGCTTCCGAGAGTTCTCGTTCCTCATCCACCGCCAATCCTGCGAACCCGTTGTAGGGTGGGTTGCCGAGGATCACCAGGATCGGGATGTCCTGCTTCACCGCTTCCGAGAGTTCGCGCTCATCCTCAAGCTCCGGGAATGGCAGCGGCTTGTTCGCTTGCGGCTCCCAGCCCGTCAGCGCGTTCGTGAGAAACACCCCGGCGCGCTCCGATCCATCCTCCGCCAGTGGCGCGCCCAGATTCTGCATCGTGAGGCCGACCTGCAAATGCGCCACTACGAACGGCGCAGGCATGATCTCGAACCCGAACACCCGCTCGGTTGCCGCCTTCCTGACCTCCTCGCCCGCGAGCGCCCCGACTCCCTGTGCCGCGAGATTCACGGAGATGCGGCGGAGCACCTCCGCCAGATAGGCCCCCGTCCCGCAGCACGGGTCCAACACGTAGACGTTGTCCGCCGCGAGCCCTTCCGCGATGCCGAGGTCTTCCTTGAGCGCCTTGTCCACGCGGGCCACCATGTAGCGGACCACCTCGGTCGGCGTGTACCACACGCCCAACTGTTTGCGGAGCGCCGGGTCGAACGCTTCGAGGAACGGCTCGTAGAAGTACGGCACCGCCTCGCCCTCGTTGAACCGCGAGAAGAATGCGGTTCGATCCACCCGGTCGAGCGCCGCCGAAGTCCAGTCCAGTACCTCGACTAGGCCGAGCGGCTTTAGTCGGCCGGGGTCGGCCAGTTGCATGAACAAGGCCCGCAGAACTGGTGCCCGCAGGTGCCAGACCTCCTCGCGCCACCGGAACCGCCGCGGATCGTAGTGGCCCTCGAACAGCGGGCCGTTCTTCTTCTGCTCATGGCGGGACCACAGCACCCATGCGGAGAAAATGCCGTAGAAGAGCGTCTGGATCAGGGTCGAACGGAAGAAGCGCTCCCCGCGTTCGCCCTCGAACCGAATCCCGAGCGCTTCCTCCATCGCCGACCGGACGGCCAGAAGGGATGAAACGTTGCCCGCCGCCTCGACGCGGGCCAGGCCGTCGCGGGCATAGGAAGCCAGCAGCCACGCCAAGTCCTTCGGCTCAGCCAGGGAGGCTCGGTGCGAAAGCACTCGGGCGAGATACTCGCCGAGACCCGCGCCGACCTCGCGGGCGAAGGCGCGGGGTGTCTCCACCTTGCCCCAGAAGTCGTCAGCGTCATCAGCCAAGCGGTAGGCTTCGAGCTTGACCGGGCCTCCCACCCCGTTAGCGCCCACCAACACGAAGTCCCGAAGATTCGTGACCAGCACCTGACGGTAGCGGTCCCAATAGCGGCTCACCTGATCGGAATCCGCCGTCAACCATGCATCGTCGCCAACGCCCTTAACCTCAACGACACCACGGGCGGGAACCTGCCCCGGCCTCGGGCGGCCCCTCTGAACCTGCTTCGCCGTGTACAGTGCAACGTCGGGATGGCCGGCCCCCTGATCCGCCAGTTCCTGAACGCAGAACACCTTGGGCTTGAGCGTGCGGCCGACCGCGCTGAGGAGGTGCTCCAATGCCGGATAGTAGGAACGCTCACCGGTCGCACCGCCCGAGGCCCGAATCCGGCGGAGGTCGGCGAAGTATGCCTCCACCGCACCGATCAGCTTTTTGTCTGGTCCGGTCATCGTGCCTTGTCGAGAGTGGGACGCCCCGCCGCCGCGAAGTGCGATCCGGCAACACACGAAGATATCAGGATGAACCGGGGACGGCGGGCTGTGCCTGCGGAAACCCGATATCCGGGAGATAGGCGGGTCCAAGAGTTCGTCGGAGCAGAGCGTGTACCGAGGCCCGAAATTCCCTGCATCTCTCCGTTTCTCCGACGTTGCTCTCCGTAAACCCGGCGGGTCACGCGGACTTGCGACCTTCCGACACACCAAGTGATACACGCCTATCGCAAGGCACCGCCAAGTCATTGTCACATTGCGATTTGCGTGGATTGATCGCTGCTTCTGCCACCAGGTCCGCGGCATCCTCGAAGACGCCGGGCGTGCGGACGACTACCTCGAAATCGGGCTCGGCGGGTCGCTCCAGTGGAACCCGCTCGACGATCCGCTGCTCGACTCCTACTCGCTCGCCTACGGCGTCGCGTCCCTCATCAACCAGCTCTTCGGCAAGTCCAGAGAACCGTTCTGGCAACAGGCGTACACGAACCTCGTCCGGTGGATCGTCGAGCTCC
>JAPOYJ010000030.1 GCA_026706635.1 Gemmatimonadota bacterium | reverse complement strand
GCCAGCGGGGCGCTTCGCCGCTCTCGGTGCTCGCGCGAGATTATCCACGGACTGCTAGACCCGACGAGGACCAGCCCCTCATGATGCGGACGACCTCCTCCGCTTCGACGGCCATCGCGGCGCTGGCACCCGCTCCGACCCTGCCGACGGCCTCGACGCCGATTAGCTCCACGGTGCCCCGCCGAGCCTTCTTGTCCAGCCGCAGCGTGGCGGCGAGCCGCTCCGTCCTCAGGAGCGACGGATCATACCCGCCTAGTCCGAAGGGGCGCAGAAGGCCACCGACGCTGGCCGCCGTGCCCGGGCGCGCCACGCCCAGCTCCTCGCCGATTCGCGCCTCGGCGACCATCCCCGCCGCGACAGCGTCGCCGTGCGGCACAGAGAACCCCGAGTGCACCTCTATGGCGTGTCCCACCGTGTGTCCGAAGTTCAGTATTCGGCGCCCTCCTCTGTCGAGCTCGTCGTCGCCAACCACACCGGCCTTGATCTCGATCGAACGCGCCACGGCACGGACGATCTCGGCGGTGCGACAAGCCAGTAGAGATCCGGCCGCCGAGGCCAGCCACTCGGCGTAGGCGGCGTCCAGCAGGATCCCGTGCTTTACGGCCTCCGCGAAACCCTGCGCCAATGTACGGCGGTCGAGTGTTGCCAGAAAGTCGGGATCGGCGAGCACGGCCGCAGGCGGATGGAAGGCGCCTACCATGTTCTTCCCCGCCGGGTGGTCCACGCCGGTCTTGCCGCCGACGGCCGAGTCCATCATCGCGAGTGTGGTCGTGGGCAGCTGAACGCACGGGATGCCGCGCATGTAGGTGGCCGCGACGAACCCCGCCAAGTCCCCCACCACCCCGCCGCCGAGGGCCACCACGCAGCAGCCCCGGTCGAGTCCCCCCTCCAGGAGCTGGTCGGTGAGCGAGACCCAGCTCCAACGTGTCTTCTGCGCTTCGCCGGGCGGGAAGGAGGCCACGAGGGTGTCGACGCCCCCCTGGGCGAGGAGACTGTGCACCTCGTCCCCCCAGAGGGCGCGAACGCGGTCGTCGGTGATGAGGGCACATCGTCGCGAGGGCGCAATCTCGCCGACGATCCGGGCGATCTCCGACCGTACGCCGGCGCCGACGCTGACCGGATAGCCCCCCGACGACGAGGGGACAACCAACTCTCGGCGTAGGGGTGTCGTCATTGTGGTATCGGGCGGCGCGGCAGCGCGGCTGTCAAGGTGGTATTTTCCGGATGGCGGTGCGGGTGTGCGCGGAGAAACCCCATCTTTGGAGAGGTCTGATAGCGAGATGGCGGCAGGCGGCTTGCAGAGATCGTTCGCGTCCCGGGTCCTCCGCCTCGGCTGGCTCGCCGGGTTCCTCCTCGGGGGCGGGGGACTGGGGTTCGCGCTCGGCGCGTGGCGGAACCTCTGTGTCGACTGTCCGTCGATCGCCCAGATCTACACCTACGAGCCGCAGCAGACGAGCCAGATCTACGCGCGCGACTCCGTACTGGTGCAGGAAATCGGGCTGGAGCGGCGTACTCCCGTCTCGCTCGTGAGCCTTCCAGAGTACGTGCCGCAGGCGTTCATAGCCACCGAGGACCGGCGCTTCTACTCGCACAACGGGCTCGACTGGAGGGGGATCGCCCGTGCGGTCCTGGAGGCGGCCAGGACCCGGTCCCTCTCCGGCGCCGGGGGCAGCACGATCACACAGCAGCTTGCCCGCAACATGTTCACCGACCGGATCGGCTTCGAGAAGCGGGTTATCCGCAAGCTCAAGGAGTGGCAGGTAGCGCTCGCCATCGAGAGGGCGTACTCGAAGGACCAGATCATCGAGGCGTACATGAACCAGATCGTGTACGCGCACGGCTGGTACGGGCTGCAGACCGCCTCGCGGAACTACTTCGGCAAGAACGCGATCGACATGAACCCCGCAGAAGCGGCGCTCCTGGCGGCGATTGCGAACTACCCCGAGCGGTACAGTCCCCTGAACAACCCGGACGCCGCGCTCGCGCGCCGAGACCTCGTGCTGGGCCTCATGGAGCGGGAGGGGTACCTCACGCCCGAGGAGGCCGCGCTCTGGCAGGCCGAGCCGGTCCCGCTGGAGCGCGCCCGCAGCGTCACGGTGCGCGCGCCGTACTTCGTCGAGTGGGTGCGTAGCATACTCGACGACCGCTTCGGAGGGATGCTCTACACGCACGGCCTCAGAGTCTACACCACGCTGGATCTCGGCATGCAGGCCGCCGCACAGGAGGCGATGGAGGCTGGCTGGCGAAGCATCGAGGAGCGCCCCGGCTTCCTGCACCCCACCTACGAGGAGGTCGCGCAGCTGGACGCTGGCCCCGACCTGCCCGAGATCCCCTACGTGCAGGGGATGTTCATCGCGTCCGACCCCGCCACCGGCGAGGTGCGGGCGATGCTGGGGGGACGCGACCATAGGCACTCCAAGTTCAATCGGGCCATTTCGGCGACGCGACAGGCCGGGTCCTCCTTCAAGCCCTTCGTCTACGCGGCCGCGCTGGCGAGCGGCGTCCCAGCCTCGGAGATAATTCTGGACGGCCCGGTCGTGCTCGACCAGGTGGACGGCTCGATCTGGGCCCCCACCAACTACGAGGAAGAGTTCCTGGGTCCCGTCACGATTCGCCGTGCGCTCGCAAATTCGATCAACATGGTGGCGATCAAGCTCGGCATGCAGGTCGGCATGGAGTCGGTGGCGCAGATGGCCCGGCTGCTCGGCATACGCACCGAGATCGAGCGCTACCCCTCCACCGCGATCGGAGCGGCCGAAGTCATACCAGTCGAAATGCTGGAGGCCTACTCGACCTTCGCCAATCTGGGAGTGAGGGTGCGGCCCTTCCCCATCGCAAGGGTCGAGAGCGCCGAGGGAGAGGTGCTCTGGGAGCCCGCGCGCGTGAGTGTTCGCGCCCTGGACCCGCTGGTGGCGAGACTCACGGTCTCGCTCCTGGAGGACGTGGTCGTCACCGGTACCGGCCACCATGCGATCAGGGTGGTCGCGGGCCTGCCGAACCGCGTGCCCGCGGCGGGCAAGACCGGCACCACCAACGAGGGCCGCAACGTCTGGTTCATGGGATTCACCCCCAACTTGGCCGCAGGCGTCTGGTTCGGAATGGACACGCCCGTGCCGATCGTCGCCCGCGCCACTGGGGGCGGCCTTGCCGCGCCTGTGTGGGGAAGGTTCATGAAGCGCGTCTACGACGAGGCGGATCCCCTCCTCGCCACCCCCGATCCCTGGACCATTCCCGAGGGCCTCGTGACTCGCCGGGTCGACAACCGCACAGGGCTGCTGGCGTCGCGGTGGTGTCCGCCCGAGGACGCCTACCAGGAACTCTACCTTCCGGGCACCGAGCCCACCAGCCTCTGCGACCGGTAGCAACTCACCAACCAACCCGAGCCCCGACGAGCATGACGGAAGAAAGCCAGACCCGCACCTTCGTATTCGAGACCACGCACCACGCCATGTGGGCCGAGGATGTGGCCCGCGACCGGTCGATCGCTGCCGAAGTGGTCCCCGCGCCTCCAGACGGAGGGGCGCGCTGCGGCGTGGCGCTTCGCACATCCGCAGACCGCGCCGACGAGCTCGCCCAGGCCTTCGACGAAGAGAGTATCCACTACACGATCCTGGCAGCCAGCGGGTAGTCTCGCGCGAGGACCGAGAGCGGCGAAGCGCCGGCGGTCCGTGGACAGGCCCGGCCAAGCACCGAGAGCGGCGAAGCGCCGGGCTGTAAACCGTGGATTACATATTGTAAAGCGTACATTACAGTGCGGGGAGGCGAGCGAAGCGGTCCGGCACGGGAGCGCCGCTCCTGCCGCAGCCTATCGGGAAGCCAGCCTCGGCGCGCTCAGCCGATCACCAGCTCCAGCAGCTCGCCCGGGAAGACCGACATCGTCTCGGTGACGACCTCGTCGCCCGCCAGAAACCTGATCCGGAGCCGGATGTACGAGAAGGGCCAGTCGAATTTCAGGGTGGCCTGGCTGTGGCCGCCCACTACCCCGATCTTGCGGCTGCTGCCTCCGGAGGCGGTGGCGTAGACGGTGGCCCGGTTGAAGTTCTGGTTGCGGACCAGGAGCTCGATCTCCCGACGCTCGGAGTGGGCCCCCTGGGCGAGCGGGTTCTCGCTACGGGCGGCGGTCGCGAAGCAGTCGGGCGAGAGGACCGACGCCGCGGCAACCACCGCGGCCACTGCGCGAGACAGCCAAGGGGAGCGGCGGCGGATGTGTTTCAACAGCTGAAGCTCTCTCCTCCGGGAAGCCCCGACCGCACTGTCACCCGCGTTCGTCGATCTCCACGAAGTCCCGGCGCGGACTCCCCCGGAAGACCTGTCGGGGCCGGGCAATCTTCTGCTCGCGATCCTGGATCATCTCCTCCCACTGCGCCAGCCATCCGACCGTGCGCGGGATCGCGAAGAGGACCGGGAAGAGCTCGACCGGAAATCCCAGCGCCTGGTAGATGAGGCCGGAATAGAAATCCACATTCGGGTAGAGGTTGCGCTTGACGAAGTACTCCTCCTGGAGCGCAATCTTCTCCAGCTCCAGGGCGATGTCGAGGAGCGGGTTGCGCCCGGTGACGGCGAAGACGTCTTCGGCGGCCCGCTTGATGATCGTGGCCCTGGGGTCGTAGGCCTTGTAGACGCGGTGGCCGAAGCCCATCAGCCTCCGCTCGCCCCGCCGCACGGTCTCCATGAAGGCGGGGATGTTCTCCTTGCTCCCGATCTCCACGAGCATCCTGAGCACGGCCTCGTTGGCACCGCCGTGGAGTGGTCCGTAGAGGGCCGCCATCGCCCCTGCGATTGCTGAGTAGGGGTCCACGCGCGACGACCCGATGACGCGCATGGCCGTGGTTGAGCAGTTCTGCTCGTGATCGGCGTGCAGGATGAAGAGGATGTCCAGCGCACGCGTCAGCGCGGGCGGAGGGGCGTAGTCGCCGCCACCGATCCTGAAGAGCATGTTCAGGAAGTTCTCGGTGTACGAGAGCCCGTTGTCGGGGTAGACGTACGGCAGCCCCCTGTGGTGCCTGTAGGCGAAGGCCGCCAGCGTCGGCATCTTGGCGATCAGCCGGACGATCTGCGCGCGCCGCACCTCGGGGTCGTCCACGCGCTTGGCCCGCGGATAGAAGGTCGAGAGCGCCGCCACGGTGGAGATCATCATTCCCATGGCGTGCGCGTCGTACCGAAAGCCCTGCAGGATGGTGAGCAGGTTCTTGTGCACGTAGGTGTGGCGCGTCACCCGGCCGACAAAGTCGTCGAGCTCGGCGCGAGTCGGGAGCTCTCCGTCCAGAATGAGGGAGCACACCTCCAGGAAGGTCGACTTCTCGGCCAGCTGCTCGATCGGGTAGCCCCGGTACTCGAGCACCCCCTGGCCACCCTTAACGTCGGTAATTCGGCTCGTCGTGAAGGCGGTGTTGGTGAAGCCGGGATCGTACGTCATCATCCCGAAGTCACCATCGTTGACCCGGATCTGCCGAAGGTCGATCGCGCGCACGACATCGC
>JAPOYJ010000040.1 GCA_026706635.1 Gemmatimonadota bacterium | reverse complement strand
CCAACCCTGACATTTTCGATGGCCACAACCCTGACATTTTCAATGGCCATTGACACAAGAACGACCCACTGCCCCTCATGGGCATCCGCCTTGGTCGTTTCCCGCAACCATACGCGCCCGGAGCGCGTCAGCAGCATGCTCTGGACGGGCGCGTAGTAGTCGGGCAGCAACAGCCCCTCCTCAACCGCGGCCCTGAGGCTCCCGGGGACCTTTTGACCGCGCTGACGAGCGGATTCGTACGGGCCCTTCGCCTTCTTCATGCCCTCCTCGATGAACCCCCTCTTCGCGCTGGGCGGAATCGGGTGCAGCTCCGCCCCAATGGCGATCTCGCGCATCAGGCGGCCGTATTCGTCGAAGCGCCGGATGGTGACGGTTTCCGGCCGGTCGGGCACCCAGTCGGCGATGACTACGCCGTTGCCCTCGGGATCGATCCGATGGATCGGCGGGGTGACGGTCGCGCTATAGTAGAAGACGCCCACGCCCCCGATCCGCATGTCGGTGACGTCGAACTTGAACGCGAGTGTGTCGCGCGACGCATCCGACCGGCTTCCCACCGTCATCGGCAGGCGCACTCGAGCTTCGTCGTGACCTCCGGCGGCGGGAATGTAGAATCCCTGTCCCCCGGCAAGCGGAATCGATGTTCCCTGGGTCTGGGGGCCCGTAATGGGAGGGCCGTGATCGGCTTCCGTCTTGAGATGCGTGCCCGTGGAATCTAAGAATGACGTGTGAAGCATCGGCCAGTTCTGCAGCCAGAGCGTGTCACCCACGAAACCCGTTGCGCCGATGGCGACGAACTCACCTGGACCCTCGCCCTTGCCACCGATGGTTCGCACAAAGCCACCGTCGGAATCCAGCACCGTGACGGCCGCGACCTGGCCCGCTCGCACATGGACTCTGCCCATCGCATCCACCATCAGTCCCGGGGCCCGAGTGAATGCGAGCCACTCGGGCACATCGAGCCCGTCACCGAGCCGGAGGACCTCGCAGGCCTCCATCGGTTCGGCGTCGGTGACTAGCTGTGAGGCCGCGTCGCCTGTGTGAAGCGTGACCGCGCCGAGCGCCGTCGCGACGATGTGCCGAGAGCGTTGTGTCTTGCTCATGGTGAGCCCTCTTGGGGGTGGAAGCGCGTCACTCGTCACGCTCCAGCGGGACTTGGCCTACGGACGGGGTGGGATGGACCTCCGCTGGGCCGTCGCAAGCGCCGCCCGCTAGGTCGCCTCCCGCGCCGGGCGCCTGCGGCCCCGCCGCCTCCGGCTCGACAAGTTCGAATCCCCTCCCGCACGTTCGCTAACGCTCACGGACGGGGTGGGATTCGAACCCACGCGGGCAGATGCCCACACGATTTCCAGTCGTGCGCCTTAAGCCACTCGGCCACCCGTCCTCTGCGGCTCGCGGCCATAGCCCTAGCAGCCCGTGGACAAACCTCCCACGGCATTCGAGCGGCGCTGCATCCCCGCTGGACCGCTTCGCTCTGCGTTGCTCCTCGGACCAATAGCGCTGCGGCTATTGGCCCTTCGTCGCGCCTTGCCAGCGGGGCGCTTCGCCGCTCTCGGTGCTCGCGCGAGATAATCCACGGACTGCTAGCACCACTAACCGCCAACAATCGGGGCGCCCGGATTTGAACCGGGGACCTCTGCGTCCCGAACGCAGCGCTCTACCGGACTGAGCCACGCCCCGTGTCTCCCGTGTCGGCGCGATGGCGAACCGCACGGAGGGCCGGTACTTCCAAAGCGGAGGCGGAGGGACTCGAACCCCCAAGTGCTTGCGCACGCCGCATTTCGAGTGCGGTGCCTTACCAGTTAGGGCTACGCCTCCCTCGCTAACGCTCACGGAGGGAGTGGGATTCGAACCCACGTGGTCCCATGGACCAACGCCTTAGCAGGGCGCCGCTTTTAGCCGCTCAGCCATCCCTCCAAGTAGCCCCGCCTGGGATCGAACCAGGACTCTTCTGATCCAGAGTCAGACGTGTTGCCAGTTACACCACGGGGCTTTGCGACGGCGTCGGACCGCGCCGATCCAGCGCAGAGCCACCGGTCGGACTTGAACCGACGACCCCGTCATTACGAGTGACGTGCTCTACCAGCTGAGCTACGGTGGCCTTCCCAGTGGAGCCGAGGGGATTCGAACCCCTGACCTCAGCGTTGCGAACGCTGCGCTCTCCCGACTGAGCTACGGCCCCGGCGATGGGCGCGACAGGACTCGAACCTGTGACCTCCACGATGTCAACGTGGCACTCTAGCCAGCTGAGCTACGCGCCCTACGCGGCCCGTGCCTCGGCCGCCCGTGGTGCTCGGGCGAGATTATCCACGGACTGCTGGGCCGCCCGTCAGTACGCCCGGGAGGACTCGAACCCCCAACCCCCTGATCCGTAGTCAGGTACTCTATCCAATTGAGCTACGGGCGCTCGCCTTGCCGGATGGCTCCGGCAGTGCCCACGACAGGACTCGAACCTGTACGTCCTTTCGAACACTGGTCCCTCAAACCAGCCTGTCTACCAATTCCAGCACGTGGGCTTCCTGCGGCACCTCTCCGCCGTGGGAGGATCGTCCGAGGGCCGCCAGAGTGCTCGGGGAGGGACTCGAACCCTCACGGGGTTAACCCCCACAGGATCCTGAATCCTGCGCGTCTACCAATTCCGCCACCCGAGCGCGATGGAGCCGAGGGGATTCGAACCCCTGACCTCCTGAATGCCATTCAGGCGCTCTCCCAACTGAGCTACGGCCCCCAACCCGCGTTTTCAAACAACCGACCCAAAGCGGGGCTGACGGGACTCGAACCCGCGGCCTCCGGTGTGACAGACCGGCACTCTAACCGAACTGAGCTACAGCCCCAACTCCTCGCGTCGCCCGGAACCCTAGGGTCACGAGCCATACCCTCACGGGGAATCGAACCCCGATCTCCACCTTGAAAGAGTGGTGTCCTGACCGTTAGACGATGAGGGCTCCGATCCGCGCCACAGGCCCGGAGGGACTCGAACCCCCAACCGCCGGTTTTGGAGACCGGTGCTCTACCAAATTGAGCTACGGACCTAACGTATGTCATGGCCAGGGACGGAATTGAACCGCCGACACCGCGATTTTCAGTCGCGTGCTCTACCAACTGAGCTACCTGGCCTCGCCTGCCTGGCCACTACCGAGCCGCGGCCCGCGCACCCTCCAGAAAAAACCGACCGGATCCGCTGCGGCCAGCTCACCCTCGTGGGGCGGCAGGACGGCCAGTCCCGGTCGATTCCATGCGTACAGCCCGTGTACTCCGATGCCACGATAGCGGGGGCGGGATTCGAACCCGCGACCTTCGGGTTATGAGCCCGACGAGCTACCAGACTGCTCCACCCCGCAGTAAGCCACTAACGGTAGCGGGTCGGGGAGTGGCGGTCAAGCGGTGTCTGGGGAGTCGGAGCAGGTGGAGTCTCCGGTTCCCGGAGGACCCCCAGCGGGCGCTCATGGCGGGTCAGGCGGCTCATGGCAGGTGTCGGCTCACGGGGGTCTTGACAGGCGCAAGCGGGCGGCGTTCACTTCCACGCTGGGGAGCTGTACGGTCATTTCACTTCCGCGTGGGTGACGCCACTTGTTCATTCGGCGATCGGATCCAGGGCGCCTGCGGCGCTTCGGCGTTGCCTGCGTCGGTCTGTTCCACATCGGGACGGCTTCCGCGCTGGGACCCGCAGACGCGATCCTTGACGCCGAGCTCGCCCATGCCCCAGTCCACATCGAGTCTCCGGGAAGCGCGGACTGCACCTCCCACCATGTGCACCTCTGTCAGTTGGTGCGGTCGCTGTCCCTCGCGGACATCTCCGGCGGCGTCAACCCTGCGGATTCGCCGGCACCGCCGGTCCGACACCGGGACGGGAGCCCTGAGGCGACATTCATCCGAAACTCGCCGATAATGTCCGGCCCCGTCATTCCTAGGGGCCCGCCCACGACCTAGCAGCCCGAGGCCGGACCGGTCGCCATGAGCGACTGGATGCGGCCGCGGCGGACTGCCACTCCTCCCCGGGCCTCGTGAGGCCGTTCTCCCGGGCCCGTTCTTCGTGCGGTCGTCTTGGCCGTGCGGCCAGTTGTCTTCCGGCACCGATTCGGTGCCTGCGACCGGGGTGGGTCGCACACATGCTTCTGGACCAGACTTGCAGACCGTGCCTTGCCATCGGGATCGCGCTGATCCTGCTGGGGGCGGACACGGCACCACTCGCGGTAGCCGCGTCCGCCCAGGTGGTCGAGCACGAGGACGAGATCGAGGGTGTGGTGCGGGACTCCGAGACGGGACGGCCGCTCGCGGGCGCCGACGTGTCCGTGGTCGGGTCGGGCACGGGTGCCATTACCCACGGTGACGGGACCTTCCATCTAACCGGGATCTCCGCGGGCGACTACACCCTCCGGGTGGACCGGCTCGGGTACCGGGGCGCTGCGGTCGATGTCGCGGTGGGGGACCGGTCGGCGGTGGTCGTCATCGAGCTGGTGCCTTCCCCAATAGGACTTCCGGGCATGGTGGTGACGGGGGCTATCAGCGAACGCGGCGCTGCGGAGGCCCTGCGGCCGGTGGGCGTCTTGGCGGGCGACGAACTGCAGCGCGGAATGGAGGCGACCGTTGCGGCGACGCTGGCGTCGATGCCGGGGCTGGCGGTCGCCAGCATGGGTCCAGCCGTATCGCAGCCGGTGATCCGGGGACTGACCGGCGACCGGGTGCTGATCCTCGAGGACGGGACCACGACGGGAGATGCCTCCAACTCCGGGTCGGACCACACCACCGCCCTCGATCCGTCCTCCGCCCGGCGGATCGAGCTCGTCCGGGGTCCGGGTGCGCTGCTCTACGGGGGCAACGCGCTGGGCGGCGTCGTCAACGTCATCCGCGACGAGATCCCCTCGGCGGTGCCCCACCACGCTACGGGGGCGGCGACGCTGCAGACCCAGACCGTGACCAGTGCGCTTGCCGGGAGCGCGACCGCCTTCTTCGCCGTGGCGGAGAAGGTCCCGGTGCGCGTGGAGGTGGCGGCCAGGACATCCGGCGACCTGAAGACGCCCGGCGATACGCTTCGCAACACCGACGGCAGGCTATGGAGCGGGGGAGCGGGGGTGGCCTACGTTTCCGAGTGGGGTCACATGGGCGCCTCCTTCCGCGGCTACCTAAACGACTACGGCATCCCCGGCGGATTCGTGGGCGGGCACGCGAAAGGGGTGCGCATCGAGATGGAGCGCACCGCTTCGAAGTTCCGGACCGTGGTCGACAGGCCCGTCGCGATCTTCGACAATCTCCGTTTCGACGCGACCTACACCTGGTACAGGCACCGGGAGATCGAATCGCGGGGCATTCTCGGTACGAGCTATGTGCAGGAGGCCGCCGGCGGGGACGTTCTGGGGCGGCACGGCCGGTGGGGGCCGTTGGCGGCGGGAGCGGTGGGAGCCCGCTTCTCGTGGGAAGACTTCCGATACGGCGGTGGTCTGCACACGCCCGACACGCGCCGGTTCAAGGCGGCGCTCTACATGCTCGAGGAGGTGGATCTGGGGCCAGCGAAGATCGAATGGGGGCTGCGCTACGACTGGACCCTGGCCGATCCTCTGGAAGAGGACCCGGATTCGGACATCGGCGAGATCCGCGACCGCAGCTTCCGCTCCCTCTCGGGGTCGCTGGGCGTGCTCTACAACCACGGGTCCGGGATGACGCTCGGGGCCAGCGCAGTGCGGGCGTTCCGCACGCCGGACGTGAACGAACTCTACTCGGAAGGGCCGCATCTGGCGGCGCATGTCTTCGAGGTCGGCAACCCGGAGCTGGAGGCCGAGGTCGGAAGGGGGATCGATCTCTTTCTCCGTTTCGAGTCCGACCGGATCAGAGCCGAAGTGACCGGGTTCTACAACGACATCAGGGGCTACCTCTACGGCGAGGACACGGGCCGCGAGAGCCCCACGCTCCATCCCGAATACCAGTTCCGGGGCAACGACGCCGTGTTCAGCGGCTTCGAGGCAGACGTGGACCTGCACGTCTGGCGCGGACTGGCCCTAGAGGCGGTGGCGTCGTCGGTGAACGGGAATCTGAAGGACACTGCGCAGGCGCTGCCCCTCGTCCCTCCGCTCAAGGGACAGGTGGCGCTGAAGTACGAGCGGCCGCTCTGGTTCATTCGGTGCGAGGCCGAGATGGCGGCCCGGCAGGACCGTATCGGCCAGTTCGAGAACCCGACCGACGGGTATGTGGTCTACAACGCGGCGGCGGGTGCGCGGCTGACCTTCGGAGGACGCCTGAGCATCCTCACCGTCAGCCTCGACAACGCCACGAACGAGAGGTACTACAACCACCTCTCCCGGGTGAAGGAGATCATGCCGGAGGCCGGAAGGGGACTGAGTGTGACCTACCGGATCGTGTTCTGATGTGGTCATTCTGACTCACGGGCATGGATTCGGCGAACTAGTGTTTTGCGAAAAAACACCAACCAAAGAGGAGAATGAACGATGAAGAAGTTGAACGGCAGTGAGCTGGCGAAAGTGGCGGCGATGGTGTGCGCACTGGCGCTGGCGGCGTGCGGGACCGACCCGGAGAACGGAGAACACCACGAACCCGAGAAGGTGGAACTCGTCCTCAGCGGGCAGGTAGTCGCCTCCTACGTCGCCTCAACGGGAGCATGGTCCGACGAGCTGGAGGTCGATGTCGGCGAGGAGACGGCGCACTTCACAGTCCGCTTCCTAGATGAGGACGACGAAGTGATCCAAGGAGAAGACCTCTCCCTGAGGGTCGACGTCGAGGACGAATCGATAGCCGAGTGGGAGCAGGACAAGCCGGGCGAGTTCGGCGGCCACCTGCACGGCAAGAGCGAGGGGGAGACGGACGTCACCTTCAACCTCATGCACGGCGACCACGCCGACTTCACGACCAAGCCCGTCCACGCGCACGTGCACGAGGATTAGAAGGGCGGCATCTGCCGCTGGATACCTGAAGCGGGGTCACCCCCCGGGCAGCGGATACCGTGCCGCTACGGGGGGGGGGTCAGGAGTCCGTGGACAAGTCCGCGAGAATGAGGTGGCGGTTCGTTCCACGGGCTCCTGAGCGCCCCTCGCCCGGCGCTCAGCTCGCGACACAAATCCCAGCAGGTGCTTGTCACCGACCGGCGGTGCTTCTAGAATTCCGCGTCGTGGCTGCCGCCGCGTCCTACCCGACGACGATCACCGCTCCACATAGATAGCCGACCGAGGTATCCCATGGCCAAGAAGGGCAAGCTTCAGAGGAACGAGCGACGTGCGCAGCTCGTCGCCAAGTACGCCGAGAGGCGCGGGCAGCTTGTGGCGGCGATGAAGGACCCCTCCGTCTCCCAGGCCGAGAAGCGCCAGGCGATGGCCGAGCTTCAGGCTATGCCTCGGGACTCCTCGCCGGTGCGCTACCGCAATCGCTGCCAGATGAGCGGGCGGCCGCGCGGCTTCATTCGACACTTCGGCATCTCGCGCATAGCGCTCCGTGAAATGTCGCTGCACGGGCTCATACCGGGGGTGCGCAAGTCGTCCTGGTAGCTCCTGGCGGCGCATAGGAAGCGGGGATACCGCTGGCGGCTCGCCGCGGAGACCTAGCAGCCCGTGGACGGCAACGCCGAAAGAATCGATCGCGATTGGTACGACCGGTCCGCCTACTTCGATGCTGGCGACCACATCCGTGACTTCGGGAGCCGCTTCCAGCGCTACCGGGTGGCGAAGGTGCTGGATCTCGCCCGTCCGACTGCTAGCGACAGGGTGCTCGACCTTGGGTGCGGGCTGGGCACCATCAGCTTCGCCCTGGCACCCCTGGTTCGCGAGGTCGTCGGACTCGACTTCTCGGAGAGGGCGGTCGCGACGTGCGATCGAGAGCTGGAGCGGCAGGCACTCTCGAACGTCGTCTTCCGGGTGGGAGACGCCGGGGCAAGTGGGCTGGCGGCGGGATCGTTCGACCTGGTCGTGGCGGCCGACCTCTTCGAGCACCTCTACCCCGAAGACTCCGGCTCGGTGGCCGGGGAGGCCTTTCGGCTCCTGCGGGCGGGTGGCGCCTTCGCGGTATGGACCCCCTGCCGCAGCCACCTCCTGGAGGTGCTGAAGAACAACGACATCGTCCTCAGGCGCGACGTCAGCCATGTGGACTACAAGTCCATGCCGCGCCTGAAGGCGCTCCTGACCGAAGCGGGGTTCCGGGTGGAGAGGGCGTACTACGCCGAGTCCCACCTGCCTGTGCTCAGCTGGATCGAGCGGGTCGCGGGGAGGTGGATTCCCCTACTCCGCCGTCGCATCGCGGTGTTGGGAAGAAAGCCCGGGTAGAGGCCCAACCCCGCAACGACTCCAGCCGCTGGTCGGCCCTCAGGCGGGCTCCGGTCCGCCGGGGCGCGCAGCAGTTCTAGGCTAGGAAGTCCCGCTCCCCTGGTTGCGCACTCGCCCGTAGTAGGGCCGAGGCCGATGGTTCCCGCCACCCGACCTGCGGCGCCGATTGGCGCGATTGCGTCCGCTCCGATATAATGTCGGCAAGGTGAAGCTGGGCGTGCGAAGCGGCACTGCCAGGGCTCACACTGTACACACCACTCGCTAGGAGGAGAGTACTGATGCGACAGGGAACCCTCACACTGTTGCTCGCCGTCGTGTTCGTGCCAGCGTTCGCGATTGCGTGCGCCGGGGGTAGCAAGGACGGGTCCGCGGAAGATGCCACGGACGACGCCAGCGAAGCCGAGATGATGGACTGCGGGGCCGGGATGGATGCCTCCGAAGGCGGCGACGAAGGGCAGATGGAGATGGACGGCGAGGGCGAGATGCATGGCGAAGATCACATGCACGACGACGGCCACGACCACGACCATGGCGACGACGGCGAGATGGACGACGGCGACATGGACGACGACGGCGACATGGACGACGGCTGCGGCGGCTGATCTGGTCCCAATGTCAAAGCCTCGTGCCCGCACGATGCGGCTCGGGCCTCTGGCGCTGCCGATCGCCCTTCTCGTGGGGTTGGTTGGCGGCTGGGCCTGTGCCGGTGGCGAATCCGAGACTAGGGCCGAGGGTGTCGGCGCGGAGAGCGCGGCGTCCAGTGACGACGTGGCGTCGGCGCTCTCGGTGGCGTCCTTGGCGGAGCTGGTGAACCCCAACGAGGCGGCGAGCGCCGAGCTTGTCGCTCTGGAGGGCCTGACCGCCGAAGCGGTCGCGGCGCTCGAAGGCGGTCGCCCCTTTGCGTCGATGGCCGATGTGCACGTCGTCCTGTCCGCGGCGATTGGCGACGAGGCGGCTCGGGGTGTCTACGAACACCTGTGGCTGCCGATCGGCCTGAACGACGCCACCCGCGAGGAGATTCTTCTCATTCCGGGCGTGGGTGCCAGGATGGCGCACGAATTCGAGGAGTACCGCCCCTACCCCGACATGGGGCAGTTTCGCCAGGAGATCGGAAAGTACGTGGACGGCGAGGAGGTGGCCCGCCTCGAGCGGTACGTGACGCTGCATTGAGTGGAGGTGCCGGGGTCGCTGGCGAGTCCGGCTCGCCGCGCGATTCCGGTGCCGGAGTACGGGTGTTTCGCAGGCTCCTCCTTCGGGCGCACCGGTCGGTGGCGCTCGCCGCTGGCGTCTTCATTGCCGCCATGGCGGCCTCGGGGGCAGTACTGGCCTGCGAAGAGGCAGTCCTCTCGATCTGGGGCAGCCGCACCCAGGTGGAGGAAGGGGAGGGTGGCGGGATCGTCGCCGCGAGCGACCGCCGCGAAATCGTCGGCTCGCACCTCGAGTCGGAGGTCGCGCTGGGCCCCTCCGCCCTGGAGCGCTTCTTCGAGAGGGTCCGCGAAGTGCACCGCTGGCTGGCGTTTCCGGGTGGGGGCGAGCGGACCGGTCGCAGGTTGACGGGAGCGGCGAATCTGGGGCTGCTCTTCCTCCTCCTCACCGGGGCGCTGCTCTGGGTCCCCTGGCCGCTGTCGAGGCGTGCGCTGGCCGCCAACTTCGCCTTCCCGACCAGTCGCGGTCGCCTGAGGGGCCGCGCGCGCCGCCTGCGCCTCCACCGCGCAATCGGGGTCTGGGCTCTGCTGCCCCTGGCGGTGATTTCGGCGACGGGCGCGATCCTCTCCTTTCCGTCGCTCGGCGACTGGTCGTATCCAATCTTCGGCGCGGCAATTCCTGGCGGAGAGGAGAGCGCCCCCGAGGTCGTCCTCCAGGTCCACACCGGCGAGCTCTGGGGGTTGGTCGGGCGGGCGGTGGCGGGCGTCGCCGCCCTGGCTGCCCTCGCGATGATCTGGACGGGCGCTACTTCCGCCCTGCGAAGGAGGCGTTAGATTAGGCCGCGGAGCGGCCCTCCCTCTGGAGGGAAGCTACCCCTGCCGCGGGGGTTCTCGCGCCACTCGACACCAGTCGTGCCCGCGTGGGACGTACCACCTGGAATCTCAAGGATGCAACATGCCGATGCAACGCAGTAGCGCCCGTCGGGGCGCCGCCCGATTCGCCATCGCCGCCCTGTCTCTGCCCGTCGCCGTCGCCGTGGGCTGTGGCGGCGATCCCGAACCTATCACCGCGGCGGAAGCTCTGGCGCTGTTGGCAGCGCTAGGAGATGTTGGGCAGCTGGCACCGTCAAATCTGACCGACCCCAACGACACCGTCAATTGTCCGGGTGGAGGCACGCTCGACTATGCCGGGACGGTAAGCGGCAACCCACCGTCGGATATCACATTCGACATGAAGATGACGGCCAGCATGTGCAAATTCACCAGCAGAGGCTCGTCCTTCGAGATCGCGGGGGGGAGCGTGGACCAAAAGGGCACGCTGCAATTCGGGCAGACCTCGCTTTCGCTCGATCTCGCGCTGGACGGGAGCCTGGAATGGTTGCTCCCGGAGAAGGAGGGGGTGTGCGCGGTTGACGTCGATGTCGACGCTACCGGGTCCCTAGACCCGGATGATGAGCTGACGGGGCCGGTCACGGGCATGATGTGCGGCCATGAGGTCAACGTGGACGTATCGGAGTTCAACTGACCTACCCACCCAGCACTCCGTGGATAATCTAGGTTTGTCCACGGGCTGCAAGGGGGAGGGGCAGCACCGGTTAGGAATGGGGTGGCCGGGCGCTATGGGATCCGCGCGGGTTCTCGCGCAGCTCAGCTCCGGCCGCCCCGCCCGGTCGCCCCTCCTCGGGGGTGCCCCGTCCCTGCCGCTGCCCGGATCTTCGGGGGCTACGTCACCCCGAAGCGGTCCAGCGGGGATGCAGCGCCGCTTCTGCGTGGGAGGATTGTCCACGGGCTTGTCTGTTCACTTTCGTTCTGGATTCTGCTAGAGATCTGAAGGACAGAACCATGCCGATGCAACGCCGCAGCACCCGTCGAGGTGCCGTCCGATCCGCCGTCGCCGCCCTGTCGCTGCCCATAGCCGCCGCCGTGGGCTGTGGCGACGATGAACCGATCACCGAGGCGGAAGCTATGGCGCTGCTGTCAGCGCTAGGGAATGTTGGGCGACTGCTGCCGTCAAGTGTGGGCAATCTCAACACAACCATCGATTGTCCCGATGGAGGCACGCTCGCCTATGCCGGGACGGCAAGCGGCGACCCGGTGTCGGGGATCATGTTCGACGTGAAGATGACGGCCAGCATGTGCAAGTTCACCAGCAGAGGCTCGTCCTTCGAGATCGCGGGGGGGAGCGTGGACCAAGTGGGCACGGTGGCCTCCGAGGAAACCTCGGTCTTGATCGATATGGCGCTGGACGGGAGCCTGGATTGGTCGCTCCCAGAGAAGGAGGGGAAGTGCGCGGTTGACGTCGATGTCGACGCGACCGGGTCCCTCAACCCGGCTGATGGGCTGACGGGGCCGGTCACGGGTATGATGTGCGGCCATTCGGTCAACGTGGACGCATCGGAGTTCGCACCACCTGCCTAGCAGCCCGTGGAATAAACCCTGCTAGCCGGACACAACCGGATGCTCCGGCGGTGGCGTTACGCGGCGCCCAGTCGCCAGAGCTGGGCCACCAGGAAGCAGACCGCGAAGCCCAGCGCCAGCGGGAGGAGCGTGGCCACCGCGGTCCAGCGACCGCTCCCGGTCTCCTTGTAGATCGTGTAGATCGTAGTCGAGCACGGATTGTGCAGCAGACTGAAGAGCATCAGGCAGACGCCGGTGAGGAGCGTCCATCCGCCAGCCCCCAGGAGAGCCGCCACCTCGCCTAGCGAGTCCCGCTCGAAGATCACGCCGGCCCCCTCTCCGAGCTCTGGGCTCCCGAGAGCCATCACCGTGAGCATCAGCACCGTCGGGACCACGATCTCATTTGCCGGGATGGCGATTACGTAGGCGAGCAGGATCACGCCGTTCAGCCCGATCGCGACTCCCACCGGGTCTAGCATCGCCACCCCGTGCCCGGCCAGCGCGGTGCCCCCCACCGAAATGTTCGAGATGAGCCAGATCGCCGCGCCCGCGGGGACCGCGAAGAGGACCGCTCGCCGGAGGATGATCAGCGTGCGGTCGATCACGGAGGTGTAGAGCGTCTGGAGGATGCGGGGTGGCCGGTAGGGCGGTAGCTCCAGCGAGAAGGTGGTTGCCTCGCCGCGGAGCACCGTCCTCGAGAGCCCCCAGGAGACCGCGAACATGAAGACGATTCCGATGAGCGCCACCGTCACCACGGCACTCGCCGCGACTGCGCCGGCCAGGTGGGGCGGCGCCAGCGCCCCAATGAAGATCGTCGCGACCAGGATCTGGGTCGGCCAGCGCCCGTTGCAGAGCGAGAAGTTGTTGGTGACGACGGCGATCAGACGCTCGCGGGGGCTGTCGATGACCCTCGCGGCGACCACGCCCGCCGCGTTGCAGCCAAAGCCCATGCTCATCGTGAGGGCCTGCTTCCCGTGCGCCCCGGCCAGCCGGAAGAGCGAGTCGAGATTGAAGGCGACCCTCGGCAGGTACCCGAAGTCCTCCAGGAGGGTGAAGAGCGGGAAGAAGATCGCCATCGGCGGGAGCATCACGCTTACGACCCAGGCGGTGGCTAGGTAGACGCCGTCGATCAGGAACCCCGAGAGCCACCACGGCGCGCCCACCGACCCGGCGAGCTCCAGGAGCATCGGGTGAAGGTCGTCGATAAGGAGCCCCGCCAACAACTGCGATGGCACGTTGGCACCGGCAATCGTGAGCCAGAAGACCACCCCCAGCACGCCGATCATCAGCGGGAAGCCGAACACACGGCTTGTGAGCCAGCGGTCGAGACGACCGTCGAGGCGCTCTCCAGACCGCCTGTCCTCTCGGCGCACGCACTCTTTGGCAATCCGGGCGGCCTCGTCGAAGAGCGCCTCCGCAAACTCGTCGTGCAGGCCAGAGCCGAGGGCGCCGCGCCACTCCACCGCCGCTTGGAGGACGCGCTTCCCTCCGGGGTGCGCCCCGTTCTTCTCCGAGTGCGCGGCCACCGGTCGGAGCTCGCCCCCCAGGCCGCCTATCTCGCCCGAGCCCAGGGCCGCGGCGACCCGCTCGTCGCCATGAAGGAGGCGAAGCGCTACCCAACGAAGATTGGGCAGCTCCGGAAACTCCTCGGAAATCAGCGGCGCAATCGACCGGACCGCCTCGTCGATCGGCGCTGGCAGCGACCCGATCCGTCGAGGGTGTGTGGGCCGATCCCCGGTCGCCACGGCCAGCGCGGCCGCGAGAAGATCGTCGATACCTTCTCCCCGGCGGGCGACGGTGGGGATCACAGGCACTCCCAGCTCGTGCGCAAGCCGCTTCGCCTTCACCCGGATACCGCGCCTGCGTGCTTCGTCGACCAGGTTCAGACAGACGACAACGCGGTCGGTGATCTCCAGTATCTGGAGGACGAGATTCAGGTTGCGTTCCAGCCGGGTGGCGTCGACGACCACCACGGTGACGTCTGGCTGGCCGAAGAGGACGAAGTCGCGAGCCACCTCCTCGTCGGTGCTTCCGGCCTGGAGGGAGTAGGCACCGGGCAGATCGACCACCTTCACCCTGGCTCCCTGGTGCAGGAACGCGCCCTCGGCTCGCGCAACCGTCTTGCCGGGCCAGTTGCCGGTGTGCTGGCGCAGTCCGGTCAGGGCGTTGAAGACGGTGCTCTTGCCGACATTGGGGTTGCCGGCAAGGGCGATCAGGTGGTCCCAGCGGTGCGGACTCAGTCCCAGCCGGACCAGACGGCTGGCGCGCTCCGACGGAAGGTCGGAGCGTTCAGCGGCCCTCAGCGCCAATCCGCGCCTACCGGCTCACCTCGCGCACCTGCGGATGTCACGGCGATGAGCGCCGCCTGCTCCCTTCTGAGCGCCACCAGCGCCCCCCTGATGTCGTATGCGATCGGGTCGCCGGCCGCGCTCTCGAGGCGGGCCTGCACTACCGTGCCGGGCACCACGCCCAGGTCGAGGAGACGCAGCCGCGCCGGCCCGTCGCACCGGGGCGAGATTCCCTGGACGGTCGCGGAGTCGCCTGGACTGATGTCGGCCAAGGTCATTGCGTTATCCTCTCCTCGGTGAAGACGGACGTTGGTTGCCGGAGGGGTGGTTGGAGGGGCGCTCCCAAAGGCCGCGAAGGCCATCGACCCAGGGAAGGGCCCAGAAAAGTTAGGCAAGCCTAAATCTCTGCGCAAGCCCTAGTCAGTCCGTGGTGTGTCAAGGTCCTCCGGCGAGGTCCCGGGGAGCAACGCAGAGCGAAGCCACGGACACCGGTGTTGTAAACCATGGATTACATAATGTAAAGCAAAGTTTACATTATGGCTGGGCGACCAGGGCCCGAGCGATCCTCCCACGACGTGGAAGCGCGGCCGACGCGGGAGCTGCGGACCGAGCAGGCAGAGGAAGGCGCTTCAGGGGTCGCGTCACACAGCCAAGCCAGGAAATCTGTAGCGGGAGGACTGCACCTGCGAGCTGTGGCGCTATCGCGGGTGGGCAGCGGCGGCGTTAGCCCCGACCTCGTCGGTCGCTCGCAGACGGCGGTAGATGGCGCGTCGAGCGAGCCCGTATTCGATCATGCGGCTCAGGAAATCTGGATCCGAACGCTGCAACTCCTCGGCTTCGGAGGCGACTTCGGTGGGAAGGCGAACACTTAGGTGGACGGAACGGGTGTTCCACATGAGCGGCAGGGACCTCGCATTCTCACTGTGCAGGTGAAGAGCAGTCGGTTTTCCAGCGACTTGCGGCGTGCTGCGACCCCGTCCCGCCACTGATTCCCGCTTTGGCTACGACCAGAACTGTAGCGCGGCGAAGTTGCGGGGCGCAAGAGTACCGGGGAAAATTCGGCCCTAAACCGTAAGCCATTGTCAAATAGTCACTTACGTAAGATTGAGAATTGCCGTAATCACTCGTTTCCGACTCCCCGCGAAGTTCCGCCGGTGGCGGACCTGCCACGCTCTAAGTGTCTAGACGAAACAGACTTGACATAGACCGCGCTGGCCTCGGCCGCATCCTGGCAGCGACAGATGTTTACCGAATTCTCGTATGACCGGAAACAGTCGCGCCGCGACTGATTTCGGGGAGTGCGGAGCGCAGAAACGCCCCCAACGCGACTCCGTCGAACCCCCGGAAGCTCCTCCGCACCTGTCTGGCGGTCTCCTCCAGGAGTATGCTGGCGGTGTGATGTAGCCGATCGTCGCCCTCGCCCCGGAACTGGAGAAGCCCCCGCCACCTCGCGCCGTCCGGGTAGAGGTACAGCGACGCAAGCCAGCTGCGCCCGTCATGCGCGAAGCGCCTCTCGTCGACCTTGGCGGGGTTGGAGGGCGTGGCGAGATCGTCCCCTTCTCCGTCCTCGATGTGGCAGAGCGGGCTGTGCGCCCGGTCAGAGAGCCATACCTCGAAGGTGGGAAGGGGGAGGAGTTGCTCGGCGAAGCTCAGCAGCGTGGCCATCGGATCGGATCGGTCGTGGAGCCCTGCCGCCTTGGCCCAGTCACGGGCTTCGGCGTATAGGTCGCGCACCGCTTCGCGCGGGACCATGCGCACCAGTCGCTCTGCGTGCCGGCGCCTGTACGCGTCGTAGCTCCGGGTGAGCGAGTCGATCGCCTTGCGACCGCTGACTTCCCGCGATCTTGCGCCATCGACATGGCCGTCCTGAAGGCTCTGCATTCGCTGCTAGTGTACCGCCATGCGAGGCTGGCCAAGGCCGCCCTCGCCCACTGGGGCGGGGATCCTGTCGAGTGTCCTCCGCTCGCCGAAGGTCGCTAACAAGCGGCGCACGGAGCGGTGGCGGTCGGGCTCGAAGCGCGCCGCCAGCCGGCTCAGGCCGCTCCGCATAGAGGCCAGACTGGCGTGGAGCTCCGACAATGTCACCGGAACGCCGAAGCGGACTTCGTAGGCCCAGCGGTCGCCCGCTCCACTGAAGCTCGCGCTGCGTCGCCGCGACTCCCCGAAGACCTCCCGGGTCGCCTCCTCGGTGGCGCGACAGGGCCAGCGTCCGACGGGCTCGAAAAGGAGCGCGTTCGCGTCGTAGTCGAGCGAGACTTGCGCAACCTCGCCGGGAGCGGTCACGATCCGCACGGTGGCGCTCTCGTGCAGATCCAGGTCCTTGCAGATGTCCCGAAATCCGATCCGCAGCAGCGTCGGGCGAGTCAGGGGGGTGAAGCCGCTCCGGCCCAGGACCCGCAGTGCCAGGTCGAAGCAGTACCTCCTGAGCTCGGCGGTCCGGCGCGTGTCCTCCGCGGTGTCGTTTCGCGCGACGGAGGCCATGGCCTTCAGACGCACCAGCGTGGCGTCGTATATCCAGTCCAGGATCACTAGCTCCGATGCCAGGTTGAGGTACTTGCTCCCCGCCGAACCCAGATCGATCGCCCGAACGGTCGTCTCGGCGCGTCCATCGGTCACCACGGCCAGCCCGATGTCGTGGATCTGGCGGTGACGGCCGTAGAGCTCCTGCGCATCGCGGTACTGGACGATGGCCCTCGCCAGCGGTAGCTCGCCGACCGTCGGCAGGTCGTCCAGCCTGCGGTCGTGGGAGCCTGAGGTCGTCTCTAGGTGCATTTCGATCCGGCTGCTCCGGGGGCGGTGGGAGCGATACGGTCCTGCAGGGGGCCCATTGTAACCATTTGTTTACCGATAGTGCAAGTGGAGTCGCGGGGCGCATGGCGGAGCCACTGGCCCAAGAAGCAACGCAGAGCGAAGCGATCCAGCACGCATGCAGCGCTGCTCCTGCCGTGGGAGGGTGTCCACGGGTTGCCAGGTTGATCGTCCGCACGGTCACTACTCCTGCTGGTGGACGCGCACCCAGTCGACGGGCATCGACTGCGGGAACGTCGTGGACGCGTCGGGGGAGCCGACGAAGTGTCCGCCCACGGCCACGTTCGGGAGGATGAAGGAGGGTTGGTCGAATACCCACTGCCCCGGCGTATCGTCCTGCCGACGCTGTGATAGGTGTCGTCGACGAACCAGACGATCCCCTCCTCCGACTACTCGGTTTACAGTTGCGCTCATGCCGAGGCGACTCTCGGGAAGAGAGTGGGGTCGGCGAGCGTCCGCACTAGGTCAAGGCGGATGCGGGTCGTCGGAGTGACGTCAACGGTCGGCGAGGTGAACTCGATCCCCGCGTAGACAAGGCTGGTGTACTCGGTCGTGGAAGACCGCCGGCTCGGCGGGAAAGGGTGCGGGCTTCAGCTCATCCATGTCCCTCAGGCACCCCGAGGTCGCGACCAGGAGCGCGAGCAGGCCGCGCACCGCGCCGAGCGAGGGTCGAAGTGCCAGCGTCGCCGACGGCTGCGAAGGGTGCATCGCCCAACGTGGGCGAGACGGCCCGTTCGGGTCGCTATCGACTTTCCCGTCCACTCGGGCAGAGCGCCGCCGTCTTGTGTCGCATGGTCCCTCCAATCGTCCTCGAGGAGGCCCCTGTCGGTGCTCCGCCTGCTGCTCCGGGGGAGGTGTGTCCACGGGCTGCTACATGTCCTGGGACATCCACGCCGGGCCGAAAGTGGCCGTGCGCGAGTTCCTGCACCTCGCCTCCGGCACCGCCGCGGTCCTCCGCTTCACCCAGGTGATCGAAATCGTCGGGAATCGGTGATTGAAATCGACGGAACGGGTGGTCGAAACCGCTGGAATGCGCAGGGCTCGCGCCAACGGTTGCCAGCACCTTTCCGTAGAACGACCAAGCGGTCGCCCGGTGGTGGTGATTCCGGATTCTTGCGTAATACCGCGCCGTGGCGGCAAGCTCTGTCAAGACCTCACCCGTGGTCGCCATCTCGGCCAGCCGCACGTATTCGTCCTTGCCGCCATGTTGCGACGGCCGGACCCTGATTGTGACAATCATCTCATGCCTCCACACTGACATCCGCGCGTCCAGATGGTCGTATGGCCCGGTGGGGCAACCGTGGACCGGTGCTTCCCGGGTCGTCGTGTGACCTACATCCTTCGGGCGCGGCTCGTTGGTCGCGACAGACGGCCACGGTGGCGGCGCAGTGGACCATCGTGGCCGCGATGGCCACGCCGGAAAGCAGGTGAGTCCATTGCTTCATCACTCTTTTCCGCAGTCTCGAATGGTCCCGCAGCCGGAGCCGGTTGTTTCAGTCTGACTCCAACATCGACAAGGCGTGTGAGCGTTTCTGCGAGGAAAAACCCGGCAATTTGTAGGGGAAATCCATGTCTGCGGATGGCGGGCAAACCCCCGCACCTCGCGTATCAACGATCGACGTCATCGCCGCCGCGAACACCACGACTACCCGGCCTGCCGAGAGGATCAGGTGGACACCGGCGGTGGCTGAAGTTCGGGCTAGTTCTCCTCTACACGCTGATCCTGGTACTGCCCGTCTCCCTGGCGCCTGAGTCGTTCTGTCAGCCGGCCTAGCGGGGAAGAATCCCAGGGTGAGCAGGACGGCCACAACGAACGTCTCCCGGGTCAGGTCCCAGTAGCCGGAGACCGAGGACCGGTCCAGTCCGACGACCAGACCGACTGCGAGAGCCATCGTGGACGGGCCGATGAGCCCCCACCGAGAAGGCTGGCACCCACGCGAGCGGGACCCAGACGGCAGGTTCCGCACGCTCCAGATCCCCACCGCACGCTCCAGATCCCCACCGTCGTCGTGGGCTGCGTTCGAGTGCTCCACGCGGGCAGAATCGCGAAGCGGATTGCGAAGAGGATGACGTAGGCCGCGTTCCCACCCCCACTGGGAAGCCCGTGGAACCTTCGCGCTTCCGCCTGTAGTAGGCGTGCAGGTTCCGCTACCCAACCCCCCACTGCGAAGGGTGAAGTGCCGTGTCGATAGAGTTCCAGGGCGCTCCGTACGGCATTTGCCCCGCCGGACGCCGCCGCCAACACTCGGCAACAGGAAACTCCCTTCGCGACGAGGCCGGGGATTCCCCGTCAAAAACACCAGGTTTTCCCGGTAGGAGCACCGGAAAGCGGCACCAATATTGAAATACGCAGCAAGTTCCAAACCCATTCTCAAGGAGAAACCGAAATGAGGGACAACCCCAAGAGCATCGTCTCTCGGGCGACCGCGCGTGCGGTCCTCCCGGGAGACGCTCACCAGAAACTCTCACTGCCTGCGGATCCTCCGGCACGAGGCCGGCTGGAAAGCCGGGGCAGCGAAAATTCCCCCATCCCACATGAGGAACGGAAGACGATGAACAGAATCAAGCTACTGGCGGCCGCCGCTTTGCTGGCGGTCCCTCTGGTCAACGCCTGCGGAGATCCGACTCCCCCCCTGGCCTTGGGGTCGATCGGCGGGCAGGTGGTGATCGAGGGCGAGCAGCAGGCCGGCGTCACGGTGAAGCTCAACACCGGCGCCACCGCCACCACTACCAGCACGGGTTCCTTCAGCTTCGCGGACGTCGAGGCCGGGACCTACACCGTCACGATCAGCGGCTTTGCGGAGGACGGGAGCTTCGATGAGACCGACCAGTCCGCGACGATTGCGAACGACGGCCAGAAGGTGACGGTCAACTTCACCGGCTCCTGGATCCGCACCTCGTCCATTGACGGTGAGGTGACGGTGGAGGGGGCCGGGCTCGAGGGAGTGATCGTGAAGCTCACGGGGATGTCCGAAGCCGAGACGACGACGAGCGCCATCGGGGCCTACAGCTTCCCTGGCCTCCGGGCGGGCATCCACACCGTCGAGATATCGGGCTTCGATGACGATGACATCGGCTTCCCCGCCACCTCCGCGGTCGCCGAGGTCGCGGTCGGCGAGACTGAGGAGCTCGACTTCCAGGGGAGCTATCTGCGCACCTCGGCCGTCATGGGCCAGGTGACCGTAGACGGCGAGGGACTCGCGGGCGTCACGGTCAGCCTCCAGGGCGTGGACCGCGACCTCGAGGTCGGGACCAACAGCGGCGGCCAGTTCAGCTTCACGGAGCTCCGGAAGGGCGACTACGCGATCGCAATTTCGGGCTACGACACCGACGAGTACGGCTTCGCGGTGACCTCGCGGAACGTTACGGTCGCCCGCGCCGAGACAGCGGACGTGCCCTTCGACGGAATCGCGCTTCGCACGGCGGCAGTCAGCGGCGCGGTAACGATCGAGGGCACCGGCCTTGAGGGCGTCACCGTCAGCCTGACCGGCGAGGGCGCGGATCTGTCGGTGGTCACCGACGCGGCTGGCCAGTGGGCATTCACCCGTCTGCACGCGGGCAGCTACTCGGTCGGCATTTCGGGGTACGACACCGACGAGTACGGCTTCGGCGAGACCTCCGCCAGCGTGACGGTCGCGCTCAGGGAGACCGCCACGGTCGACTTCGACGGCATCGAGCTGCGCACGGCCGCGATCTCGGGCCAGGTCAGCATCGAGGGCGACCCGCTCGCCAGCGTCACCGTGACGATATCGGGCGGCAGGGCCGACGAGGTGGTCACCGCGATCACCGACGTGGAGGGCGCGTACTCGGCCGATCATCTCCACGCGGGCGACTACACGGTCGCCATCTCCGGCTTCGACACCGACGAATACGAGTTCGAGCTGGCGTCGCAGTCGATTTCGGTCGGACTGCGCGAGACGGCTGACATCGGCTTCGACGGCATAGTGCTCCGCACGGTCGAGATCATGGGTACCGTAACCACCGACGGCGAACCGCTCGCCGGCGCCACCGTGACGGTATCGGGCGGCAGGGCCGACGAGGTGGTCACCGCGCTCACCGACGCCGCGGGCGCGTACTCGCTCGATCGGCTGCACGCGGGAGACTATATGGTCGCCATCTCCGGCTTCGACACCGAGGAGTACGAATTCGAGGCGGCGTCGCGGTCGATTTCGGTCGAACTGGGCGAGATGGCCAACGTCGACTTCGCGGGCGCCAAGCTCCGCACGGTCGAGATCTTCGGTACCGTAGCCGCCGAAGGCGAGGCGCTCGGCGGCGTCACAGTGACCATATCGGGCGGCAGGGCCGACGAGACGCTCGCTGCGCTCACCGACGCCGAGGGCACGTACTCGCTTGATCGTCTCCACGCGGGCGAATACACCATCACCGTCTCCGGCTTCGACGCCGACGAATACGAATTCGACTCGCCGTCGCAGACGATCATGGTCGAACTGGGCGAGGTGGCCGAGGTCGACTTCCCGGGCGTCAAGCTCCGCACGGTCGGGATCTACGGCACCGTGGCCGCCGAAGGCGAGCCGCTTGCCGACGTTACGGTGACGGTATCGGGCGGCAGGGCCGACGAGACGGTCACCGCGCTCACCGACGCCGCGGGCGCGTTCTCGCTCGATCGTCTCCACGCTGGCGACTACACGGTTGCCATCTCCGGATACGAGAGGGGGTTCGAGTTCGACCCGGCCGAACGGTCGATAAGGGTCGAACTGCGCGAGATGGCCGAGGTCCTCTTCGAACACGGCATTCCGCTCCGCACTGCCAGCATCAGCGGCCGCGTCACGTTGGACGGCGATCCCGCCGACAACATCACCATCGCCCTGAGCGGTGCGCACGACGCCGAGATGGAGACGAACGCCGACGGCCAGTACGACTTCCCTGGCCTCGCGGCTGGAGACTACACCCTCGAGCTCAGCGGCTTCGACCCGGAAGGGTACGAGTACGCGCCGGAGAGCGTGGACGTCACGTTGATGCCAGGCGAGCGCAGGACCGAGTACTTTGCGGGCCGGTCGCTCCGCACCGTGGTCATCACGGGCTCGGTAACGGCCGAGGGCGAGATGATCGCCGGCGCGAATGCGAGTCTCTTTAGGGTGGCCACCCCGACCAAGATCGTGCCGGTCATGGGCGGCACCCAGATCACGGACGACAACGGCGAGTTCACCTTCGGCGGCCTTCTCGACGACACGTACGCCGTGCTGATCACGGGGCACGACGACGAGTACGACTTCCCGAAGATCCCGTTGGCTGGCCAGGAGTTCGTGGCGTGGAGCGGGTACGTCGCCACCGACGATACGGCGACGATCAACTTCGTTGGCGCGATCGTCAGGACCGCGGTGATCGGCGGCGAGGTGACGGCGGACGGCGATCCCGTCGTCGACGTCGAGGTCGTGATCGAGGGCGAGCATGCGCCGGACGACAACGCGACGGTGACCGACGCCGACGGCAAGTACGCCTTCGACGGCCTGCGCAAGGGCGACTACACGATTTCGATCGCCAACCCCGACGAGAAGGTGTACGACTTCCAGACCACGGAGCGCGAAATCAGAGTCGCGGTTGGTCAGGAGCAGGACGATGTCTCCTTCGCCGGTTCGATGCTGCGCAGCATCAGCGGCCAGGTGCACGTCGAGGGCCACCCCCTCGAGGGCGTTACGGTGATGCTCTCGGGAGATGACGAGGGCAGCGCGGTGACCGACGGCGACGGCAAGTACATCTTCGACGGCCTGCGCAAGGGCGACTACACGGTTTCGATCGCCAACCCCGATGCGGACAGGTACGTCTTCGAGGTGACTGAGGTGACCGTCGACGGCCGGGATTCCGACGAGGCAGAGATCGTCGACTTCAGCGGCGAGCACGTCCGCGATGCCTCCATCAGCGGCACGCTCTTCCTGGACGAGGTCGACAAGAACGGCGACCGGGGCGACGGCGAGCCCGTCTTCGCGGGCGCGGCCGCGACCATGGCCAAGCTGATCCTGGAGGACGAGGGCGGCGGTGCCTGGCACGCGAGCGCCACGGCCGAAGGGAGCTACGAGTTCACGGACCTCAAGGCCGGGACGTACACCCTGAGGCACGACACGGCCAGCAACGGCGACCTGTACAACGCCGGATACGGCTTCGCGGGCGACTCCGCCGGGGTGAGCGTCGAGCTGACCGGCACCTCCGAGGAGACGGTGGACCTTCCGTACGAGATCACCAAGCAGACGATCAACATCGGTGCGGTCATGGCCAACGGGACCGTCACTACGACCACCGGCGTGGAGGGAGTGGCCTACCAGGTCTATCCGAACCTTGCGGCGGCCCGCGAAGGCCGCGATGCGCTCGGTAGCGGCACGACTGCGGCCAGCGGCACCGCGGCGGTGACCTTCGCCCGGGCGAACGACTACGGCCCCGGCGGGCCGGGCACGCCGACCGATGGCGTGGTCATCGTGGAGGTCGACCCCGACAGATCCGACTACCACGACGATCTGCTGATCCTCGATCCCACCGGGCGCTTCGAAGCGGTCTTCGAGTTCACCGAGCGGACCACTGACGCGACGAAGACGATCGGGCTTGTCAACACCGCTTCGCACTTCCGGTGGAGCGTGATGAGCGCCGACAGGGAGGTCGGCGGGAAGCCTCTGGCAGGATGGAAGGCAACCGTGATCGGCGGTGCGGCGGCGGTCAGCGTGGCGGCTGGCAGAAACGGCTCCGCCACGACAGGCGAAGCTTCCATCCCCGTCGCTGAGATTCCGAGAGAGTACACGGTAGTCCTAGACGCAGAGGGCCAGCCCGACGCAACAGGGGAGGAGTGGGAGAGCAGCGGGACGCTGTCGTACACGCACACCGGGCTCGATCTGCCCGACGCTGCGGTCGCCGACATTGGTGCGATCTCGATCAATTGGACCACGCAGTCGCTCTACTTCGGCTTCTACCGCGAGGTGGACGGGCGGCCCGGCTTTACGGACAGCTGGGTCGGCGGCGATGTGCCCCTGGACCATCGTCCGGTCGGCGATCACCTTGAGGACGACGTGAGCTGGACGTTCAGATCCCCGGACGGGGCTGGTCGCTACGCGACATTCGAGTGGGATCACGACGGTGACCCGGATACTGAGGACGTAGGTGCCGACGACGCAGCCGAGTGGGTGAACGACTGGTTGGTGCGCTTCCCGAGGATCCCGACCGACACCGAGCTCGAGATCAATCTTACGGACATCGGCACGGACAAGAGCCACTACGCGGGTCCAAAGGAGATCGACGCCTTCGGCATCGGTCTGACGCGCGGAGTCAGAAACGCCGACGGCGTCTTCAACACCTTCGGTGCGGATGGCGGCGGCCACCCGGAGATGTGGTTGTGCGGCGAGTCTTCCGGCGACATCACACCTGACAATGGGCACGACGAATGCGTCACACACGGGTACCAGTGGACGAACAACCAGGTGACTGGCGCGTTCTGGCCGCGCACCTACACGGGGCGCCCGTACGAGGAGGACGAGGAGCTCGAAGAGGCTATGACCGTCACGCTGGAGGGCGTCAGCCCGACCGCGAACGTCGAATCCTCCATTGCCACGGATAAGGACTTCGAGTGGGACGAGGTGAACGACGGGGTATACACCCTGAAAAGCACCCAGACAGAGAGGTACGGGCTGGATTCCGCCAGCTACTCGTATTCCGGCGACCCGCATGGGGAGGGTGAGGAGATCGACGCCACGTACTATCTCGAGACCCTGTATGTGTTCTATCAGGAGCGCGACGACGGTCAACGGGACCAGGGGGAGTACGAGCGCGAGACCATCTTCAAGGTCACCGACATCGTCCCGGTCCTCGCAACGCTGAAGAACCTGACGGTCGACGGCGACACCGTGCCGGGATTCGAGGCTGGCGATCCCGACGGCAGCAGCTACGAGATGACCGTCGGCTGGGATCGTGACTCGATCGAAATCGCCGCCGAGGTCGACAGTCGCGCGGAGGTGTCGGGCGATATCGGCTGGGTGCAGCTGAGAGCCGCCGGACATACGAGCACCTTCTCTGTCACCGGGACGGCGGAGGCGGGGGACAGCACTGCCACGTACACGATCGACATTTTCCGGACTACCGACCGCGTCAAGGTGACAGACGAGGACGGCGAGCTGATCGATGCGGTTGAGGTGAAGGAGGGCGGCGACGCAGTGAAGCTGGGCGTGTCGCTCTGGGCCGATCCTACCACCGGCAACGATGTTACCGTTGTCTTTAGAGACAGTTCGTGGACCTTCACCAGTACCGATCACGACACGAAGGCATATGATCTGGTCCATGCCGAAGACGACGACGGCGAAAACGAAGATAGCACCTTCACCATTACGGCGAGTGGGGGCGACGTTGGTCACGCGGGCAGTGGGACGATCGCTGTGACGTTCGTGGACAACGACATCAAGCAGTTCGTGGGTCCGACGGAGATTTCGGCAATCGAGGGTGTCGAGGCTGACATCAACGGCGAGAATTACCGGTCACCGGTGGTCACAACGCTGAGTACCGAGCCCACTGCTGTTGTGAATCTGGTTATCGCACCGACAAGTGGTGGAGACGCTGACCTGTCGTCGCTGGATATCGACGCGGCCAGTTGGAATACTGGAGCCGTCTTCAACGTCTTTGGCGACGTGGATGGAAACGACTTTGACATTGCGGTGGATGCCAGCGGCGGCGGATACGACGAGGTTGACTATCCGGACATCGCCGTCAACTGGCTTGACAATACGGATCATAGGCTTGTAGTACAGACGCAAGCGGCCAACGTCGTTCCCGGACGAGCGTACGCCACGAGAGTGGTTTTGTGGAGACGCGATGCTGTGGATGACCAGGCCCGGACAATACTCGACAACGCCGTGGTCTTCGATTCCCTGGATCTGGCTCTCGGTTGTCCGAAGGAGTGGACCTGCCTGTTCAACGACGGCACCGGAGGAGCCACTGTTTCGTTGGACCAGACCACGTACTCTCTGAATGTCAATGTCACTCCGCCGGATGCGGCGAATGCCGGCGAGTATGAAGTGACGTTCATTGCGATGGAGCAGGACGACATCAACGACAACGGGCACTTCATCGGAGACGATGAGGTGGAGTACGCGATCAGATTCACCGTGCTGGACACCGAGAAGTAGTCTTCCGGAAGGGGTCTCGCGGCGACGTAGTTCGCGAGTTTCCTGAAGGTGTGAGCGCCCCCGGTCGGGTTGGCCCGGCCGGGGGCGGCTTCTTGGGTGGGGAGTTGGAGGGCGGGGCCGTTCCGCCTCGCGGTGGGTGGCGCGATGGCCGCGCAGCTGCCATATGGATGCGCGGGCCCGCGCACGAGCGCGTGCCATTACGACGAGGCCTCTCCAGTGGTGATCGTGATCCGGCGGGCCGACGTGCCGAGCACCCGCTCGGGGAGCCGCCCGAGGAGCCAGCCGGTTCCCGTCATGCGCCCCGGCGCGGCGCACTGGGCATGATCTGGTAGCCGAAGGCGCGAGCGGAAGGTGGAGGCGGATGCAGGCGAAATGGTCCACTCTCCTCTCGCGCTTCGCGATCCTCCTGCCGCCCCCTGTCCGCCCTGCGTTGGTGAATATGGGGGGGTTGACATGGCAATGTCCGGCGGTGCACCATCCACCGGTGCGCGTGTTGCTATTCGATGCGGGAATCGAGGTAACTGCCGGCCGTCGGCCTGACAGCGCGAAAGGAGTTTGCGTGCTCACCGACAGGGACTACAGAGCCGTCTTCGAGGCATCACCCGAGGCGATGCTCGTCGTGGATTGGGAAGGAGTGATCCGGGACCTGAACCCGCGGGCCGTCGCGATGTTCGGATGGAGCCGTGAAGAGCTGGAGGGCTCCTCGGTGGAACGCCTAGTGCCCATGGCCAGCCGGAACCGTCACCGGAAGTACCGAGAAGACTACGTCAACTCGCCGCCTCCATCGCCAATGGGACAGGCACTGGAGCTGTTGGCTCTGTGCAAGGACGGCACTAGCCTGCCGGTCGAGGTAAGTCTCAGTCGCGCGACACTGGGATCGGGACCGGGACATGTCATTTGCGCGGTTCGCGACATTACAGGGTGGAAGCAGATGCGGCAGGTGTCCAGGACCATGGTGGCGGCGGCCGAGAACGAACGGAAGAGCCTGTCCCGCGAGCTGCACGACGAGTACCTCCAGTCACTGGTGGCGCTGAAGATCCGGGTGAAGCTCCTCGCGGAGGAGCCCGACGAGGAGGAGAGAGGGCGTGCGCGGGTACATATCGCCAGGGAGATCCACGCGGCGATCCAGGGGGTGAAGCGGATGATAAGGGGACTGCACCCCTCTGAGCTCGAACAGCACGGTCTGGCTTTCGCGCTCGCCTCCCAGTTTCGCGATTTGCGGGAGGTGTACGGCTTCAAGATCCACGCGAAACTCGACCAGGTCGACGACCACTTGGATTCGGTCGCCACCTTGGCGCTGTACAGGATCATCCAGGAGGCCGTGAACAACGCCGCCAGGCACGCCGGGGTCAGCGACGCCACCGTGACGGCCAGGTCGGAAGGCGGGGTCGTCGTTGCCGAGATCCGCGACGAAGGCTGCGGTTTCGTGTTTGACAGGCACTTCGGCCTGAACAGCATGCGCGAACGGGCGGCTATGATCGGAGGCCGCATCGCTATCGCTACGGCACCGGGGAAGGGCACCACGATTCGAGCCACCGTGCCCGTAGCGGGTGCGGAATCGAAGGAGCCTCGCTGATCCACGATCCAGGGCCCCGAGTGCTATCCTCCTACGCCCATCCCCGGCAGTTGAAACCAGCGGGAGCATGGGCGTCGACGGACCGGAGGGAGCTACCGTGCCTCAGATCGCGCCACTCCGCCGGAGTCGATCGAGCGTCTTTTCCTTCGCCCCTACTGCGCCTGAGTCCAGCGGTACGTCGCGGTGTGGAGCCACACTGACATTCGTGCGCTCAGTTGATCGTCCGGCCCGGTGTGGCAACCGTGGACCAGCGCTTCTCGGGCCGTCGTGTGGCTTCCATCCGTCGGGCGCGGTTCGTTGGTCGCGACGGACGGCCACGGCAATCCCGTAGTGGGCCACCGCGGCCGCGATGGCCATACTGGAAAGCAGGTGAGTCCATCGTTTCATGACTCTCCTCCGTAGTTTCGAATGGTCCCGCAGCCGGAGCCGAGTGTCCCAGCCTGACTCCAATATCGACAAGGCGTGTGAGCGTGTCGGCGAGGGAAAACCCGGCAATTTGTAGGGGAAATCCATGTCTGCGGATGGCGGGCAAACCCCCGCGTCTCGAGTGTCAACGATCGATGATTGCCCCCTTTGGGCATGTCTGGACGCCGCCGCCAGCACTCGGTGACAGGAATCTCCCGTCGCGACGAAGCAAGGGGTTCCCCGTCAAGACCACCGGGTTTTCCCGCTAGGAGCGCCGGAAAGCGGTGCCAGTATTGAGATACACGGCAAGGTCCAACCCATTCTCAAGGAGGAAGTCGAAAATGAGGAACAAGCGCACCTGGGTCTTCGGCACCGGGATCGGTCGGGGCGGGGACCGCGCCCTTTTCGCCGCCAGCGAGGCGGTCCAGTCGCCGCTCCTGGACAACATCCCGATTCACGGCGCGCCGGGTGTCCTCCTGGATGCGCACCTGAAAGAGGCGTCGCTCTCCGCCCGCGTCGCGGCGCTCTCTGCCCGCAGGCGCGGGGAGCGAGCCGAACCCGGAACTGGCGGGGACGGGGAGAAGCCGACTGGTGTGCGGCACGAGGCGGTGGGGGGGCGCTCGCCGGTCGTTGTGGGGGCGCATCCGGCGTCGACGCATGGTCCTGCGCCAAGGCTCAGCGTGCGGAACCGCCCCAGGGCGGATGCGTCCCCCGCTCCCGAGACGTCGGGTTCGGCCCCGGACAGCAGCCCGTCGAGGCCGTCGGGGAGGGGTGTAGTGCCTCCATCGCTCGGCGGGAGCCGAGGGTCGCCGATCAACGCCAGCGGACCGTGCGAGATGGAGCTGCCGACCTTCGTCCAGAGGATCCCTCCGTGGACAAGGCTCCCAGGGCATTCGAGCGGCGCTGCGTTGTAATGTATACCTTACAATATGTAAACTGTAGTTTACAGTGCCCGTACCGCAGGGGGGCGTAAGGACCGCCTGTCCGTCAAAAACCGACACTACCCCAGATCCCCTTGAGAGTTGTTGCTCGGGCCGCTCGCGGCGCAGCGGAGCGTCTGGAACACTGACCTTTCCGGACGCCGGTGGGCGTCCCAGCGATGGGATGCCCGTTGACTTCGTCCGGCGGAGCGCTTCTCGTGAATGAGGATCGCCCGGTACCGGAAGGCTGCGGCGACCGCGTGATGTCGATTCGTGCCAACGACGGGATGGAGCAGCCGTTGCTCTGCGACAGGGACTACCGAGCCGTGTTCGAGGCGTCGCCCGACGCGATGTTGGTCGTGGACTCCGAGGGAGTGATCCGGGATCTCAACCCTCAGGCTCTTGCGATGTTCGGATGGACCCGCGAAGAGATGGAGGGCTCCCAGGTGGAGATGCTCGTACCCACCGCCAACCGTGGGCTCCACGAGCGACACCGTCTGCGCTACGCCGAGGCGCCGAGCCCTCGGCCGATGGGGCGGGGACTCGATTTGCAGGCCTTGCGCAAGGACGGCACAGCCTTCCCTGTGGAGATCAGCCTGAGCCCCGGCAAGCTGGCATCGGGGCCGGAACACGTGATCTGCACGATCCGCGACATCACCGGGTTGAAGCGCGTGCAGTGGTTGTCCCGAATGAAGGCGATCGCTGCCGAGAATGAGCGGAAGCACATTTCCCGCGAGTTGCACGACGAGTTTCTTCAGTTCCTCGTGGCGCTCAAGATCAGGGGGAAGCTCCTGGTAGACGAGATGGACCGGGAGGAGAGAGAACGGGCGTGGGGTGTGATCGCCAGCCAGATCCTTGACGCGATCCGGGGGGTGAAGCGGTTGATTCGGGGGCTGCGGCCTCCGAAACTCGACCAGCAGGGGCTTGTTTCCGCCCTCGCCACGCTGTTTCGTGATGCCCGGCAGGTGCATGGAGTCACGATCCACGCCACCGTCAGGCTTGACTGGGTGGCCGACGAGCTAGATCCTGTCACCGTCTTGGCCGTGTACCGGATCGTGCAGGAGGCCGTGACCAACGCAGCGACGCACGCGGGGGTGAGGGAGGCCGCCGTGACAATCAGGTCGGCCGACCGGATGATCGTTGCGGAGATCCGAGACGAGGGGTGCGGGTTCGAGTTGGCCAATTCTGGAGCGGCACCCGACGGTGACAACATCGGCCTCACCGCGATGCGTGAGAGGGCGGAGTTGGTCGGTGGCAGCCTCACCGTGCTCACCTCTCCGGGCAAGGGAACCACGGTTCAGGCCACCGTGCCGATGGTGAGGCCGGACGGCGAACAATGGTGAGGGTGCTGCTCGCTGACGACCACCAGGTCGTGCGCGCCGGTCTGAGAGCATTGCTGGAGTCCACCGGTCGGGTAGATGTCGTGGGCGAGGCATCGTCGGGTGAGGAGGCGGTGAACAAGGCCCGGAGGCTGGAACCGGACATCGTCATCATGGACCTGGCGATGCCCGGAATGAACGGAGTCCAGGCGACCCGGCGCATCACCGAGCTGGGTCTCGAAACGAAGATTCTGGTCCTCACGGTCCACGACGAGGATGACTTCCTGTTGCCGGCAATGGAAGCAGGAGCGGCTGGCTTTCTGAACAAGTCCGTGGCCGACACCGATCTCGTGGGAGCCGTCGAGGCGATCATGCGCGGCCACTCCTATCTGCCGCGCCGCGCGGCTGCTCTGGTGGCGCGCCTGAAGAGGGAAGGAGCCTCGCAGAGCCACGACCCAGGGCCCGAAGTGCTATCCTCCCGCGAGCGTACGGTGATCGAGTTGTACGCGCAGGGGTATTCGGCCTCCGAGGCAGCCGAGAAGATGTTCCTCAGTCCGAAGACCGTCGAGGGCTACATCGGTCGGGCCAAGACCAAGCTCGGGCTTAGCAACCGGCGCGACATCGTGCGCTTCGCGCTGAAGAACGGGATGCTGCGTGCTGAGGGGTGAAGACACCGGCCATTCCGATCCGGCGGAACTATCAGTCCGCGGATAGTCTCGCGCGAGCACCGAGAGAGGCGAGGCGCTCCGCCGGCAAGGCTCGGAGCATCGGCAGTACGCCGTCGGCGCGAAGTCGGACCGCTGTGCCGTCACCCGCACAGGACTCCGCGGGAATCCGGCGGGACGGTGGCCGCAGGGCCGGAACAGCCCCGGGATCGAGGAGGGATTTGCACCGTCTGGTGGTGAAATGCAGTATTGTGCGCACCAGGGTGGTACAGTAGACCGGGTGGGCGAGAGGACTTCGGTGGCTCGCTCGGAAAAAACGTAAACTGTAGTTGACAAAGTGTAATCTGTAGATGACATCTGATAGCGTGATCGAGACCTTCGAGCTGACCAAGCGCTACGGGAGGCGCGGCGCGCGGTCGGTGCTCGCCGTGGATGGCGTCACGCTATCGGTCGAGCGGGGGCAGGTCTTCGGCTTCCTGGGGCCGAATGGGAGCGGCAAGACGACGACGATCGGGATGCTCACCGGGGTCGTGCGCCCGACGGCGGGCTCCTTCAGCCTCCTGGGCGCAACCGGCCCGAGGGAGCTGGTGGCGGCCAGGGCCCGCGTCGGCGCGACGCTGGAGACGCCCAACTTCTACCCGTATCTGAGCGGCCGCGACAACTTGCGCATAGCGACAGCGATCAAGGGGGCCCACCGAGCCCGCGTCGAGGAGTGCCTGGAACTCGTGGGGCTCGCCGACCGAGCCGGGCACCGCTTCAGTACCTACTCGCTCGGGATGAAGCAGCGGCTCTCGCTCGCCGCCACGATGCTGAACGATCCGGAGCTCGTGGTCCTGGACGAGCCCGCCAATGGGCTGGACCCGCAGGGGATGCGAAAGATCCGGACCATCATACGCGACCTGGCCGGCCGCGGCACGACGATCTTCCTTTCGAGCCACCTCCTCTGGGAGGTGGAGCGCGTCTGCTCGCACGTTGCCATCGTGCGGAAGGGGCGGATTGTCGCTTCGGGGCCGGTCGAGGAGATCGCGAGCGGCGACATCTCGGCGCTGGTGCGCGCCGGGGACGAGAGCGCGCTCCTCGAAGCCCTCGCGGAGTACCCGGACGGGAAAGGCGCGCGGCGCGGGCACGAGGGCGTGATCGTCTCGCTGGCGAGCGACGACCTGGCTGCTCTCAACCGCTATCTGGCCGGGTGCGGCATCCACCTCTCGCACTTGGCGCGGCACCGTCAGAGCCTCGAGGAGGTCTTCGTGGAGCTCACCGGGGCGGGCGGTTCCCGGACGGAGGGGGGAGCATGAGCCGGTTCGCCCTGGCCCAAGGGTCGCGGACTGCCCGACTGGCGGGCAGCGTCGGCGTGCTGGTGCGCATCGAGCTCCTGAAGTTGCTGAAGCGACGGATCTTCTGGGTTGCGGTGGTGCTCTTCGCGCTCCTGGCGACGATGAAGTTCGCGATTGCCTCGGTTGCGGTGGGTGAGGAGATGGCCTTCCTGCTTGTGCCCCCCGGCTCCTGGCCAGCGACGTTGGCGATCCCGGCCTCGATCGGCCCGGCCTTCGTGGGCCTCCTCGTGATCGCGCTCTTCGCCCCCGAGTTCACTTGGCGGACGGCGCGCCAGAGCGTGATAGACGGGCTCGGCGTGGATCGCTACTACGCGGCAAAGTGCATTACGGTTCTGGCGCTCTCGGCGCTGTCGGTGATCCTGGCACTGGTGCTGGGCTTTATCGGAGCGGCCGTCGGCCCCGTGGAGTGGGAGTCGAATGGGCTTGGTGCAGGCGACGTGCAGTTCCTCGCCAGCTACACGGCGGCCTCGCTGATGGCTGGGGCGGCTGGCCTGTGGCTGTCGTGCACGTTGCGCGCCGGCGCTCCCGCCATGGTCGCCTTCATCGGCTACGTCGTCGCAGAGCCGATCGCGGCCGCGATCCTCGGCGGCAGGAGCGAGCTGCTCGATGTGGTGCTCCGCTACCTGCCCGCCGGGCTGGCCACTGCGCTCGGGAATCGCATGGCCCACTACCCGGAGGCGCTCCCCGGGGTTCTCGAGATGGCCGAGGTCGTCGGCATGAGTCCGCCTGGCACTGCCCCCGTGAAGGGCCTCCTCATCGCGGTGCACGTCTACGTGGTGGTGCTCTTCGCCGCGGGCTATGCGACGATGCGCTATCGGGACCTGTGATTCGCGCTATCAGTTCGTGGATGATCTCGCACGAGCACCGAGAGGGGTGCTGCGCCGGCGGCCCGTGGACAGGCCCGGACGAGCGCCGAGACCGGCGAAGCGCCCCGCTGGCAAGGCGCTTCGCAGCGCGAATAGCGCTCCTGGCGGCGGTTGGCTGCCGCGGCGACGCGTCCGTCGATGCCGACCTGGTGATGCGCGGCGGCGTGGTCGCCACTGTCGACTCGGCGAATACGCTCGTCGAGGCGCTGGCGATCGCCGACGGTTGGATCGTGGCCACCGGGGACGACGGGGAGATCGCGCAGTACATCGGCCCGGGTACCGAGGTGATCGAGCTCGACGGGCGCCTCGCGGTGCCCGGCTTCATCGAGGGGCACGGTCACCTCCTGGGCCTGGGTGCGAGCAAGACGATACTTGACCTGAACGCGGCCACGAGCTGGGAGGGGATCGTCTCCATGGTCGCCGATGCCGTCGCCGATGCCGATCCCGGAGAGTGGATTCGCGGGCGGGGCTGGCACCAGGAGAAGTGGAACGAGCCACCCGACCCGGCGGTGGCGGGCTACCCGACCCACGCCTCGCTATCGGCAGTCTCGCCTGCGAACCCGGTCCTCCTCGTCCACGCCTCGGGGCACGCCGCCTTCGCCAACGCGGCCGCCCTGGAGGCCGCTGGCTACCAAAGGGGATCGGAGCCGCCCCCCGGCGGGGAGCTCCAGCGCGACGCCGAGGGCAACCTGACGGGGCTGCTCCGCGAGACGGCGCAGCGACCAGTGGCGGCAGCCTACGAGCGCTCGCTTGCCGACCTTTCGTCCGAGGAGACCGAGGCGCGCTTCCGGCGGGAGGTGGCGCTCGCGACCGAGGAGGCGCTCTCGAAGGGAGTGACATCCTTCCACGACGCCGGCGCGTCCTTCGCCACGATCGACCGCCTTAGGCGGCTCGAGGAGGAGGGTGCGCTGCAGATCCGCCTCTACGTGATGGTGCGGGGCGAGAGCAACGAGGAGCTGGAGCGACGGCTCGCCGAGTACTACATGCCGTCGAAGGGGGACGACTACCTGGCGGTGCGCTCGATCAAGCGGCAGATCGACGGTGCACTCGGGTCGCACGGAGCGTGGCTCCTGGAGCCATACGCCGACCTGCCGAGCTCGACCGGTCTCGTGCTCGAGAGCGTCGAGGATATCTCCACGACGGCCCACCTCGCGATCAGGCACGGCTTTCAGCTCAACACCCACGCGATCGGGGACCGGGCCAACCGCGAGGTTCTCGACATATACGAGGCGGTATTTGACTCGGCTGGCGCCGGAAAGGGCCTCCGCTGGCGGATCGAGCATGCGCAGCATCTCCACCCGAGCGACATCGCGCGCTTCGCCGAGCTCGGGGTCGTCGCGGCGGTGCAGGGCATCCACGCCACCTCCGACGCGCCCTGGGTGCCGCTCCGGATAGGGGACGAGAGGGCGGCCGAGCGGACGTACCTGTGGAGGACGCTCCTCGATGCCGGGGTCGTGGTTGGCAACGGCACCGACACGCCGGTCGAGGACATCGACCCGCTGGCGAGCTTCCGCGCCTCGGTCACGCGCCAGACGGCCGCAGGCTCGGTCTTCTACCCCGAGGAGCGGATGACACGCGATGAGGCGCTTCGGAGCTACACCCTGAGCAATGCGTACGCGGCTTTCGAGGAGGAGTACAAGGGGTCGCTCGAAGTCGGCAAGGTGGGCGACGTGGTCGTGCTCGACCGCGACATCCTGACTCTCCCGGACGACGACCTGGCCGAGGCGCGCGTGGATCTCACCGTCGTCGGAGGTGTGGTGCGCTACTCCCGGCAGGTCCCTCCGCCTCGGTGATGGACCGGTAGGTGCAACAGCGGGGTACTTTCCTTCCGACAACCGGCGTAGGGGGAGCGTCGGTTGATCCAACCGTTTTCGCCACCGCCACAACCCAAAGGGGGACACTGGGATGATCCTCAGAAGGTACGGCAGCTGGTACCACAGCGTGCGCACCAACTTCAACCCCTCCGCCCTTACGGAGATAGGCTTTCAGCGCGACCGCGCCCTCTCGATCTCCGCATCCGAACTCGAGGCGAAGTACGTTAGCGTCGCCGATCACGAGGTGGTCGCCGAGGCGGGGGGCGATGTTCAGCGGCACGCCGAACGCGATCTCCTGGCCAGGATGGACGAGGCGATCGAGCGGCGGGTTGCGGCGCTCGAGCCTGGGCAGCTGCTCGTCGTTCGGAACGAGCGGGACGACTGGCCCAAGACGCGCGAACGTCGCGAGGCGGTCGTCGTGGGGGGCGAGAACCGCTTCCGCTTCCACTGGTCGGTCGAGCCGCCGCTGCGCCTCGGGGTGTACGCGGAGAAGTGAGCTACCGCGTCTCTCGAGATGCAGCGCCGCTCGAATGCCGTGGGAGGTTTCTCCGCGGGCTGCTAGCGGCCTGCTGCGCACTGGTAGCACCCCTGGGCGCCGCAGCGCAGGAGGGTGCGGTAACTGGGCGGGTCCGGTCGGCCGAAGGGCAGATCCTCGCGGGCGCCGGGGTGCGGTTGCAGGAGCTGGCCGACTCGTCGCGGGTGCGCCTGGCCCGAACCGACCGGCTTGGGTTCTTCGAGGTGGGCGAGGTGGCACCTGGCGTCTACGAGTTGACGGCAACCAAGCTCGGCTTCGAGCCCCGCCGCATCGAGGTGCGAGTGGACGAAGCGGTCGTCCAGCTCGAGCTGGTGCTCGCTACACGGGCAGTCGAGCTGGGTGCGATAACGGTCGAGGCAGCGCGCAGCCGCGCCTTGGAGCGCTTCGCCGAGTCGGCCGGGATCACCGTGCAGGAGATCGAGCGGAAGGCGATGAAGTCAATTC
This sequence comes from Gemmatimonadota bacterium, assembly GCA_026706635.1. Classification (GTDB taxonomy): domain Bacteria; phylum Gemmatimonadota; class Gemmatimonadetes; order Longimicrobiales; family Gaopeijiaceae; genus Bin94. The sequence goes on along the minus strand of JAPOYJ010000040.1, from coordinate 7,006 downwards.
CCGGGGTCGTCGAGACCGATCCGATCCGGGCGATCGAGGTGCTGCCGGGCGTGGGCACCGTCTCCGACTTCTCGGCCGCCTTCAATGTGCGTGGAGGCTCGGCGGACCAGAACCTCATCCTCCTGGACAATGTGCCGATCTACAACCCCTTCCACCTAGGCGGCCTCTTCTCGGTCTTCAACGCCGACATGGTGGAGCGGGCGGAGCTACGGGCGGGCGGCTTCCCGGCCGAGTACGGCGGGCGCGTGTCGTCGGTACTGGTCGTCAAGACCGACCCGGGCGACGGCGAGCCCTCTGTTGACGCGGGCGTCAGCCTCCTGGCGTCGCGTGCGGCGGTGGATGGATCGCTCCCCGCGGCCCTCGATGGCAAGCTCGGGCTTGCGCACTCCCGCTGGCGCGTGTCCGGGCGGCGCTCCTACTTCGATCTCCTCGTCAGGCCGTGGACCTCCTTCCCCTACTACCTGACCGACATGCAGGGTGTCTTCGAGGGGTGGACACCCGGCGGAAACCGCATCCGGGTCACCGGGTACAGCGGGCGCGATGTTCTCAACACCTCCGACCTGGGCGACAACCCGCTGCCGCTCAGGTGGTCGTGGGGCAATGATGCGGTCGGTCTCTCGTGGGCGCATCCGATGCGCGGAGGCAGCTCGATGGACATCGCAACACATTTCTCGCGTTTTTCGTCCGACTTCGAGATCACGGAGACGGAGGCGCGCTTCCGCACGCATGTGCGGGAGGGGGGCGCGGCCGCCAACTTCGAGCTGCGACCGACCGCCCGGCTTCGGTGGAAGTCAGGGGTTTCCGCCAAGGACCTAGGCTACGACTACGGAATCGAGGCTGGCGGCACCACCTTTGCCGAGAGCCGCGGCGAGGGGTTGGAGTTGTCCGCCTACAGCCAGATCGGCTGGGACTTGGGGCGGAGTTGGCTGATCGAGACGGGGCTTAGACTCGACCACTTGGAGCCGGACCCCGGCGAGGGCGCGACGACGGTCGCTCCGCGCTTCGCGGTCAAGCGGTTCTTCGGGGACCGGACCGCGGCCGTGCGGCTGGCGGGGGGGCGCTACTCCCAGTTTCTGCACTCGCTGCGCGACGAGGAATTTCCGCTTGGGGTAGACATCTGGGTGCTGACTGGAGAGCTGGCCCCCAGGATCGTCTCCGACCAGGTGCAGATGGCGGTCGAGGGGTTCTTCGGCAACAACGACTGGTACGCCTCGCTCGAGGGGTACTACCGCACCTACGACGGGGTGATCACGAGCAATCCGGCCGACGATCCCGGCGATGATCTGGACGACGTCCTGAGCGGGGACGGCTGGTCATACGGCCTCGACCTGATGGTTCGGCGCGACGCGGGCGCCACCACTGGGTGGATCTCCGCATCGTTCCTCAGGACCGAGCGCACATTTCCCGACCTGCTCTCCGGGGTCGATCCACCGCCCTCGATCACCTACCCGCCGGTCTTCGACCGCCGCGTCGACATCGACCTGGTGCTCCGCCGTTCGCTGATCTGGTGGGGGCTCGAGGCGGGGCTCCGCGCCAACTTCGGGACCGGCACGCCCTACACCCCGGTCCTGGGGCAGTTCGACATGTACCGGCAGCGGGCGGTCGAGGGGCGGGTCTACTACGACAATGCCACCGCGGTGGCGCTAGGGGATCGTAACAGCGCCCGCTACCCGGCCCGCCACCGCCTCGACATTTCGCTCCGAAAGCGGCTCGAGAGGAGCTGGGGCAGCATGGTGCCCTACCTGAGCGTCGTGAACCTCTACAACCGGAAGAATGTCCTCTTCTACTTCTTCGACTACGGGGCCGATCCTCCGACGCGCACCGGCGTGTCGATGATTCCCCTGCTGCCTACGATCGGACTGGAGATTTCCTTCTGATGAACGCCCGGCCAATTGCTGGCAGTCCGCGGATAATCTCGCGCGATCACCGAGAGCGGGGATGCAGCGCCGCTCGAATGCCGTGGGGGGGGTGTCCACGGGCTGCCAGGTGGGCAGGCGCGCTGGGCGCGGTAGCGCTCGCGGGGTGCGCCCTGATCGACGTCCAGATCGCCGATCTCGAGGACGTGATCATCGCCGAGGTGCAGGTGCTACTCACCCACGAGTGGAACGGGGACGGCATCTCCTTCGAAGCGGGGGCTCTGCTGCACCGCACACTCCAGCGGGAGGAGACGCCCACGCTCCGGGGCTCCACGGTTGTGATTTCCGAGCCCACGAAGGGGTCGGTGCGGCTGGAAGAGAGGCGCGACGTCGAGGAGTGCGTGATTCCCAATTCGCAGAGCCGGGACACGATCCCTGGCGAGCTGGCTCCGAACGCCGTGTGCTACCGCGCCAACATCACCGTGTCGCCATTCGATCCGGGAGACCGGCTCTCGCTGAAGATCACCACCCCAGACGGCCGCGTACTGGTGGGGAGGAGCTTGGTGCCCGGCGCGTTCGACCTGGTGGAGCTGGACGAGGAGGATGGGAGGTGCCGCCTCGATCCCGACACCAACTATCGCTTCCAGTGGCGCTTCGCCGAGAATGCGTGGTCGTACCTGGCCGACGCACGCCTCGAGGGCCTCAGACTTCCGATGGCCCAGCGCGGCATCGATTCGCCCGACACGCTCTACCTGCTGGGCTTCGCGATCGACGCCGAGGACTCGACGCTGGTGTTTTCCTCGGAGTTCGGGATATTCGAGTTCTTCGCAGCAACGGACGAGGAGCGCGACGTCATCCGTGAGCTTCGACGGGGGTTGCCTGGCGGGGTCCGCGCTACGTTGGCGATGGCCGCAGCCGACCGCAACTGGGTGAACTGGGAGCGGGGCGGCAACTTCAATCCCTCGGGCGAGGTGCGCATCCCTTCGGTCTTCAGGGATGGCACCGGCGTATTCTCGACGACCACGCGCAGAGTTGTACGCATCTGGGGCACGGAGCTCCGACCGGGCACCCCTCCGCTCTGCGGACCTGACGTGAGCTGAGGACTAGCGGCCCGTGGACAGCCTCCAATGGCAGGAGCGGCGCTGCATCCCCGCTGGACCGCTTCGTTATCCTGTTCAAAATTGTAATGTGTGCTTTACAATTTGTAATCCACGATTTACAGGCGTCGTGCCGGGGGCTTAGCGCCCACAACCCAGCCCGACGCTGCTCGTCAGCGGCCCTCCGCCACTACCGGCAGTCCCCGGCTCCGGAGCGCGGTCAGGTTGGGGTCGAAGGAGCCGTCGGGGCGCACTCCCCTCAGGAAGGCCCGGAACTGGCCCGAGTCGGGATCGCGGAGGATCGTCATCGGGTCGTCGGTCTCCGTGTCGACCGTGACTTCCCCCTCGGGTCCCGAAAGCTCGATGCTCGCGAGTGCGCCCCTCCAGACGGCCTCGACGGGCAGCAGGTGGGCGAAGGCCTTGGCGTCGCCAAGGTCGGAGAGCCCAGCCATCTCGAAGGAGAGGGAGAAGAGGGTCCTGCCGTCGCCGTCCCTGCCCGTCAGCGAGTAGGGGCCGGGCGTCGGCACGACCGCCGACTTGGCATCCACGACGAAGGCGGGCTTCAGGACCAGCTCGCCCTGCTCGTCGACGCCGCCCCAGAGGAGCAGCGCCGGCCCGTCGATCCTGATGCGCCGCTCGAACGCCTGCGACCGCCTGTAGCCCGCCGCCTTCGAGGCGTGGTACTCGCTGATCCATTCGTCGAGCCAGCTGCAGTAGCCCATCATGTCGTATACGTCGGGCTCGACGACCTCGTCGTCGCGGTGGTCGTACCCGTAGCTCCCGATCTGGCCGTCGGGGTCGGGAAAGAGCGGGTCGGGGCGGGGGGCGCCGCCGCACGGCGCGTGCAGCAGGCTGAGGTTGTGCCCCAGCTCGTGCGCGATGACCAGGGCTTGGGGCACGACTGCGCTGGACCATCCCGGAGTCTCGGCGATGCCGCCCCAGCCTCCCCCGAACTCGGCGATCATCCCGACCCAGTGGCCTTCGCCGTCCTCGGACTTCCGCATCGCCATCACTTCGACGACGATGTCGAAGGGGATGTCGGAGTCGGTCTCGACGGGTTCATGGGCAACGGCCGACAGGGTGGCCATCGGCAGCAGGTCGTAGGTGGCCTGCAGATACTCGTGGTCCTCCTCTTCGTCCTCCATGTCGTCGGCGATGTCGATGACCGACGAGTCGGGGTCGTCCTCGAGCAGGAAGGGGATCACGGTCAGCTCGAAGTCGGAGTGCTCGTCGACCCCGATGGGCATCCTGCCCTCGCTGGGGATGCGCCTCGTCACGAGCAGCTCGTCGCCGAGCTCCCCGTCGGGGTCGATCTCGATCACCACCTCGAGCCCCGGCTCTAGCACGCTCGCGGGTATGTCGGCGTTTGACGACTTGGCGAGCGAGCCCTCGTCCACCTCCGTCGGGATCGGTCCGGACTTGGAGGCGATGGTCTCCTTGTGGGTCTCCTCGTCGTCGACGTAGAAGGTGGCGACCACTTCGGGGATGTCCTCGCTGTTGGCTCTGGTGGCGAGCACGAAGACGCGGAGCAGCGCCTCGCGGTCGGCTATCAGCGAGACGGGGTAGTCCCAGTCCTGCACGGGCTGGACCATGTAGGCGAGGCTGTCGGGTGCGCAAGCCGGCAGCCTGCGGTCGTCCACGCCCCGGAGCCACTCGAGGAAGTCGGCGTCCCTCGGCGCGCAGAGGTCGGTGCCGTCGGCCCGGAAGGCGTTCAGGCTGGTCATCCCGGTGAACTCGAGGGGCACCGGTCCGGAGAGTTCGGCGTTGTTCTCGAGCCTCAGCGCCTGCAGTCCGTCGAGCTGGCCTAGCTCCGCAGGGAGCGGTCCGCTCAGGTTGTTGTCGCTCAGGTTCAGCGTGTCGAGGTGGTCTAGCTTGCCCATCTCCGGCGGGATCGAGCCGCTAAGGCTGTTGTGGTCCAGCCTGAGGCGCTCGAGTCTGGCAAGGCCCCCGAGCTCGGGCGGGATCGGTCCCGACAGGTGGTTCTCCGAGAGCCAGACGGAGACCACGTTGCCGAGCCTCCCCATCTCCGGCGGGATCGTTCCCGACAGCCCGTTCCGCGAGAGCCACACCTGCTGAACCGACCCCAGGTTCCCCAGCTCCGGCGGCAGGGTTCCACCGAGGGGGTTTCGGGCTAGCCGCAGACTCGCCAGCTTGGCCATGTTGCCCAGCTCGGCGGGGATGCCTCCCGAGATGTCGTTGGCGACGAGGGAGAGGGCGACAAGGTCGGTGGCTCCCCCAAGCAGCGGCAATATCGTTCCTGAGACGTTGTTGCGGTCCATCTGGAGGACTTGGAACCGCCGTGGGAACCCGGTGTACCCGACTCCATGCCAGTCGTTGAGATCGTCGCACTGCTTCCAGCAGGTATTCACGCTCCAGTCGTCCCCGCTGCCCGCGTCGTAGAAGGCCTCCAGGATCTGGCGTACCGAGTCTGACACTGTCACCTCGAAGACGTCCTCGACAGAGAGGCCGCCTGGGTCGGTAGCGGTGACCGTAATGGCGGCGGTCCCATTGTCGTACGGGAACACCATCAGGGTGTCGCCCGATAAGCGTCTCCTGACCACGTCTCTGTCGGAGGAGCCTGCCCTGAAGGAGAGGTCGTCGCCGTCCGGGTCCGCGAAGTGGTCCGAGAGGACCGCCACGATCGTGTCGTTGGGCCCGATCTGGGCGTCGGGGAATGAATCCGAGACCGTTGGCGCCCGATTCGGCACGGTGACCGTAAAGCTCTCCTCGGCCGAGAGGCCGCCTGGGTCGGTGGCGGTGACCGTGACGGTGGCGGTCCCCTGGCCGACTCCCGCCACGGTCAGGGTGGCGCCCGACGCGGAGGCAGTGGCCACCCTCTCGTCGGAGGAGGCTGCCGCGTAGGAGAGGTCGTCGCCGTCCGGGTCGCTGAAGTGGTCGGGGAGGGTGAGCTCGAGGGACTCGCGGACATATACATCGGCGTCGGGGATCGGGTCGGATACTTCGGGTGCCCGGTTCGGCACGGTGACCGTGAAGCTCTCCTCGACCGAGAGTCCGCCTGGGTCGGTGGCGGTGACCGTGACCGTGGCGGTCCCCTGGCCGACGGCCGCCACGGTCAGGGAGGCGCCCGATACGGAGGCCGTGGCCACCCTCTCGCTGGAGGAGGCCGCCGCGTAGGAGAGGTCGTCGCCGTCCGGGTCGCCGAAGTGCTGCGAGAGGTCCACATCTACCGTCTCGCCGACGTGGAGCTCGACGTCGGGGATCGGATCGGAGGCTACGGGCGCCCGGTTCGGCACGGTGACCGTGAAGCTCTGGTCGGCCAGGAGGCCGCCGGGGTCGGTGGCTGTGACCGTCACGGTGGCGGTCCCCTGGCTGACGGCCGCCACGGTCAGGGAGGTGCCCGAAGCGGAGGCTGTGGCCACCCCCTCGTCGGAGGAGGTCGCCGCGTAGGAGAGGTCGTCGCCGTCCGGGTCGGCGAAGTGCTGCGAGAGGTCCACATCCACCGTCTCACCGACATGGACCTCGTTGCCGGGGATCTGGTTGGAGACTTCGGGCGCCCGGTTCGGCACGGTGACCGTGAAGCTCTGGTCGACCGAGAGGCCGCCCGGGTCTGTGGCCGTCACCTTCACGGTGGCGGTCCCCTGGCTGACTCCCGCCACGCTCAGGGAGGCGCCCGACGCGGAGGCCGTGGCCACCCCTTGGTCGGAGGAGATCGCCTTGTAGGAGAGGTCGTCGGCGTCCGGGTCGCTGAAGTACTGAGCAAGCGAAATGTCGATCGTCTCGCCGACCGGCACGGTCTGATTGGGGATGCTACCCACGACGGCCGGTCCCTCGTTGGAGTCGCAGGCAGCAAGGCAGAGAGCCGCCGCCAGGATTCCCCTGCAGGCCAGAGTTGCTGTGCGTCCGCTCATCGCTCGCTCCCTACGGTCCGTGCCCATAGCTGGAAGCGACAAGAATGGTTAGCGGCTCTGTCCGCTGCAACTCGGACATCGGCCTCTGCTAGCACGACCCGGCTTGACACCCGGCGATGTGCGGCCCGGTGTTGGGAGCAAGTAGAATGTCCGGTTTTCGGAGCATGTGAAATGTCCGCTTTGG
>JAPOYJ010000061.1 GCA_026706635.1 Gemmatimonadota bacterium | reverse complement strand
GCGCGACGAAGGGCGAATAGCAGGGCTATTCGTGCGAGGAGCAACGCAGAGCACTGCGGTCCAGCGGAGATGCAGCGCTGCTCGAATGCCGTGGGAGGTTGTCCACGGGCTGCTAGGGCGTAGGTTTTTGCCCATGGTGCCCGCAATTGTCGTCCTCGCACTCCTTATTCCGATCATCGCGATCGTGCTCGACTCCGATGTGGGCCGTGCGATTGCGCGACGACTCGAGCGCGGAAGCCGTAAGGCCGACCCGGGGGCCGAGGACGACCTCCGCCTGCGCCTCGTGGAATCGGAGGTGGAGCGGCTGAGCCGCGAGGTGGCCCGGCTGGGCGAGGAGAGCCAGTTCCTGCACAGGCTGCTGGCCGAGGGTGCCGAGGAGAGAGCGCTGCGGCCCTCCGGCGATCAGGCGGAAGGACGCATCGGAACGGAGGGGTAGGTGGGCGCCTCGAGAGCGGCTGCCGGCATCGTAGTCAGCCGGGTTTTCGGCTTTGGGCGCGAGGCGGTCTTTGCGCACCACTTTGGCAACGGTGCGCTCGCCGACGCGTGGCGGGCGGCGCTCCGGATTCCCAATCTGATTCAGAACCTGCTCGGCGAGGGCACGCTCGGCGCTTCTTTCGTCCCCGTCTACGCCCGCCTCGTCGAAGAGGGCAGGGAGGAGGAGGCCGGCCGCGTGGCGGGCGCCGTGCTCGGCCTCCTGGTCGTCGTCGCCGGAGCCTTGGCCGTGGCGGGGATCTGGGCTGCTCCCCACCTGGCAGCCGTGCTCGCCACCGGCTTCGTAGGGGACGACCGAGTCGACATCCTGGCGGGCCTGCTCCGCATCCTCTTTCCCGCTACGGGCGTTCTGGCCCTCTCGGCGTGGGCGCTGGCACTCCTGAACAGCCACCGGCACCTCTTCGTCGCCTATGTGGCTCCGGCGCTCTGGAACGTCGCCATGATCGCCGCCCTCCTCGCGGCAGCGACCGCCGGCCTAATGGGAGTCGACCTGCTGCGCGCACTCGCGTGGGGGGCACTGCTGGGCGGTGCGCTTCAGCTCTCCTTCCAGCTGGCCTTCCTGCGCGGGGTGCTCGGAGCGGTTGCGCTCTCGCTCGACTACCGGATGCGCGGCGTGCGAGAAGTTGTCAGCAAGGTCTTTCCGGTGATCGGCGCCCGGGGCGCCGTCAACATCAGCGCACTCGTGGATACGAATCTGGCGTCCCGCCTCTCGACCGGAGCGGTGGGCGTGCTGGGGTATGCGCAGACGCTCTACCTGCTCCCGATCTCCGTCTTCTCCCTTTCGGTGGCGGCCGCCGAGCTCCCCGAGCTTGCGCGAGACCGAGTCGCCGGGCGCGACTCGGTGCGGGAACGCACCGAGCGGGCCGCCTCGACGGTGCTCTTCTGGCTCATTCCGGCCGCCATCGGCTACATCGTATTCCGCGAGGAGGCGATGGCAGTCTACCGCACCGGCGGTGCCTTCGGCGAGAACGATGCCGTGGTCGCAGGGCTGGTCCTGGCAGCATATGCGCTTGGGCTCCCCGCGTCGGGCACCTCGCGCGTGCTGTCCGCGGCGTACTTCGCAATCGGCGACACTAGGACCCCGGCCCGCATTGCCTACGGTCGCATTGCGCTCTCGATAGCCGTCTCCATCAGCTTGATGTTCTCGCTGGACCGCCACACGATCGGTGATCTCGGCCTGGGGGCGACGGGGCTCGCGATCGGCGCGTCGGTCGGCGCCTGGGCCGAGCTGGCGCTGCTGAAGAGGGGGCTTGCAGATCGCCTGGGGACAGTTGCGCTGGGTGGGGTCCAGACCTCCCGCTACCTCGCAAGCGCCGTGCTGGCGACGGGGGTGGGGCTGGCGCTTCGGTGGGCGCTCGCCAGCGCGCCCCCGCTCGTTGTCGCCACCGCCTCGATCGGATCGGTGGCGGTGGCCTACCTCTGGATCACGCACCTCTGGGGTGTGTCGCCTCCTGCGCTGGCCAGCCGATTCCGTCGGTGGAGGCGAGGTTGAGCGCCGCGCTCCCCTTCGGCGCGGAGACGCTGGGCCGCATCCCCTTGGGGACCGGCGTGTACATCTTTCGCGCCGCCGACGGCGAGGTCCTCTACATCGGCAAGGGCAAATCGCTCCGGCGCAGGGTCAGTGCGTACCTCGGCGGCCAGGACGCTCCCAACCTGAAGGTGGCGGAGCTGGCGCGCCGAGCCGCGACGGTCGAGACGCTAGTGGTCGGGTCGGAGGAGGAGGCGCTCATACTCGAGGCCAGCCTGGTCAGGGAGCACCAGCCACGCTTCAACATTCAGCTCCGGGACGACAAGAGCTATCCCCACATTCGGGTGACCGTCCAGGAGCCCTACCCCAGGGCCTACATTACGCGCCGCACTAGGCGGGACGGTGCGCGCCACTTCGGTCCGTTCCCCTCTGTGGGCCGGGTGCGGCGTGCGCTGGAGCTCCTCAAGCGCAGCTACGGAATTCGCTCCTGCCGATACGACCTTCCCCGGGAGCGGCCGTCGCGCCCCTGCCTCGACTACCACATCGGCAGGTGCGGGGCGCCGTGCACCGAGCTCCAGTCGGAGAGCTCCTATCGCAATATGACCAGCCGCTTCCTAAAGGTGTTGTCAGGCGACGTGGCACAGTCTCAACAAGAAGTTGAAGATGCAATGCATAAAGCGTCTTCAAAACTAGACTTCGAGCGTGCGGCCGCACTCAGGGATGCAATGGAGGGGCTTGACTCTTTCGCCCGTATGCAGCGCATTCACGTCGCAGGTGGAGGCGACCAGGATGTGTTCGGAGTGGCCAGAGCCGGCGAGTCGGCGGCTGCGGTTGTCCTACAGGTGCGGGGGGGCGTGGTGGTAGGAAGCCGGAGCCACTCCCTGACCGGTGTCGAGGCCTACGACGACGACGGAGTGCTCCTGGGCAGGTCCGTTGCCCACGAGTACTTCGCCCAGGGCGCTGAGCGGAGTGCCGACCTACCCCGCGAGGTGCTGCTGCCCTCCGACTTTAGGGACAGGCGTCTCCTGGAACGCACGCTGAGCCGGCGGGCCGGGCGGAAGGTGGCGACCCGAATCCCGCAGCAAGGGCCCAAGGCGCAGTTGGTGGAGCTCGCGCAGGCAAATGCGCGGAGCGCTCTCGGGAACGCGCGAGGACAGAGCTTGGAGGAGCTGAAGCCCCGCGCGGACGACGTGCTCTACGAGCTTCAGGACCGGCTGTCGCTCAAGGTCGTGCCGCGCCTGATAGTTGGATTCGATGTCTCGCACACGCAGGGGGCGGAGGTCGTCGCGGCGGCGGTTCTCTTCCGCAACGGACGCCCTGACCGGGCGGGGTATCGGCACCTTGGCATCAAGGGCGGCTTCGGCAACGACGACTATCGCTCGATGGCGGAGGCTGTCTCGAGGTACTATCGCCGGGCGGCGGCAAGCGGGGGACCGCTTCCGGATCTGGCGCTCGTGGACGGGGGGCGTGGGCAGCTTGGTGCTGCGCGAAGCGCCCTCGCCTCCTCCGGAGTGGAGGATGTGGTGCTGGCAGCGCTGGCCAAGCGGCACGAGAGGGTCTTCCTGGCCGACCGAAGGGAACCCCTGATGATCCCCCGTACGAGTCCCGCGCTCCATCTGTTGCAGCGAGTGCGCGACGAGGCCCACCGCTTCGCCCTACTGTACAACCGCAAGCTGCGCTCACGGCGAGTGCTGAGGTCAGAGCTGGGCGACATCCCAGGGATTGGCCCAAAGCGGCAGCAGGCCCTCCTGTCCCGCTTCGGATCGGTTCGCCGGGTGCGCGAGGCCACACCCGGCGAAATCGGGAGGGTCCCTGGATTCAGCGATGCGATGGGGGCGAGGGTGCTGGCCTACCTGGCCGACAGGCGATAGCGGCTGCGACCCGGCCCTCCCTTTGACCGCACGGTTGTCAGGGCATACTATTACTTTCGATCGTGGCCCCGGCCTCCGTGGGTCGCCGGAGGTGCCGGAGGTGTTCGGGGTCCGAAGTCTGTCGACTCATAGGAGGATGGCTGTGAACAGGTCCGGGTTCTTGTGTGCGCTTGTGGTCGCGGGTGTGCCCGTGCTTAGCGGCTGCGCCAGCGGCGGCGGCAGTGGCGGCGGCAGTGGTGGCGAAGACCCGGTGGCTGCGTACCGGGAGAGCGAGTTCACGCGAAGTGCCGAGCTCGCCCTGACGAAGACTATCAATAATCCCGATCCAGCTCTGTATCAGGAGGCTCTGGACTGGGCGCTCAGGGAGATTGCGAGCGACCCCGGCAACTCGGTCGGGTACTACCAGGCCGCCAGGGCGCATATCGGTCTCTTCGACTACGTGGCCGCGGACACCCTTCTGGAGGTGGCGACGGCGCTATACCCGCCGTACGCCCCCGACGTCGAAACGCAGCGCGAGGCGGGGTGGATCAACTCCTTCAACGCCTCCATCGGCCTATTGGAAGATGAGGAACGCGTGGAGGAGGGGATCGATCGACTCAGATCCGCAGAGATGATCTACCCGCGCATGCGTCCCGAAGCGCTGATCAACCTTGGGGTCAGCTACGAGCAGCTAGGCCGCACAGAGGAGGCGATCGAGGCCTTCGGCGCCGCGCTGGAGGTCATCCGTGGTCCGCGCCCCCAGGAGATGATGGCGCGCGATAGTTCGCTCGCTGCCGGCTGGCTGGAGAAGGAGGCCAGCGTCGCATTCAACCGGGCCATGCTCTACACGAACAGCGAGCGCAACCAGGAAGCCGCGGACGAGTACGGTCGCTACCTGGCCGGGAATCCGGGCGACATCACCGCCCTCTCCAATTTGGCAGGCTCCATCGCTGCGGCCGGAATGCCCGACTCGGCGCAGGCGATCTACGAGAATCTGATGGGCGAGAACCTGGGGATCCTAGACTACTCCAACATCGGCGTTGGCCTCTACCTGGCCGGCAACTACGAACGTGCCGCCGAGGCCTTCCAGCTGGTGCTCGACGCGTCGCAGCAGAACCGCGACGCCCTCCTCAACCTGACGACGACCCTCTACCAGGCAGAGCGCTGGCACGAGTGCGTTCCGGTGGCTCGTCGACTGATCGAGGCGGACCCGTACGCAGCCGACCATCTCTTGATTCTGGCCCGCTGCGTCGCCTTCGCAGGCGACGAGCAAGAGGCGGCCGCTGTCATCGAGAACTACCAGGCCATGGCCTTCAACATGTCCGAAGCGAGCCTCACCCCCAATGTCGGTGGCGGTGGTACGGTGACGGGGAACCTCACGAACTACACGCTCGAGCCCGGCGGCACGGTCACCATTCTGGTCAACTTCCTGGGAGACGACGGCGAATCGGTTGGAACAGGCAGCGTCCGGGTCGAGGTGCCGGCGCAGGCGTCGCGTGACGAAGCTACCGGCGAGTCGTGCGAACCTGTGGACCCTGAGGCGCGCTGCACCACGGCCTTCAGGGTCGACCTGGACAGCAATGCGAACGTCACGGGCTTCTACTTCCAGGTGGTGCCGCCACGAGGTTAGGAGAGGCCTGTGCGGTTGCGACTCCGGGCAGGAGACAACGCCGAGCGCTAACGCGGGAGTAGCTCAGCCGGTAGAGCATCAGCTTCCCAAGCTGAGGGTCGCGGGTTCGAGTCCCGTCTCCCGCTCTTGCTCGGCCCTGGTCGCGGTCGTGGCGGCAAGCGGCAGCAAGGGGGTAGCAGCCCGTGGACTAGCCTCCCCCGGCAGGAGGCGCGCTGCATCCGCGCTGGACCGCTTCGCTCTGCGTTG
>JAPOYJ010000031.1 GCA_026706635.1 Gemmatimonadota bacterium | reverse complement strand
TGGTTAGCTTCGGCTTCATGGCCAGCCTCCTGTGGTTGTGGGCTTCCAAGCCCGTCTCACTGTGCAGCGCCCCGAAAGGTGGCGACTGCGTTAGCAGGAGGTTGGCCTTCTCATGTCAATCTGGACCGCTGCGCTCGCTTCCCCACACTGCAATTGATGATATACATTGTGTAATCTATGGTTTACAATTCCCAGACCCGTGGCTTCGCTCTGACTTCGCTCTGCGTTGCTCCTCGGACCAATAGCACTGCGGCTATTGGCCCCTCGTCACGCCTTGCCAGCGGGGCGCTTCGCCGGTCTCGGTGCTCGCGCGAGATCCTCCACGGACTGCTGAGATATCGTACCAGTCCAGACCGCGACCGGGTATTCCGCTCGTGTCCTTGGGTGGCCGCTCCACCGCAGCAGCCATCGTCGAGCCGAAGATGTCGAGACCTTCGAGCAGATCGCCGATCAGGGTGACCTGGACGGCCTTCGGGTCCACCTCGTGACCGCTGAACTTCCCCAAGCCTTCCAGGGTGCCGCTGACATGCACGACGGCCGGGAACTCGACGGTCTCGATCCCTCGCACGACCGACCGGACGCTGCCGTCGGACGTATCGTTTGGCGAGACTTCGGATACCGAACCACGGGTTGTCCGAGGGGCGGAATTTGCGTCTCCGGACTCTGGAGGCCACCTTCGGGGGAACGAATTCCGCCATTCAGGGAGGATGGACCATGCGAACGAGACCGCTTCTGGCCGCGCTGGCGGCTCTCCCGCTGCTCTCTGGATGCGTGGGGGAGGGGGAGCTCGAGCCTGACTGGGGTGCGGCCGTCGACGCGCTCGTCGAGGAGGTCGGGGGTGGCCTCTGGGCGGATGGCGGCAACCCGCTGGCCGACGGCGACGACGACGGGTTCACATGCCCCGACGTCAAGGGTTGCGCCGAGAAGTGCAACGGGGTCGAGGCCGATAGCTGCTTCTGCGCCCAGACGGGCGACGACGACGACTCTTCCTAACTGCTGCTGCGCCGGCTCGGATTCCTGCGACTTCTGCGGCACCGGTGGCGGCGAAGGGGAGGGCGAAGGCGAGGGCGAAGGGGAGGGTGAAGGGGAGGGCGAGGGCGACGAGGAGGGACTCGAAGGCGAAGGCGGGAACCGGTGGATGTCCCTGTCGTGCTGGCGTGGGAGGCGCAGCTGGACGACGAGGTGCGAGGTCGTGACGCTGGCCGACGTGGACTCCATGACCTTCGAGTTCTGGTCCGGGAGTAACCATCGGGAGGAGCGGCAGGGCCGGCTCGCCGACCGGTGGAGCGGCATTGCCACGAGGAGCCAGGACGTCATGGTAGTCGTCAGGGATGTTCGGCCCAGGAAGCGGGGGTTCTGGACCCTGAACGACCATGCCCATGTCGAGGCGCGCGGCGACTGGGCCACGCTGCAGTCCGCAGCCGTCGTCTACACCCGCAAGCTGCCGGACACCTTGTGGGGGGCTTACCACGCGCCTCTGATTGGGGATCTGTCGGCCAGCGAGGGCAGCGGGCCGTGGGAGCGCAGCTACTACGTCTCCACGCGACCGGGGCTGGTCTCCAAGCCGGCTGTCATGCTGCTCGACGACCTGACCCCAGACGGCAAGGAGCGCAAGCTCGTCCACGGCGAATGCGGCGTGGCCGACGGGAGCCTCGTCAACGTCTACCGGCTCAACGAGAAGTGCGGCTGGAAGAGCAGACTGGCCGATTTCGACCGGATGGTCCGGGAGCACGAGTTCACGCACGACTCGAGCCTCAACAAGTGCTTCCAGGCCATAGCCTCCGGCTTCCCGTTCAGCGGCCACCTAGCGGAGCTCGAGGGGATCGTCCGCGACAACGAGGGCGATGCCAAAAACGACGCCAATGAGATTTGGAAGCGTCTGATCCCCGCCCTCGAAAAGGCTAGGGAGAGCAAGCAGAGCGACCAGAGGTTCAGACAGACCCTCTGGTACTACGAGCGACCGAGAGGCCCGTGGTCGAGGGGTACCATTGACCTGCCGGGCCACAGCGGCACCGACGGATGCCCCGGGATCTGAAGAGGAGACGACCGATGAAGAGGACTTCGACGACGGCGATAGCGGCCCTGGCGGCGCTGGCCTGGCTGCCCGCATCGGTGCCAGCGAGCGGCCAGGAGACGACGGCCCAGGAGGTGCTCGAGGCGCTACGGCTGGGGGAGCGGGTGGAGAGTGCGCCGCGGTGGATGGATATCAACACCCTCGCCTCCTTTTTCCTCCGCCAGGTGGACCCATCGTCGTTGATGTGCACGGAAGGAGAGGACAGGTGCAGGTTCGAGCCCGCCCCGCGCACCTCGGTCGAGCTCGACGCCTTCGCCGACCAGGTGGCCGCGATCGCGGCCGACTCCACGCTCCCGGAGCGCGTCCGGCGGGACGCCCGCTTCGCCCTAGCTGGCGCGGCGCGCCGCAGTGAAGTTAGGCGTAACGTGGGCACGCCGTACCCGCGCGCCTCCGACCTGCTCTTCGACCTGCTGGTCCGGGTTTACGAGAGCGGCAACGAAGACGATGCGCTGTCCAGTATCGTGTGGGCCGATTCCGTGCGCGGCCTGGCGTACGTGCGCGATGTCTTCGAGCGGAGCGAGCGGCCGCCGATATGCCGGCGATACCGCCCAGTCCTACCGGAATGCGACGGCTACGACTACTGGGACGACGCGCGCCCCACGCCGTTCTGCCGGGCGGGGATGATTCTGTTCGATGACATGGTGTCAGCAGCCCGCGAGCGTGCGCCCAGCGACCAGTTGTACGGCCTCGCCGGAGTGCCGGACCCCATCCCCCCCGGTCTTCCGGAGCACGTGGAGGACTGGTACCGGCGCTGCCGCTAGCAGCCCGTGGACAAACCTCCCACGGCATTCGGGGCGCGCTGCATCCCCGCTTCCATGAGAAGGCCAATAATACAATGCCGACGTGGCGGCTCCGCGTGAGCGGGCGGGTGCCTTGCCTCGTCGGATGCGAGGGTTGGTGTGGTGGTGGTGGTGCGATGCCTTGGAGGGGCGGGGGGCCTCCGTCCGCGATGCTTCCATTCGCACTCGGGTCGGCCCGCGCGTGTCGGGCCGGGTGCAGGCTGACGTCCTCCCGGCCTGGGCGCTGCAATCTGGATCGCGGACTCCGCCGCGGGGGCGGGTCCAAGCGGGGATCCGCAGTCGCCCGGAACCGGGCGGTCCGGAGGGTTTCCGCCCTTTCCGAGGGTGGTCTATCGGTCGGTGGTTCGCGCCTCCTTCCGTGCGTCTTCGTCGGCAGCGCCGCGGAGCGGCTCGTAGACCTCGCCAGTGACCCAAAGGCGGTGGAGGAGCACGGCGAGCCTGCGTGCCACCGCTACGGTCGCCTTCTTCTTCGCCCTGCCGGTGCCGCCGGACCTGCGGATGTAGTCCAGGCCCCAGCGGCGCAGCGCGGTGTCGGGTCCGAATGGTCCGAGAATGTAGTGGGCTGCCTGGACCAGGAGGCGGCGGAGCAGTCCGTTGCCCGCCTTGGTGATGCGCAGCTCGGGATCGGAGTCGCCGGAGATGTCGAGGCGCCGGACCAGCCCGAGGTAGGCCCCGACGCTGCGGCTGTTCGTGAACCGGCGCTTGTCGTCGAGCACGAGGCGGAAGGCGAGCGCCGTGACGGGTCCGACGCCCGCAACCTGCTGCAGCACCTCGGTCTCCGGGTAGCTGGCGCGGGCGAGCTCTCCGATCCGGCGGTCGAGCTGCCCGATCTGCCGGGTCAGCCCGTCGATGGTCGCGAGCGCGGGCTCGAGCGCCGGGACCAAGCTTTCCGGAAGGTGCGCCCCGGCCATGCGCGCGAAGCTTCTCGTCGAGCACGACGGGATGCGGCCGCCCATCGACTTGACGGTGCCGCGCGCATGGTTGACGAGGAGCGTGCGGGCGCGGACCATAGCGTCGCGGGTGCGCAGGACGGCCAGATGGGCCTGGGCTTCCTCGCCGCGGTGCTTGATGGGTGCGAGCATCCTGGGGTCGAAGCGTCCGAGCCGGGCGAGCGACTCCGCATCGGTCCGGTCTGTCTTCCTCGGGTGGCTGTGGATCAGCGCGAGCATGCGCGCGTTCGCGACGACGCACTGGTGCCCTAGCTCGTCGAGCAGCCTGCTGATCCACGGCGAGTGGGGACCCGTCTCGACTACTACGCGCTGCCGCTGGGTGCCCCCGAAGACGGTCCGCAGCGCCGCCGGCGTGGTGCGGACACGCCCCTCGGCTTCCGCTTCGTCCCCCGAGGCGAGCGTGACGTAGGTGCTGTAGCGGTCGCTCACGTCCAGGCCAGTGGTTAGCTTCGGCTTCATGGCCAGCCTCCTGTGGTTGTGGGCTTCCAAGCCCGTCTCACTGTGCAGCGCCCCGAAAGGTGGCGACTGCGTTAGCAGGAGGTTGGCCTTCTCATGTCAATCTGGACCGCTTAGCTTGGCTGGCCACAATGTAATGCACAACTTACAATGTGTAATCCGTAGCTTACAATTCCCACACCCGTGGCTTCGCTCTGCGCTGCTCCTCGAACCAGTAGCGCTGTGGCTATTGGCCCCTCGTCGCGCCTTGCCAGCGGGGCGCTTCACCGCTCTCGGTGCTCGCGCGAGATTATCCACGGACTGCCGGAGATATCGTACCAGTCCAGACCGCGACCGGGTATTCCGCTGGTGTCCCTGGGTGGCCGTTCCACCACGGCGGCCATCGTCGAGCCGAAGATGTCGAAGCCTTCGAGCTTATCGCCGATCACCACGGTCCCGACGTAGCCGGTTCCGTCGTAGATGTCTATCTCCGAGGAGTCAGGCGCAGCCCTCGTGCCAATCCAGAGCCTGCTGTCGGCATCGTAAGCGCTCGCTTCGAAGGCGAGGGTGGGGAACAGCTTGGGCGTCTCACGGTACTCATCGACCGCGTTCTCGAGGGCGGGCCCGAGGAACCGCATCCCGTGACGGTAGCTGGCGACATCCCGCTCGCTGGGAAACTCCTCTCGGTAGGTCGGCATCCTAGCCACCGACGCCAGCCCGCCGCCTTCGGGGTCTGCGAGGTGGACGATCGTGTGGCGGCACGAGAAGAAGTGGATCGATCCGCTCGGGTGGATCGCGCCGGGACGCAACCTGGCACGCACCGTACGATCGGAGTCCTCGCACGGCTGGTCTTCCTCCAGGGGAATGGCGCCGGAGTGGAGCTCCGACACGATCCGCTGCGTGGCAAGATCGATCTCGATGGTGGCGAAGGACGCTTCCCACACCTCGTACTTCGGAGCCACAGCCGTCAACCAGAGGCGGTCGCCGCTCTCGCCTCCCGCACGGAAAGCCACCGGGTCTCCGGAAACGAGCCCGGGGACGGCAAGGCTGAAATCGACGACATGCACGCCGTCGGTCCCGAACACGGACAATCGACGAAGACGCGAGCTCCAAGCCCCGAGCCGCCCACTTCCCATGCGAACCAGTGCTCCTGGTCCCCCCTTCTCGAACTCCCCAGGGCCTTCACCCTCGCTGCCCCAGAGGCCGACCTCGGCCCCCCGGGGGTTGTAGCAGGCGACGGCGCTTTCGTAGGAAACGACCACGCACGCCGTCGCCTCCATAACAAGGGCGATCTCGACCGCTTCGCTCAGGCGTACCGGATGTTGCGCGAAGGGCTCCAGAGCGACCGCATCGACGGGGGAGCGCGTGGCCGCCGAGTCACACGCACCCCCCATCACAGCGATCACCGCCAGCGCACCCAGCAGTGCGCGCGGGTTGGCGATCAGCTTGCGCACATTATCTCGATGCACTTCAACCACGCGTCACTCGCCTCCTCCCACCTGTCGAAGACGGTTTTTTTCCACAGTATGGTGATGAGTCTATCACCCTGCCTTATTCATGAACCTCCGGGTCGAGGGCAAGGTGGGAGGCTGAGGGAGTT
>JAPOYJ010000056.1 GCA_026706635.1 Gemmatimonadota bacterium | reverse complement strand
GAAAACCTGCCATTTTCGACGGCCAGTTCTCTGCAATTTTGCGTGGCCGGTAACAATCAGGATCGGAGCTTCCCCGGAGCGGATCACGGGGCTTCGGTTGTGCTGACCGGGCGCGAGCTGCTGGCGCTCAGCAGTCCGTGGATAATCTCGCGCGAGCACCGAGAGCGGCGAAGCGCCAGCGGTCCGTGGACGGGCCCGGACGAGCACCGAGGCCGGCGAAGCGCCCCGCTGGCAAGGCGCGACGAAGGGCCAATAGCCGCAGCGCTATTGGTTCGAGGAGCAACGCAGAGCGCAGCGGCCCAGCGGGGATGCAGTGCTGCTCGAATGCCGTGGGAGGTTTGTCCACGGGCTGCTACTAGGAGCGGCTGACGCGGACCCTGCCGCTGATGGTGGGGCAGGGCCGCCGGGACCAATGTCGTCGCACCGCGCCCCGTGTTGACAGGCGACGGCTTCGTTCGATTAGAGTACACGCCATGAACCACGACCCCGACCCCACCGAGCGCGGTCTCGCAACCGAGGCGGTTCACGCTGGCGGCCCCGAGCGCGCCCCCGGCTCACCGGTCGTACGGCCCGTGGTGCACAGCTCCACCTACTTCTGGAGCGATCCAGGCGACGGAGCCGAGCCCATCTATACGCGTCTCGGCAGCGGATCTCCGGTGGTCAGAATCCCGGCAGGAATTCGTCTAAGTCTAACTAGGACTGCACGATCTGCGTTTCCTGCCGTTATACCGGATCTGATGTCGGCGTGTCGAGATGGCTGGACTTGCAGCGGTGAAAGGCGGGAGTCTGGACGGACCGTTTTCGCCGCGCCGTTCGGGGCTCAGGGGACCTCCTCAATCGTCCTACCCACGGAACCGTAAGCCCGGTCGGAGCGTGCTTTACCCGAAATCACGCTCAGGTTGCATGCTGGAATCGCACGGCTACTGAGCAGCGCCAAGCCAACGCCCGGAACACAGCTAAATCGAGATCAGAGATCGCCAGCACAGTCCAGTCGCCCTTCCTCCGTCGCGTACTCACGTGGTGGTGCGATAGAGCCGACCAATATGGCACACTCTTCAGGAGGATCGTCCCCCGAGGTGACTATCGAAAATCCCATCGAGTCAACTGCGGCTAGCTCCATGCTGAGCCCATCGGGGACGGTGAGCCGCGCGTAACTCAGGAGTTCCTCGCTTTCCGTCGCATAGCGACCGTTCCCCGCCACGAAAAACGTTTGAGCGACGACGAGATCGCGAAGGAAGGCTCGCGCAGGGGAGGGATCAAAACTAGGGCTATTCTGCTCATCCGCGCTGTGCGAATGTCCGGTAGCCGCATGTTCTGCCGCACCTTCTGCGTCTGGCCGAGACGCCTGATCAGCGGAGCCATCTTCCCTTCCACACGTCACGCAGACGACGACAAGGCTCATCGCCAAGTATCGACCGAGTAGTTGGGTACTCACTGTTGTTCTTCTCCCTCAAATCCGTTGATCTCGTTAGCTGGGCACCAGCGCTGCAACCCATAGAACGGTTCATCCGCGGCGATTCGCCCCTGTGGCTCCATGGTGACCACATATCCACAGCGGTCATCGAATCCCAAGGGAAGCCCATCAAAAGGCAATTCCGTGGTGCCGAGGTATCCCCGCTCTGGATGATACAGGTCTACGACACGCCGGTCAGCAGATGCCGCCCGTTCGATCCATGTCACGGTGCCAGTCCCCATGACGACGTCAAGACTGATCGGAAGGTACGGTGGCCAGAAACCGAAGTAATCTTCCCAGCTCTCCCCGGTCATCGGCACTCGCTGGCTCCGCTCACGCAACTCGTCGATCACCCGGCGTCGTTCCCGGCGATCAACCGGAATTGGGCGCACACCGAGCCGAACAGCGCTGGCAAGGGCCAAGTCGTCTACCCGGAAATAGCACACACCCGCCGCCGTCAGCGGGACTACGGTAAGAATGCCCTCGTTAGCGTCCCATAGCCGCCTCGTCCACGAATCATAGGGACCGCGTGCCGGATACCGGCCCAGGGGACGATCCCCGCTGTGGCGATCGTAGGCGTAGGCAAGAGGCCGAATGGCCAAGCCCTGATCCGTCGCCACGGCCACTTCGATAAGCTGGCGTTCGGGCCTCAGGAGGCTATCCGCGCGGAAAGACGCCATCGCTCCCGTTCTTGCCACGGCAGCGCGGCTTCCGTCGATCGGGGCAACATGCCTCACCGCGAAGAGACCGTCTACTTCGGCTCCCCTTGAGACGCGGTGAATGTATGCCCCACTCGGGTCAAAGAGATGGAGCCGATCACGGCCATGCACGATCACGTAACCGTCATCTAGGCTGGCTATCTGATTGTAGCCACCCCGCGATCCATGCAGCCCGCTCTGTTCCCACAGCTCTCCCGGCCCTTCGCCAATTCCTGCATACCCACTCAAGCGGTGGCCGAGCGTGTCATAGACCGCTAAACCGCTCGTCCCGTCCAGAACATGCAGGCGAACACCGTCCCAAGCCACACCGAGGACTCGCCCCAAGGCGTGGCTTTCGTCGTTCCCAAATGCCACACCGGGCTCTAGCTCCAAATCAGCCCGGTGTGGCACTTGGGGACGCGCATCCGCGACAGCCTCTTCGCACCGAACGGCCAAGTCGCGAGCATCCGCCACCGAAGGCTCAGGCTTGGGATACGCGCGGGCAGCGATCGCCCAGCTAGCCAAACCCAGGAAGACCGCCGAGCCCGAGAGAACCGCGAATCGTCTCACCTACTTGTAGCCGCAGCTCTCCCTGTCGATCTCGTCGTCGATGAAGTTGCAGCACCACGGGTGGCCGTTCTCGTCCTCGCCCACGCAGCACCAGCCTGTGGGCTCGTGACAGGCCCAGAGCGGCGTCGCCGCAAACAGACCCCCCGCCGCAGTGACGACGAGGAACGACAGGATAAAGCGTAGCCTTACTGCTCGCATGTGACTCTCCTCTGACCGGTATTCGGTCGCGTCCGGAAGTATCGAAGAGGATCAGTGCAGATCCGGACCTGCCTGCCCTGATCACGAAAGAACACCATTCTCACCTGTGGAGCTCCCGGAGTTCGCCAGCGTGAGCAACGCCCACATAGGCCCGCAGAATCGAGCCGTCTGTTGCGGTGCGTACGTAGATCGGGACTTGACGCACGAACTGGAGGGAAGCGCCTCCTGACAGCAACCGCACGGCCCGAATGCCCTCGTGAAATCGGGGGGCCGGAAGGCCGTCTGGGAAGTCTGGCTTGGCGATCGCATACACCGGCACACCCGGATGATCCAGCAGTGATGCCGCGTACTCGTTGAGTTCCTGCCGCGCTGGGTCACAGAAACGACAGTCGTCGGTGAAGAAATACAGCAGTGCCGGGTGTGTGACCTCGACCTGAGTGCCCTGCCAGTCACGGGACGTGAGAACTGGAATCCGATGACCTACCAGATCCTCGCGCCATTGCCCCGTGTCCCCGGCGAAATACGACCAGCCGCCCGCCACCAGCAGCAGACCAGCCAGTATGACGGCGAACCACGACAGAGACGACACCATCGTTCCGCGCTCGCCCCGCCGCGTGTAGTTGCTCGACGCTTTCGCCATGGTTTCGGTTCAGGTTATCCGTCCAAGCCCCATCGTGGGCTCGGGTCGAGGTCGGCTTGGGTTCCAACCAAGCGACTCGGAAGGTAATGGCGATCAACCGTTCGTCAAGTCTGCGGGGCTGGAGCCGGTGACGAGGCCACGTGAGGTGCGCGCCGAGGGCGTCCCGGGCGGGAATCCCAGCTCCCTGATCGGTCGGCTGGGGCGGAATGACTCGTGCCCTAAGCGACGGTGAGTTCCGAAGAAACCGTCCCCCGGTGATGCTGATCCTGCCATCGTTCTTGCGTTGGCTTAGACGGGGTTTCATCCGGTCCGGCGGGGAAGTTCTCCGCGCCGCTGGCGGTGGCCCGTCACAGAACGGAGGCGTTGCGAGACATCCCGGAACGTCCCCGGACAATGGGCAATCGCCCACAGGTTGACCGGCTTGCGAGCAGTCTTCAGCGTTCGGACGTGACGAGGATCAGGCAGCAATTCAACTCGCGCGTCAGCGCTTCCCTCAGCGACGGTGGCGCGGCCCCAAACGGCCTCCGCGATGCCTTGAGATGGTAGGAGGCCGATACCGGCAACCTTCGCCCCCGATAGCTGGATTGAAACCCATCACGGATGGAATTCGTAGGATGTCGCCCTTCGGGTCACCGAAGTGTGAAGAGCAGCACGAGCGAACGAGGCGAAGAACCGGAGGCGTTGCAAGTAGCCAAGTTGATCCACCCCAAGACGGAACCGGTGCCCGTGTCCATGGACATCGGCGCTTGCGGTATCGTTCGCCGCTCCGGCCTCCGGGGCGCATGGAAGATCCGGCATCGCTGGCCTCCGTCCCACCGCCAGCCGCGCTTCCCGAGGTCCGTCTGAACGGCTTCCCCGGAGCGCTCTCGGAAGTGCTCCGCCACCGCATCGGTGGCGGTCGCCTCCGGGTCGCGGAGGCGGCCCCCACGGGCTTCTCTGACGCCCGTTTCGTGTTTCAGCCAGCGTACTCCGCAAGATGCATGGAACTTGCAAATGCTTGCAGCCGAGGAACTTGGGAGTTTCGTTGAGCGAATTCCCGCCGATTGATTCCCGCTGGTCGGGATTTCAGCCGCGAACCCTTCTGCGGCCTTCCAGCGCCGTCCTGAGTTGTCCGGGGTCCGGCCTCTGGTAACACCTGAGCACCGTCTGGGCATCCTTCCACCCGCCAAGCTCACAGAGCACCTTGAGCGGAAGGTCCATCAGGTCGCTGGCGAACTTTCGCCTCAGCGAGTGCCAGCTGCGCCGGGGCTTGGGTTCCAGTCCCGCAAGCGTCTGGGCCTTCTTCCACCACTGAAAGGCGGAAACACGGTGCACGCACCGCGTCGCTTCCCTCGACGAGGGCAGCACCGGAGCATCACCGCTCCCGTCGCCCATCCGTCGCGCCTCTTTCAAGGCGGCGAGGGCCTCGTCGGTCAGCGGCGTGACGTGCTCGTATCCGGTCTTCTCGTGTTCCGCCCGCCACCGCACTTCGCGGCCCTCGAAGTCGATATCCGGCCACCTCAGGTTGCGGATGGCCCCGATCCGGTGCCCCGTTTCGTGGGCGAGCACGAGCGCGACGTGGAACCGCCAATCGACCTGCCGGGATACCCCGAGCAGCGCTTGGTACTCCTCCTCGGTGAGGACGACCCGGGCGGGGTTCTTCTCCCTGGGCTTCCTCAAGCCCTTCAGCGGGTTCCTGTCGAGGAGCGGGCGGCCCTGCTCGTCCTTCGACCTCTCGGCCCAGTTGAAGACCGCCACGAGGAACGTCAGGTCCCACTCGATCGTCCGGTTGCCCACCGGCCGGCCCGACAGGCCAGCCCTGCCCGCCCGCCGCGCTTGGATGAATCGGTCCCAATCGCGCTGCGAGAAGGTGGCGGGGTCCCGGTCCCGTCCGAAGAAGTCGAGGAACATCGCGGTCGCGACCCTGTCGCGCTCGCGGGTCCGCTTCCCCTTCGTCGGGGTGACCTCTTCACCGTAGATGTCAAAGAGCGAGCCCAGTGTGAGCGGCTCGGGCTCGGCTTCCGCCTTGCCGTTCAGGTCCGGGCTCGCGAACCCCGCGGCGAACTCGTCCGCCTGCTTCTTCGCTCGGGTCCAATCCCGGTGCCCGAGCGAACGGGTACGCCTTCGCCCGTTCTCTCGCCACTCCATCTGGTACAGGCCGGTCTTCGGGTCCGGGAAGATCCTCACCCGGTTCCGGCCCCATTCTCCGGCGCTGTACGAGCGCCGACTTCGTTTCGTGCGTGCCATCGTTCGATTCCTCTCGATTCGATAGACTGCACGATCCGCCTGCCCCAAAGCTCGCGGAGGGGAGGCTTCTCTGCCAGACTGCCCTACCCGCCACCCCGCGACCGCCGCGTCCCGGCCTTGTCCGGCGATGCCGAACGGCCCAACGTCCAAGCCGGTTGACTAACGGGTTCTCCTCCGCCCCGCGGCGGCGCTCGCCACCCTTCCGGGACGGATTGCTGGTCAGGGAGCGACCCGGCGGGGAGGGTGGCATGGGCCTGCACATGCCGAACCGCCCCGATGCCGCACCGGGCATCCCGAAGGGACGGGTCGCTCCCGTCCACGGTCCGGAGAGGCGGATCGGCACCGGCGATCCGCGGGCCGTGGCCCAACCCCAAGCCGTCCGGCGAC
>JAPOYJ010000027.1 GCA_026706635.1 Gemmatimonadota bacterium | reverse complement strand
CGAGTACCTGCGAGGAGGGGACAGGTGGATTCTCGCTCTGCACGATGCGCTGCCCAACGTCCTGGCGGGTATGCCGGCCGTGCGGGATCGGATCGCAGCGGTGCGTTCCTACCGCGAGGACAGCCGGAGCGCGCCGACCCGGAAGCTGGCCGAGACTCCGACGCTGTATCACGTCAACGTCATCCCAACGGCCCCCTTCCTCGTCGTCCCCGAGGTCAGTTCGGAACGGCGCGAGTACGTGCCCATCGGCTGGCTTGAGCCGCCGACGATTCCAAGCAACCTCGTTCGCATTCTGGAGAACGCCACGCTCACACACTTCGCGCTCCTGACCTCGGCCATGCACATGGCTTGGCTACGCCACATCGGCGGCCGGCTCAAGAGCGACCACCGCTACTCCATCGGCCTCGTCTACAACACCTTCCCGATGCCTCCCGGCTTCGGCGCTTCAGGAGGCGAGCACGCCACCAAGCTGGAACCCCTCGCGCAGGCCGTCCTCGACGCCCGCGCCGCCTTCCCCGACGCCACGCTGGCCGACCTCTACGACCCGGATCTGATGCCTCCGAACCTCCGCCGCGCCCACCAAGCCATCGACCGTGCGGTGGACCGGCTCTACCGCAGGGGGGGCTTCGAGACCGAGCGCGAACGTGCCGAGCACCTGTTCATGCTCTACGAGAAGATGCGGGCACCGCTCGGAGTCGGAGTCAGGAAGCTGAAGCGGCGGCGGCGCTGAGCGCACGAGGCGGCGTTTGGGGAGCTCAGCCTCGCGGGTTCGAGACATCGATCACGCAGACTGATATCTTGCGGCGCTCAGCCGCGGAAAGCGAGTCGAGGAGCGCACGCCGGAGTTCCTGAGGCGACCTCGGTCGCTGTCCCGACGCCGGCACCGGCCGGCAGCCGTCGGCCTCGCCGAACCAGAACACGAGGTAGATCCCGTATCCGTCGGTTCCCGGATCACGGGTGTACTCGGCAATGAGCTGGGTCCTGATGGAGCTCCACCAGTCGTCATGGCAGCTCCGCTTGATCTCGATGGGGACGTTGAAGCCGCCGTAGGCCACGCGGATGTCCGACCGCTTGTCGTCGGCGTAGCTTCCCTCTCGGGTAGCGTCGATTCCGAGAGCTTCCACCTCTCCCCGCAAGTCGGAAAGGAGGGCGTCCCGGCAAGCGTTCTCCGGTCTCGGTTTCTCTGCTCGGTAGTACCGGTCAACGTTCCAGTACTCGCGCCGATCCGGGGTGAGGCCGTCCCTGATCCTCCTGGCGAGCTGGCGCAGCTTGTCCATGGTCAGCGCCGCGAGATCAGCCGCGTTGGTAGGTCGACCGTTGTCCAGCAACTCGGCGACCTGCTCGAGGGCTGGATGCGAGAAGATGGCTTCGCGGCGAACGCTCTTCTGCCGATGCAGGCTATCTAGCAGTCGGGAGCGCCATTTTACGAGGCGATCGTCCTTGGCCAAGGAATCGAGTGCCTGACCGGCGGCGTCCGAAGCATCCTCGGCGAGCCTGTCGATGAAGCTGCGAATAGTCTCGTCCGCTTGTATCGGCCAAGTCACCAGATAGGCTCTGTCGGTGTCCGGCGGTCCGGTGGTGTAGGGCCCGAGCAGACGAATCAGCGTCTCGACGGCGGTCGCGTCCATCCGATCCGGCAAGGCGCGCAGGACGGAGGGTTCGTGGATCATTTCCGCCAACCGCTGGGTCCGGCGGACGTTGCCGGAGACATACGAATCCAACCGGTCGCAATACGCGCCAGGATGCAGGATCAAGCCCGCGGTGAGCCAGTGGACCCTCTGGCCCGAGTTCATGCTCCCGTAGGCGATCTTCGAGTCGATCAGCTCAACGAGCTCCGTCCTCCCTCCGTGCGCCATGGCGGCCCCGAGGGTGCGCGCCAAGGCCGGGAGCTGCCCCGCCTTGCAGCGGACCGGAAAGACCTTGAGGAGTCGCGCCGACGCCGCCCGCGCGAAGTGTGCGTACCCGGGTTCGCGGGCCAGTTGATCCGTGTCCGGCACGAATCCGTTCCCGCAGCGGAGCCGAGTGGCGGCGCAGTGAGACCACACGTCCGCAACCATGCGCGGCTCGCGCGCCACGCAATCCCGAAGCCACCGAGGGGGGTGCCTCGATTCGTCCGCCTGACCCATCCTGGGAAGAGCGAAGTGGATTGCAAGGGCCAATCGGGCCTGCGAGTCGCCGAGCTGGCAATCGCCGGTCCCCGCGGCCGCGGAGAGCTCCTGCAGCCCCGCCATGAACGGATAGGCCAGGTAGTGGGTCCGTCCCCCGGCGGCCAGCTTCGAGACCTCTTTCCACTTGGGGAGGTCCGGCCGGTGAATCGCTCCGCGCAAGCTGGCCATAGCGGCATCCAACAGGTCACCGTCGGGACCGAGCAGGTGTCGCAGCCGTTCTTCGGGTGTCTCGCCGGAGACGTCCGAGAAGCCGTCGAAGTAGGCCACGGCAAGGGTGTGGAGCAGGTCCGCCCGGCATACGTTTCCATGCAGCGCCGACTCGTTGTCCTTGAACACGTTCCTTAGTTCGTCGAAGCGAGTGTCGCCCTGGGGCGGGCGCGCCGTCCGGGTTCCGCGTTCCGCCTTCAGGGAGCCGCCCTCTTCCTTCAGGTCTTGCAGCGTGGCCTCGAACAATCGACCAAGTCGCGCGTCGTTATCCGGATACAGCTCCGCCAGCAGGATACCCAGCAAGTTGTCGTCCCTGGTCGTTACGGTGCCGGTGTAGACATCGTCGAGCAACGTCCGAAGCGTCACGGAGACGCCAGGATCATCCTGACAAGCCCGAATGTACGCTTTCAAGGCGGTGCGTCGGATATGCGTGGGCCACGAGTCGTCCCGAACAATCGCCATCAGCGGGTCCGCGAGTCCGGGACGGGGGACAGCTTCCCGGACGGCCTCGCAGATCAGGCGAACGAAGGACTGGTGCGCGTCGTCCCGCGCCGGATCGGTCAGCGCCTCCCGCATGTCGTTCTCCAGGTCGGGACCGACAAGCGGTTGCAGAGGCGGGCCCGCACTCGAGTAGGGTGCCAGCCACGGGTTCCGGTGGATCTCCCCTCTCAAAGCCCGGAGGACAAGGCGCTTGTCTTCAGGACCGAATGGCTGAGCATCGCCGTAAAGAAGCACTCCGATGGGGTCGCGTTCGATGATCTCAGGCCGAGCTGGCTGGCTGAGAGCTGCCAGCCAGGCGGCAAGACCCCGACACTCGGAAACGATGCCGCCGTCGAATCCTGTCATCAGCGCCAGCACACGTCTGATTGGGAGGCCTTGGGCAATCCGCGTAGCCAACTGGCGCGCGGCAAGATACTCGGCGATCTGCCGGTGCGCGGGAGCCATGCGGCCCTCCGAGGGCATGGCGAAGAGATTGGTGCCCACGGCATGCCGAAGGAGCTGCCGGTTCCCACCGGGAATCTGATCCAGACGAGGGTGATTGGTGTCGGGCGCGGCCCCCGGCAGGGTGACCCCCGCCTTGCCAGCCAGGAGCAGCAGAGCGCAGAGATCGCCGGCGGCATCCAGCAGGGACTCCGTGTCGGCCTTGCCTCTCCAGGCGATCTGGTGCTCCGGGTTATCGTCGGAGACGAGCTTTCGGCAAGCCATCTCGAAGGTCTCCGCCCTCGTCCGCGGCCATTCTGTTGCGCCACCCTGCCCGCGACACTGCCGCGCCGGGTCCGCCTCGTCCACGGCTTCCGCGAGCATACGCAGGTTCTGCGGATTCAGGAGCAGGTCCTCCACTCCCTGCTTTCGCGCCATGGCGACGAATGCCGCCGGATCGGGGACGGCGTGGTTCCGCGCCAGGATCTCGAGAATCCCCTGATCCGGCAGCGGATCAAGCCGCAGCACCTGCACCACTCCGTCGGGGGCCACAGCCTTCAGACGCTCCCGGTCGTTGGTGCCGAACCAGTCCGCTTCGCGGCAGGAAAGCCGAAATCGAGGGCATCCCAGCTCCTGCAACTTCGCTCTGATCCCATCGAACGGCGTGCGTCCATCGGCCGATCCCGCACGGACCTCGTCGAGGCCGTCGATGTAGATCGTCTTGCCCCGCCACTCGGGTCGCGGCCGCAACGTCAGGAAATCGCGCGCGGTGATGTAGCGTCCCCCGTCCCACCGCGCCTCGCGCCTGAATGCCTCCGTCTTCCCAGCCCCCGGAGCCCCCAGCAGCACGTACGCCGCCTCTTTCCGAAACGCCTCTAGCGGGCGTGACTCGGTCTCACCCTGGCGACTCGATTCTATCTCCCCCCCGCGTTCCTCCTCGCGCCCACGAACCACCGTGCACGTCCGCTCAACGAAGTGATTCATGACCCCTCGAACCACTCCCGAGCAGGTGTCAGCAGGAATTCCGACACCGGGATTCCGCCCCTGCCGACGATGTGACATGCCTTGACCGGAAAGCTCTTCCCGAACGCCTCCAGCCCGCTCACGTTGCCGCGCCGCCGGCCGCTCTTCACCTCGAACCCCACCAGCCTCCGCCCGTGCTCCAGGACGAAGTCCACCTCCCGCCCTCGATCCCGCCAGTAATACAAGCGGTACTCCGGACCACCCGTGTTTACCAGGTGCGCGCCGACCGCGCTCTCCACCAGGTGTCCCCAGTGCGTCCCGTCGGCCCGCGCCTGCGCGAAGGTGTAGGCGGAGTGGACCGACATGAGCGCGGTGTTCAGCACGTTGAGCTTGGGGCTCGAAGCCCGGCGGCGGTGGGGACGCCCGGCGTACTTCGAGAGCCCGGTGATCAGGCCAGCGCTCGACAGCAGGTCCAGATAGCGGGCCAGGGTGGTCGTGTTGCCAGCCTCGTCGAGTTGCCCGAGCATCTTGTTGTACGAGAGGATCTCTCCGGAATACTCCGCCCCTAGACTGAAGAGCCGCTTCAGGAGGAAATGCTTGTCCACCCGCTCCAGCGCGAGAATGTCGCGTTCGATGTTGGGCTCGATCACGGACCGGAGTATGAAGCTCCGCCACCGGGTCTCGTCGCGAACGAGGGGTGCCGGACCCGGGTAGCCGCCGAAGTAGAGGTAGCGGTCGAGATCGAAGTCGAAGGCCGCGGCCATCTCGGCGAACGACCAGTGGGCGAGCTCCAGGACCTCGTAGCGTCCAGTCAGGCTCTCGGTCAGCCCGCGCTGCATGAGGAGCGGGGCCGAACCCAGCAGGATGACGTGGAGCGGGAGACCGGCGAGCCGATCCTGGTCCCAGAGTCCCTTCACCGTCTCGGACCAGTTCGGGATCTTCTGGATCTCGTCGAGCGCCAGGACGAAGCCCCGCTCGGAGGATTTGGCTGCGAGACGCGCCTCTTCCCACTTGCGGACGAGCCAGCGAGCGTCCCTTCGGTCTGGAGGGGGCAGGGAGGCGGCCGTGGTCAGGGTCGCGACATCGCCGAGGACACTTGCGGCCGCGGACACGGTCGTGGGGTCAGGCGTGTCCACGGCGATGTGGTTCGATGGGCGGCCGATCCGCCGGAGGACTTGGCTGACGAGCGTCGTCTTGCCGGTCTGGCGAGGTCCGGTGACGATGATCAGCCACTGGGGCTCTTCGCGGAGTCGGGCGAGAAGGGCTTTTCCGTGGGGGCGCTCGAAGGGTTTCATGAGGGCATATTACACTCTTGAGTACAAATACTCAAGAATAGTATGGCCGGGACATCACCCCCACCAAGCTGGAATCCCTCGCGCAGACCGCCCTCGACGCCCGCGCCGCCTTCCCCGACGCGACCTTGGCCAACCTCTACGACCCGGACCTCATGCCCCGAACCTCCGACGCGCTCACGCCGACGACGACCGTGAGGTGGACCGGCTCTACGGCAGCCGGGGCTCCGCGACCGAGCGCGAACGTGCCGAGCACCTGTTCATGCTCTACGAGAAGATGCGCGCGCCCCTGGGCGTGGGAGTCAGGAAGCTGAAGCGGCGGCGGCGAAAGAGTCCTGGCCCGGGACCGGGTCTAGGAAAAGGACTATCGGACGCTCGTCGCCTAGCGATCCTTCGCGGCCATGCGGAGGTTGGCGGGCAACCCTCCGGCCTGCCGCACCTTCTGCTCCTCTTCCTCGGTGGATCTCAGCGAGTCGAACCGCTTGCGCCCGTCGGCCACCGGCGCCCGGCGGTGTGGCCCGCGCCTACGGGCGGATCGTGGGCCATTCACGAAGGCGACCGCGCGCCAACCTCGGCGTGGGCGGCGATCACCTGGCGCCCATCAGCTCACCCCCCCACCTCCCCGCACATGTCCTCCAGGCTGACCGCTTCGACGCCATCGCGCAGCGGGTAGCTCTCGTCGCCGCCGTGCACCACCAGCCGACGCGTCGGTCCGACGTCTTCGCACGCGCTTCGAAAACCGCGCGAAACCCTGGGGGCCGTGCTTCGCTTGATTTCGACCGCCCACACTTCGCCGCCGCCCATGTCGAGGATCAGGTCGATCTCCGCGCCACCCGCGGTGCGATAGTACCCGTACGCCACATGCGCCGGGAGGCCGCTAAGGATGTTCTCGATCACGAATCCCTCCCAGCTGCCCCCCGCGACGGGATGGCCGAGCAACGAGTCGAGTGTGTCGATTCCGAGGAGGGCGTGGCAGATTCCGCTGTCCCGCAGGTAGGTCTTGGGTGCCTTGATCAGGCGCCTTCCGACGTTGCTCCGCCACGATACGAGACGGCGCACCAGCAGCAGGTCGACCATCAGGTCGAGATAACGCCCGACGGTCCCCCCTGTCAGGCCGAGCGATCCGGCCAGCCGCGACGCGTTGAAGGACTGCCCCTGACTGTGGGCAAGCATCGTCCAGAAGCGTCGTAGCGTCTCGCTCGGAATGCGGGGACCCAGCGCGGGGATGTCGCGTTCAAGGTAGCTCCTGATGAAATCGAGCCGCCATTCGAAGCTGCTCGCGTCGTCGGCCGCCAGGAGGCTCTCCGGGAAGCCGCCCCGGTGCCAGAGAGCGGCGGAATCCCGAGTGACCTCGCGAACGTTGAGCGGCTGCATTTCGCAGAACGCCACGCGTCCGGCCAGAGTCTCGCCTGATTGCCGCAAGAGGTCGACCGAAGCGGACCCGAGGAAGAGAAAGTGGCCGACCCGCCGACCCTCCCGGCGGTGCCCGTCGATGATCCCCCTGAGTGGCTCGAAGAGTCCGGGCACCCGGTGGATTTCGTCGAACACCACCAGCCGGTCCGCGTTGCGCTCACAGTAGTCCTCGACATCCGAGAGCTTGGCCCGATCACGCGGCCGTTCCAGGTCTAGGTAGGCGGCTCCGCGCCGACGTACGAATTCGAAGGCGACGGTCGTCTTGCCAACCTGCCGCGGACCGGTCAGCACGACGGCTGGCGCGCGAGCCAGCAGGTGCTCGATTCGGGCCTGGGCCTCGCGGGGGACGATCGTGGGCTGGGTCATTACTATGCAAATCTAACACGGTGTAACTGATTTGCATAGTTGGACTAGGTGACCGACACCCACGAGCCCGTCAGGGTTCGGCGAGTTTGTGTGCCGCATGATCGCCCCGCCGAAGGAGGCGCTCTGCGGGCTCGCCAGCAAGACCACGGCGACGATTTAACCTATGCGGATTTCGCAATAGTTCGATCTATCGCCTGAAGGTCCTCGTGCCCCTCCGCGCTACGGGCCGGCACCCGTCCCCCTGCCAGTCATCGCCCTCCACGCGTCGCGGTCCGGCACCCCGCGGCTCCAGCGCACCACATGGCCGGGCGGCGCAGGCGGCCGCTCGGCGAAGTCGCCCCGAATGGCGCGCACCTGCCCGCTCCGCTCGTCGCGGACCAGCGCCATGGTCGCCTCCGTTTCACCGTCGAGGGTGAACCGGGCGTCCCCCGGACCGGCCAGGACGAGGCTCGCAAGCGCCTCCCACCCCGGCTCGACGGGCAAGAGGAAGACGAAGATCCCGGTCCCTTCCTCCGCGTCCGCTGGCTCGTCCATATCGAACGAAATCGAGAAGAGCTCCTGCTGGGCGTCGTCCAGCCCCGTCAGCGTGTAGTCGCCGGGTCCCTCCGGCAGCAGGCTCCGGCCCTCCACCAGCAGCGCCGGGTCCATCGACAGCTCCCCCGAAGCACTCCGCGAGCCCCACACGAGCAGTGACGTCCCCGTCCTGGCCCTCACCTCGCCGTGCGACATCTCCTGCGCGGTCCGGTGCTGATGCGCCTTCTCGAAGTGGTAGTCGCTGACCCAAATCTGTTGCGGGCAGTAGGTCATGAGGTCCTTCGCCTCGTCCTTGTCGATCAGCGAGTCGCCGCGGTGATCGTAGCCCCACGCCCCTATGCTGCCGTCCTCGTAGGGGTAGTCGGGATCGACATTGGCCGGATTCCCGCATGGAGCGTGCCAGAGGCTCAGGTTGTGCCCCAGCTCGTGTGCCATTACCCAAGCGTCGGGTACAATGGCGGTGAGCTCGAAGTCGGGGACGCCTTCCACGCCCAGATCCAGCTCGCCGCTCTCCGGGATCCGCTTGGCGACGAGGATCTCGGCGTCGATCGTCGAGTCGGGGTCGATCTCGATCACCACCGAGAGACCCTCCTCGATCACCGAATCGGGAATCGTCACGTTCAGCGACTTGTCGAGCGACCCCTCGTCGATATCGGTCGGGATCGACTCGGATGTACCGTCGATCTCCACCGAATACGTCTCCTCGTCGTCGACGTAGAAGGTCGCTGTCGCCGGTGGCAGCGTCTCCGTCGTCGTGCGGGTAGCGGTTACGAAGACCCTGAGCAGAGCCTCCTTGTCCCCCACCACGGGCACCGGATCTTCCCGCGACTGCACTGCCTGGGTCAGGTAGGCGTCTGGAGGAGTGTACGCGCAGAGCGTGGCCCGACGCTTGTCGATACCTCTGTACCAGTCCAGGAGCGCCTCCGGCACGCACACGTCCGTCCCGTGCGCGAGGAATTCCTCCAGCGACATCAGGTTGGAGAATCCGGACGGCAGCTCGCCTTCGAGGCTGGCGTTGTTGTACATGTGGAGCCGCACGAGCCCGCTCAGATTACCCAGCTCCGGGGGGGGCGGCCGGTGAGATCGTTGTTGTACACGTATAGGTCTCGAAGGTTGCTCAGGTCGCCCAGCTTCGGGGGGATCGGGCCCGTGAGATTGTTGTTGTCCAGGTATAGGTTCTGAAGATTGCTCAGGTCGCCCAGTTCCGGGGGGATGGGGCCGGAGAGATGGTTGGAGCGCAGGTTTAGGTGCCACAGACTGCTCATGTTGCCCAGTTCAGGGGGAACCCCGCCAGTCAGTCTATTTCCCGCGAGGGACATGTCCCCGACGCTGTCGAGTTTGCCGAGTTCCGGCGGAATGCCCCCTGTCAGTCCATTGCCGGAGAGGTATAGCCCCTTCAGTCCACTGAGGTCGCCAAGTTCGGGGGGGATCTCGCCGCTCAGGTCGTTATCAAACAGCAGGAGGCTGGTCAGGCTCTTGATGTCGCCCAGCTCCGGCGGGATCTCCCCGCTTAACCCGGTACCGGCAATGTACATGGTCTTCAGCCTTGTGAGGTCGCCCAGTTCCGGCGGAATCTTGCCGCTCAGCTCTCTGTTGCTCCACAGAGACAGGGTTCTCAGGCTGTCGAGATCGCCAAGCGCTGCCGGGAGGAGTCCGTCTAGGTTGTTGTCCCATAGCGATAGGGTCGTCACCCGGCCTGAGGTGTCGGTCGAGACCCCGTACCAATCTTCGAGGGGGGCGGTGCTCTTCCAGTTCTCATTGTTGGTCCAGTCGTCGCCGCCCAGTTCGTCGTACAGAATCTCCAGCACTTCCCGGTCGGTGGGCTCGCCACGGACGATGGTGGCGACGAAGGCCTGGGTTGCCGAGAGGCTGCCATCGGAGGCCGTCACGGTGACCTCCGCGCTTCCGGCCGCCACCCCCGTGACCGCGACGGTGTCCCACGAGACGGCGACCGTCGCCACATCGGTGTCCGAAGAACTGGCGGAGTACTCGAGGTCGTCGCCGTCCGGGTCGGCGAAGCGCCCCCAGAGGTCCACATAGACCGTCTCACCGACATCGACCGCGGTGTCGGGGATCGGGTCGGAGACTTCAGGTGCCCGGTTCGGCACGGTTACGGTGAAGCTCTCCTCGACCGAGAGGCCGCCCGGGTCGGTGGCCGTGACCGTGACCATGGCGGTCCCCTGGCTGACGGCCGCCACGGTCAGGGAGGCTCCCGACGCGGAGGCCGTGGCCACCCTCTCGTCGGAGGAGGTTGCCGCGTAGGAGAGGTCGTCGCCGTCCAGATCGCTGAAGTGGTCGGAGAGGGTGAGCTCGAAGGACTCGGCGACGTAGACTTCGACGTCGGGGATCGGGTCGGAGACTACGGGCACCCGGTTCGGCACGGTCACCGTGAAGCTCTGCTCGACCGAAAGGCCGCCAGGGTCGGTGGCCGTGACCGTCACGGTGGTGGTCCCTTGGCCGACTCCCGCCACTGTCAGGGAGGCTCCCGACGCGGAGGCCGTGGCCACCCCCTCGTCGGAGGAGGTCGCCGCGTAGGTGAGGTCGTCGCCGTCCGGATCGCTGAAGTGGTCGGAGAGGGTGAGCTCGAAGGTCTCGCCGACATGGGCCTCGGCGTCGGGGATCGGGTCGGAGACTTCAGGCACCCGGTTCGGCACGGTGACCGTGAAGCTCTGCTCGGCCGAAAGGCCGCCAGGGTCGGTGGCTGTGACCGTCACGGTGGCGGTCCCTTGGCCGACTCCCGCTACGGTCAGGGAGGCTCCCGACGCGGAGGCAGTGGCCACCCCCTCGTCGGAGGAGGCTGCTGCGTAGTAGAGATCGTCGCCATCTGGATCGCTGAAGTATCCCCTGAGCGCCATCTCCACCGACTCCCCGACGAAGGTCGTGTCGTCCGGCATCTCGCCGACCGCCTCAGGGGCACGGTTCGGCACCGTCACCGCGAATGTCTGCGTTGCGGACAGTCCGCCGGGATCGGTGGCCGTGACCGTCACGTCGGCGGAACCCTGAGAGACCGCCGTGACGCTCACCGTGCTCCCCGACATCGACACCCTCGCGTTGGCCGGGCTCGAAGACGAGGCGGAATAGACCAGCGGATCCCCGTCCGGGTCGGTGAAGTGGTCCGAGGCGTCCACCTCCGCCTCGTCCCCGACGAACACCTCGATGTCGTCGATCGGGTCCCCCGCCACCGGCGAACGGTTCGGCACCGTCACCTCGAAGGTCTGCGTTGCGGACAGTCCGCCGGGATCGGTGGCCGTGACCGTCACGTCGGCGGAACCCTGAGAGACCGCCGTGACGCTCACCGTGCTCCCCGACATCGACACCCTCGCGTTGGCCGGGCTCGAAGACGAGGCGGAATAGACCAGCGGATCCCCGTCCGGGTCGGTGAAGTGGTCCGAGGCGTCCACCTCCGCCTCGTCCCCGACGAACACCTCCATGTCTGGGATCGGGTCGCCCGCCTCCGGCGTCCGGTTCGGGACGGTCACCTCGAAGGTCTGCTGCGCCGAGGCACCCTCTGGGTCGCGGGCCGTCACCGTGATGGTGGCCGTTCCCTGGGCCACCGCCTCGACCGTCACCACGCTTCCCGACACCGACACCGTGGCCACCCCGGTCCGCGACGAGCGGGCCTCGTAGATAAGCTGGTCCCCGTCGGGGTCCGTGAAGTGCTCCGAGACCTCCACCTCCTCCGAGCCCCCGACGAACACCTCCATGTCAGGGATCGGATCGCCCGCCTCCGGCGCTCGGTTTGGGACCGTGGCCTGGAACGTCTGCGTTGCGTCAAGCCCCCCCGGATCGCTCGCCGTCACCGTCACCACCACCGAACCCTGGGACACCGCCTCGACCGCCACCGTGCTACCCGCCACCGACACCGAGGCCACGGACGGGTCGGACGAGGCGGCAGAGTAGGCCAGCGCGTCCCCATCCGGATCGCTGAAGTACCCCGCGAGCGCAATCTGGACCGACTCCCCGACGAAGGTCTCGGCGGCCGGCATCTGCCCGACCGACTCCGGGGCACGGTTCGGCACGGTCACCGTGAAGGTCTGCGTCGCCGAGAGGCCGCCCGGATCCTTGGCGGTCACGGTCACCGTCGCGGTGCCTGAGGCGACCGCCGTCACCTGGACCGAGTTGCCCGAGACGGATGCTTGGACGCGCGAGTGCGAGGAGGTCGCCGTGTACGAAAGTACATCGCCGTCAGCGTCGCTGAAGTACCCGGTGAGATCCACCGACTCCGTGTTGCCTACTTCGACCGTCAGCCCCGGAATGCTACCCATTGCAACAGGCGACTGGGGCTCCCCGCAGCCGACGACCCACACGGCAGCCGCGACCAGGACGGTGACGCCGCAGGACCCGCGAGGTGCCGCGCGCGCTGCGGGACAATGCTGCGAACGGACGCGAGAGCTCGGCGGAGTACGTCAGCTCGTCCCCGCCGGGGGAAGGAGGATTCGACCTGTCATGAGAATGGAGATCAGGAGGATATTTCTGGCACGATTGACAATGATACGAGATCATATTGAGATCGGCAACCAGTACAGCATGCCGATATCGTGATCCAATCGAGGACGCGAACAGCCCGCTCAGACTCCTGCCATTCCAAGTCCGGCCGCCAGCGATCCTGCGGACGCCTCCGAAACGCCGCTCCCAGCCATCGCCACCAACAGCGCCCGAGCCGTAGCGGGCAGGCTCCACCGCCTTTTGGCCGCCAGCACTCAAGGACGCGCACCGACGTACCCCGACGGTCGAACCTATGCGGATTCCGTAATAGTTCGACCTATCGCCTGAAGCTCCCCGGGCCCGCGCGCGCTACGGGCGTCTTGGGCAGGTCAACCCGGCGCGCGCATCCGATCTGCGTTCAAGCGCCACTCCCGCCCCCACCGCGGACGTCCTCGAAGTTCAGCCGATGGCGCGCTGGAAGAGGACCATTCCCACCAACGCGAGGCTCACGAGCAGCGCCACGGTCGCCTTGCGCTCGGTCTCGTAGCTTTCTGGCAGAAGTTCGCCAGCACCATGAACACCATGGCGCCGGCGGCGAATCCGGTCCCGTAGGGCAGCGTCGGCCGGAACGAGTCGACGAAGAGGAACGCGGGGACCGCCATCAGCGGCTGGGAGATGGCTGCCGCGACTGCCGAGAGAACGAGCGCGGCGAGCGCCGGATCCATCACCAGACTGCAGCTAGTGGGCGTTCCGCTGACTGAAAGGACGGCTGGCGGCCGGCGCCTCCAGCTATGTGTGGGAATCCTCGAGCGGGGGAAGAACCCGAAAGACGTAGTCCGTCAGGATCAGCATGTTCATGCTGTGCTTATGGGTCGAATAGGCGACCAAGCCATGCACGGCAGCGTGCCGGTTCGGCACAGGGTCACGCTCGAATCTTGCCTGTTCGTCCGCGGTCAACACTCGCTCGTACACGTGCCTTGTAAGGCGATCGAACAAGACCCGATTGTATATTTCCCTGAAAGCACGGCCCGTCGGATCTCTGGATTCGTCTAGCAGTTTGTCGAGCATCCTTCTCGAACCGACGTTTCCGGCACCGATCATGCGCTCGATTTCGGGGAACAACGTACGGCATATTCCCCGGTACAAGCCAGCCTCGTGGGCCGAAAGGGCCTCACGGAATGCTGCCCGCGATTCATCGTCGAGGTGATGGTATTCGAGTCCTGACTCCATGTCGTCGCGGATCTCATTCCAACGGGCACGGTAGTAGTCGCCAACACGGTTGTCTAGGCGAGCAGTGTCGCCTTCGCATTCCACCACAATGCGGTAGGGCACGGAATGATGTGGAAGCCATCCAACATCATTCAATGCGTCCCCGATCAGATTCCACTGGTGAAGCTCCTCTAGAAAGGGCCGAACCCGTTCCGCAGTCTCGGCTGCCGCTTCAGCGGCGCGTTCGAACTCCTCCAGAAAGGGCGCGGCAGTAGCGGACCACTCGTACAGTCTCTCCAGGGCAGGACCCAGGAAACCCTCCACCTGCCGAACCGCTGCGGTGACTTGCACGGCCACCTGCGTTTCCGCTTGGGCTATGGTCTCGGCATGGCTCTCGTACACCCGACCCGAAGCCTCCTGCGCCGCTCTGATGTCCTCGAAGATGGCCGAGAGGTCTTGGCCGTGTATTGCCGCGTATGCGTCTCTCGCGGCCCGGACCGAGGCGATCACCGGATCGTTCGCCAAGGCCCCTACAGCGTCGACGACCCCGGCGTCTCCGACGGCCCGCACAGCGGCGAGAAGCCGGTCGTCCCTATTGGTCTCCATGGCTAACCTCCATCAGCTCGTCGGGAGTGCAGATGACAGGGGGGTCGTACCCATCGCGCCGGCACACCCGCTCGATCCCGGACCGCATGGCCGCATTGGCGATGTGGCGGAAATCCAAGTAACAAGGTAGTGGACCCGATTCGCAGTGGCGATGGCGATGTGGGCGGCGTCCACCGGGGCGGTGGGAGGAACCACGCCCGAGGAGACGAGTTCGCGCGCGAGTCGCTCCGCTCCTGCGGTTGCATCGAGGAGCGTCACGCCCTCGAGCCTCGTCAGGCGGGCACGAGCAGCATTCGGATCCCCCTGTCTGGCTTCGCGAATCACAAGTTCCGAAGCGGTGAGATGGAACCTTTCCTGGGCGGTACGCCACCACTCGCGAGTCACCTGCTGACGGGCCACGATAACGACATCGCGTGACGGGCGAGACGTCAAATAGCTGACGACCGATGCCTCGACGTACGCCACAGACCTCATCTTGGCTGTGTATCCTCCCTTTCGGCGTGAGACCGCTTCAGAAGCACGGCACCTTCCGACAAGATAAACACCGTTCGCGGACGCGGGGCGCCCGATCCGGTGCTGACATCACCGATCAACGCTCGAACCCTCCCCCATCACGCTCGCGGCCTCAGGGCCGGGGCGGAATGCGTCTACTGTAAACCATGATTTACATACTGTAAATCAAACATTACATTATGGACCTGCGAGCGAGTGGCGGAAGTCGATGTCTCGCGTGCCGACTCCGACCGCCGGGCTGCGATGCGCGTCCCACAGGAACGCTCCCCAAGTTCAGCCGATGGCGCGCTGGAAGAGGACCATTCCCACCAGCGCGAGGCTCACGAGCAGCGCCACGGTCGCCTTGCGCTCGGTCTCGTAGGTTTCCGGCAGGAGTTCGGCCAGCACCATGAACACCATCGCGCCAGCGGCGAATCCGATCCCGTAGGGCAGCGTCGGCCGGAACGAGTCGACGAAGAGGAACGCGGGGACCGCCATCAGCGGCTGGGGGAGCGACGAGAAGACGCTCCAGCCGGCGCACTTCCACACGGGGACTCCGCGCGACCGCAGCACCGCGCTGATCGCCAGGCCCTCGGGGATGTTGTGCACGGCGATCGCCAGCGTGATCACGGTCGCCAGCGTGACGCTGCCTCCGAAGGAGACGCCGACCGCCACCCCTTCCGAGAATGAGTGGACGGTCATGACGACTACCATGAGTGCCACGCGCCTGGAGTCCGCATCACGGACGGAACCGATATCCAGCTTGTGGCCTTCGAGCATCCTCTGCGCGACGAGGATGAACACGACCCCGGCGACCGCGCCCGCCAGCGTCTGCCAACCGCCGTGGGCCGTTCCCTCGGCCACCAGACCGAAGCTCGCCCCCAGCATGAGTCCGGCAGCGAGCGCGGTCGAGACCGCTGCAGCCCTCGGGGACAGCTTCCGCAGGAAGACGAACGGTATCGCTCCCAGCCCCGTCGCAAGCGCTGTCGCGAGCCCGCAGATGCCGACGACGACCCACGGCGCCACGAGCGTCAGCCCCCATGTCCGCCGCCGATGAGAACCACGATTCCCATGGCGACGATGACGACGAGCGCGATCGTGGTGTGTCCAGCCTTGCGGTACGATTCGGGCAGGTGCTCCGCGAGCACAAGGTAGACCAGCGCTCCGAAGGCGAAGCCCAGCGCCCACGGCAGGAGAGGCGCAGCCTGGATGAGAGCGACGGCGACGACCGCCATCACGATCTGCGGGACGTTGCTGACAACCGCGAGACCGGCGGCGTGGGGAAGGCGTACGCCGCGCGCCCGCAACACCGCGCACAGCGCCGTGGCCTCGGGTACGTTGTGCATTCCCATCGCAAGTGCGACGAAGACTCCGAACGGGAGGCTGACCATCACGGCCGCCCCGATCGCCACCCCTTCGGAGGCCGAGTGGAGGGCGTTCACGAGGAGAACCTTGTACCCGTACCCTTCGCTGGCCTCGTCCACGCGGTCCAGGTCGAGGTCCTGGGTGCCCGACACCATGTGCGTGAAGCGGACGAAGCCGATCCCGAGCAGGGTGCCCAGCGCGGCGACATCCAGATTGGGGCTCGGAGCCGCGGTCATCAGGACGAACGCAGTGCCCAGCATCGCACCCGCAGCAAGCGCATGAGCCCACCCGATTGCGACGAGCGGCACATGTCGTCTGCCCACCAGCGGCAAGACCCCGGCGGCGGAGATGGCTGCCGCGACTGTCGAGAGAACGAGCGCGGCGAGCACCGGATCCATCACCGGACTGCGGCTAGTGGGCGTTCCGCCGAAGAGACGGTCGGCAGCCGGTGCCTCCAGCTATGTGTGGGCTTCGTCGTCGATGTGATACTCGGCGAGGCCTGACTCTACCCTCCATCAGTTCGTCGGGAGTTCAGATGACAGGGGGGTCGTACCCG
The DNA here is from genome assembly GCA_026706635.1 of Gemmatimonadota bacterium. Lineage (GTDB taxonomy): Bacteria > Gemmatimonadota > Gemmatimonadetes > Longimicrobiales > Gaopeijiaceae > Bin94. Next base: position 29,385 of record JAPOYJ010000027.1, on the reverse strand, counting down.
TCGCGCTGGCACACCCGCTCGATCCCGGACCGCATGGTCGCATTGGCGATGTGGCAGAAATTCCAAGCAACAAGATAGTGGATCCGATCCGTAGCGGCGCTGGCGATTTGGGCGGGGTCGGGCCGGTACGCCCGCTGGAACCCTCTCCGATGGTCGCTCTGACGGCCGCGATGAGGAAGCTCCTCATCCTCGCCAACGTTCTCGTGCGGCAGGACTGCACCTGAATGGAGAGCTCGCCGCAGGGATGCTTCGACTTGACACAACCGGGAGCGAACCACATCTTGTGCCGAGACCCGAAGCTGCCGAGACCCGGGAGCAGTCCGCTTCAACCGAAAGGAACCCCACAAGTGAAGCCTTCGCTGACCGCCCACCACCCGATCCGCTTCGTTGCGCTGGTTTCGCTGATGCTGAGCCAGGCCTGCATTGACCAGACTCTGACCCTCCTAGACGACGACCTGGCCGCAGGCCGTTACGATGCCGACACCCGGGAGGCCGTTTCCGCCCAAGACGATCTGGGCGAGAGTCGGCAGATGATGTCGCTCGCCCGACGGATCCCGGGATTCGGCGGGTTCTTTTTTGAGCCGGATGTTGATCTGATCGTGGTCGCAATGACCCGCGGCAACACGACCGGTTTTCCTGCGGCCCGGCTAGCGGTGTCCGCCACCCTTGCGCCAGCATTCGATGCTCCCCCGCAGCTTGTCGAGCGCGTGGTGAAGTTCTCGTTCATTGAGCTGGCACGGCACCGTGCCCGCCTGCTACCCCGCTTGTTCGACATACCGGGAGTGGGAAGCCTCGAAGTCGACGAGGTGTCCAACCGAATCAAGGTTGGCTTGCTGGATCAATCAGCAAGGGGCCGGGTTCTCGATCTGGCCTTTGAATTGGCCGTTCCGCTCGAAATGATCTCGTTCTGGAAGACGTGGCCTGTTGAGTTCGCAACGGGGTCGGCCGGGCATGCGCGTACGGCCGCGGATGCGCATGCGCTCGCGGGGGCGCGACCCACGTTGCAAGATCGGGTATCGCTTCCGGATGCTGGTCTGCGGGGCGGTTACCAGGTCGTGGGGGAACCCGGATCAAACAAGGAATGCACATTGGGATTTGTGGCCAAGCTCACACAGGAGCCAGAGCGGCCCAATGCCATCGTGCCGGATGAGAAGTTGGGCTTCGTCTCCGCATCGCATTGTTCATTGATTGAGTCTGTAACGGACTGGGGCGTGTGGGGCCAGCCGACCCGGCAAGACGAGGTCGGTAGCGAGGAGGTCGATGGTGGGAGTCATGCCGACGCCACCTTTGTCGCGTTCCACGACTCCTTGTTCGATTCGCCGAGGCTTGGAAAGCTGGGCTCTCTCGGTCGTCCCAAGGAACGCGTGCTGGGCGTGCGGCCTGGATCGCTCGTAATCGACCAGAACTTTCCAACCATTACTCTGGCGGGCAAGATGGATCCCGTCGCGAACATGCGGGTGGATAAGGTTGGCAGGACTTCGGGATGGACTTCCGGGCGGACCACAGGCACGTGCGTGAATCATAGTTGGGATCTATGGCCTTTCTGCGTTTATCAGGGCGATTTCTATGTTGATCACGGGGATAGCGGTGGTCCCGTGTTCGCATACGACCCGGGTGCGGTCAAGATTGTAGGGATTGTCATTGGTGTGTCTAAGGTCGATGGACAGTTCACGCAAGCAATTTACTCGTCCATTGGCAAGATTGAGCAGAACCTTGGAGGGACGCTGACCGTATGGGATGATTGGTGCGGGACGGGAGGGAATCCATGACTTCAGGAAGCATGGGCGCGGGCGGTCAATAGGTACGCGAGGGCGGGGCGCGCCCGGGGCTGATGCGGGAAGGCTCCGGGTCGGGCGTGGTCCCTCTCCCGTAGAGTCGTGCAGGTGGTCGTCGAGCGGCCGGGCGAACTCGTCGTTCGCGACCCTGCACGGACCCTCTGGATGATCTGCTCCTCGAAGTTCGTGCTTTGGGGCGTGGCCAGGCTCTAAGCACCGCTTCGGCAAGACTCGGTTCGGGGCCTGAGTGTTCGGGCCCTCGCAATGACCTTCATCGGGGACCCGTAGGCATGACGTAGCCAACCCCGCGCTCGTTGAGGATGTATGACGGGTTGGCCGCGTCGTCTCCCAGCTTGCGCCGCAGCCGCTTTACGACGGCTCGCACCAGCTTGGGGTCTGGCGGGCGTCGGTATCCGCCTTTCCACGCCTGCCGGAGCAGCGACTCGTGTGTCAGTACCCGCCCCGCGTTGACCGACAACACGCGGAGCAGCTCGTACTCGGTGGGGGTCAGCTGCACTGTCTGGCCTGCGACGGCGACCCGGCGTTGGTCGTAGCGGATGGTCAGCTCCCCCAGGACGAATGGCTCGGGCCCGGCTGCGCGTCTTAGGGCGGCCCGCACCCTGGCCGCCAGCTCCGATGGGGAGAACGGCTTGACGATGTAGTCGGCCGCGCCCGCGTCCAGCGCCCGGACTATCGTCTCGTCCCGGCCGTAGGCGGAGATGAAGATGACGGGTAGATCGCTCAGCTCCGGAATCCGCTCCATCAGCGCAATACCGTCGGTCCCGGGGAGCAGCAGGTCCAGTAGAACCAGACCGGGCCGGTGCGTCGCGATCAGGCCGGCTACCTCCTTCGTGTCCCCGGTCACCACCGGCGCGTAGCCCGCCCCGGCGAGCCCATCCCGGATGTGCCGCAGCATCTGGGGGTCGTCATCGACCACAAGGATGCGCGTCGCCTCCTCTCCCTGCCGAGCTGCCTGCGGGCCAGCCGAGCCGAGACCTTCAGGAGCGGCTGCCGGCTCCTCGGCCATCGGCAAGGTGAAGGTGAATCGGGTGCCTTGTCCCACACCGTCGCTCTCGGCCCAGATTCGGCCCCCGTGCGCCTCCACCAGACCCTTGCAGATGCTCAGGCCGAGCCCAGCCCCCGCCTCGCCCGGCTCCGGGACTCCGCCAGCCGGTGCCACGTACTTGCGGAAGAGCTGCGACAGCCGATCCGGTGGCACGCCGCGGCCCCTGTCGCTTACGGAGATCGCGACATGCACGCCCTGCTGCGTCGCCTCGATCCGGATGGGCGAAGACTCGGGAGAGTGCTTCGCGGCGTTGAACAGGAGGTTGTTCAGGACCTGGACGATGCGGGCCCGGTCGGCCAGCACCGGCGGGAGATCCTCCGGCAGGTCGATGGCGAGGTCGTGCCGTCCCGTGCCGCTCACGAAGGTGCTCCGCGCCCTGTCCACGAGAGCCGCGACCTCCGCCGACTTGGGCGACACCGACAGGGTGCCGGTCACGATGCGTCCGTGGTCGAGCAGCTCGCCGATCAGTCCGCGCATTCGGTCGGCCTCGTCGTCGATGACCCGGAAGAACTCCAGCATCTCGGCACGTTCCGGCGTCGGCGAGGCACCCAAGACGGTTGCCGTGGAGCCCTTGATCGAGATCAGCGGCGTTCGCAGCTCGTGGCTCACGATCCCGAGGAACTCGGCACGCATGCGCTCCAGCTCCTCCAGAGGCTCCAGATCCTGCATGGTGACCACAACCGACACGACGGTGCCGTCGGCCGCCTGAATTGGTGTCGAGTTGACCAGGGTCGTCACGCTCCGTCCATCGGGGACCAGGAGCGTCACCTCCTCGGCGCGCACCGTCTCGGCGCTGCTCAACAACTGTGCAAGAGGGAATTCCGCCAGGACGGCCTCCCGCCCGTCTGCCCGGCGACAGGTGATGAGCTCCAACAACTCCTCGGCGGAGCGTCCGGGCATGCCCAACTGATCTTCGACGATCCGCCGCGCCTCCGCGTTGAACGACACCGGCTCGCCACTTCCCCCGTCGAAGACCACAACGCCGACCGGCGATGTCTCGATCAGCGTCTCCAGGTCGGCCCGCGCCCTACGCTCATCGCGGTGCGCGCGAGCGTTGGCGACCGCCATCGCCGCCTGGGCGGCGAAGAGCGTCAGCACTTCCTCGTCCGCGCTCGTGAACTCCCGTCCCCCCTCCTTCTCGGCGAGAAAGAAGTTGCCGACGTTCGTGTCGCGGTGGTGTAGCGGTGCGCCCAGCATCGTCTTGGAGAGCATCAGATCTGCCGAGAAGCCGAGCCCACGAACGTAGGCGGGCATGTCTCCCACACGAATTGGAGCGGCAAGACCCCTGAAGTGCTCGAAGAGCCGCGGGCCGTCCGGCCAGGCAGCCATCTCGTCCTTCTCCGCGGGCGTGATCCCGGAGGTCACGAACTCCTCGTTCCTTCCAGCCCCGTCGACGGTCACGATCACGCCGTACCGCGCCCCGGTCAGGGCGCGCGCGCTGTCAACCACCTCCAGCAGCACCGTGTCGAGGTCCAGGCTGCTGCTCGCGCGCAGGACGGCGGCACTCAGTCTCGACACGCGTTCCCGGAGCGCCTCGATCTCTCTTCTCAACTCGCGTAGGTCGTCCGTCACTCGTTCGCTCCTATCCGCACAAACCGCGCGGAGCATGCGGCCGCAATGCGGCGATTCTCCGCGTATCGCTCACTTGTCACAAAGATATACCCGACTTGTCGCGCGACAAGGTGGCGTCCCCCCAGCAGTCCGTGGATGATCTCGCGCGAGCACCGAGAGCGGCGAAGCGCTGGCGGTCCGTGGACAGGCCCGGACGAGCACCGAGACCGGCGAAGCGCCCCACTGGCAAGGCGCGACGAAGGGCCAATAGCCACAGTGCTATTGGTCCAAGGAGCAACGCAGAGCGTAGCGGCCCAGCGGGGATGCTCCGCCGGGCGAATGCCGTCGGGGTCCTGTTCACGGGCCGCCCCACTGGCAAGGCGCGACGAAAGGGGTCCGCGGTGACGGTTGAACCTATGCGGATTCCGTAATAGTTCGACCTACCGCCTGAGGCTCGTCGGGCCCCTGCGCGCTACGCGCTACGGACCGGCGCCCGCCCTCCTGCCAGTCATCACCCTCCACGCGTCGCGGTCCGGCACCCCGCGGCTCCAGCGCACCACATGGCCCGGCGGCGCAGGCGGCCGCTCGGCGAAGTCGCCCCGGATGGCGCGCACCTGTCCGCTCCGCGCGTCGCGGATCAGCGCCATCGTCGCCTCCGTTTCGCCGTCGATGGTGACCAGGGCGTCTCCTGGGCCGGCTAGGACGAGGCTCGCGAGCGCCTCCCACCCCGGCTCGACGGGGAGGAGGAAGACGAAGATCCCGGTCCCCTCCTCCGCGTCCGCCAGCTCGTCCATCTCGAAGGAAATCGAGAAGAGCTCTCTCTGAGCGGCGTCCAGCCCCGTCAGCGTGTAGTCGCCACGCGCCTCCGGCAGCAGGCTCCGGCCCTCCACCAGGAGCGCCGGGTCCATCGACAGCTCCCCCGACGCACTCCGCGTGCCCCACACAAGCAGCGACGGCCCCGTCCGGCGCCTCGCCCCGCCGTGCCACATCTCCTGCGCGGTCCGGTACTGATGCGCCTTCTCGAAGTGGTAGTCGCTGACCCACTCTGGCCTGCAGTAGGTCATGAGGTCATTTACATCGTCCTTGTCGATCAGCGAATCGCCGCGGTGGTCGTAGCCCCACGCGCCTATGCTGCCATCCTCGTAGGGGTAGTCGGGATCGACACTGCCCGGATTCCCGCACGGAGCGTGCCAAAGGCTCAGGTTGTGCCCCAGCTCGTGTGCCATAATGTAGCCCTCCGTGACCGACGCCGAGGAGGTGCCGGGCCGTCTTGCGACGCCCCCCACATCCGAGAATCTCGGCATCAGGCCCATCCAGTATCCTGACCCACCCTCTGTGGCCCGGATCGCAATGGTCCGACGCAGCACCGCGAACCCGCTGTCGCTGTCGATCTCGACCGGGTCGTGGTCGTCCACGCTCATTTCCTCGATCGGGAGCAGATCGTAGGTGTCGTGCAGGAGCTCGTGGTCCTCCTCGTCGTCGGCAATGTCCTCTACGGTTTCGATCACCGACGAGTCGGGGTCCTCGGTGTACAGGAATGGAATGGCCGTGAGCTCGAAGCCGGGCACGCCTTCAACCTGCAGATCAAGCTCGCCACTCTCCGGGATCCGCCTGGCGACGAGGATCTCGGCGTCGATCGTCGAGTCGGGGTCGATCTCGATCACCACCGAGAGACCCTCCTCGATCACCGAACCCGGAATCGTCACGTTCAGCGACTTGTCAAGCGAGCCCTCGTCGATCTCGGTCGGGATCGGCTCGGATGTGCCGTCGATCTCCACCGAATACGTCTCCTCGTCGTCTACGTAGAAGGTCGCCGTCGCTGGCGGCAGCGTCTCGGTCGTCGTGCGGGCGGCCACGACGAAGATTCGGAGAAGAGCCTCCTTCTCCGCCACCACGGGCACCGGATCTTCTCGCGACTGCACCGCCTGCACCAGGTACGCGATGGGATCGTCGCATAGCCTGGCCCGGCGATTGTCGATATATCTGTACCAGTTCCACAACGCGGAGGGCACGCACAAGCCAGTCCCGTGCGCGAGTAACTCCTCCAGCGACGTCAGGTTGGAGAAGCTGGACGGCAGCCTGCCTTCGAGGTCGGCGTTGTTGTGTAGGTTGATCCGCTCGAGACTGCCTAGGTCGCCGAGCTCCGGGGGGACCGGGCCGGAGAGCTCGTTGTTGTCCAGCAAGAGCCACTCGAGGCTGCCCAGCTCGCCAAGCTCCGGGGGGATCGGGCCAGTCAGATCGTTGCCACCCAGGCCTAGTTGCTGCAGACTGCTCAGCTCGCCGAGCTCCGGGGGAATCGGGCCGGAGAGACTGTTGCTGCCCAGCGATAGCTCCCTAATAAGATTACTCATCTCGCCGAGCTCCGGCGGGATCGGGCCCGCGAGGTCGTTGCCGCCCAGCCAGAGCGATTCGAGGCTGTCCAGGTCGACCAGCTCCAAGGGGATCGGGCCGGAGAGACTGTTGTGGCTCAGCGTTAGCCCCCTAAGATTGCCCATCTCGCCGAGCTCCGGGGGGATCGGGCCGGAGAGGTCGTTGCCGTCCAGCGAGAGCTGCTGAAGTATGCGCAGCTGGGCCAGCTCCGGGGGGATCGGGCCAGTCAGATCGTTGCCAACTAGGCCCAGTTGCCGCAAATTGCCCAGTTGGCCCAGCTCCGGGGGGATCGGGCCAGTTAGTAGACTGTTGGCGATCAAGAATAGCGACTCTAGATTGCCTAGCTGCCCCAGCTCCGGGGGGATGGGGCCGGAGAGATTGTTGACGACCAGATTGATGCCAGTGACCCGACCGCCGGAGTCCGTGTACACCCCGTACCACTGATCGAGGGGCCTGTCGGTCAGCCAGTTCGTGCTGCGGGTCCAGCTCCTGCCATCGGTCTCGTCGTAGAGGATCGCAAGCACATCCCGGTCGGTGAGGCGGAAAGTCGCGGTGAAGCCCTGAGTCGCCGAGAGGCTGTCATCGGAGGCAGTCACGGTGATCTGCGCGCTCCCCGCAGCCACCCCCGTGACCGCCAGGGTGTATCCCGAGACGGCGACGGTCGCAACATCGGTGTCCGATGAGCTCGCGGAGTAGGATAGTTCGTCCCCATCCGGATCGGTGAAGTACTCGGCGAGCGCGATCTCGACCGTCTCCCCGACGAAGGCCTCGACGTCCGGAATCTCCCCGACCGCCTCAGGGGCACGGTTCGGCACGGCCTCATCGCAGCCGACGACCCACAGGGCAGCCGCGGCCAGGACGGAGACGATCCGGAGGTCGCTCCGCGCGCTACAGGGCATTGCCGCAAACCGCACCGGCATCTCATTCACCTGTCGTTGTGGGTGGGAGGAGGATCCGAGGGACGCGGGGACTCGACGGAGGGACGCGGAGACTCGCGGGAGTACGCCAGTTCGTCCCCGTCGAGGGAGGGAGGATTCGACCACCATGGGTCTGGCCTTCCGTTCAGGCAATGCGGAACCAGGGGGATATTCCCGCCATGGACTTGACAACGACACGCGACCGTACCGGTATCGTCGATCCGCGATGGCCGTGACGATACCGCGATCCACCCAGGGGCGCAAGCATCGCCCGACTTCCGACATCGCAGCCGTCGATGGGTCCATCACGTCCGAGCCCGGCGCGCCGCTCCTGGTGGGGATCGTGACGCCGAAGGAGGCGCTTCATTGGCTCGCTGGCGAGGCCGCGGTGACGGTTGAATTGAACCTACGCGGATTCCGTAATAGTTCGACTTACTGCCTGAAGCTCCTCGGCCACTGCGCGCTACGGGCCGGGGCTCGTCCCCCTGCCGCCCACGCTGTCCAGATCGAAATCCTGGGTGCCCGACACCATGTGCGTGAAGCGGACGAACCCGATCCCGAGCAGGGTGCCCAGCGCGGCGAGCGCAGGATCCATAGGACGGATGCGACCGCCCCCCTACGGCGACCGCTCCACCCTTACCGTCACCAGATCGTTCAGGTGGTAGTGCCGGTGGCGAACAGATGACGCGTAGTGCTTGAGCAGCCGAAGCGACAGTTCCTCCTCGGCCGGAACCGCGTGCTGTTCGAGGAGCCTGATCTGCCTCTCGAAGTTCGTGCCCTGGGGTGCGGCCAGGAACTCCATCACGGCAGCACCCTTCTCCTGGCGCACCGATACCCGCAGGCGACGCAGTCCCGACACGTCCGCATCCTGCCCGGCCAGGCTCATGAGCACCTCCTCGCCAGCAGCGCGCAGCTTCTCCGTCGATCCGTCGTCCCACCCGCCACGGCGCGCGAATTCGCCCAGATAACCGTCGAGGAGGTGGCGCACGCCCGCATCGAGCGACATCTCGATCTTCCGCCGCCCGCGCAGCCAATCCCTCCATCCGGGAAAGACCCTCCCCGACAGGAAAAGGAGTGCGAGAGCCGCCACGGTGGCGACCGCGATCCACACCAGGTACGAGGATTCCATTGCCTGCAGTCCAGTTGTTGGCTCATCCCGCCAGCCGGCTTCCCACCCCCGGCGCTCCACGCCATCGGCGAACGGGAAACATAACCACCGGGTTCCGGGAGTGCCAGCACTGGTCAAGACGCCGCGCTGCGGCGAAGTTTCCTTCGCGCAAAGGTGCACTTCATCAGTCGCGAGAGGATTCGAATGATGGCGCACACGAAACGTAGCCGACGCTCCCACGGTGCCCGGGCAAGGTAACGGCGGGTCAGCGTCGAGGAGCGGAAGTTCGGTCGGACAGATACCTTTGAAGGGAAGAGAGCAATTCATTCGTCAAGAATCTCGTATCGATTGAACGTGTCTTTCGTGCTCCTGGCAACGACAGTTGCGGGTGCGGGGCGAACTACGGCTGCTGCGCAGGAGATGGAAAATGTCGCTGACGAGTGGACTGTTGAAGAACAGCCAGTGGCGGTCCTTGGTCGTTCGGGCGAGGTGATTGGGAGCGAGTTTGCGTATGTTGTAGATGTCGCTCTGGCGCCGGATGGCAGCATCGTCGTCGCTGATCAGGAGCGCGGAAGAATATCGGTTCATACGGCAGAGGGACATGTCATTCAAGCATTCGGTGGGATAGGTGAGGGGCCCGAGGAGTTTGCACGCGTTGCCAGAGTAGTGGTGGATTCGCGAGGTCGCCTCTTTGTCTTTGACGAGGGCCGACAGCGGCTATCGGAATGGACTCTTGACGGCAGACTGGTTGACGGAAGGCGAGTTGGCTATCGGGAGCCGGGGAGAATGATCGGTGATGTTGGCCAATTTGCCAGTGGCGCCTGGTACGCGAGGGAGGCTGACCGGATGCTTGGTGCGGAGGTGGATGGGGTGGCCCGAGATACCGTTGGTTTCGTCACCCTAGGAGAGGGATTTGTCGTTGACGAAAGGCTAACGGATGTCCAGGGAGCGATGGCGACGCAGTTCTTGGTCGAGGGAATGCCGATGATGCGACACGCACTACTTACGCCCAGGCCGATAGGCGTGGCTATTGGGGAATGTCTGGTCGTGGGAACTAGCGAGGCTCCAAGCCTGGAAATTGTACACAGAAGAGGTGGAAAAAAGGGCCGGCTGCTCCTGGAGGTCGAAGTGAGTCCGAGTGGAAGGGCAACGCGGCGAGAATGGATAGAGAACACCCTGGCAGGCATCGTACGGGTCGGTGGAGAGCCTGAGGACATCGAGGTGCGAATGATAGAGGAAATCGGCAATAGCGTGCGAATGGCGCGATCGATTCCCTTTGCGCACGCGATTGTCCTGGATGCGCTTGGCTACATCTGGACACAGGACTATCAGCTTCCAGAAGGAGCTGGCAGTGGGAATTGGCGAGTCATTACGGAGAGTGGAGAGAGTATCGGGACTGTCAAGTTGCCGAAAGGACTCCGAGTGATGGCGATAACAGAGCGCGAGATCATCGCGGTTGGCGAGAACGCCGATGGACTGGAAGAGGTGCGGATCTACAGAATGGATCGCGGGAGTGTCGGAGAGGCGCGACCGGTTCCGAGTGGCTGTCGACCTGATCGGAAAGGCCCGGCGGAAGGGGATGGCGGCTGGCAGCCACGGGCAAGACCACTGTAAACCACGGTTTCTCTGCGGGCTGCCAGCAGAGTCACGGCACGAGGCCCCACTCCAGGTAGGCCTCTGCGGCGGCGATGTCGGAGGGGTAGGTGACCTTCAGGTTCAGCGCCGAGGAGGGCACCATGCGCACCTCGCCCCCTATCTCCTCGACGGCCGAGGCGTCGTCGGTCGGCGAGACGCCAGCGCTCCGGCAGTGCGCGACCGCCTTCTCGAAGAGGGCGCGCGGAAAGGCCTGCGGCGTCTGGGCGTACCACAGATCCCTGCGCGATGGGGTGCGCACGATCCGGTCCGCCTCGTCGGCGACCTTGACGGTGTCGACGGCCCGGATTCCCGCGACCGCCCCGCACCCCCCGTCGGCGATCTGCACGCATCTGTCGATCACCCCCTCCGGGGGAAATGGCCGGGCCGCGTCGTGCACGACGATGATCTCCGCCTCGGAGGAGATCCCCTCCAGCGCATTGGCCACCGAACCGAACCGGTCGTCTCCCCCCCCCACCACGCCTACCCGTCGGTCGAGCCGCAGCCGCTTGACCAGGTGATCCTCGTCGGCCAGGGCAACCACCAGCTCGACCACGTCGCCCCGGGCCAGGAAGGCGTCGGCGGCCCACTCCAGGAGCGTCCGGCCACCTAGCTCCATGACGGTCTTGGGCGACCCGCCCATCCGCGCACCAGTTCCAGCCGCCGGGATCAGCACCGCCACCCCGGAGCGTCCCCCGGGCGACATCGCGCGTGCTGTCACTGCGCGGCGTCCGTCACGCAACCGCTTCCGGCGGCTCCGCCCTCCCCAGAACCGAATCGAAGCGCGTGTACGACTTGTGGAAGAAGAGGTCCACCTTGCCGGTGGGGCCGTTTCGCTGCTTGGCGACGATCAGCTCGGCCGCCCCCTCGATGTCGTTCCCATCGCTGTCCCTGGGGCCGAGGTAGTACTCGGGGCGGTAGAGGAAGATCACCAGATCGGCGTCCTGCTCGATCGCCCCGCTCTCGCGCAGATCGGAGAGCTGGGGGCGCCGGTCGGTGCGCTGCTCCGGGGCGCGGCTCAGCTGGCTGAGGGCGATCACCGGCACCTCGAGCTCCCGGGCGAGCGCCTTCAGCCCACGCGATATCTCCGAGACCTCCTGCACGCGGCTGTCGGTCCGGGTGGTGCCCGACATCAGCTGAATGTAGTCCACCACTACGAGCCCCAGATCGGCCTCGGCCTTCAGGCGGCGCGACTTGGCCTTCATGTCGAGGACTCCCCCCGTCGCCGAGTCGTCGATCCAGATCGGCGCCGCGTTGAGGTGTCCCGCCGCTCGCGCCAGGCGTTGATACTCCTCCGGGGCCAGGCGGCCCATCCGTAGCCTCTGCGAGTCGACACGCCCCTCGGCGCAGAGGAAGCGCTGCACGAGCTGCTGCTTGGACATCTCGAGGCTGAAGATCGCGACCGGCACCTCGTGCTCGATCGCAGCGGTCTGCGCCACATTGAGCGCCCACGAGGTCTTCCCCATGGAGGGACGTCCGGCGACGATCGCCAGGTCCCCGGCCTGGAGACCGGTCGTCATGCGGTCGAGATCCCGAAAGCCCGTCGCGATCCCCGAGATGCCCCCCTGCGACTCCTGCAACTTCTCGATGTGCGCGAATGTCGGCCACAGCACCTCCTTGATCCGCACCACGCCTTCGCGGTTGCGCGACTCGGAGACGCGGTAGACGAGCTGTTCGGCCTGGTCGAGCACCTCGTCGACGGCGCGGTCGTCCGGCTCGTAGACCCCGCGCACGATCGTCTGGGCCGCGTCGATCAGGCGGCGCAGCATCGCCTTGTCGCTCACGATGCGACCGTGGTACTCGATGTTGGCCGCAGTCGGCACGGCGTCGAGAAGCGACGACAGGTAGTCGATGCCCCCCGATCCCTCCAGCTCGTCCCGCTTCTTGAGCTCCTCGGAGATCGTCACGATGTCCAGGACGCTGCCCCTCTCGAAGAGGCGCGTCATCGCGCGGAAGATCCGCCGGTGCGCCTCCCGGTAGAACATCGTGTCGTCGACGAACTCGAGCACCCGGGCAACGGCCGTGCCGTCGATCAGCATGCCGCCGAGCACCGAGGCCTCCGCCTCCGGAGAGAAGGGCGGCTGGCGGTCGTAGCTCTTCTCGGCGGGTGACTGGCCGTCGCGGCCACTGTCAGCGGGCGGACGGTCGCTCATCGCCGGCCCCCTGCCTCTAATCCACGGACTGCCAGCAGCCCGCCCGAAGCTGCCCCGAAGCGGCTATGCGGCACTGTCCGCTCCGTCGATCACTTGGCAGAGGAGTTGCAGGTCGGCCCACGCGAGACGGCTGAGGCTGGGGTTGCGAAGGAGCGCCGCAGGGTGGTACGTCACCACGAGGGGAACGCCCTGGTAGCTGTGCACCTCGCCCCGCAGCTTGCCGAGGGGCCCCTTCCGGCCCACGAGCCACCTCGCGGCGAAGGACCCGACGCCGACGAGCACCTCGGGGTCCACGACCTCGATCTGTCTCTTGAGGAGCGGCGCACAGCTCTCGATCTCGTCGGGGAGCGGGTCGCGGTTTCCGGGGGGACGGCACTTGAGGACGTTGCAGATGTAGACCGACTCGCGCCGGGAGAGCCCCACCGAAGCGAGCATCAGATCCAGGAGCCGGCCCGCCTGGCCGACGAAGGGCAACCCGGTGGCGTCCTCTCTCGCGCCGGGCGCCTCGCCGACAACCATCACCCGCGCCTCCGGATTGCCATCGGCGAAGACGACGTGCTGCCGACCATCCGAGAGGCGGCAGCGGGTGCAGGCCAGCGCGGCATCGCGCAGCTGATCGTGGTCGAGGTCGCCGACGACCTGCGCGAGGTCGGCGGGGATGGCGGCCGGTGCCGGAGAGTCTGCGGAGACGATCCGCCTCGGTGTCTGCGCCGCCCTGGCGAGCGCCTGCCTTCGATCGAGGCCGTGGAGCACCAGATCGGGTTCGCCGAGGCGGCGGCGCTGCTCCAGGTATGCCGCGAGGGCACCGCGCACCTCAGGATTCACGCGCTGCCACCCGCTTCTCCACGATCTCCACCACCTCCCACGCGACGCGGAATTTGTCCATGAGCGGCAGCTCCCGGGCGGAGCCGTCCGAATGCACGATCGTGACCCGGTTCGTATCCGCCTCGAAGCCGCTGTCGGGCTCGGTCGCGAGGTTGCCCACAATCAGGTCGAACCCCTTCTCTCGGATCTTCGTCGTGGCACGCGACACCAGGTCGTCGACCTCGAGCGCGAAGCCGACCGCAACCGACCCAGGCTTCATCGCCGAGACCGCGGCGGCAGCCACATCGGGGTTGGCGGCGAGCGCGACCGACCAGCTGTCCCCCACCTCGCTCCGCCTGATCTTGCCCCGAGTGCGATCGATGGGGCAATAGTCCGAGACGGCCGCCGAGAAGATGGCCGCCGTCGCGCCTTCGGCTACATCGAGTACCGCGTCCCGCATCTCCCGTGCCGACTCGACCGCCACCACCTCGACGCCCAACGGCATCGGAAGTGCGGACGGCCCGGTCACGAGCGTCACCTCGGCCCCGCGCATCCACGCCGCGCGGGCCAGCGCCACCCCCGTCTTGCCGGAGGAGCGATTGCCGAAGTAGCGGACCTGGTCGACGTGCTCGCGAGTGGGGCCGCCGGTCACCAGCACCCTGGCACCGACCAGCGCGCCCTCGCGCCCGAGGGCCCGGCCCACTGCGTCCACGATGTCGCCGGGCGCCGCCATCCTTCCCAGCCCCTCCCCCTCGCCCACCGCCAGGGGGCCAGCGACAGGGCCCACGACCGAGCACCCCCTGGCCGCGAGCGTCGCGAGGTTCTCGCGCGTGGGGGTGTGTGCGTACATCCGGTCGTTCATGGCGGGGGCCAGCACCACCGAAGCGTCGGCGGCGACCATCACAGTCGAGAGGAGGTCGCTGGCACGTCCAGACGCTGCCCGTGCGATGAAGTCGGCGGTGGCGGGCGCGATGCAGACGCAGTCGGCGTCGCGGCCCAGCGATATGTGCAGAGCGGCACCGCCGACCGCGAAGAGATCGACCAGCGCACCCCGGCCGGTCACGCCCTCGAAGGAGAGAGGCGCGACGAAGCGGCGGGCGGCGTCCGTCAGGACCACGTCGACCTCGGCACCCAGCAGCGTCAGGTCGCGGGCCAGCTGGACGGACTTGTACGCCGCCACGCCTCCGCAGACCCCCAGCACGACCCGGTTGCCCGCCCAGGGTGGCGACGGCACCCGGGCGCCCGGCGTCGCAACGCCGGACTCCACCTCCAGCTACTCGGCTTCCGGTCGGCGGCGCCTGACCAGTCGGTATTCGACCTGTCCCGAGGTGATCGCCTCCAGGGCCCGGGTGGAGAGCTTCTTCTGGTCGGCCAGCGGGCGCGCCTCCATCGGGAGGATGTTCAGCTCGCGGGCGTACCTGGCGGCTACGAGGACGCCCTGGTACTTGCTCTGGTTGTGCTCGGCCACCTCGGCGGCGGTGAATACCCTCATCGGTTCTCCTGGCTGCTAGCTGTCCTCTACCCTGGCCCCATGCGCGTGGCCGGAGGCCCGCTCGGCGGCCGCACTCCCCCCGAGCGCCCGCAGCCGTGCGATCTCGGCCCGCGCACCCGCCTCCAGATCGCGGCAGAGGGCCGCCGCCTCCGGCGCTCCGATCCGGCTCGGAGGCGCTCCCCGCCAGTGGGCCAGGACGTCGGCCACCGCCTGGTCCAGCGCATCGTTGACGACAAAGCACTCGAAGCCAGGGGCACCTCCAAGCTCCCCGAGCGAGGTGCGCAGGCGGCGCACGATCTGGCTCGGCGACTCCGTGCCCCTGCCGCCCAGGCGGTCGAACCACGCGGCCACATCCGGGGGGACGATGAAGATAACGCATGCGCCCACACCATGCCGCAGCACCTGTGCGGCACCCTGCACATCGATGTCGAGGACCGGAGCTCGGCGTCCCGCACGGCGAATGCCCGCCAAGGGCGTGCCGTAGTGGTCGCCGTGCACCTCCGCGTGCTCCAGGAGCTCGCCGCCCGCGACCATCGCCCCGAAGTCGGCCCGCGACACGAAGAGGTACTCGCGACCGTGCTCCTCCCCGGGGCGTGGTCTCCTGGTGGTCGCCGACACCGAGAACACGAAGCGGTCCGGACGGCTCGCCACGACGCGCCTCGCGATGGTCGTCTTCCCCGCGCCCGAAGGGCCGACTAGGACGAGCGCGGCGGGCTCGCTCCTCACTCGACGTTCTCGAGCTGCTCGCGGACGACCTCCAGCTTGTCCTTCACCGCAACCGCCGCGGCGGAGATCGCCGCATCGTTCGCCTTTGCGGCGATGGTGTTGGCTTCGCGGTTCATCTCCTGCACGACGAAGCCGAGGCGCCTGCCCACCCTGGCCGGTCCCCCCGCCTCTCCGGTCCCCTGGACACCGCTCATCGTATCGGCGAAGAGCGCCATGTGCGACCTGATCCGCACGATCTCCTCGGCGATGTCCCACCGTTCGGCCAGGTACGCGATCTCGCGGGCGAGCCGCTCCTCGTCCACCTCTGGCCTCTCGGCGAGAACCGCCACCCTGGCCCGTAGGCGATCGCGTTCGCGCAGGAGGCGGGCCGGGGCCGCAGCCTCGATCGCGGCCACCACCTCGCCGATCTCCGCCAGACTCCGCCTAAGCGCACTCTCCAGTCGGCCGCCCTCGGCTTCGCGCATCGCCACCACGCCAGCGAGCGCCGTCTCCACGCACCTGCCCAGCGCATCCTCGTCGACCGCAGGAACCGCCGGCTCGGAGGCAGCGAGCACGCCCGGCAGCCGCACCAGCGCCTCCACCGACACCACGGCTCGGTGGTCGCCCTCCCCGGAGGCGAGCTCGCGGGAGAGCGCCCGCAACTGCTCCGCGTAGTGGCGTGCGCGATCCAGGTCCAGAACGGGCGCTGGTTCCTCCACGCCGCCCTCGCAGCCGACCGCCACCGTGACGCTACCCCGTGCCAGCGCACTCCGCACGAGGCCGACGACCTTCTCCTCTAGGCGCTGCCAACCTCTGGGGAGATGCACCCGCACATTCAGGTGGCGGTGGTTGACGGTCCTGATCTCGACGGAGATCGACGTCCCATCGGCCAGCGTCTCCTCGCCAGACCCGTACCCCGTCATGCTGCGGATCACGGGCTGGCCCGCCATAGTCCGCGCCCGCCCCGCCTCTGGGCCGAGGTCAGTTCCAGAACGACCACCTCACCCCGTACATGCCGCGATTGATCGGCAGGAGCACACCCGGCAGGTCCTGGTTGTTCTCTCGGAGCGTGAAGTTCTCGACGGTGGCGAAGATAATGAGGGTGTGAATCCGCATCTGAAGGCGGAAGTACCAGTTCTGGTAGAAGGGGACCGACTGCGGAACCGGATCCTCGTCGTCTTCCAGCAGGAGCGTATCCTCCGGAATCGGGATGCTCATCGGCGGGCGTCCGTGCACCCCGAGGTCGACCCACAGCTCGAAGTTGCCGCTCTCCAGGTAGGTGCGGTGGAGGGAGAGGCTGGCCCGGTAGATGTAGTCGGGGAAGTAGGGAGGGGGCGCCTCCATGGTGTCGGTATCCTCCCAGAAGTGGACCTCGCCGGTCAGGGCCATCCCCTTGGGCCAGACGGGCAGCCTCCACGCCACCTCCCAACCGCGACGGGGCAGCTGCGGGAGCATCAGCCCCCCCCGGTCGAAGAGCAGCTCCGTGGGCCACACCGAGTCCGCCTCGATCCAGAGGCGCGAGACCGTCGCCTCGTAGCCCCGCCAGCGGGCGCGCGCGCCGAGCCGGGTGCCGGTCCGATCGGTGAAGCGGTTAGTCCGCTCCTCGGCGACCTCTACGGTGTCGTCGACCTCTACTGTGTCGCCGACCTCCACGGTGTCGGGCTCTTCGGGGGGCAGCGGGACCAGGAAGGGGACCGAGCGGGCGCCCTGGCCGTGTTCGACGAAGAGCGCGGCGAAGGGGTGCGGCGTAGCCCATCCGCGCACGGCGTACCCGGTGCCGGTGCGCTCGTCCCACGACTCCCTCCAAGTCTTCGCGCTGACCCCTCCCCAGACGCCGGCGCGCGCCGCGAGCTCCGCGCCAAGCTCGTTGTCGGCCACGCCCTCGCCCTCGTTGAATCGAGCGGCGATCCTGGCCCAGAGGGGGCCCCGCGCTCCGGTCAGGCGCACTCCGCGCTGCCCCCGCGCCTCGACAGAGAAGGGAAACGACTCGGTGGTGTCGTCCACGGCCACCGAGGCACGGGTCGCCCAGCCCTCGGCAAGGAGTCCATCGGCCACCGCCAGGCGTCCGTGCAGCGTCCAGTCGGAGCGCGTGGCCTCCGTCGGCGAATCCTCGAATGCGACCCGATCGGTCGCCATGCGCCGCAGCTCGTAGCGGAGGCCGGCGCGGTCGCCGGAGTGCACACTGTAGCGAAACCAGAAGCCGGTCATCGACCCCGGGTCGTCGCGGCCCTGCGTGTCGAGCCGATCGAGCGCCAGCGCCCCCTTCCCGCCCAAGAGGCTGGGAAGGGAGAAGGTCGCGCGAAGGAGGTTGGTGTCCAGGTCACCGGTACCGGCCTCAATGAGCGACGACGGACGGCCATCGCTGTGGACGAGGCGGCGGAGGCGGACTTCGACACCGCCCGGGCGCTGCACCACCCTGACGCTCTCCAGCCCGGAGAGCGGGATGCGCGCCAGATCGGGGAGCGACCCTTCGAGCGGCAGATGCTCCACGCCGTCGTAGTAGAGCCGAAGCCCACCCCCGGCGTATCCTACCGGGAAGACCGCCGTTGCATGGCCGAAGTCGCCGCTCCTCACGGCGATGAGCCCCGGGATCTCCGCCAGGAGCTCCCAGAGCGTCTGCCCGCGCGCGCCCAGCAGCTCCCTTCGGTCCCACTCCCAGACGCCTGCGATGGGGTCGTCGGGTGTGGGGTCCGGTAGCGAGGGAAAGACCGGGGGGCGCGGCACGGTGTCGTGTGCGACGCTGTCGCCAGCGGGCGCGGGCAGGGTGTCGCCTGCAGCTATGACCCCGCCACCTCCGGCACCCGGTGCATCGGCAGCCAAGGTGTCCGGTGCATCGACGGCCAAGGTGTCCGGAGCCTCGACTCCCGGATCGCCGCCTCCGACCTCGAGCGAGTCGGCCGCCGAGACCACCGAGTCGGCGGGGAGGGCAATGGAGTCTGGAGTCGCGTCCGCCGAGTCCGACTCGACCACTACCGAGTCGGGCGGGTCCTGCGCCGCGATCGACTCGCCCGCCCACACCGCCATGAGTGCGAGCAGCGGTGCCAAAAGCCTCTTCGATCTCATCGGCCCGCCCGCGCCCATAGCCACTCTAGGAGGAGTCGGCAGGGCGCCCCCGTGGGGCCGTCCCTCAGGTACGGCCGGTCGCTGCTGCCGTAGGCCGTTCCGGCGATGTCCAGGTGCGCCCAGGGCGCGTCTCCGGCGAACTCGGCCAGGAAGCAGGCGGCAGTGATCGTCCCGGCGGCCCGCCCGCCCACATTCTTCAGGTCGGCGCACTCGCTGTCGAGCTGCTTGCGGTACTCGGCGCCCATCGGGAGCCACCAGCACCGCTCGCCGGAGCGCTCCCCCGCGGCGAGGATCTCGCGCGCAAGCTCCCCGTCGCTGCCGAGGAGGGCGGACCTGTGGTGGCCGAGCGCCACGACGCAGGCCCCGGTGAGGGTGGCGCAGTCCACGACGGCCGCCGGCCTCCACCCCTTGGCGTAGTCCAGCGCGTCGGCGAGGATCAGGCGGCCCTCGGCATCCGTATTCACCACCTCGACGGACTTGCCGGCGCGGGTGCGCACCACGTCGCCCGGCTTAGTCGCCATCCCCCCGGGCAGATTCTCGGCGCACGGGACCACCGCCGCCACATTCGCCTCCAGGCCGAGGCGCCCCACCGCCAGCATTGCTCCCAAGACGGCCGCGCCCCCGGACATGTCGTACTTCATCTTCTCCATGCCCTTGGCTGGCTTGAGCGAAATACCCCCGGCATCGAAGGTAAGGCCCTTGCCGACCAGTACGAGCGGCGCCTCGCCGGACTTTCCTCCCCGGTGGCGAAGCACAATGAGGCGGGGCTCCTCGCGAGACCCTCTCGACACCGCGAGCAACGCCCCCATCCCCTCCTCCTCCAGCTCCTCGGGGCCCAGGACGTTGCACTCGAGACCCACCTCGTCGGCCATTCGCCGCGCCTCGGCAGCCAGGTGCGACGGAGTCGCCACATTGCCGGGCCGGGCCTGCAGCGTGCGAGCCCAGTTCTCGGCGTCGGCGAAGAGCCTGCCCCTCGCGAGCGCCCCCTCCCAGCCAGACGCCCGCCTGCCGGCGATGAGCACCGACTCCACCATTGGAGGAGGAGGGTCTTCGAGAGCTCCCCCGCCCTCGGCCGCTCCCCGCGACCTGAGCTCGTCGTAGCGCCAGGAGGCGAGCGCCAGACCCTCGGCGAGCGAATGGACGGCCGCCTCGTCGACCGAGTCCGACAGGTGGTCGGCGCAGAGGGCAAGCGACGTCACCCGGCAGCGCTCGGCCTCCCGCACCGCCCTGCCGGCCGCCGATCGCAGCTCCTCCGGGGCGGCGGACGCAGCATCGCCCACCCCCAGGAAGAGCACCCGGCGCGGTCCCTTTCCATCGGCCGCGTACCCTAGCAGACACTCGCCGGAGCGTCCGCGAAAGTCGCCGGAGGCCGCGGCCAGCGAGAGCGTCCTCCCCGAGGCCGCGTCGAGATCCCGGAGATCCTCGAAGGGACGGTCCGCCGCCACGAGCGCGACCATCAGCGGGGTCTCCACCCTCTCCGGGGGGGCGTGGGCAAGCTCTAGCTGCACTGCCGCTCTACATCTGCTCGACGATCGTCTCGCCGAAACCGGATGTCGAGACCCGGGTCGCGCCCCGCATCTGGCGCTCCAGGTCGTAGGTCACCCGTCTGGCCGCGACCGCCCCCTCCACGCCGCGTCCGACGGCCCTCGCCGCCTCCTCCCAGCCGAGGTGATCCAGCATCATCGCAGCCGAGAGGATCAGCGATCCGGGGTTGACCCGGTTCATCCCCGCGTACTTGGGCGCGGTTCCGTGCGTCGCCTCGAAGAGCGCCACCGAGTCGCCGACGTTGGCGCCTGGCGCCATCCCGAGCCCGCCGACCTGCGCCGCGCATGCGTCCGAAAGGTAGTCGCCATTCAGGTTGGGCGTGGCGAGGACCGAGTACTCGTGGGGGCGGAGGAGCACCTGCTGGAACATCGAGTCGGCAATCCGGTCCTTGACTACGACGCGCCCCCGCCGCTCCTCGCCATCAAGGAGGCGCGCCTCCGGCACGGTGGAGTCGGCAAAGCGCTCGGCCGCCACCTCGTACCCCCAGTCGCGGAACGCCCCCTCGGTGTGCTTCATGATGTTGCCCTTGTGCACCAGGGTGACCGAATCCCTGCCCCGGGAGAGGGCGTAGCGGATCGCGGCCGCCACATGGCGCCTGGTCCCGAAGGGGCTGATCGGCTTGATCCCAATCCCGCTCCCCTCGCGGACCGAGGCGCCCATCGACCCCTGCAGGAAGTCGCGTACCCGCTCGGCCTCGGGAGTCCTCGATGCCCACTCGATCCCCGCATAGACGTCCTCGGTGTTCTCGCGGAAGATCACCAGATCCACCCTCTCGGGCTCCCGCACCGGCGATGGCACGCCGGGGATCCACCGCACCGGACGAATGCACGAGTACAGATCCAGCGCCTGCCGGAGCGCCACATTGAGCGAGCGGATGCCACGGCCGACCGGAGTGGTGAGCGGTCCCTTGATCGCCACCCTGAACTCCGCCAGCGCCGCCAGCGTCTCCTGCGGGAGCCAGTCGCCAGTCACCCTGCGGGCCTTCTCGCCAGCGTAGACCTCCATCCACGCGATCCGGCGCGCTCCCCCGTACGCCTTCTGCACGGCTGCGTCGACCACGCTCCGCGTCGCCGCCCAGATGTCGGGACCTGTCCCGTCTCCTTCGATGAAGGGGACGATCGGAGTGTCGGGGACGACTCGGTCGCCGGTGTCGCCGAGGATCCTCCCGCCGTCGGCGGGGATCTGCGCATAGCTGTAAGACGACAACAGGCGACTCCTGGATATCCGTGGTTGCGCTAGCAGATCGTTCGACGCAGGACCACTGCCAGCAGTCCAATCTCACGGTTGGGCGTTGGCATTTGAAGGGGTTGGGGTGCCCGTCGGTTGCCCCGCGGGCCCCGCCGGGCTATTGTGCAGAGTATGAGCGAGCGGAGTTCCTAGCGTAGAGGAGGTGGGCTCGATGCGACCGATCGGATCAATTGTCTCGTGGAATCGTGGGAGCCCCGGTAGCCCGCTTGATCGAATTCTAGGGGGATTCCGGCCACGGGCCCCCGGGTGTGGGCTGGCCATCTTCGCCCTGGCCCTTGGCAGCGGGTGCGGCGACCCGGCTCCCGTGGCGACGACGATCAGGATCTCACCCGACGACGTGGTCCTGGAAGATGTCCTGAAAACCGCGGATCTGACGGCCACCGTGTTGGATGAGAACGGGGTCGCAATGACGGACATTCCGGTCGATTGGACGAGCAGTGACAGCGCCATAGCGGCGGTCTCGGAGAGCGGGCGGGTGACCGGCAGGGCGGCCGGAACGACGACCGTACGGGCTTCGGTAGAGGGAGTGACCGGCGAGGCCACGATAGTGGTCAAGCTGGGTGAGGTCGGGGTGTTGCACGTGGTTCACGAGGAGATGGGCGGGGACGGCTGGGAGGACGACTACAACTGGAAGACGGAGGCACCGCTATACACGTGGCACGGAGTGAGGACCGAGGACAGCATGCCTGCGCAGAAGGTCACGAGGTTGTGGCTGTATGACAACGGGCTGACGGGCGGGTTGCCTCCCGAGGTGGGGACGGTGCAGACGCTACGTTTTCTCGGGCTGTTTCGCAACCGAATAACCGGGGCGATCCCGCCTGAACTCGGCCAGCTTACCGATCTCATTACGCTATCGCTCTCGGAAAACCAACTGACGGGGTCGATTCCATCCGAATTGGAGAGTCTCCAGAGTCTGAGGTTTCTCGTTCTGGACAATAACGAATTGACGGGCTCGATTCCGCCCGAGCTCGGGAAGCTCTGGAATCTGGAGAGACTCGATCTCGCCATGAACGCATTGTCGGGCTCGATTCCGCCCGAACTCGGGAAGCTCCGGAATCTGAGGACCCTCGATCTCGCCATGAACGCGTTGACGGGCTCGATCCCACGCGAACTCGGGAACTTGGAGTCGATGATGCTGGACCTCTCCAACAACCGGCTGACGGGCCCGATCCCGCCCGAACTCGGAAACATACGTCCCCTCTGGTACCTCCATCTCAACGGAAACGAACTGGTGGGCCCGATCCCGCCCGAACTTGGGAATTTCTGGACGTTGCAGGACCTCGTTCTCCGTGACAACCAACTGACCGGCGCGATCCCGCGGGAACTCGGGAGGCTCAAGCGGCAGCTGAGGCACCTCGATCTCGCCAACAACCGGCTGACGGGGACGATTCGGCCGAACTGGGCGATTCGCTGCGGCTAATTTCGGTGGATCTGTCCGGCAACCAGCTGGAGGGTCCGATTCCACCGGAACTCGGGAATCTCAACAATCTCCAGGAGTTGCTGCGGCGGCTCGATCTCTCCGACAACCGGTTGACGGGTCCGATACCGGGGGAACTCGGGAATCGAGTCTATCTCACGGACTTCGATCTCTCGAACAACGAACTGACGGGCCCGGTTCCCGTGGAACTGGGCAACCTCGGTGAATTGCACAGCCTGTCGATCTTCGGCAATCCGTTGACCGGGCCGCTGCCGAGGGAGTTGATCGGCTTGCCTCTCGCGCTCTTCCACTGGCACGACACCGACCTCTGTGCCCCCACCGACGATGAATTCCAGGAATGGCTCGATTCGATCGAGGACCACAGAGGCAACGGGAATTGCGACTCGTAGCAGTCTGTGGATGGAGGCCCGGGCTGGCGATTTGACCCCTGCGCCTTCCCCACCCGGCGCCCCTCCGCTTCCGGTGCCCGTCGGTTGCCCCGCGGGCTCCTAACCCCGCGACCTGTCCCAGGAGGAGGCCAGCTCCCCCGCCGCGTTCCTCGCCCCGCGGCCGAAGGTCCGCACCCCCCCATGCCCGGCTAGCGGATCATGGTCCTGAGCACGCCCTTGACAGATAGTGCCCCGAATCTGTCAAGGGGAGCCGAGAGTCCACGCCGAGCACCTGCAGGCAAACAGCGCCGAAGCCGCGCACGCCCCGACGGGATCCGCCAACCCCGCCGCCGGCCTGTTCCGCCGCAGCTGTTAACCGGTTGCGTGCGCCGAACGTCCTACATAGTGGAGAAGGGGGGTTCCGGTGGTGGGGAAGCGTTCCCGGTTCGGGTAGAACAGGGAATCCCGCCACTCCGGCAAGATCCGTTGGAGGATGGCTAAGCAAGCACGAGCCGAGAGGTGACAAGTGGAAGGCATTCTGGTGGCACTGGGGTTCTTGGCAGCCGTGGTGGGGATCGTCTGGCTGAGGGCCAGGGTGAATCATGTTCGGCTGGCGAGGCAAGCCGAGACCCAGCAGCAATTGCTGGCCAAGTTCCAGTCGGGCCGTGAACTCGCGGAGTTCATCGAAACGGAGGATGGCAAGCAGTTCCTACGTCAGTTCGAGTCCGACCGTAATGGGACGATCCTGGTTGTCCTTTCCGCGGGAATCGTCTCATCCGCGCTGGGACTCGGTTTCCTCGTGCTCATGGTGTGGGAAGACGGCTTTCTCTACCCCGGCGTCGGGACGACGGCGCTCGGGGTCGGGCTCATCGCTGCGGCCGCTATCTCGAAGAAGTTGTCTGACCAGTGGCGCCAGTCAGCAGCGGATGCATGAGGACGAGGCCGCATTCCGCCGGGTCTACGAGCGCACGGCGCCGCGGCTTCGAGCCTACCTGCACTTAGCGGTGAGGGATTCGGCGTTGGCGGATGACGTTCTGCAGGAAGCCTACTACCGCTTGCTCCGCGCGGACATGAGCGATGCGGCCATCGGAAAGGTACGGTCCTACCTCTACAAGACGGTCCGGACGCTGGTTGCCGACCACGGGCGGAGCGTGGGTCGCGAGCGAAGACACCGACAGAGATGGAGCTCGCCGGTTTCGGAGAGCCCGAGACACGACCTGACGCTCGACATGGAACGGCTCTTCGCCCGGCTCTCGAAGAGGGAACAGATGCTTCTCTGGCTGGCGCATGTGGAGGGGGCCAGCCACCGCGAGATCGCTGGTTCGATGGGAATCGGGGAGAACAGCGTCCGCGTCGTGCTGTACCGGGCGCGCAGAAGGTTGGCGGGGATTCTGGAGTGCCACGGGTGGGGCCCGGAGGATGTGCGATGATTACGGATCCATGCCCCAGGGGGGAATCCGTGATCGGGGCGGCACGGGCGGGAAGATGGAGCGACGAACTGACCGCTCATGTCGCGCGATGCGACTCGTGCAGGGAGTCCAGCACCGCGATTCGATGGATCGTCGAGCTCGGCCAAACCGTGGACTCGGCACCGGCTCCGTTGCCGGACCCCTATCTGATCTGGCTCAGAGCCCGGATCCGCATGCGGTCGGAGGATTCGGGGCCAGCGCTGTTCCCAATCTGGATTGCGGGCGCGGCGTCGGCCATCGGATTGGGGGCGATCGTCGCAAGCCTTCCGACGGAGGCCTGGAGGTCGCTTCAGGAGTGGCTGACGAGCGCAGGCATACCGGGGTGGGAGCTCCCGAGTCTCGTGTCTCCCGGGCCGCTCACGATCGCGTGGATTCCCGCCGCCATCGTGCTGATGCTCGTATTGCTGTTCACCGCCAGCGAAGCGTAGGCGGGCCGCGCGCCCGTCAGGTCGGCTGAAGGTCCGCACCCCGCCGCATGTCCCACTCGCAGATCATCGTCCTGAGCACGCCCTTGACAGATAGTACCCCGAATCTGTCAATTCGGAGCGGTGGACACGATACCCGGGTCGGAGTAGGACATGAGCGCACCTGCAGGGCGGATTCGCTTCAGGCGGCAGTGGGGGATCTCGCCCCGGACACGCTACCAGCTCGGGCGCTGCGACGCGATGGCGTCGGCGATCCGGGCGATGCCGCTCCACCCCGATGATCGGCGGCGGCTCCGGGAGTCGTCGCTCGCGCGGGGTGCCAGGGCGATCGCCTCGCTCCAGGACGATCGGCCGGGAATGCCGGGCGGAAGCGACGAGCTGGCGGAAGACTGCGCAGTCGCCATGCAGCGGCTACACGACAGAGTCCATGTGGCAGGGGAAGGGGAAGACAACCCCCTTATCGACGCCGACACCCTCCTCGGTGCGCACCTCCTCCTCGCGGGAGGCCCGGACGATCCCCGGGGCTGGGGTGCCGGGGGGTATCGCACTAGGCGCTGCGCCACGCCGGAGGGCGCACCGGACGCGGCCGAGGTGCCGACGCTCGTCGGCGAGCTGATCGCGTGGCTGGGCCGGGAGCTCGCCGAGGGCGGAAGAGATTCCCGCTTCGGGCGCGCGGTCGTGCGGGCTCTGGCCTCCCACGCGCACATCCTGGCGATCAGTCCCTTCCGGGGTGGCAACCGCGCGGCCGCAGCGCTGATCGAGGGCTATGTCCTCGCAGCCGCACGGTGCCCGACGGTCGCATCGCACGTACTTCCAGAGCTCTACCTGCGCGCGAAGGAGGAGTACGCGGGTGCGTTGGACCGCTGTCGGCGCGACCGGTCGCTCACCTCCTTCGTCGAGTACGGGGTGGCCGGGCTTGCGGGCGGAGTTCGGAAGGTCATGGCAGAGATGGCCGACGCAAGTCTGCGCTCGAATTGGCGTTGCCTGATCCGCGAGCGGCTAGCCGCAGGCGTGTCGCGGAAGCGAAGCGTGCTGGCGAGGCGGCGACAGCTGATCCTCGCCCTCCCGCTCGACGGCGCTCTCGGGCTCGACGAGATGATGGGCCTGAACACCGGCGTCGCCGAACCCTACGCCGATCTGTCGCGCCGGACGCTGCGCCGCGACCTAGCCTTCCTGCGCGATGCGGGCCTGGTGGTCGAGCGCGAGGGGGGCTGGTCCGCCAACACCGCGGCGCTCCGTCCCGGCACCGCTGCCAGGTAGTGCCTGACTGCATGGCGGAGCCCGAGCGCGACAGTGGGCGCATCCTCGCGATCGACTACGGGACCCGTCGGATCGGACTGGCCCTGAGCGACCCCACCGGGACGCTGGCCACCCCGCTCTGCACGCTTCCGAGGAGGCGGGGAAAGCGTCCGCCCACGGCTCGAATCCTGGAGATCGCAGGCGGTCGGCGCGTGGCGCACTTGGTGCTGGGTCTTCCGAGAGCGATCGACGGTAGCGACAATTCGTGGACCGAAGAGGTGCGCGACTTTGGAAGGCGGCTGGAGGCCCGGAGCGGTCTGCCCGTTCACCTCGTCGACGAGGAGTGCACCTCGGTCGAGGCGCGTGACAGGATTGGCACCATCGGGCCAATCGGCAGACAGAGGAAGGACAAGGCGAGGATAGATGCAGCGGCGGCGGCAATCATCCTCCAGGAGTGGCTCGACGAGCACCGTCGGGCCGAGGCATCCCCTGTCGAAGAGCGCTCGGGTTAGCCAGACCGCGCGCGACGGGCTGCTCGTGCTCACGGTCGTATGGGCGGCGCAGGGGTGCGTGTCGCAGAGTCCGTCCGAGGAGGTGCTCGTGGAGATACCGATCGGCACCCCGTACAGCGATGTGCCGCAGATCCTCGCTCAGCGCGGGGTGATCGGCATGCCGACGCTCTTCGGGATATACGGGCGGGCGCGGCGACTGGACCGCTCGGTCAAGGCCGGCACCTATCGGCTCGCGAGGGGTGCCGGCTTTGCCGAGGTATACGACGCCCTCTCGCGCGGCACCGTCGTGACCTACCCCGTCACCTTCCCAGAGGGGATGACGCTGACCGCGATGGCACCCCGAATCGCCAAGGCCGCCGGGACCGATTCGGCCTCGGTGGTCGACGCACTCGACGACGGCAAGCTGCACACCCGCTGGGAGGTACCGGGCCCTGGACTCGAGGGCTACCTCTTTCCCGACACCTACCGCTTCGCGGAGGGCGTTGGAATCGAACGGGTCGTCGCTGCGATGATCGCCCGCTACCGGGCCTACTGGACCCCGGACCGCCGCGACGCGCTCGCCCGTTCGGGGATGACCGAGCAGGAGGTGGTCACCTTGGCGTCGATTGTCCAGGCCGAGGCCGGACACATCTCCGAGATGCCCACGATCGCGAGCGTATTCCACAATCGCCTGCGCATCGGCATGCCCCTTCAGGCCGACCCCACGGTCCACTACGCCCTCCCCGACGGCCATCGACCGCGACTACTCCACGCAGCGATGGACTCCGTCAGGGATCACCCCTACAACACCTACACGCACGCGGGGCTTCCTCCCGGGCCCATCTCCGCCCCGGGCGCGGTCGCCCTCGACGCCGCCATGAGCCCGATCGACACCGACTACCTCTACTTTGTGCGGGGAGAGGACCGCCTGCACGTCTTTTCGGAGACCCTCGAGGAGCACAATGCAGCAGTACGGAGGGCCCGACATCTGGACGAACGCGGTTAGCGCGACCACGCCCCTGCGCTTCGGCGGCCTTGGACGGGCCCGTTCATTCCGGCAATGTAACCTGTAGTTTACATTTTGTATAGTGTAGTTTCCAATGCGCTCCTCCGCAACCAGACTTCGACTGATCGTCGCCACAGATAGGCGACTGGCCGCGCCTCGCGACGTCGTGCAGGTGGTCGGCGACGCACTTCGGGCCGGGTGCCCGGCGGTGCAGCTGCGCGAGAAGGAGTTCCCCCCCCGCGACATCCTGCCGCTTGCCCACGCCGTGCGACGAGCCACCCACGACGCCGGTGCCCTCCTGGTAGTGAACGACCGACTGGATGTGGCGCTCGCCGTCGGTGCCGACGGAGTGCACCTCGGGCCCGATGACCTGCCCGTCGCCCACGCCAGAGAGCTGGCACCGCCTGGCTTCCTGATCGGCTACTCTGCCTCGACGGTCGCCAGGGCGCAATCCGCCATCGCCAGCGGCGCGGACTACATCGGGTGCGGCCCGGTCTTCCCAACCACAACCAAACCCGACGCGGGGAGCGCCATCGGGGTCGCACGGCTGGCCCGGATCGCC
Source organism: Gemmatimonadota bacterium (assembly GCA_026706635.1). GTDB lineage: Bacteria > Gemmatimonadota > Gemmatimonadetes > Longimicrobiales > Gaopeijiaceae > Bin94. The sequence goes on along the minus strand of JAPOYJ010000027.1, from coordinate 958 downwards.
AAAGCGGTCGACGCACCCGTGGTGGCGATCGGCGGAATCACCCCCGATAACGCCCCTGCCGCCATACACGCAGGAGCAGCGGGCGTGGCCGTAATCAGTGCCGTGATGACGGCCGCAGACCACCGCGCGACCACGAGCCGACTCCTCGCGGCAACCGAAGCGCCCATCCAGCGCCGTCCCCAAATGGCGTACCCACATACGACACGCGCCCCGCGCGGCTAACAGGCACCGCACGGAGCGCGAAAGAGCAGGCTGGCAGCGACGTACTCTCCCACCGGGTTGCCCCAGCAGTACCATCCGCGCGGCAGGACTTTACTTCCGAGTTCGGGATGGGATCGGGTGTGGCCCCTGCGCTCTGGCCACCAGCCAAGCGAAAAAACCAAGGTAGACGAAGAGAGGCACCCTACGTGCCAGAAGGCATCCCAGATCAGGATGGCTGGTCAAGCCTCACGGGCCATTAGTACGGCTCGGCTGCACGTGTCACCACGCTTCCACCTGCCGCCTATCAACGTGCTGGTCTCGCACGGCCCTTCAGAGGCCCCCAAAAGGGGCCTGGGAGTACTCATCTTGGGGGGGGCTTCCCACTTAGATGCTTTCAGCGGTTATCCCTTCCCGACGTCGCTACCCGGCGATGCCCCTGGCGGAACAGCCGGTACACGAGTGGTCAGTCCACTCCGGTCCTCTCGTACTAGGAGCAGCTCCCCTCAATACTCCAACGCCCACGACGGATACAGACCGAACTGTCTCACGACGTTCTAAACCCAGCTCATGTACCGCTTTAACGGGCGAACAGCCCGACCCTTGGGACCTTCTTCAGCCCCAGGATGCGATAAGCCGACATCGAGGTGCCAAACCGCCCCGTCGATGTGAACTCTCGGGGGCGATAAGCCTGTTATCCCCGGCGTACCTTTTATCCGTTGAGCGACGGCCCTTCCATTCGGAACCGCCGGATCACTAA
>JAPOYJ010000043.1 GCA_026706635.1 Gemmatimonadota bacterium | reverse complement strand
CGAGGAGCAACGCAGAGCACCGCGGTCCAGCGGAGATGCAGCGCTGCTCGAATGCCGTGGGAGGCCTGTCCACGGGCTGCAAGGAGCAGCCTACCCCACGCCGGTGCTCCCGAAGCCTCCCTCGCCGCGATCGGTCTCGGAGGGCGACGCTCCCTCTGCGATCGTAGGCGCGAGGCAGCGGCCGAAGACGAGCTGCGCGATCCGGTCGCCCCGCAGGATCTGGACCGGCTGGGGACCCAGATTCTGGAGCAGCACCTTCAGCTCGCCACGGTAGTCCGAGTCGATCGTCCCGGGACTGTTCGGCATCGTCAGGCCGTGCCTCGCCGCCAGCCCCGAGCGCGGCCTGACCTGGCACTCCATCCCAGGCGGCATCTCGATGGCCAAGCCGGTGCATGCGGCGCGAATCTCGCCCGGCGCCATCTGGAACGACTCCGAGCTCCGGACGTCGAATCCTGCCGCACCGGCGGTCTCCCGCGCGGGGAGGGCCAGGTCGGGATTGGAGCTCAGGCGCCGGAAGCGGACGGTCTCGGCAGGTGGGGACGGCTCGATCCCCACCGGGTCGCATGTGAGCCCGAAGGCCTCGGCCACTCCGGGGTGCACCACCCGGCCCTCGCAGATGTTGACTCCGCGGCCTAGATCGGGATCGTCGGCGCACGCCTCTCTCCACCCGGCATCGGCCAGCTTCAGGGCGTACGGCAGCGTGGCGTTGGTCAGCGCCAGAGTGGATGTCCTGGGTACCGCTCCCGGCATGTTTGTGACCCCGTAGTGAATCACGCCGTCCACCTCGTAGACCGGGTCTTCGTGGGTCGTCGGGCGTATCGTCTCCACGCACCCGCCCTGGTCGACCGCCACGTCCACTATCACCGATCCCGGTCTCATCGTTGCGAGGTCGTCGCGCGCCACCAGCTTCGGTGCCTTGTTGCCGGGCACCAGCACCGCGCCCACCACGAGGTCCGAGTCCCGCAGCTGCTTGCGCACCGCGTAGCCGGTGGAGTAGAGCACATTCACGTTGGCGGGCATGATCTCCGCGAGCTCGCGCAGGCGCGGTAGCGAGACGTCCATCACCGCCACTCTGGCGCCAAGCCCCGCCGCCATCCTCGCGGCCTCGGTTCCCACAACACCCCCGCCAAGTACCAGGACCTTGGCCGGAAGCACGCCCGGCACCCCTCCGAGCAGGATCCCCGAGCCGCCATAGGGACGCTCCAGATACCTTGCCCCCTCCTGGACCGCCATCCGCCCGGCCACCTCGCTCATCGGGGTCAGGAGGGGGAGCTCGCCGCGCTCGGGGCCGACCGTCTCGTACGCTATCGCCACGCACCCGCTCTCGATGACGGCGCGGGTCAGCTCCTCCGAGGCGGCGAAGTGGAAGTAGGTGAAGACGATCTGGCCCTCGCGCATCAGGGGCCACTCGGACGCGACCGGGTCCTTGACCTTCATGATCATCGCCGCCTGCTCCCAGAGCTCGCTGGCACCAGCCACGACCTCGGCCCCTGCCCGCTCGTAGAAGTCGTCGGTGAAGCCGCTGTCGTTCCCCGCGCCCGCCTGCACCACCACGCCGTGCCCGGCCTCTGCCAGCGCCTCGGCACCGGCGGGGGTGAGCGCCACCCGGTACTCGTTCTGCTTCACCTCGGTAGGGACGCCGATGAGCATCTCCGGCCCTCCTCCGGTCGCTGCCCAGGTCTTCCAGGCTTCTGTTTCGTCCAGCTAGAACTATGGATTGTAAACCACGGATTACATAATGTAAAGCATACATTACATTACGGATAGGCGGGGCTGCTAGGTGGGGCCCAGAGTCAGCGTGCAGCTTCGCCCGGGGTCGAGCACCTGGGCCGCCACCCTCGCGATGTCGCCGTGCGAGACGCCGTCGACCAGCTTCAGCACCTCGTCCAGCCCCATGATCCTCTCGTCGTACAGCGCGGCGCTCGCCAATCGGTGAAGGCGCGCGCCGGTGGACTCCAGCGAGAGGACCAGCTGTCCCTTGACCTGCTCCCGAACTCGCTCCAGCTCCTCGTCGGACAGGCCGTCGGCGACCACCTCGCGACAGATCTCCGCCACAGCGTCGAGCGCCGCCGCACACTCCGACGGACGCGTCGCCAGATAGACGCCCGCGGCTCCCGCCCGCACATGGAAGGCCTGGTACGAGTGGACGGCATAGGCCAGCGCCAGCTCCTCGCGAATGCGCTGGAAGAGGCGCGAGCTCATCCCGCCGCCCAGCGCCGCGGAGAGCAGCGCTAGGGCGTAGCGGTCTGGGTGCGAGTGCCCCGGGGTGGGCGCCCCGATCACGATATGCACCTGGGCGAGGCCGCGCTCCACCCGGTGGGTCCCCGCGCACGCCCCTGCCGGCTCCGACACCGCCTCCGTTCGCTCGCCCGCCTCCACCGGACCGAACCACCTTGAGGCCAGATCCGAGAAGGCGTCGTGCTCGACCGCCCCCGCCGCCGCGACGATCAGGTTGGCCCCCACGTAGCGTCTTCGGTGCAGCTCGGCCAGGCCATCGCGTGGAATCGAGGCCACGCTCTCGCGGCTCCCCAGGATCGGGGCGCCGTAGGGGTGGTCGCCCCACATTCGGGCGCCGTGCAACTCGAAGACGAGGTCGTCGGGAGTGTCCTCGACCATGGCGATCTCCTCCGTCACGACCTCGCGCTCCCGGTCCAGGTCGTCCTCGTCGAGGCGCGGACTCCGGACCAGATCCGATATCACCTCTGTGGCCAGTGGGATGTGGTCCGGGAGCACGCGCGCCTCGTAGCCGGTGTGCTCCCGCGAGGTGTAGGCGTTGAGAGACCCCCCGACACTCTCGAGCGAAAGGGCGATCGCGCGCCGGGAGCGATTGGCGGTGCCGCGAAAGACCATGTGCTCCAGTAGGTGGCTGGCACCCGTCATATCGGCTGGCTCGAGGGCGGAGCCCTGACGTATCCATGCCCCTGCGGCCGCGCTCCGCGCCCCTGGCACCGACTCGGTCAGGACGACGATACCGTTGTCGAGGTGCGTGACCCGGTGCGACTCGCCCGCTCGGGAGGAGCGCGTCGGCATCGGTCGCCCTGTCCTGCCCGAGTGGCCGCCAGCCAGTCTGCGTCTACTTCCCCGAAGCCGCCGCGTCGTCCGCCGCCGCGGCCTTCCTGGAGAGGCGCATCCTCCCCTTCTCGTCTATCGAGAGGAGCTTGACCCGCACCACGTCGCCCCGCCTCACCACATCCTCGGTCTTGCCCACCCTGTGGTCTGCCAGCTCGGAGATGTGGCAGAGCCCCTCGATCCCCGGCAGGATCTCGACGAAGGCCCCGAAGGTGGTCGTGTTCTTGACCGGACCCTCGTAGATGACCCCGACCTCGGGCTCCTTCGCGATCGCCTCGATCATCTCCTGGGCACGGCGAGCGGCCTCGCCCGATACCGCTGCGATCTTCACGATCCCGTCGTCATCGACCTCAATCGTGGCTCCGGACTCGTCCTGTATAGCCCTGATAGTCTTTCCCTTAGGTCCGATTATATCACCTATCTTCTCAGGATTGATGCGAAGCGAGGAGATACGCGGCGCGTAGGCCGAGAGGTCGTCCCGAGGCGCTCCAATCACTGCCTCCATCTCGCCCAGTATGTGCATGCGGGCGCTCCGGGCCTGGGCTAGGGCCCGCTCCAGGAGATCGAAGGAGAGCCCGTCGATCTTGATGTCCATCTGAATCGATGTCACGCCCTGCTTCGTGCCGGCCACCTTGAAGTCCATGTCGCCCAGCGCATCCTCCAGGCCCAGGATATCGGTCAGGACCGCGACCCGGTCGCCCTCGGCCACGAGCCCCATCGCGACTCCTGCGCACGGTGCCTTGATCGGGACTCCGGCGTCCATGAGCGAGAGCGACGCGGAGCAGACGGAGGCCATCGAGGAGGAACCATTCGACTCCAGGATCTCCGAGACGACCCTGATCGTGTAGGGGAAGTCGTCGTACTCCGGCAGCAGGGGCCGGATCGCCCGCTCGGCGAGCGCTCCGTGTCCCTTCTCGCGGCGCGAGGTGGCCCGGATCGGCCTCGCCTCCCCCACCGAGAACGGGGGGAAGTTGTAGTGCAGCATGAAGGACTTGGTGACCTGCTCCGGCGAGTCAATCGAGTCGATGCGCTGCTCGTCCTTCGAGGTGCCGAGCGTCACGACGCCGAGCGACTGCGTCTCGCCCCGCGTGAAGAGCGCCGACCCGTGGGTGCGGGGGAGCAGCCCCACATCGCAACCGATCGCGCGCACATCCTCGAGGCCCCGACCGTCGGCCCGGACGCCCTCGTCGAGAACCCGGGCCCGCACACTCCGCTTCTCGAGGGAGCGGATCACCTCCCCCACGCCGCCGTCGCCAAGCGGCAGGTCGGGTTCGTTCGCCTCGAGCTGCTTGGTGACGTCCTTGGCGATCTTCGAGAGCGCGGCCAGGCGCTCCACCTTGCCGGGAATCCGGACCGCAGTGGCTACCCGGCCCTCGGCGGCCCTCTCGACCAACTCTCGCAGCCTCGGGTCCACCTCCTTGGGCACCCACTCCATCGCCGGCACGCGGCGCGGCGCAATCAGCTCCTCCTGAATGGCGATCAGCTCGCGGATCGCCTCGTGGGCCCGCCTGAGCCCCTCCAGGATCTGCGATTCGGGGACCTCGATGGCCCCACCTTCCACCATCACGATCGCATTCTCCGAACCGGCCACCACGATGTCCAGGTCAGCGTATTCCAGCTGCCTGAAGGTCGGATTCACCACCCAGTTGTTCTGAATGCGCCCGATGCGCACCGACGCCACCGGTGTCCTGAAGGGAATGACCGATGTGTTCAGCGCCACCGAGGCCCCGATCAGCGTCAGGACATCGGCGTCGTTCTCCTGATCGGCGCTCAGCACCTGGGCGTGGATCTGCGTCTCGTGAAAGAAGCCGTCCGGGAAGAGCGGTCGGAGCGTGCGGTCGGTCAGCCTCGACGACAGCACCTCCTTCTCCTGCGGCGCCCCTTCGCGCTTGAAGAAGCCGCCCGGGATCTTGCCGGCCGCGTAGGTCTTCTCGCGGTACTCGACGGTGAGGGGGAAGAAGGGAAGGTGTGTCGGCTTGTCCTGCACCGTCGCCGCCACCAGCACCACCGTGTCGCCGAAACGCACGAGGCAGGATCCGTGCGCGAGGCGAGCCATGCGACCCACCTCCAGTACGAGCGGTCTGCCGGCGAAGCGGCGTTCGATTCTCTCTGTCATTTCTCTCGTCTTCGTCTTCCGAGTGTTGCGTACAGCCGGATAGTTGCGCCGCAGCGTACGCCAGCGGCTGGAAAATTACGGGATCTCGCCAGCAGCAAGCCGGGCGAAGGGGCGGGGAGCGTAGCCCGGGGCGACGACGCGCCCCAGGTGCTGCGGGTTGGAGGGAGCACTACTGCGATGCCGCTCCGAGGTCAGCGCGGATCAATGGCGCAGCCCAAGGTCCTTGATCAGGGCGCGGTAGCGAGCCATGTCGGTGCGCTCCAGGTACTCGAGGAGCCGACGCCTGCGGCCCACCATCTTGAGCAGGCCGCGGCGACTGTGGTGATCGTGCCTGTGTTTGTCGAAATGGCCGCGCAGGTGGTTGATCCTAGCCGTCAGAAGCGCAACCTGCACCTGCGTGCTCCCGGTGCCGGTGCCGTCGTGCTCGTACCTGGCGACGACCTCGCGTTTGTCGATGGTCATGGGTGTGGCTCTGTTCGTCAGTTCGGTCTGCGTCGGTCTTTGACGCTCAAGGAAGGTAGGGCATTCCCGGAATCCCCGGAAGACGGCTCGGCGGGATGAGCTTGACCGGAACAAGGCGAATGGCAAGCTTCCAGAGCACCGTGGGTGGTCCGGTGACGCTTGGCAGTCCGTGGATAATCTCGCGCGAGCACCGAGAGCGGCGAAGCGCTCCGCTGGCAAGGCGCGACGAAGGGCCAATAGCCACAGCGCTATTGGTCCGAGGAGCAACGCAGAGCGAAGCCCCGGGTACGGGCATTGTAAACCATGGATTACACATTGTAAAGCATAGATTACAGTATGGATAAGCGAGCGAAGCGGCCCAGCGGAGATGCAGCGCCGCTCGAATGCCGTGGGAGGTTTGTCCACGGGCTGCGAGCCGACCGGAGATCCGGCATCGGCCTCTCCCGTGCTCGCCAGCGGTGCACCGGCGGGGTCCATAACCTATCCGAAAGGGGACCGTCATGAGGCGTTTCGCGATCTGCGCCCTCGCTCTGCTCCTGCTTCTTCCCGGAGCGCCCGCGCAAGGCCAGGTCAGGATGGCTCTATCGGCCGGGATCAACCTCTCCACGCTGGACTTCGACAACCCGTGGACCTGGCATGGGGGGGCACTCGGAGTCGCCTTCGGACTGCCCGTTTCCGACAGGTGGAGCCTCGAGTTGGCAAGCAATCTGTCGGGGAAGGGCTACTGGGAGGAGTACGATGGCGAATGTCCTCCTGGCCCATATCCGTGCGCGTTGGGCGGCGGGGTTTCCCTGATCTATCTCGAGTTCATGGCACTGGCGGACAGGCGGATCGACTTGGCCGGTCCCGTCCGGCTGCACCTCCGGGCGGGGCACTTTGCGGGATATCAGGATTCTCGCGAAAACACAAAGGCCTTCGATCACGGTGTCGCGCTTGGGTCGCAGGTCGAGGTGGGGCCTAGCGGCACCTGGGGCTTCCTGGCCGGGGCGTTGTATGCCCATGGGCTCGTGAACACCGGACCCATCCGCGTTGGCCCCTATGCGCCGTACCAGAAGACCCGAACCCTGACTCTCCGCATCGGCGTCTCCCGACTGATCGGCTAGCAGGGGGCACGGACAACCCCGCAGCCCCTAGGGGACAGTCTCGACGGTCGCTTCCCTGGCAGTCCGTGGATGATCTCGCCCGGGCACCGAGAGGGGCGCTGCGCCGGGCGAATGCCGTAGGGGCCTGTTCGCGGGCCGCCCCACTGGCCAGGCGCGACGAAGCTGGGCCTCAGGAAGCCGGGCCTCAGACAAGGTCCGCCCGTCCCAGCGCCTCGCGCGAGCGCTCGACGTCCTCCCGCATCTGCTCGACCAGCGCCTCGGCCGTCTCGAACGCCACGACCGCGCGGAGCCGCTCCACCAGACGCAGACGCAGGGCGCTCCCATAGAGGTCGCCCTCGAAGTCCAGCAGGTGGACCTCGATTGCGGTTCCCGCACCGGGGAAGGTGGGTCGGGGTCCAATGTGCAGCGCGCCCGCGAAGTCGCCGCCGGCAACGGTCGCGCGACAGGCGTAGACACCCTCCGCGGGGACGAGCTTGTCGGGGTCGGAGACGATGATGTTCGCCGTTGGGACGCCCAGCGCGCGGCCGCGGCCGTCGCCTCTCACCACCGTCCCGGAGATCGAGTAGGGACGCCCCAAGGCGCGATTGGCGTCGGCGAGGTCGCCGCCCGCGAGCGCCTGTCGAATGCGGGAGGACGACACGATATCGGTGCCCTCGCGGACCGGTCCCCTGACCGTGACCGAGAAGCCCAGCTCGGCGCCGAGTCTCGCGAGGGTGTCCGTATCGCCAGCCCGCCCGTGTCCGAAGCCGTGGTCGTGACCCACCACCAGCTCCTCCACCCCCAGCCTGCCGACCAGCAGCTCGGTCACGAAGCGCCGCGGGGAGTGCGCACGCAGCTCGGGCGTGAACGCCAGGACCACCACATCGTCTAGCCGGCTGCCCTCGAGCAGCTCCTTCCTCTCCGCCGCCGTCGTGAGCCGCTTCGGCGCGGCTTCCGGGCGGACTATCGCGAGCGGATGGGGCTCGAAGGTTACGAGGACGCTCTTCCCGCCCGTGGCTTCGGCACGGTCCGCGACCGCGCCGATCACGCTCCAGTGTCCGGTGTGGAGGCCGTCGAAGGTGCCGACCGTGGCCACCACGGGGGCCGATTTCCCGACCGGCGCGGGTTCTTCGGGCGCTCGCGACGTCACCGCCCGCCCACCTCGCGCCGAAAGACCGTGCGCGGGTGGAGCACGCCGCCTCGCACCTCGCCGACCGCCACGAGCCGGCCACCTTCATCGGCGATGAAGGTGGCCTGAGCGGAGTCCGCCGCACTCGTGGGCACCCTGGCCCCGTTCGCCAGCCGGGCCGCATCGCGCTCGTCCACCGTGACTGACGGTAGGTGCGACAATGCGGCGACCGGTCCCATTCTCGCCTGCCGAGGCACGGTGCCGCCCCGAAGCTCCGCGAGCGAGGCCGCGTCGGCCACCGAGAACGACCCGACCCGAGTGCGACGGAGCTCGGCGATGTGCGCACTGGTGCCCAGTCGGCGACCGAGTTCGGCGGCCAGGGAGCGTATGTACGTGCCGCTGGAGCAGAGCACCCGAAAGCGCACCTCCGGCAGCTCGACGCCGACGACCTCGAGCTCCCGCACGACCACGCGACGGGGCGGCAGCCCCACCTTCTCGCCGCGCCGGGCGCGCCGGTGCGCAGCAACTCCGCCGACCTTCACGGCCGAATAGCTCGGCGGCGTCTGTTCAAGGGTCCCGAAGATTACCGACGCCGCACGGCGAATCTCCGCCTCGGCCAACCCGACCCACGCGGAGTCCTCCACCACCACTTCGCCCTCGCGGTCGAGGGTGTCGGTAGCGACGCCGAGGCGGGCGACCGCCTCGTACTCCTTGTCCAGGCCGGTGAGATACCCGAGCAGCCGGGTCGCACGGCCGAGCCCGAGCACCAGGAGGCCAGTCGCGATCGGGTCTAAGGTCCCGGCGTGGCCAGCCTTCCGCACTCCCAGCGAGCGGCGGGCGAGCGCCACAACATCGTGCGAGGTGCAGCCGGTCGGCTTGTCCACCAGGAGCATCTCCATCGCCGCCGCTGCGTCTGGCACCTCTAGCAGCCCGTGGACAAACCTCCCACGGCATTCGAGCGGCGCTGCATCTCCGCTGGACCGCTTCGCTCGCTTGTCCATACTGTAATCTACGCTTTACTATATGTAATCCATGGTTTACAATGCGAATGTCCCTAGCTCCGCTCTCGGTGCTCGCGCGAGATTATCCACGGACTGCTGGCTGGCTCAGCTCTCGGTGGACTCCGCCTGGCCGCCGCGCGGTGCCTTGCCCTGCGAATCGCCCGGCAGCACCTCGCGCAGGATGTCGTCGATCCGTCGAGCCGCCTCGATCGAGTCGTCCCGCTCGAAGCGCAGCTCCGGCATCCGCCGGATGTGCAGCTCCCTGCCCAGTGAAGAGCGCAGGAAGGGAGCGGCGCGGGCGAGCGCGGCCATCGTCCTCTCCTGCTCCTCGGGCGACCCGGACGGGACAACGTACACCCGTGCCAGCCACAGATCGGCACCCACGTCGACGCCGGTCACCGAGAGGCCGCCGACGTCGGGATCGCGCACCGAGTATCGGATCTTGAGCGATATCTCGCGGAGGAGCTGCTGGCCGAGACGCGAAGTGCGCCGCGAGGTCATCCGAGGCGCCGGGTGGAGTCCGAAACCACGTAGGCGTCGCGGGCGCCGGCGACAACCCGGTCCACCGCCTCGCGCACACTGTCGGAGTGGGCGGCGTGCGCGGCGAGGAAGGCAACCGAGATGAGGGCTCTGTCCCGTAGCTCCTGCAGCCCCGACTCCGCGAACGATACGTTCATCCTGGCGAGCCGGTCCCGAAGCGAGCGGAGCACCGAGCGCTTCTCCTTCAGCGATCTGGCCCCCGGTATTGCCAGCTCCCAGCTACAGAGCGTCACGACGGGCTCCCGCCACTCGCCTCCCCGCCGTTCCAAGCGCCCTCGCCGCCGCCTATGCGGTGTCCAGGGTACGGGCGAATTCCTGCACCTGGTACGCTTCGATGATGTCCCCGACCTTGAGGTCGTTGAAGTCGGCTATCCCGATCCCGCACTCGAAGCCTTCCTTGACCTCCCGCACATCTTCCTTGAAGCGCCTGAGCGATCCGACCTCTCCGTCGTATATCACAACGCCGTCGCGGACCACATGAGCCGCCGCACCCCGTTGAATCGCACCCTCCACGACGTAGCTCCCGGCGATCGTTCCGACGCCGCGGATCCTGAAGATGACCCGCGCTTCGGCCGATCCCAGCACGCTCTCGCGCCGCTCCGGTGCCAGCAGCCCCTCGAGCGCCGCGCGTACGTCGTCGACGGCCTCGTAGATGACATCGTAGGTCTGGATGTCTACACCCGTACGCGCCGCCGTCTGCCGCGCGCCCGCATCTGGGCGAACTCTGAAGCCGACGATCACCGCGTCGGCGGTGAGCGCCAGGGTCACGTCGCTCTCGTTCACGGCGCCGACGCCCCGGTGGATGATCTCGACCTGAACCTCTTCCCCCGAGAGCTGCCCGAGGGAGTCGCAGAGGGCCTGTACCGAGCCGTCCACGTCGCCCTTGACGACGAGGCGGAGCGTCCCCACGTCCCCAGCGGCGAGGAGCTCCTGGAAGTCGCCGAGCTTGACTCCCCGCTCCCGAATGCGGAGCTGCTTCTCGCGGTCCAGGCGCTGTCGGCTAGTCGATATCGATGCTGCCGTGACCGCGTCCACGACCTGGAAGATGTCCCCCGCCTGCGGCACGCCCGCGGTGCCCAGAATCTGCACCGGTACCCCCGGGCCTGCCTCGTCCACATTGCGACCGCGTTCGTCCAGGAGCGCTCGGGCCCGACCGTCGAATAGGCCGACCACGAAGCTGTCGCCCACCCGCAGCGTCCCGTTCTGCACCAGGATGGTGGTGACCGGGCCCTTGCCCACATCGAGCTCCGCCTCCACGACGGCACCCTTCGCCGTGCGCCCTGGATTCGCCTGTAGCTCGAGGATCTCGGCCTGCAGCAGGATCTTGTCGAGAAGGTCGCCCATCCCCTGCCCCGTCGCGGCCGACACCTCGGCAACCAGGGTGTCGCCACCGAAGTCCTCGACCGTGACGCCGTGCTGGAGAAGTTCCCGCTTAACCCGCTCCGGGTCGGCGGTGGCGAGGTCGATCTTGTTCACCGCGACGACCATCGGGGCGCCAGCGTTGCGAGCGTGGCTGATCGCCTCGATCGTCTGAGGCATCACCGAGTCGTCGGCGGCGACCACGAGCACGACTATGTCGGTGACCTCGGCACCCCTCGCCCGCATCGCCGTGAAGGCAGCGTGCCCGGGGGTGTCGAGGAAGGAGATGCTCCGGCCGTCTTCGAGCACGACGTGGTAGGCCCCGATGTGCTGGGTAATGCCGCCCGCCTCGCCTGCCACCACGTTCGTGTCTCGGACCCAGTCGAGCAGCCGCGTCTTCCCATGGTCAACGTGGCCCATGACGGTGACGACCGGGGGCCTCGGCCTAAGATCGGCGGGATCGTCCTCGACGGTCTCTTCCTCTGCAGGCAGGTAGTCGGTCTCGCGCACCGCCTTGAAGCCGAATTCCTCGAGGAGGAGCTCGATCTGGTCGAAGTCCAGACGCTGGTTGATGGTGACTGGCAGCCCGATATTCCGAAAGGCTGACCCGATTATGTCGGCGGGCGCGGTGTCGATCAGCTCGGCGAGCTCGGAGACGGTCAGGAACTCGTTGACGCGCACCGTCCGGGCCTCGGCGGCGACCATCTCGGCTGCCCTCTCCTCCGCTGCGGCCCGCTCCTCCTTGGCCGCCGCCACGGTCGCCTTGCCCTTCCGGCGCCGCTTGCGGCCGCCCTTCAGCTCCGCCATGACCCGCTGGATGTTCTCCTTGGCCTTGGAGCGGTCGGTCGAGCGCCGCCGTCGGCCCCGCCTGCGATCGCTCTTGCGGCGCCCGTCGGAGGTGTACCCCTGGGCCTGGACGCGCACCCTTCCGCCGGGTCCGGCGCTGGCGGCGGGCTCGAGTGGGGGGATCACAGGGCCGATTCCGGGAACGAGGCCGCTCGGTGCGCCGTCGCGCACCGATCTTGGCCTCGTCGCCGGGTCGGGTTGCGGCGGGGGCGGGATCGGCTCTGCGGGGGGTAGCTCCGCGTCGGGTTTGGCGTCAGGCGCGGGTATCGCAGCCGACTGCTCGGCAGCGGCCTGAGACTCCTCATCGGGATGGAGCTCCGCACCCTCGCTCGTGGCCGCCTCGGCCTCCTCCACAGTCGGCACCGTGGTTTCGGCCTCTACCGGGGGAGAAGTCGTGCTGGCCTCCTCGACCTCGGCGGCCTGAGGGGGTGCCAGCGCCGCGTCGGCCGCTTCGGGTGCCGCTTCCGCCACCTCCGGCTCCTCGGTCGCCCGGACCTCCTCCGCCGATTCCGACTCGGGGGCGGGCGGAGGCGGTGCCACTCCACGGCGGCGGCGACGGCGACGGCTAGCAGGTTTCCTTCCCTTGGCGGCCTCGGCCATGACATCGGCGGCCTCCCCCCGCCCTGCCCGCCGCTCGCGCTCCAGACGAGTGCGGATGCGCGCGACGTCCATGTCGTCGATGCGCGCGTCGGCGTGCCCCACCCGCACTCCCGATTCCCTCAGAAAGCCGAGGAGGACATCCACGTTGACTCTCAGGTCAACGGCGAGCTCCTTGACCAGCATCAGCCAGCCGTCGGCGCGGGAGCGGGGGAAGCTGCTTCGGCCCGACCGGGGTCGGAGTCGGCGACGGTCAGCTCTTCGATCAGCTGGAGCAGATGCGCAGCGGCATCCTCGGTCAGGCCATCCACGGAGAGCAGATCCGCCCTGTCCAGGTCGATGATGTCTAGGAAGCTGCTGTACCCGGCCTCGCCGAGCGCCGCCAGCGTGGCGTCGTCGATGGAGAGCTCGCTAAGCGGAAAGTCGGCCGTCTCGTAGGAGTCCGTCTGACCGCCCAGCGCGAATGACGAGTCAGCTCCCCGCTCGAGCCACTCGCGCGAGCCGTAGAGGTCGATCTGCCAGCCGATCAGCTGCGAGGCCAGCCGGACGTTCTGGCCGTTCCTGCCGATCGCGAGCGAGAGCTGGTCCTCGTCGACGATCGCGGTGATCACCTGCCGGGCCGGATCTGGAATGACCTTCGAGACCCGGGCCGGTGCCAGCGCTCGACGGGCGAAGATCTCGGGATCCGGGTGCCAGGGCACGATGTCGATCCGCTCACCCCCCAGCTCCGAGACCACCGCCTGCACACGAGAGCCCTTCAGGCCTACGCACGCACCCACCGGATCGATGGACTCGTCGCGGCTGCGCACCGCGATCTTCGTGCGTCCCCCCACCTCGCGGGTCAGCTCCTTGATCTCGACGATGCCCTGGTAGATCTCGGGCACCTCGAGTCTGAAGAGCGCCGCCACGAAGAGCGGGTCCGCACGGGAGAAGATCAGCCTAGGTCCCTTAGGCGTCTCGTCGACCAGCTTGAGAACGGCGCGAATCGACTCGCCCTGGCGGAAGCGCTCGCGGGGGTTCTGCTCCTTCCACGGGATGATCGCGTCGGCGTCGCGGGTGCGATTCAGGAGGAGGACCAGCTTGCCCCGCTCGATCTGCTGCACCTCGCCCGAGAGCAGCTCGCCAACGCGGCCGGAGTACTCGTCGCGGATTCGCTGCCGCTCCCCCTCACGCACGAGCTGCACGATACGGTGCTTGGCGGCCATTACGGCGTTGCGGCCGAAGCGGCCGAAGTCCACCTCGATCTCCATTATGTCGTCGACCTCGTAGGTGGGGTCGTCCCAGCGGGCCTCCTCGAGCGAGATCTCCCGATCGGGGTCCTCGACCACCTCCACGACGCGCTTTAGGACAATCATCTCGATCTCGCCGGCCAGATCGTCGACGGTTATCTCGGTCTCGACGTTCGCCCCGTAGATGCGCGCCAAGCCAGCGTGAATCCCGTCGCGGATGAGCTCGCTCACCTCCTCGGGGTCGAGATCCTTCTCGGCGGCGATCGCTCTGAAGGCCTTGATGACCTGGGCGGTGTCGACCTCCATCAGCTCGGCCACTCGTGCACGAGCCGGGCCGATGCGAGCGCGGCGCGTCGGATCTCCACCTCGTCTCCCTGCGGGAGGCGCATGCGGATCACGCTCTCCTCGGGGTGGGCCGCGTATCCGAGCAGCTCTCCCTCCAGCCGACGGCTACCCTCCCACAGCGGCTCCTCGCCGAAGAGCACCACCCGGCGGCCTCTGAATCTCCGGAAGTCACGCCCCCGCGTGAGAGGCCGCTCCAGGCCGGGCGAGGAGACTTCGAGCACGTAGCTGTCCGGGACCAGATCGCCCCCGTCAAGCCGTGTCTCGATCTCTCGGCTCACCGCCGTGCAGTCGCCGAGCGAGACCGGACGGTCGAGCGCCGACCGCTCGATCCGCACTCTGAGGACGGGGCGCTTCGGATGGCCGCCCCACTCCAGCTGCACGAGCTCGAAGCCCACTCCGGAGAGCAGCTCCTCCACCCAGGTTTCCACCTCCGC
Organism: Gemmatimonadota bacterium; assembly: GCA_026706635.1. GTDB lineage: Bacteria > Gemmatimonadota > Gemmatimonadetes > Longimicrobiales > Gaopeijiaceae > Bin94. The sequence goes on along the minus strand of JAPOYJ010000043.1, from coordinate 35,719 downwards.
ACGGGTGGATTTCACGGCGTCGCCCCAGGTCTATATGTGGACAAAAAAAGCGGGGGACACCCACTCCCCCACTCTACAGGGCCGCCACCCCGCGCACTCGCGAGGCACGACCATCGGAAACAACTGGAAATGTACGCCGAAGTGGTGCCCGTGGTCAATCGCCGGTCGCCTCCGCGGTGGCAGGCGAGCAAAGCGAGGGACATTGGCATTGTAAACCACGGGTTACACATTGTAAGGCGTAGATTACAGTATGCGCAGGCGGGCAAAGCGGTCCAGCCTGCTAGCAGTCCGTATGTGGACGCCCCGGGTGGGCCAGCGTGACTCGGGAAGCGGGTTGGTGGCAGTCTGGCCAGGCACTGTCGTATGTCCGGCCTGCAGATGCGGCGCTTGCTGGCCGCGGGGCCCGTATGGTGTTCGTGAGATCGGATCCAACAGGAGCCGGATGAGCACCCGCCCTGCCCTGCGGAGCCACGACGCCATACTCGGCCAGGTGGCCCCGAGGCGCGTTGATCGTCTGCGTGCGCTGGCGCACCAGCAGGTCACGGGTGTGAAAGAGCATGGCCTGTGCCTGCTGCCCCGCAGTCTTGACCGCCGCTAGGTGCATCGTCGGTCGCTGCGCCGCCTCCGTGATCGCCTCCGCGTCGGCCGCGTCGTTCTTGTGGCGCTTGACGAGGGGCTTCACATAGATCGGGGGGATCAGGCTCACCTCGTGGCCGAGCGCCAGGGCCTCCGGGCCCCAGTGGTGGGCGCTGGCGCACGCCTCCATCGCCACCGTGCACGGCGGCTGCGAGGCCAGGAAGCCCAGCAGCCTCGTGCGGCTCAGCTTCCTGCGGTACGCCACCGGCCCGTCCGCCCCGGCCCCGTGCAACTGAAAGCTCCGTTTTGCCAGATCGATCCCGATGATGCTAACCTCCTCCATGTGGGTCTCCTCCCTCAGATGGTTCGACTAATCGCTTCAGTACCATCTTGGCACATCGCGATGCCGTCGGGAGGGGGCGTCCACTCCATCGTGGATAATCTCGCGCGAGCACCGAGAGCGGCGAAGCGCCCCGCTGGCAAGGCGCGGCGAAGCGCCCCGCTGGCGAGGCGCGACGAAGGGGTTCGTGGATGCGCCCGGGGGAGCACCGAGAGGGCGCTACGCCGGGCTGGCAAGGCGCTTCGCGGGGCGCATGGCGGAGCTATTCGCCCAAGAAGCAAAGCAGAAGCGAAGCGATCCAGCATGGATGCCGCGCTGCTCGAATGCCGCGGGAGGTTTGTCCACGGGCTGCTAGATGCACCCCCCGGGCGCTAAATTTCCCCAACGATGACGGACCCCGACCCTTTCGCCACCCGCCGTAGACGGTCCTCCCAGGGCACGGGTATTGCAAATCGTGGATTACATATTGTAAAGCACACTTTACAGTATGTGGAGGCGATCGGGGCGGGTCCAGCGGGGATGGAGCGCCGCTCCTGCCGCGGGGGCCTGTCCACCGGCTGCGCAGTCCGTGGCCAATGGTAGCCCGGTGGAGCCGAAGGCTGGCGCGGGCGACGAGCCCACTTCTCGTGGCGGCTACCGCATTGCCTGCCCGAGGCTTCGTCCCCCAGGAGGACAGCACTGACGTTCGTGCGATCTCCGCGCCCGGGGAGACGATCTCGGCAGTTCTTCTGACCATGGAGCCGGGCGACGCCCTCTGGGAGCGCTTCGGCCACAACGCCATCGTGATCCGGGACGAGGCGACCGGCTTCGAGGCTGCCTACAACTACGGCATCTTCGACTTCTCCGATGCGGACTTCTATCGCCGCTTCATGATGGGCACGATGATGTACCGCGTGCAGCCGCAGTCGGTCTCCTCAATGCTCTCCTTCTACCGCTGGCAGAATCGGAGGGTCTGGGCCCAGGAGCTGGCGCTGGATCCCGAGGATAGAGTACGCTTGGCAGCCCTGCTCGCCGACGCTGCGCTACCCGAGAACCGCCGCTACCGCTACCAGTACTACCTCAACAACTGCTCCACCAAGCTGCGCGACGCCATTGACGAGGTTCTCGACGGAGCGCTCCGTGGCGCAACTGACGGCCCACCCACCGGTGCCACCTGGAGGGAGCACACCCGGCGGCTGACCTCCACTCATCCGCTCGGGTACCTGGGCATCGACCTGGTGCTCGGGCCCAAGGGCGACGAGCTCACCAACCGGTGGGACGAAATGTGGGTACCGATGAAGCTGCGCGCGACGATCGGCGAGACGTTCCTGACCAGATCCGACGGGAGCGAGGTGCCGCTGGTGCTCTCGGAGGAGCTGTGGGTCGACTCGGACCGCCCCCCCGAGCCCGAGGCGGCACCGGTGTGGATGCAGTTCTTCCTACTAGCGGGATCGGCGGGAGGGCTCGTAGTCGTCCTCCTCGGCAGGGCGTGCGCCGCCGGATCGACCCTGGCTCGGATCGCGCTGAGCGGGGTGGCGGTCCTATGGGGCACCCTCTGCACCGTCGTCGGCCTGGTGCTGATCGCGATTCACTGGACCGATCACGAGTTCATGTACTGGAACCGAAACGCGCTCCTCTTCAATCCCCTTGCCGCCGCCGTGGCTGTCGCTGTGGCACGCTCTGCGTGGCGCGGCAGGGCGAGCCGCTGGGGGCAGGGAGTGGCCTACGCGGCGCTAGGGGCCAGTGTGCTGGCGGTTTTCCTTTGCCTCCTGGCCGAACGGACCGGGAGCTGGGATATGATAGCCCTGGTGCTCCCGATGCACGCAGCGCTCTGGTGGGTGGCCCGCGGAAGGAGCGCCACTAGCGGTCCGCGGGCAATCCCCCGCGAGACCGCCCACGTAGCGCCCTAGTCAGCTACCTAGCAGTCCGTGGATAATCTCGCGAGAGCGGCGAAGCGCCAGCGGTCCGTGGACGGGCCCGGACGAGCACCGAGAGGCGCGAAGCGCCCCGCTGGCAAGGCGCGACGAAGGACCTATAGCCGTAGCGCCATTGGTCCGAGGAGCAACGCGGAGCGCAGCGGCCCAGCGCGGATGCAGCGCCCCTCGAATGCCGTCGGGTTTCTTCGACGGGCTGCTAGAGCAACATGGCGGCCTACTCAACCGTGATGGTGGCTGTCCCCTTCGCCGAGCCCGAAGTCGCGGTCACAGTGGCCATCCCGCTCGCCACCGCGGTGACCAGCCCGGAGTCGCTCACGGTCGCCACCGCGTCGGCCGAAGACGACCAGGTCACCTCCGCATCGGCGATGTCATCGCCATTCTCATCGGCTACCTTCGCGGACAGCTGGACGGTCCCGCCCACGGCCAGGGTGCGCTCGCCCGGCGAAACGGTGACGCTGTCCGCGACCGGCGGATCGGAGCCGCACGCAACTGCCAGGAAGAGTGCGGCCGCTGCCAGAAGGCCTCTACGGGAACCAGCTAAAGAAGTCACGTCGTTTCTCCTAGGGGGAGGATGGGAAGTGTAGCCTGACGGATCGCCAAGGTAACCAGAAGGAAAGAACCACGCCACCCTCTGCAGTCTTGTCCAACGGCTAATGAGTATCCATGTCGACCGGCCCCCGGGGTTTCGCGAAGGCGACATTCCCGGTAGCGCCCTTGCGCCCGGCAGCGTCCTCGCGGCACGTCCTCGCGTTCCCGTTCCGTCTGTCCAGATCATCCGTGGACCGTCGCTGTGGCGGGGAGCTCTGGGAACGCCGGGCGGGAGCATCCCCGCGGCGGGCTCTCCGTCCAGGTGCGGTCCTGCCGCACGAGGGCGTTGGCAAGGATGAGGAGCTTCCTCATCGCGGCCGTCAGAGCGACCTTCGGCGGCTTCCCAGCGGCTCGGAGCGCCTCGTACTTCCGCTTCGGGTCGGGATTGTGGCGGACCGCGGCCAGGGCGGGCATGAACATGAGCCTGCGGATCCGGTGCCTGCCGCCCTGGATGGAGCTGCGGCCCTTCCATTTTCCGGGACTCCCGGGTGATCGGAGCGAATCCGGCAAGGCTGGCGGCACGGGCACCCGTGAGCGCACCCAGCTCGGGCATCAGGACGATCAGCCCTGCGGCGGTGACGTCCGAGATGCCGGGGATGGAGGTCAGGATCTCGGCCCGGCGCTCCGGCGCCTTCTCCTCTCCGAGCCGACGCCTGATCTCGGCGTCGACGACCTTCAGCTGACGATCGATCTGCCTCATCCTCTGCCTGCTCAGCCGTTTGCCCACGGCGGAGGATGGTGCTCATGTGTTCTTCCCTCTCCTCTCGTGTCTCGCTCGGCGTTGGCAGGGAGGGCCTCGATCCTCGCGTATCCATTCAGGACATGCCGGAGGAACGGTGGCGACCAAACTCATTTGCGGCTCCTCACGGCCAAGCCTGAAACGGTCCGACCACCGTCCGTGCTGGATGCCTGCTCCGGCGACGCTGGACCTCGCCTCCGCGGCCATCCAGCAGACCGAGCCACTCTCCCGCACCTCCCCCGGTTCAGGCTCAGCTCCGTATTGGAAAAGACTCCCTTTCGCCGGTCGTCCCAAACCCCGCTGGAATGGCCGGTTCCAGTCATTCGCTCTGGCGTCGGCACCCTGCCAGGGTTAGCCTTTCCGTGCACCGAGAACTTCCTGGGAGCAGCGATGGACTTTGCCTTCGTAGGGCACTCTGGCAGTGGCACCTTCGAGTGGTTCGCGCACGGTCTCCTCGGCGCGATGATCAGGAAGGGCCACCGTCGCGTAGCCGACGACGACGGCGCCAAGCTGATCTTCAACTTCTTCCCCAGCGAGCGCCCGCGTCCCTTCAGACGCCGGGCCCAGGCGATCTTCGTCTGCTCGGTGACCGACTTTCCGCACCCCTTCACCGACCATATCGCTCAGGGGTACCACATGGTGCCGCGCTCGCTCGCCAATCTGGTTGTCGGCTTGGTCAGGAACGGCCACGGATCGCCAGACGCGCACTTCATCACCCCGGAGCAGGGCCACTACATCGTGCCAGGCGAGACCGAGGCCGAGTGCTATTTCGAGGAGGTGTACCGGCGAATCAGGCCGATGGCGTCCTCGACGCTGGTGATCGACAACCTCTTCGCACCCGACCTGCCCGAGGAGCTCTGGGAGGGTGACGAGGCCACCCGCTCGATCGCACGCGCCGGGCGCAAGCTGGACGAGGTGGATCTCCTCCCAGCCCCCTTTCCGATGGACGACCTCCTCTCGCCCAGGGACTTTCGCCACCTCAAGCGGCTATTCGGGATTGGCGGCCTTTCCTACGGGAACCTCTCCGCCCGCCTGGACGCTGATTCCTTCTGGATGAGCGCCAGCGGGGTCGACAAGGCGAAGCTGGAGCGCATAGGACACGACATCCTCCTGGTGAGGGGCTACGATGCGGAGCGCAACGGCATGGTCGTGAGCCACCCCGCTGGTGTGACGCCGAGGCGCGTCTCGGTCGACGCGATCGAGCACTGGATGATCTACGGCGAGCACCCCTCGGTCGGGGCGATCCTCCATGTGCACGGCTGGATGGAGGGGGTCCGCTCAACCGACTTCAACTACCCCTGCGGCACCCGGGAGCTCGGCCAGGCAGTGGCCGACATCGTGAGAGAGGACGACGATCCGGCTAGGTGCGTCGTGGGACTGAAGAACCACGGCCTGACGATCACCGGCGAGAGCCTCGACGAGATCTTCGACCGTGTGGAGGGGAAGATCCTCCGCACCGTGCCGATGGGGTAGCACGGGCGGGACACGGGGCCTGACGGGAGCCGGAGGGGGGCGGTAGGAAGGACGAGTGAATCCCTTCGGCATATCGCCATATCGCCGCGTGCCCGACGCGCCCCGAGTCGTGTTGACGGGGATTTCCCGTCACGATATCACGGGATTTTCCTCTCGAAATCAGCGGGAATTCCCTCTGACGGAGCGTGTGCCTCATCGTGCATAATCTCATCGTGCATAATGGTGCTGCACGGTGTGTTCGCCTTCCCGCCCACCACCAATGAAGAGATGCACCCTTGAGCAGCAAGACCCTCTACCTGGTACTCGCCGCCCTAGTGGCCACGGCATGCACCTGGCTGACCGTTGATTCGCGGCGGAATCCGCGGCGATCACCCCCCGACAGCCCAGGGGAAGATTGACACCCGCCTCGCAAGAGCGTAGAGTCGCCGTGGGGTGGTAGGACCATCGCTCAGTCGGCTCGTCACCGAAGGGAGCACCTGATGAAGCGTCTCGTCATCGCGGCAGCGTCTCTGCCGCTCCTGTTTCTCGCCAGCGCGAGCCTCTCCGCCCAGACCAGGATCGCCCTGACCGGAGGCGTCAGCCTGACGTCGACCGAAGAGCGATTCGCCGGCGACAATAGATCCGTGTTCTTCTCCAGGGTAGGGGAGGGGTCGGTGCGCCAACCCTCGTTCGGAGTGTCTGCGATCGTTCCGCTGCCGTGGAGCCTTTCCCTCGAGGTGGGCGGTGCCTATTCGGAGTGGGGCCGTGAACTCGCATTCGGGTGGTGCGGCACTCCCCCTCAGGCCGGAGCGTCGGTCTCCATGGAATACCTGGAGCTCAAGACACTGGGGAGGGTGAACCTTCCTCTGGCCGGGAACAGCGCGCTTGCCTTCGTGACGGTCGGTCCCATGGTGGCGTGGGAGTTGTCCTGTCGCTCGACCCCCACAATTTCCCAGCGTCTCCCCGATGGATCGCTCTCGAGGTCCCCCGATGGATCGGGCTCGAGGTCCTGCGAGGGCGTTGTACTGGAGCTGGAAGAGCTGAACTTCGGTCTCGCCGGGGGTGTGGGGTTGGAGGTTGGAGTGACCGGGAGGCTGGGTTTCACCGTCAGCACGGTCTACAGTCGCGGAATGCGCGACCTGGATCAGGTTGAAGACTACTTCACGGAGCTCCGAACCGTGACGGTCAGGGGCGGGTTGGTCTACCGGATCGATTGAGCAGCTCCCGCGGCGCGCCCCGAGCAGTCCGCGGTTAGGCCCCCCGAGCACCGGGGGCGGGCGAGGAGCCGGACTAGAAGGGCGACCGATTTGCCCTGGATGCCGGGGGCGTCAGCGTGCGGGGCCTGCCCTGACCGCCGCCTGCACCGCGGGGACGAGTCTCAGATAGCGGCCGTAGCCCCACCGGGCCTCTTCCAGCTCCAGCCGCTCGGTGTTGGTGTGGGCATGGCGTTCCTCTCCGGGCGCGAAGCCGATCGTGGGGATGCCGCGAACGCCGCAGGTAAATCCGCCATCTGTGGCGAAGGCCCAGGGGCGCGCCCGGGCCGGGGTGCCGCCGCCTCGTCTGCCGACAGCGCGGGCCGCCGCCGTGACGATAGGGTCTGCCGGGTCCATCAGGAAACCGGGGCTGAAGAGTTGCCGTGCCACCTCGACCCCGGTGTAGCTCCTCTGTGTAGCGACGGCGATGCGGACCTCGACGGACTCCGCGGCGCCGCGCCATGTGGTCTTCTCGGCACGGTCCAGATGGGGCTGGAGAGACTGGCGAGTACGCGCCACGAGGGACTCTTCGGTGTCCCCCGGCAGAGTGCGCCAGTCGAGCGTGACGGTGACCCGGTCGGGGATCACGTTCAGCGTCGCCGGGACGGCGTCGATCCCGGTCGCCACGACCGATGAGAGACCCAGCACGGCGTCGCTCTCCTGCCGGCTGGCCATGTCCCGGACGCCGGCCAGGATAGCGGGGAGCAGGTCCAGGGCGTTCCTGGCCAGATCGGGCGCCGAAGCGTGACCCGCGAGCCCGCGCGCCACGATCTCGACCTCGGTCCGGCCGCGGTGGCCGATCGCGATGTCCCCGTGTGTGGATTCGCCGATGATCACGACGTCGGGGCGGAGCCCCCCTTCCAGTCGCACCAGATGGTCCATCCCCCATCCCCCCCGCTCCTCGTACACGGGATGCGCCACGATTATGTCGCCCCCCACCGTGCCCTTCAGCGCGGCCGCCACATGCACCTGCAGCGCCAGCGGCCCCTTGATGTCCATCGCGCCCCGGCCATGCAGGTACCCCCCGGCGATCACCCCGTCGAAGGGCGGGAATTCCCACTCGCCCGTGTCGCCGGCCGCTACCATGTCCAGGTGCGCGCTCAACATGACCGTGCCGCCCCCACCGCTCCCCCTTACCACGCCAATCACGCTTCCCAGCTCGTCGGTTCGCACGTCGTCGTAGCCGAGCGCCTCCATCTCGGCCACCACGCGCCTGGCGAGATCCCCCTCCTCGCCCGAGAGCGAGGGGATGCGGATCAGATCCCGGGCAAACTCGATCGCGCCGTCGAAGGAGGCCCCTCTCACCGCACGAACCAGGGCGCCAGCACGAGCGACACCACGCTCATGAGCTTGATCAGGATGTTGAGCGAGGGGCCCGAGGTGTCCTTGAAGGGGTCTCCCACAGTGTCCCCCACGACGGCTGCCTTGTGCGGCTCCGAGCCTTTCCCGCCAAGCGCGCCACCCTCGATGTACTTCTTCGCGTTGTCCCACGCGCCCCCGGCGTTGGCCATGAAGAGCGCCATCAGGACGCCGGTGACGGTGGCGCCGGCCAGGAGTCCGCCGAGCGCCTGCACACCGAGGAGCTGCCCCACCAGCACGGGCGCCAGGATCGCCGTGATCCCCGGCAGGAGCATCTCGCGGAGCGCCGCCCGGGTCGAGATGTCGACGCAGCGGGCCGAGTCGGGCTTCGCCCTCCCCTCCATCAGCCCCGGGATCTCGCGGAACTGGCGCCGCACCTCCTCGACCATCCCGGCTGCGGCCCGCCCTACGGCCGTCATCGTGAAGGAGGCGACCAGGAAGGGGAGCATGCCGCCGATGAAGAGACCCATCACCACGTACGGATTGGTGATGTCGATCAGGAGGGGCGTGTCGGTGATCTTCTCCACCTTGGTGGCGTAGGCCGAGAAGAGCGCGAGCGCCGTGAGCGCCGCCGAGCCGATCGCGAATCCCTTCCCGATCGCAGCCGTGGTGTTGCCGATCGCGTCCAGCGAGTCGGTCACCTCGCGCGTCTCGGGGCCGAGCCCGGCCATCTCGGTGATCCCGCCCGCGTTGTCGGCCACCGGACCGTAGGCGTCGACCGACATGGTGGCGCCGACCGTCGCGAGCATCCCCACCGCAGCGATCCCGATCCCGTAGAGTCCGCACGTCAGAAACGAGATCAGGATTGCGCCGCAGATCAGGAGGAGCGGCAGGGCTGTGGACTCCATCCCCACCGCGAGGCCCGTGATGATGTTCGTCGCCGATCCGGTCTCCGAGGAGCGGGCGATCTTCCGCACCGGGCGGGCACCGGTGTAGTACTCGGTCACCATGCCGATCGCGACGCCGACGACCGTACCCGCCAGGATCGCCCAGAATGGGCCCAGCGGCGAGCGCGCACCCCCGGTGATCGGGTCCACGATCTGCATGTCGAGGGCTCGCACCACAAAGAACATCGCCACAAGGAAGAGCCCCGCCGCGATCAGGGTGACGTTGCGGAGCGCGGCCCCCGGTTCGATGCGCTCCAGGAACTTCATCGCGGCGATCCCGACGAGCGAGCAGACGAGGCCGACGAGCACGGTCACAATCGGAAGCGCAACGGCCTCGGTGGCGCTTCCGGCGAGCGCCGTCGCCGTGGCGCCGATCGCGATCGTCGCCACGATCGACCCCACGTACGACTCGAAGATGTCAGCGCCCATCCCGGCGACGTCGCCCACGTTGTCTCCCACATTGTCGGCGATGGTGGCGGGGTTGCGCGGATCGTCCTCCGGGATGCCAGCCTCGACCTTGCCCACCAGGTCGGCGCCGACGTCGGCCGCCTTGGTGAAGATTCCGCCGCCCACCCGGGCGAAGAGCGCGATCGAGGATGCTCCCATCGCGAAGCCGGAGATGACGGCGGCGAAGTCCGGGAGCTCGCCGGTCCCCGGGATCGCGTCCGCCGCGAAGAACCAGTAGAGGAGCCCGATCCCGAGGAGCCCCAGCGCGGCGACCGAGAGCCCCATCACCGCGCCCCCGAAGAAGGCGATGCGGAGCGCCTTCCCCTGCCCCTCCGTGTTTGCCGCGGCCGAGGTGCGCACATTGGCGCGGGTGGCGGCCTTCATGCCGAAGAAGCCCGCCAGGACGCTCGACGTCGCTCCGGCCACATAGGCGAGCGCCGTATCCCGCCCGATCGCGATCAGGAGAAGGACCGCGACGACGGCCACGAAGAGGCCCAGCACGGTGTACTCGCGTCGCAGAAAGGCCATCGCGCCATCGTGAATCTGCTCCGCCAGATCCGCCATCGCGGTCGTTCCCTGCGGCTGGCGGATCAGATAGCGGTAGACGAAGAGCGCCGCCAGCAGCCCCACAGCTCCCACCGCCCACGACCAGGAGGTCAGCTCAAGTAGCTCGATCACGTCTCGTGCACCCTATTGATTGAATGTTCTCAAGTCATGAAATGACAACAGATAGCAGTCATCTATTGAAGCGATTCATTGCCGACTCCACCCCCTCCTCGGCCCACGCCACCACCGCGTCGGCCAGCGTCGGCAGGAGATCGACTATCACCTCCTCGTCCTCGGCGGTCATCGACGATAGGACCCACTCGGTGAGATCGGCCCCCGGAGGTGCCGTCCCCACTCCGACCCGCAGGCGGGCGTACTCGGATGTGCCCAGCGCGCCGGCAACCGAGCGGAGTCCATTGTGGCCCCCGGCACCCCCGCGTGCCCGCAGGCGCACCCGCCCCACATCCAGATTCGCGTCGTCGGCCACGACCAGGAGGTCGCGGGCCGCCTCGAAGCCCTCCGGGGTGTCGAGGGCCGCGACGGCGAGTCCGCTCCGGTTCATGTAGGTACTTGGCTTCACAAGCGCGATCGTCCGGCCACCAACTGCTCCGACTGTCGCGAGCAGCGGACCTGAGCGCTCGAAGGGGCCGAAGTCGTGGTCGAAGGCGACACGGTCAAGGACCCACCAGCCGACATTGTGGCGCGTGTCGTCGTAGCGAGGGCCCGGATTTCCCAGGCCCACGACGAACTTCGGCCCGCCTTGCGTCGCAGTCGAATCGGAGAGCGCGCTCATGATCTAGGAGCGCTCCTCTGGCGAGGCGAGACGCAGAGCGAAGCCATGGGTACGGGAATTGTAAACCATGGATTACATATTGTAAAGCACACATTACACTGTGGGCGGGCGAACAGAGCGGTCCAGAGGGGACGCAGCGCCACTCCTGCCGCAGGAGCCTTGTCCGCTGGTCGCCCGCACCTGAATGCAGAGCGGCTCAGGCGCCGGGATCAACGCGCATGAAGTCGATGTGAAGCAGCTCGGGGCGGTAGGGGTGCGTCTGCACCTCCTGCACCCTGGCGTACTCGGTGCGCTCGTCGTCGAAGGACAGCTCGAAGACGGTGTCGTCGACCCCGACAGACCGGAGAAGAAGGTGCGTCTCACGAGCACGCATCGAGATCAGGTCGCTGCCCCCGCCTCCCCCATAGACGATGCCGGGAATACGACCGTCGCGTCGCAGCTTGCGGGCGGCTCCCTTCCCCGACCCGCTACGGGTGGAGACCTTCAGTTTCGCTTGCATCTTGAAATCGCCAGTCCGTGGATAGGTGTCACGCCAGCGCCGCGCGCGAACGGCCTTTGCGTTTGCGGTGCTCGAAGAGCTTGCTGACCGAGGCGTTGGCGTGGATGTAGGAGATTGCGCGAGCCAGCAGATCGGCGACCGAGAGCACTCTCATGCGGTCGAAGCGCTTGGACTCGGGGATGTGAATCGTGTTGGTGACGACGAGCTCGTCGAGCGGAGATGCCGCGAGCCTCTCAACCGCCTCGCCCGAGAGGATGGCGTGGGTGGCGGCTACGTAGACCGAGCTGGCTCCCCGTTCCTTCAGGGCGTGGACCGCCTGGGCGATCGTGCCTCCGGTATCGACCATGTCGTCGACGAGGAGGCCGGTGCGCCCCTCCACATCCCCCACCACGGTCAGGATCTCCGAGACGTTCGCCTGCGGACGCCGCTTGTCGATGATCGCGAAGGAGGCCCCCAGCCGGTTCGCGAACCCCCGCGCCATCTTGGCGGCACCGACGTCGGGCGCCACGACGACGAGGTTCTCGAGACCCTGATCGCGGAAGTAGGCGTTGAAGACCGGCGCGGCGTACAGATGATCGACCGGAATGTCGAAGAACCCCTGTATCTGGTGCTGGTGGAAGTCGATGCTCACCAGCCGGTCCGCGCCCGCCGCGACCACCAGGTTGGCGACCAGCTTGGCCGCGATCGAGACCCGGGGCTGGTCCTTGCGGTCCTGGCGTCCGTATCCGAAGTACGGAACCACCGCCGTTACGTGCGCGGCCGAGGCACGGCGGGCCGCGTCGATCAGGAGGAGCAGCTCCATCAACGTGTCTGCGTGCGAGACGGTCGGCTGGATGATGAACACATCGCGGCCGCGGGCGTTGCGGTCGATCCGGACGAATATCTCGCCGTCGGAGAAGTTGCGGATGCTAGCCCCATCGGCCGAGGTGTCGAGGAGCTGCGCGATCTCCGCCGCCAGCGGACGGTTGGCCCGCCCCCCCAGGAGCAGGAGGGGGCCGCGGACGGGAGAGTCTTGCATTCCGTGACGCCTAGGGGTTTCGGTTACAGATCCGACAGCGCTACAGCCTCGAAATATAGCGAGTCGGCGGAGGCGATGCGCTGGCCGATCTCAGGTGAGCTCCTCTCGCGCGCCGCGCCTGAGTGACAGATAGTGGATGGAATCTGTCACTCTCTCTACCGCCGACTCTACTCGTAGCGCAGCGCGTCTATCGGGTCCAGGAGCGAGGCACGCCGGGCGGGCCAGATCCCGAAGAAGAGCCCGATAGCGACCGAGAAGCCCATGGCGACGACTACCGCCGCCGGGGCGACCGCCGTGTCCCGTCCGTAGAGCTGGGTGACGACCTCGGCGCTCCCGAATCCTGCCGCCACCCCGAGCACGCCCCCTAGCGCGCACAGGACGAGCGCCTCGACGAGGAACTGGAAGAGGATCGCCCTGCGGGTGGCGCCGAGCGCCTTCCGCACCCCGATCTCGCGGGTCCGCTCCGTCACGCTCACGAGCATGATGTTCATAATGCCGATGCCCCCCACCAGGAGGCTGACCCCCGCGATCCCCGCCAGGAGCATCGTGAAGGTCTCGGCCGTCTCGCCAAGGGTCTCCAGGAAGTCCGACGCCTGCTGGATCTGGAAGTCGGCGTCCTCGGCAGGCCGAATGCGGTGCTCCCGGCGGATGATGCGGTCGATCTCCGCCCAGGCGGGTTCGAGCTGCTCGGGCGACGGTGCCGAGACGTAGATCGCCCGTAGCCAGTCTCGGTTCCCCATCACCCGGTAGAGCGCCGTCGTCAGGGGGATGTAGAGCTGCTCGTCGGGGTTCTCCCACCCGAATGAGCCCTTCTCCTCGAGCACCCCCACCACCTCGAAGCGAATCCCCCGGATCTGGATGCTCCGCCCCACCAGGAGTGCCGCCGGCGTCCCCAGCGCCTCCGGCACCGCCGAGCCGAGGACCGCCACCCTCTGCCTGCCCTGGAGCTCGCCCTCGGTGAAGAGGCGGCCGTGCGATAGCGGGCGCTGGTGCATCGGGAAGTACGACGGCCAGGTCCCTACCACCTGGTTGTTGGAGTTCCACCTCAGGTAGGAGATCTGCAGGCGGTTGGCCGCCTCCGGAGCGATCTGGTAGACGCCGCCCATGTTGTTGGCAAGCGCCATGGCGTCGCTCTCATGCAGCCGCACGCTCCCGCTCGCCACCCCGCGCCACCACCCCTGGCCGGGCCGCACAGTCAGCACATTGGTGCCCATCCGCTGGATCTGCGCCTCGACAGCCCGCTGCGCCCCCTCGCCGAGCGCCACCATCGTGATGACGGCGGCGGTGCCGATCACGATTCCGAGCGTCGTCAGCCCGGAGCGGAGCGCATTGGCGCGAATGGACGCCAGCGCAACTCCGATGGTCTCGCGGACGAGGAACATCTGTGTTGGCCTAGAAGGGTCGCATGCGCTGCTGAATTCTTCGGATCCGCTCCTGCTGCCTCGCCTGGAGCTGCGCCGGGCCAACCAGGGCCAGGTCCTCGCCCACCTGCACACCCGCCAGAATCTCCACGTAGTCCCAGTCGCTGAGACCGATCACGAGGGGGCGCACGTCTATCGTTCCGGCCGAGTCCACGACGAACCCCACCGCTGGCCGGTAGGCCGGGTCTCCGGTCGAGGCCCCGGTAGCGGCCACCACCTGGCTCCCTGGACGACCGCCTCCTCGACCGCCTGGGCCGCCCATCGCCCTGAAGAGCGCACGAGCGGAGTCCATCGAGATCTCGCCGGACTGGATCTTGGCGCGAATCTCGGACCGATCGAACGGCGCGCTCGGAGCATCGGCGGCGTCCTGGGCGCCTCCGGCCTCGGTGGAGTCGTTGTCCGCACCCTCGCGCTGCCCGCCGTCCTCGCCCTTGGTCGGCGGGTCCGGTTCACCATCCCCCGCCAGCTCCCTGGCGCGCCTGGCTGCATCCTGCATCAGCGGTCCCCATGCGCCGTAGTCGATTGCGAAGGCCTCGGGGTCCAGGCCCAGGACCTCGGCAGCGGCGGCCACCTCCTGGGCCTGCACCACCGCATTGCTCGGCACGGCGAGCGTCTCGCCGCGCTCGTCGATCAGGACCTCGACGCCGGCGTTCATCCCGGGCTTGAGGAGTCCCGCCCGGTTGTCGAGACGCACTATCACCGGGAACATCGTCACATTCTGCTGCACCAGCGCCTGCGGCTCGATCTTCTCGATCTCGCCCGAGAAGGTCCGGTCGCGGAAGGCCTCCACGGTGACGGTCGCCTCGAGGCCCGCCGCCAGCTTCCCGACATCCACCTCGTCGACGAGCATGCGCACCCGCATGTCGTCGAGGTTGGCCATCACGAAGAGGGTCGTGCCGCCGGAGACGTTCTGCGTCGCAGACTGGATGACCTGGCCATACTCGACGTGCTTCTCCAGGATCGTGCCGTCTAGCGGCGCCCTGATCGTCACGTCGGTGAGGCGGAGCTGGGCGAGCTCGAGGTTTGTGGTCGCTCGCACCAGCGCGGCCTGGGCGTTGGCGTACTCGAGCTCGGTGACCTCGAAGGCCTGGGTGGTGATCACCTCCCGCTCGAGGAGCTGGCGATTGCGCTCCAGCTGGGCGCGCGCGTTCTTGATCCGCGCCTCGGCCACGTCCAGGTCCGCACGAGCCTGATCGTGCCCGTTCTGCACATCTCGCGGATCGACCTTGGCGAGGATCGTCCCCTCCTCCACCTCGTCTCCGGAGTCGACGAAGAGCTCCAGGATCTCGCCCGAGGCCTTCGACTTGACCTCCACCCGCAGCACCGGCTCGAGCTCTCCGTCGGCCTCGGCGGTTATTCGCATCGGACGCACTTCGGCGGCGGCGAGCTGCACCGTCACGCCGTCGGCGACTCCCGTCTCGTCGCGCGCGCACGCCGCCTGCAAAGTGGCGGTGGCCACCAAGGGCAGGAGTGCGGGAGCGCGCCAACGCCAGCACTCGGTCCGGCCCCGCGGCGGCCCCTGGGCAGATCGTACCGCATTCGTGAGGCGCATCAATTCCACTCCATCCCTTCGTTCCTGAAGTCGCGCTCGACCAAACCGTCGTTCAGGTGCACCTGGCGGTAGGCCGCCGCCGCGATGTCGGACTCGTGGGTGACGAGGAGGATCGTCTGACCTGCGCGGTTCAGCCTCCCCAGTACCTCGATGATCTCGGCGGTCGTCTCGGAGTCCAGATTGCCGGTGGGCTCGTCGGCGAGGAAGAGGGCGGGGTCGTTCACCAGCGCCCGCGCGATCGCCACCCTCTGTCGCTGCCCTCCCGAGAGCTCCGGCGGGCGATGCGTCATCCGGTCCCCCAGCCCCACCTGCTCCAGCTTCTCCTCGGCCCGCCGCCGCCGCTCCTTGGAGCGTACGCCTGCGTAGATAAGGGGGAGCTCGACGTTGTGAAGCGCTGTGGCGCGGGGGAGCAGGTTGAAGGTCTGGAATACGAAGCCGATGTCGCGGTTCCGGACGCGGGCGAGCTGGTTGTCGGAGAGCTCGGAGACCTCTCTGCCATTCAGCCAGTAGTGTCCGGCCGTGGGTGTGTCGAGGCAGCCGATCAGGTTCATGAAGGTGGACTTGCCGCTCCCCGACGGGCCCATGATGGCGACGAACTCGCCCCGCCCGACCTCCATGTCGACCCCGCGAACCGCCCTGACCGTCTCGGCGCCCAGGACGTAGTACTTGCGCAGGTTGTCGGTCTTGATAATGACGTCGTCGCCCTCGGCGTCGCGCCCCCAACTCCTCAACCCATCTTGCATCTACAGCTCCCTCCCGACAATGGACTCGAGTTCTGCCCTGGCCAGCACGTAGTCGTACCTTGCGGACACCAGATTCGCCTCCGCCTGGCTGAGCGCCACCATGCTCGTCACCACCTCCAGAATCGGCGCTGCGTCCGCCTCGTAGCGCACCTGGTTGATCCTGAGGTCCTCCTGGGCCACTAGGCGGGCCTCCTCCGCGATCGCAATCGCCTGCTCCTGCGTCTCCAACGCGCGCAGCGCCGCGTCGACCTCCTGGCGCACCCCCCGCCTGGCGTCCTCCTCGGCCAGGAGCGCCACCTTGCGGTTCTCGGATGCCTGTGCGAGCCCCAGGTCGCGGGCGAAGCCGTCGAAGACCTGGAAGCTCCCGCTCAGCCTCAGGCTCCAGCTCGCGCTCCCTCCCCTGACGGAGCGCTCCTGATTCGCCCAGGAGTAGTTCGAGGAGGCGGAGAGCGAGGGCAGGAAGGAGCTGCGAGCCGACGCCTGGCTGTGCCGGGCCGATTCGGAGGCAGCGCGGGCGGCCTGCACGGCCGGGGATGCGGTCTCGGCGAGCGCGACGATTTCGGCCTCGGAGAGCGCCAGTGGCGCGGGGTCGATTTCCGTGGGCGGCTCGGGGGCGACGGGGCCGCTCACCCCCACCTGGCGACCCAGAGCGAAACGGGCCGCACGGAGCTGGTTGCGTGCCTGCAGGAGCGTCTGGCGGGCGTTCGCCAGCTCCAGGCGTGTGCGGAGCGTGTCCGACCGGGTGGCGCTCCCCACCTGGAGCCTCGCACGGGTAATCTGAAGGCTCTGCTCTGCGCGTTCGACGCTGGCCTCGGCCACAGCGGCGAGGTCGGACTGCCGGAGCGCATTCACGAAGAGCGTGTTGGTCTGAAAGATGACAGCGTAGCGCTGCGTGAGCAGGCGGGCCTCGGCCTCGACTTCGGCGGCGCGGGCGCGGTTCAGCTCGAAGTACTTGCGGCCACCCGCGAACAACTGGTAGTTGGCGTTGACCCCGGCGCTGTAGGAATCGCTGCTACCGCTCACCACCCGCTGCGTATTGGGGTCGAAGCGCTCCGCGCTATTCACCGAGGCCCCGGAGCTAAGGCTCACCGTGGGCAGTAGCGAGCCCTTGGCCCTAAGCCGCGCACTGCCGGCATTCGCCACCGAGGCGAGAGTCTGCGCCAGCTGGGCGCTGTGCAGCATGGCGCGCTGAACGGCCTCCTCCAGGGTGACCGTATCGATCTTCCCCGGCACGGGGGGATGCGCCTCGCCCTGTGCGGCCAGCCCGACCGGCGCGAGCGCGATCAACAATCCCAGCGGCGCGACTCCCCTGCTCAAGTCAACTCTGCCCCGCCGCCGATCTGCGCTCGGCCTCATCGGTGCCCGTAGCCTCGGATAGCAGTTTCCGCAGCACGTCGTCGTGCACATCCTCGAATCTGCCTGCAGCAACGTATGCCGTGCGCCCGGGGTCGGCCGCGCCGACCGGCGCCTCGAAGCCGAGGTGCAGCACCTGGGCCCCCGTACCCATCCCGCGTCCCACCGTGGCGGCCCCCAGTAGCACTACGCTCCACACCTCGCCCTCGAACTCCAGCTCCCGGGCCACCCTTGTCTCGGCTGGCGCCGGGTTGAGATCGCGAACCGATGGCGGCGTCGCCGGCGAGGGGCGGCGCGGCGCACGCCGTCTGGGAGTGGGGAGGCGCTGGACTCCGGGCGCGTACCTCCGACGGCTGACGGCCACATCGCGCACCGAGGCGGGCGCGGAGAGCAACCCCGTCCGGGCCTCTCGCCCCTCTTCCAGCTCGCCCGCTCGGGAGGGGGGCCCGGATGCCCGACCTGCGCGACTATCCACGCGGCGCTGGGCTGGGCGCACGCGCTGCGAGCGGCACCGCGTCGTCGCCGAAGAAGATGCGGATGTACTTGGCCTGAGTCGGTGTGACCCTGCGCACAGCCCAGACCAACTGCACATGGTTAGGCTCGGTCGGCTGCACGGGGACGACCATGCCAGCCTCCCGCGGCAGGCGGTCGCCCTTACGGTGATTGCAGGTCGAGCAGGCGGTGACGACGTTGCTCCACGAGGTCTCGCCCCCGCGCGATACGGGCATTACGTGGTCGCGCGTCAGGAACTCGCGCGCACCGAGCTCGCCCCGGTCGCGACGGCAGTACTGGCAGGCATAGCCGTCGCGGGCGAAGAGGAAGGTGTTCGTGACCTGACGACGGTAGCGGCGCGGGACGTGAACGTACCGTACCAGGCGGATCACCTCGGGCGACGGATGGTGGACGCTCACCGTGCGGAAGAAGCGGTCGGCCTCGGCCTCGAGCAGCTCGGCCTTGCGGTCCAGCACAAGCCGGACCGCCCGTCTCGGAGGGACGATCACGAGCGGCTCGTAGGAGGCGTTCAGCGCCAGACAGCTCACCTTGTTCCCTCCTCCCGGGAAGTCCCCGCTACCCTTGCCAACGCAACGCTACCCTACCGAAAACAAATGTAACCCGGAAGGGCGGCGCGTGCGCATCGCCCGGCTGCGGCAACACCTCGAATGCCGTGGGAGGCTTGTCCACCGGCTGCTACATCAGGTGCATCGGGTCCCGGTCGAGCGAGATCCGAACGTCTCCCCCTGGCGGGCGGAAGTCGGTGGCGACGGCTTCCAGTGCACGCCCGATCTCTGGGGCACCTCCACGCAGGAGGAGATGCCAGCGGAAGCGCGACTTGAGGCGCTCGATCGGCGCCGGAGCGGGCCCAATCACCTGCAGGTCGTTCGGCCGCCGGGGGGCAAGCCACTCGTGCAGCGACTCGGCGGCGCCCAGCGCGTCGCCCCTAACCGGGCTACTCAGCAGCACTCGCGCCATGCGCCGATGGGGCGGGTAGGGAGGCTCTCTCCGTGCGCCCAGCTCGCGCTCTGCGAAGCCTAGGTAGTCGTGGGCCACGGTTGCCCTGACGACGTAGTGGTCCGGCATGTAGCTCTGAATCAGGACCTCGCCGGGGAGCGAACTCCGCCCCGCCCGGCCCGCGACCTGCGATAGGAGCTGGAAGGTGCGTTCGCAGCTCCGGAAGTCTGGGAGGTGGAGGCCAATGTCGGCGTTCACCACCCCGACCAGAGTCACCCTCGGGAAGTCGAGCCCCTTGGCGATCATCTGCGTTCCGAGGAGCACATCGACTCGATGCCTGCGCACGCGCTCCAGCATCTCTCCGTGCGACCAGCGTCCCCTAGTGGTGTCGACGTCCATCCGGACGACGCGGGCACCCGGAAAGGTCTCGACGACAACGCGCTCGACCTGCTCGGTGCCCAGCCCCCCGTAGGAGATCTCGGGCGCACCGCAGTGCGGACACCGCTCCGGCGGGTCCTCGGAGCAACCGCAGTGGTGGCAGACCAGTCTGCGCCTGGCCCGGTGGAGGGTCATTGCGACCGAGCAGTCGGCACACTCGCCGACCCCGCCGCAGCTCTCGCAGAGGGCGAAGGTGGAGTAGCCGCGACGGTTCAGGAGGAGGATCGTCTGCTCGCCACGCTCCAGCCGCATCTCCATGGCCTGGACGAGAGGCGGCGAGAGGATGTGCGCGGGTGCCCGAGTGCGACTCAGGCCCTCTCGCTCGCGCCCGCGCTCCGGGGCGCCCCGCCCGCCGGAGCCGGGCGACCGGCGACGGGGCACCGCACTCCGGAGGTCCACGACCCGAACCCTCGGCAGCGACCCTCCCCCTACCCGATCGGGGAGCGTTAGCATCTCGTACTTGCCGCTACTGGCGTTGGCCCAGCTCTCGAGCGAGGGGGTAGCCGACCCGAGGAGGCAGAGGGCGCCCGCCTGCTTGGCGCGAACCACGGCCACATCGCGAGCATTGTACCTCGGAGTGTCGCCCTGCTTGTAGCTCCCGTCGTGCTCCTCGTCCACAACGACGGCACCGATCTCCCGGAGCGGCGCGAAGACGGCCGAGCGGGCCCCGATGGCGACGCGCTTGGCACCGGCGCCAAGCTGCTGCCACGCCTGGGCGCGCTCGATCGGCGAGAGGCCCGAGTGAAGCACCGCGACCGTCTCTCCGAGGGCCTGGCGGAAGCGTCCGACCGTCTGCGGAGTCAGCGAGATCTCGGGTACGAGCACGACCGCTCCGCCTCCGCCCTCGAGCACGCGCCGGACGAGCTCGATGTAGACGAGCGTCTTGCCGGATCCGGTCACGCCATGCAGGAGATACGTGCCGGCGCGGGCCTCGGTCAGGCGGCCGAGAACGCGCCGCTGCGCCAGCGTCGGCTCGTGCGCCTCCTCCGTCGCGGCAAAGTGCCCGAGGAGCGGGTCGGGGCCGATAGCGTCGGGGACGATCTCGGCGGCCCCCCTACCCTCCAGCCCACCAATCACCGAGCGGCTGAACCCCGCCTCGAGGAGCGCCGCCAGCGGCATCTGCCCGCCGGCCGCGACAAGCATCTCATAGGCCTCGCGTTGTCGCACGGCCCTCCCGAACACCTCTTCCAGCTCCTCGAGGGTACCGATCTCTCTTCGGATGCGAACCAGCGAGCGTCCGGGTGCACCCCCGCGCGCTCCCGACGGGCGGGTCAGGGCCCCGGGGAATACCGCCCTTAGCACCATGCCAAGGGGTGCCACATAGTACTTCGCAACCCACCTGGCCAGATCCCACAGTTCGGCCCCGAGGAGCGGCTCGGGATCGAGGAGCTCGATCACCTCCCTGAGTCCCCGAACCTCCCGGCCAGCTCCAACGCTCCACCCCACCATCGTGCGGCCTCTGAAGGGCACCCGGAGGCGGCACCCCGGTGGCGGCACCGACCCCTGCAGCCGGTAGTTGAAGGTGCGCCGGAGCGGTATCGGCAGGGCGACCTCGACCAGAGATGCGCCGCCCGATGGAGCCGGGGATCCCTCGCGGGGGCGCGAACCCGCGCTCACTAGCAGTCCGTGGCTAATCTCGCCCGAGCACCGAGAGGGGCGCTGCGCCGGGCTGGCAAGGCGCTTCGCAGCGCGAATAGCAGCGCTATTCGTGCAAGAAGCAACGCAGAGCGAAGCGGTCCAGCGCGGATGCAGCGCGCCTCGAATGCCGGGGGAGGTTTGTCCACGGGCTGCTAGAGGCGAAAGACCTCTTCCTGCGGCTTGGAGACCGTCACCTCCGGCCCGTCGGCGCCCATGAAGACATTGATCTCGGTGCGCATCCCCACCTCGCCGGGGATGTATATCCCTGGCTCGACCGAGAAGCCCACTCCGGCCAGGAGGAGCCGGTCGTCGTGCGTCTCCAGGTTGTCCAGGTTGGGTCCGCGGCCGTGGAGATCACGGTCGATCGAGTGACCGGTCCGGTGGATGAAGTACTCCCCATACCCAGCTTCCGAGATAGCGCTCCGGGCCACATCGTCGGCCTCGAAGCCCCGCATCACCTCGCCAGCCGCGTGGCACTCCTCGAGCGCGGCGACCACTCCATCCCTGGCGGACCGGATCACACCCCAGATCTCCGCCACCCGGGGCGGCAGCTCCCCACCCAAGTACCCCATCCACGTCTGATCGGCGGGGGCCGAGCCGGGGTGGGCGGCACCCCAGAGGTCGATGAGGAGCACGTCGCCTCGCGAGATGAGGTGACCGACGGCACCCGGGTCGTAGTGCGGATCGGCCGCGGCGGGACCGATCGCCACTATGCAGTCCGCCTGGTCGGGGACGCCGCGCGCCACCAGCTCGGTGCGGATCCAGGCGGCCAGCTCGCCCTCGGTGACCCTCTGGCCACTGCGGATGCGCTCGGCGGCGCGGTCGAAGGCGTCACGGGCTAGCTTGCGCACCACCTCGGACGCAAGGCCGTGCTCCTCGCGTTGCCGGGGCGTCCACACGGCGTAGTACTTCGAAACGAGGTCGCCGGAGCCGAGCAGCCTCACCCCGGTGGCCGCGATCATCTCGTAGATGCCCGCGGGGACGAGGTCAAGATACGGAACGGCTCCCCCCGGCGAGGTCTCGGCGGCCACTCGCCTACACCCGGCGAGGAGGGCGTGTAGTCCCCGCTCCATCTCCTGGCGACTTGCGTAGACGTCTTGCTTCCAGCCATCGAGATGCCGCCAGGACGAGCGCTCGATCGCGTGGATCAGCAGGCGTGGCGGTCCGTTCGCGGGCACCAGCGCGAATCCGCGCCGGGTGGTCCACTCCAGCCCGAGGAGCGACCGGCCTATCGGGTTGCGATCCTTGAAGTCGTAGATCAGCCACGCGTCGAAGCCCAGCTCGCCGAGCGCACCCTGGACGCGCGTCACACCCTCCTCGCTGGCGAGGAGCGCGTCCGCGCCAGTCCCCCCCTTCCCCTTCACTCCGCCCTCTCCAGCTCGGCAAGCGCGGCGGCGATCCGTTCGCTCTCCAACTCGCTCAGCGCGGGAGCCGACACCTCGGGCTCGCCCCTAAGCCGCCTGAGCACGAGGACGACGACCCCCGCCCCCAGGAGGAGCATAGTGGGAGGAATAGCCCAAGCCAGCAGCCCGGTACCCCGAGCGGGCGGCAAGGCCCGATACTCCTCTCCGTGGCGGGCGATCATCCACTCCACGAGGCTGTCGGCGCCCCAACCGGCCTCGGCCGCGCTCTGGATGCTGTCGCGGAGCGCAACCGCCTCGAAGGAGGGGCAGACCTCGAGCATCAGGCCGGGGCAGAAGGGCGAGCGCAGCTTCCCGATCGCCTCGAGCGCCTCGGGGTGAAGCTCCACCGCGGCCGCACCGGCGTCGCGCGCCGCGAGCTCCGAGCGCTCGGCGGGGGCGCCTGGACCGCACGCCGCCGCCCCCGCGGCGACGGCACCGGCGACAGCCCATCGCGGCACGGTCGGCCAACGGCGGTTGGATGGCTTCATCGGGGGGGTCTCCCCGGTTCAGCAGCCCTCGGATAAGCCTCCCACGGCAGGAGCGGCGCTGCATCTCCGCTGGACCGCTTTGTTCGCTTGTCCATAATGTAATCTACGCCTTACAATATGTAATCCATGGATTACAATGCCAGCGTCCCTCGCTTCGCGGCTCCCGGTGCTCGCACGAGAACATCCACGGACTGCCAGGACGGTCGGCGTTAGTCGGCGGCGGGCATGTCAAGACCCGCCAGCGCACGGACGACGGCCACAGCGCCCAGCGCGGTGCGCCTTGGGTCGTAGCCGCCCTCCAAGAATACCACCACGCGCCCGGCGCAGAAATCGTCCGCGATGCGGACCAACCGGCGCGTCATCGCGTGCATGTCCTCGGGCTCGAGGAGCTGGTCTCCCAGCGGATCGCAGGCGAGCGAGTCAAAGCCCGCCGACACCAGCACGAAGTCCGGCGCGATGGTGTCGGCGGCCATCGCGACCGACCCCGCGAACGCCTCCAGGTAGTCGGCGCGGGGGGTTCCCGGCGGGAGCGGCACGTTGCGGGTGAAGCCCACGCCACTTCCCCGGCCAGTCTCTCTCGCCGCGCCCGTGCCGGGATAGTGCGGGTGTTGATGCAGCGACAGCACGAAGACTGTGGGATCGTCGTAGAAGGCGTCCTGGGTGCCGTTGCCGTGGTGGACGTCCCAGTCCACGATCAGGACGCGATCGGCCTCGCCCCGGGCCCGGAGACTCGCGGCCGCGACTGCGACGTTATTGAAGAGGCAGAATCCCATCGCACGGCCCGGCGTGGCGTGGTGCCCGGGGGGGCGCGTGGCCACGAAGGCGTTCCGGTAGCGTCCCGCGGCCACCTCGCAAACGGCCTCCAATCCCGCCGCCACGCTCCCGAGCGCGGCCTCCCACGAAGCTCCCGAGACGCGGGTGTCGGAGTCCAGGGACATCACTGTGAGGCGCTGCTCGGCCTCGCGCGATGTTGCTCGGACCCGGTCGACAAGCTCCTGGTCGTGAACGCGCCCAATCGCCGCAAGGACGCCTGCGTCCCCGGCCCCACCCCTGACCGGCGCCTGCTCCACCCGGCCGCCGAGCGCCACCATGTCGTCCCTCAGCGCCGAGGCTAGCGCGCGCAGGCGCCCCTGGTGCTCGGGGTGCCCCCATCCCGTGTCGTGCAGAACGGCCGCCGGATGCATCATGAAGGCCGTCTTCGGCTCGCGGCCGCCACCGCCGCCACGAGCCTCCGGGGTATCCTCGCCAGCCATCGCTACGGCCGGCGCGACCGGGCCAGCCGCTCCTGGATCGACAGGACCTCGGGACGGCGCGTGCGCATGGCGGTGAGGGCGTCGACCGCGGCGCGGGTCGCCGACATGGTCGTCAGGTAGGGCACCCCGTGGGCGATCGCGGCCCGGCGCATCGCGTAGTCGTCGTACTGCGACTTCTTGCCGAGCGGTGTGTTGATCAGGAGCGACACCTGTCCGCTCACGATCCGGTCCACGATGTGCGGCCTCCCCTGGCCGACCTTGTAGATGGACCGGCACGGTATCCCCAGCTGCTCGAAGTGTCTGCGGGTGCCTCCCGTGGCGTGGACCGCAAAGCCCAGATCGACCAGACGCCGCACCAGGGGGGTCACCGTCGGCTTGTCGCGGTCGTTGACGGTCACGATAACCGAGAGGCCGTCCTCGCCCTCGGGCAGCCGATTGCCAGCCGAGACCTGCGCCTTCGCGAAGGCCATTCCGAGGGAGTCGTCCACGCCCATCGCCTCGCCGGTGGAGCGCATCTCGGGACCCAGCAAGGTGTCCACGTCGAAGCGGTTGAAGGGGAAGACCGCCTCCTTGACGGCCACACCCTGCACCTCGGGCTCTCCCGCCTCCAGCGCCGTGGGGCCGATCTCGCGCTCGACGAGCTCGGCGAGGCGCTCTCCGACCATCACCCGGGCGGCGATGCGGGCGAGCGGCACGCCGGTCGCCTTGCTCACGAAGGGGACCGTGCGCGACGCCCGCGGGTTCACCTCGAGGACGTAGACCTGTCCGTCCTTCACGGCGAACTGGACGTTCAGCAGGCCCACCACGCCCAGCTCCAGAGCGAAACGTCGCGTGAGGCTCCTCATCTCGTCCAGCTCCTCGCGCCCGAGCAGGTAGGGGGGCAGGACGCACGCCGAGTCGCCCGAGTGCACACCCGCGTCCTCGATATGCTGCATGATCCCTCCGATCAGGACCTCCTCGCCATCGGAGAGGGCGTCCACATCCGCCTCGAAGGCGTCCTCCAGGAAGCGGTCGACCAGGACCGGGTGGTCCGGCGACGCCCTGACCGCGCGGGCGAAGTAGCTCTTGAGCGACGCCTCGTCGTAGACGATCTCCATGGCGCGTCCACCCAGTACGTACGATGGCCGCACCAGCACCGGGAAGCCGATGGAGCGCGCGATCGCGAGCGCCTCGTCCTCGCTCGTGGCGGTCCCGCTCTCCGGAGCCAGGGCCCCGACCCGCCGGCAGACCGCCTCGAAGCGCCTCCTGTCCTCGGCCTGATCGATCGCGTCCACCGAGGTGCCCAGGATCGGAATGCCCAGCTCGTCGAGTCCCCGTGCCAGGTTGAGGGGCGTCTGCCCGCCGAGCTGCACGATCACCCCCTCCGGGCGAGTGCGCCCGACGACCTCGGCCACGTCCTCCAGGGTGAGTGGCTCGAAGTAGAGCTGGTCGCTCACGTCGAAGTCGGTCGACACCGTTTCCGGGTTCGAGTTGATCATCACCGTCTCGTAGCCCGCCTCGCGGAGCGCCATGACGGCCTGCACGCAGCAGTAGTCGAACTCGATCCCCTGCCCGATTCGATTGGGGCCGCTACCCAGGATGACCACCTTCCGTCCCTCCGACGGGCGGACCTCGTCCTCCGACTCGTACGACGAGTAGTAGTAGGGCGTCTCGGCCGGAAACTCCCCGGCACAGGTGTCCACGACGTTGAAGGTGGGCCGCACTCCGAGCTCCCAGCGCCGCAACCGGATGGCGGCTTCGTCAACTCCACGGAGGAGGCCAAGCTGGGCGTCGCTGAAGCCCTCGCGCTTCATCTGACGCAGCGAGTCGGCATCGATCGACGGCAGCTCCGCAAACCAGCGTTCGTTCTCGATGATCTGCAGCAGCTGGTCGAGGAACCACGGGTCGATACCGGTCGCCGCGTGCAGGCGGTCTATCGATATACCGGCCTCGAGCGCACGCTTCAGCTGGTACTTGCGCGTCGTGGTGGGACGCCGCACCGCTGCGAGAATCGCCTCCTCGTCGCCGCCCTCGAGGATGTCCTGTGGTAGACCGTCTTCAGCGGGACTGGCCGCGCTCAACCAACCTGGCCGACCCACCTCAAGGCCGCGCAGGCCCTTCTGCCACGCCGAGCGGAAGGTGCGGCCGATCGCCATCGTCTCGCCCACCGCCTTCATCTGCACGCCGAGGGTGTCGTCGGCGGCCGGGAACTTCTCGAAGGCGAAGCGCGGGAACTTGACCACCACGTAGTCGAGCGCGGGTTCGAAGGAGGCCGGAGTCGTACGCGTGATGTCGTTGGGGAGCTCATGCAGCCTGTAGCCGACCGCGAGCTTGGCCCCTACGCGAGCAATCGGGAAGCCGGTCGCCTTGGAGGCCAGCGCCGACGAGCGCGAGACGCGCGGGTTCATCTCGACGACGAGCATCTCGCCGTCGGCGGGGTTGACGGCAAATTGGATATTGCAGCCCCCCGCCTCGACTCCGATCTCGCGGATGATCGCGATCGCGGCGTCGCGCATGCGCTGGTACTCCACGTCCGAGAGCGTCTGCGCCGGCGCCACCGTGATCGAGTCGCCGGTGTGGACCCCCATGGGGTCGAAGTTCTCGATCGAACAGACCACGATCACGTTGTCGATGCCGTCGCGCACCACCTCGAGCTCGTACTCCTTCCACCCGATCACCGATCGGTCGACGAGCACCTCGCCTATCGGGCTCGCCTCCAGGCCCTTGCGCACCTGGCGCTCGAACTCGGCCAGGTTGTACGCCGTGCCGCCCCCGGTTCCCCCGAGGGTGTAGGAGGGCCGAATGATCGCCGGGTAGCCGGTGTCATCGATGATCGCAAGCGCGTCGTCCAGCGTGCGGGCGAAGCCCCCGTGCGGAACCGCAAGCCCGATCCGGTCCATGGCGGCCGCGAAGCGCTCTCGGTTTTCGGCCATCTGGATCGACCGCTGGTCGGCACCAATCAGTTCGACTCCGTGCCTTTCCAGCACCCCCGTCCGGTCGAGCTCCATCGCGATGTTGAGCGCCGTCTGCCCCCCCATGGTCGGGAGCAGGGCGTCCGGCTCCTCCCGCTCGATCACCCTCTCGATCCACTCGGGCGCGAGCGGCTCGACGTAGGTGCGATCGGCGACGTCTGGATCCGTCATGATCGTCGCTGGGTTGGAGTTGACGAGGACGACCCGGTAGCCCTCCTCCTTGAGCGCGCGCACGGCCTGGGTGCCGGAATAGTCGAACTCGCAGGCCTGCCCGATCACGATAGGACCCGATCCGGGAATCAGGATTGACTCGATGTCTTCGCGTCTAGGCAAGGCAAGTCTGATGTAAACTGCACTTTACATTACGTAAATCAAAGTTTACATTGTAGCCAACTGAGCAGAGCGGCGCGGCGCGGATGGCACCTCGCTCGACTGCCGTGGGGACTCTCTCCACGTGCTAGCTGGCGCCCTTGGCGGATTCCTTCCGGATCGCGGCGCGCAGCGCCGTCGCGAGGCCTCCCCACACGAAGGCCATGACAGCGATCATGGTGATCCAGGTTGCGGTGGTCACGGGGCGGCTCCGTTCCGTTTGGGCGGTGGGTGTCCAGGCGGCGCTGCGGACGAGGGGGCTCGGTCGCGAGAACCGGGTCGGGGGCGACTGGCCCGGCGTCCGGGACCCCCTATCGGCGTCGGCTGCCGTGGCCGCGCTAAGGTGCTGAAACGGGAGCGGAGGGGCAAGGCGGGGGGAGGAGGCTCTCGCCCGCTTCCCCGCAGAGATCGTGCGCCTCTCCAAAGGGATTGCGTGGGCACGAGGAGCGCCGCCGCCGCGAAGGCCAAGGGTAGCACCCACACCGGGTCATAGCGACATCCTCCATCACGGTTCATCGGCATGCGGTAGAATCACTTTGCCGCACACGTCCGATCCAACTCCGAGTTCCTCCATCTTCTCCTTTGCCGCACGCTTGTGTTCCGGATTGATGTGCACGAGGACTATTGCAACCGCCGCTGCCAGCACCGCGAGGTCGTCCGTGAGCCCCACCAGCGGCAGAAAATCCGGCACCGCATCGACCGGAAGGATCAGGTAGCCCAACGCACCCATGATGATCCTGCGCGCCCAAAGGGGAGTGTCGGGGTCCTTGAGGCAGTAGTACAGCACGAGGGCCATGCACAAGACCCTCTTGCAACTTGCCAAGCGGCACGGCGGCCCCCGCTACAACCCTGCCGAGTTTCGTTCGTGCCTTGGCGGCCAACTCCTCGAGCTTTCCGGCGACCGGCTTCTCGCCCCGCCGTCTCGCCTGATCCTCCCCACTGACCTCCAGCACATCCGCCACCGCCCGCATGCCCTCAGAGGGTGCGCGAGCGGCACAGGTGGAAGACCGCGCATCGGTTGCAGCGCGGGCCCCGGGCTTTGCAAACCTGTCAGCCGTGAAAGATCAGCATGGACGAGAGCATTGTCCACGCGCGCCGCAGAAGAGCGCCATGAGGTCCTTTTCGATCTGTCCGGGGGGCGCGTCCGGGCTGGACGCTCACGATCTGCGTCCGTATTCGGGCGAAATGACATCTCGTCCCCAGAACCGTTTCTCCCCATGACCTTGCGCACAGGCGGGTGAGGGGCTCGTCTTAGGTGGGCAGCCCAACTCCCCGCAGTAGGCCTGCCCAGGCCATGAGCACTTCGCCCGCGACCGCACGGCGCTGCGCGCCAGTTCCGAAAGGAGATCCGCCGATGACCACTTCCACCATCCCGCGCCGGTTCCGGACCGTCCTGTCCTGCGGGGCCCTGGCCATTCTGTCTCTTGGTGTCGCGTCCTGCAATTCGGACCCGGCCGAACCCGAACGCGAGGAGGAACTGGTGGACGTCGAGGCGTTGCAGCTCGCCCTCCAGGAGGCCCACGACGCCATCGACCACAACCCGCTGGACGACATCCAAGCCGCGGCCAACAGGCGCCTCCGCGAAGGGGTACGGCGCGGAACCATCACCCGGGAAGAGGCCCGGCGCGTGAGTGCAGCGATCGCCGGAACCAAGGCGCGTCTTCTTGCCGCGGTCGAATCCGGACGCATCACGATGGAGGAGGCGTGCGAGATTTTCCGACGGGAGATCGAGAAACTGTTCAGGGCATTGCGCGAACGGAAACGCGAGGAGCGCGAGGAGAGAGGCCGGCGCTAGCGGTCAGCGGATAGCGCCCCCCGGGCACCGAGCGCGACGAGGGGCCCGCCGGAAAGGCGCTGGCCGGGGAGGAGACCGTGCGGCGGATGTGCTGGTGCCGATGGTGCCGGGCGGGAAAGCGTGGGACCGGAGATTATCCACGGACTGCCGGGGACCCGGCCAGGGGGGGGCGAGGGACGTCATCACTCGTCGGACACACTCTCTTCCGCTCCGAACCACTCCTCCATCTTCTCCTCTGCCGCGCGCCTGTGCTCCGGCTTGATGTGCACGAGCACTATCGCGAACGCCGCTGCCAGCACCGCGAGGTCGTCCACTTGCCCCACCACCGGCAGGAAATCCGGCACCGCATCGACCGGAAGGACCAAGTAGGCCAACGCACCCATGATGATCTTGCGCGCCCAAGCGGGTGTGTCGGGGTCCTGGAGACAGTGGTACAGCACCAGGGCGCGGCGCACGATCCCCTTTCCGGCTTTGGCAGCTCCCGCTCCTAGCTTGACGGCTCCTGGGCCGACCTTGGCGGCCAACTCCGCGAGCTTCTTCCGAAAGGACGTGCCGCTGTGGTGGCCGATACCTCGCCGCAGCACCCGGCACACCTTGCGAGGGGGCACGGCGGCTCCCGCTCCAAGCTTGGCGAGTCCCGTTCCGGCTTTGGCGGGCAACTCCGCGAGCTTTTTCCGAAGGGCGCGTCTGTCGTGCTCGGGCACTGCGTCGAAACGGTCTGGAACGGGCAGGCTCCTCTCGGGTACATGGAAGTTGACGGGCGCTGCCGCTTGCCAGGCTCGCGGGGGCGGCGCGTCGGTCACTTGGCGCTAGCGATGCAGAGCGTCTAACTTGCGGTCCGCGTGCACACGATCCGAATCCCAAGAGCTCGACCCGATGACCTCACGACGCCCCACAGCTCATGAACCGGCAACCCCTGGAAGGACTTCCGGCGGTCTTCGGGCGGCGGCGCTTCAGCCCCGGCTCGCCCGGGCGATCGTGGCTGTGGCGGCGAGCGCGTCGGTGCTAGCGCCAGCGTCGCAGCTTGCGGCCCAGAGCACCTCCACGGCCGGCATCCGCGGGCGGGTGGTGGATGGAAGGGGCGCTCCGGTCGCCGCCGCCGCGTTGACGCTCGTGGATACCCGAACCGGAACCGCCGCGACCACGCAGAGCGATGCGGACGGCCGGTACGCAATCCGCGGCCAGCGCCCGGGGGGACCCTACAGCCTGACCGTCTCGCACATCGGGTTCCAGGGCTTCTCCCGGGAGGGCATCGTGCTGCGGCTCGGGCGCTTCGTCGACCTGGGGATCGTGCTCGTCACCGAGGCGATCGGCCTCCCCGAGCTGGTGGTCCGAGCCGAAGCCGATCCCGACTTCAATCCCGGGCGAATAGGAATCTCCACGCTCGTGACCTCCGAGACGCTGCGGGAGCTGCCGACCCTCTCGCGCAACTTCATCGACTTCGCGGCTCTGTCGCCCGTCGCCAGAGTTACGCAGGAGGGCGTCTCGGTGGCGGGCGCCAGCTTCCGCTTCAACACGCTCAGCGTGGACGGGGCCCTTAACCAGGACGTCTTCGGGCTCTCGACGAACAACGTCGCCGGGGGGCGCGCTGGCGGGCGCGTCATACCGCTTGACGCGGTCGAGCAGTTCAGGCTCGAGGTCGCCCCCTTCGACATCCGTCAGTCCGGCTTCACCGGAGGGGCGCTGAACGCCGTTACCAAGTCCGGAACCAACGAGTTCGAGACCTCGGGCTTCGGGTACTACCGCGGCGGCGCGCTGGTGGGCGAACTCGTCATCGACGATGTGCCTACGCGCCCCGAGCTCTCGGCCGCCCACGGGGGGTTCACCGTCGGTGGGCCGATTCGCCGAGACGAGGCGCACTTCTTCGTGGCGGGCGAGTGGGAGCAGACGCGCCAGCCTCCGATCGGCTACCACATCGGCGAGTCCGACCCATTCCGCCTCGCGCTGGCCGCCGACTCGGCCGAGCGGCTGGTCTCGCTCCTCGAGAGCTTCGGGGCGGAGGCGGGCACGGCCAGGTCCTTCGGGCTGGACAACCGGATCGTCAACCTATTCGCTCGTCTTGACTGGAAGCTGGCTCCGCAGCACGACGCGATGTTCCGCTACAGCTTCGCGGCGGCCGACGACGACGCCGACCCGAACCGGCTCCCTGGCGATGCCTACGAACTTTCCTCGAACGGGACCTCGATCAGGTCGCGCAACCACTCGACGGTCCTGCGGCTCGTCTCGTCGCTCGGCAACAGGTTCTCGAACGAGCTCTCGGCCAACCTCCAGATCATGACCGACGACGAGACGGCCGCGAGCGACTTCCCGCAGGTGGACGTCACCGTCTACAGCACGGTCGGCGATCACTGGGTCACGCGCGACGTGCGCGCCGGCGCCGACTTCTTCGCCCAGGAGAACGGGCTCAAGCAGCGCATCGTCCAGCTCACGAACAATCTCAGCCGCGACCTAGCCGAACACCAGCTGCTCGCCGGGGCGTCGGGAACCTGGTTCTCCTTCGACCGGCGCTTTGTGCCGGGGGCGCTTGGCAGCTACGAGTTCGAGAGCCTCGAGGCGCTCGCGCTCAACACGCCGAACCGGTACGAGATCACGATTCCCGTCAGGGACCGGGGAGCGGCCCCGGAATTCGGCGTCTTCGAGGCATCGGTCTACGGGCAGGACGAGTGGGAGGCGCACGACCGGCTTACTCTCCGCCTCGGGGCGCGCCTCGACATGCCCTTCTTCGTTGGCTGCCCCGAGCCCAACCCAGCGCTCGAAGAGGAGCTGGGGATCGACGTGGTCCAGCTGCCTGACAAACGGTCGTCCTACTCGATCCGCGCGGGCTTCAACTGGCGCCCCCGCGATGGCACCCAGCTCAGGGCCGGGGCCGGGATCTTCACGGGGAGGCCTGCCTACTCCTGGCTGGCCAACGCCTTTCAGAACAACGGTCTGGCGTTGGCCACGATCATCTGCAGGGGCGACGAGGCACCACCGCTCGATCCGTCGCGGCCAGCACCCTCCGAGTGCGCCAACGGGCAGGGCGACCAGTCGCCGCCGATCATCAACTACTTCGACCCCGAGTTCCGCTTCCCGCAGGATCTGCGCTCGCTGGCGGTCCTGGATCAGCGGTTGCCGGGGGGCGTGGTCCTGTCGATAAGCTGGATGGAGAACCGGGCGCTCAGGCAGATCCACATCACGAACGAGAACCTGGCCGAACCGGACACGACGGGAGGAAGTGCCGCCCTTGGCAACACGCCGGGCTTCGGCTGGGATGGCCGACACTTCTGGGGCAGGGCAACATTCGATGCGGGCGAACAGCTATGGGTTGGTGGCACTGTCAGCGACATCTTCGGACCGGCGCTCAGAGTCGGAAACCACCACGGCGACATCGGCTTCAGGCCCACGGCCAACTTTGCCTATGCCGCGACCGCCGAGCTGAGGAAGGACTTCGGGGACGCCGCGACGATCAGGGCGGGCTACTCGCTGACCAGGTCCGCCGACATGCAGGACCTGCTGTCGCTGGACGTGACCTCGAACTACGCGACCACCCCGGTGAACCTCGACCCCAACAACCCACCGCATCAGCCGTCGCGCTTCGACCGGCCGCACAAGGTCGTGGCGAGCGCACGCGCCAGGATCCTGCCCCAGCGCGGGGGCACCGAGATAGGCGTGCTCTACTCCGGCCAGTCCGGCGCACCGTACTCGTACGTGTACAGCGGCGATGTCAATGGAGACGGCTTCCCCGGGCCCCGGGCCGCCAACCTCTCGAACGATCTCATCTTCGTACCCCCTGCCAATACGGTGATCCCGGGCTCTATCGCCACCCAGATACTCTGGGACGGGCTCTTCGAAGTGGAGGAGTGCCTTCAGGAGCAGGTGACCGAGGTGACCGAGGAGGGCGAGGGGGGGGAGGAGGACGTAACCTTCCTCGCGGGGCGCATCATGGCCAGGAACGCCTGCCGCGCCCCATGGTCGAACCGGCTGGACCTGCGCATCGCCCAGACGATCCACGCGAAGGGGATCGCGGGAGAGCTCTCCCTCGATCTCCTCAACGTCCTGAACCTCGTCAACTCGTCGTGGGGGCTCGTGCAGACCACCAATCCGGTGGTGCAGCTCTTCCGGGCGTACAGGGCCGGACTGACAGTGCTGCCCCCGCCCGGGTCGGAGGAGGTCCGGGACCTGCGGATCCTGTACATGGGCGGAACTCGGCGCGACCCCGCGACGGGCCGAGTTGCGGCGGCAAGACCCCTGGCTCCCGAGGCGCCGTCGTCGCAGTGGCGGGCGCAGATCGGGCTGAGGCTAAGGTCGATTCGGTGACGCGCCACTTCGCTCGTCTGTCCGAGCTGTAATGTATGCTTTACAATGTGTAATCCATAGCTTACAATCCCCATGCCCACGGACTGCCGGGCTCAGACGCTGCTGGACGGGCAGAGGTGCGACACCGGGCACTGGTGGCAGAGCGGGGTGCGCGCCTTGCAGTGGCGCCGCCCGTGCCAGATCAGAAGGTGTGCGAGCATCGTCCACTGCCGCCTAGGGAAGATCTCCATCAGTTCGCGCTCGATCTTGACCGGTGTGCTCGCGCTCGTGAGCCCCATCCGCCGCGACAGGCGCTTGACATGCGTGTCCACGACTACTCCGAGGTCGATCCCGAAGGCGTTGCCCAGGATGACGTTCGCGGTCTTCCGACCGATCCCCGGCAGCGCCGTGAGCTCCTCCATTGTGCGCGGCACCTCTCCTCCGTGGTCGGCAACCAGGGCGGCCGACATCTGGAGCAGGCTCCGCGCCTTGTTGCGGAAGAATCCGGTCGAGCGGATCGCCTCCTCCAGCTCCTCCGGGCGGGCGGCGGCCATCTCGGCGGGGCCCGGGTAGCGGCGGAAGAGCTCCGGGGTGACCTTGTTCACCCGCGCGTCGGTGCACTGGGCCGAGAGGATCGTCGCCACGGCCAGCTCGAAGGGTGACGAGTGCACCAGGGCGCACTTGGCGTCCGGATGCTCGGCAATGAGCAGCTCGTAGATCTCCGCGGCGCGGGCGTTCCGCCTTTTCCTGGACTCGCGTGGACTCATGAGGGAGCGTCCGGCCGCCCTTCACGCCGCCTCGCCTGGTCCACCCCTCTAACCTCCAGGACGTCGGCCACCGTGCGCAGCCCGTCGATCACGTTCTGGATGTGCTCGGCGCGCGGCAGGCCGATCAGCTCGACGCCGAGGTGGACTGCCTCGCGGTGCACTCCCCGCGCAAAGGCCTTGTCCTTCATCTTCCTGACCACCGACTTGGGCTTCAGGTCGTCGATCCCGTTGGGACGCACCAGGCAGCAGGCGTAGACGAGGCCGGAGAGCTCGTCACAGGCGTAGAGGACGCGCTCCAGCGGCGTCTCGGGGCGGACATCGGTGCACTGGGGGTAGCCGTGGGAGAGGACGGCGCGGACCACTTCGTCCGGGTAGCCCAGCTCCCGCAGCCGCGCGACGCCGACGTGCGGATGCTGGTCGGGGTGGCGCTCCCAGTCCAGATCGTGCAGGAGCCCGGCCAGCCCCCAGAGCTCCTCGTCGCCCCCCATGAGGCGGGCGTAGTGGCGCACCGCCGCCTCGACTGCGTGCATGTGCCTGCGGAGGGCTTCGCTCTCGACCCACTCCTCGAGCAAGGCGACGGCGTCGGATCGGGTTGGCATGGGGTGAGGTCTCCTTGGGGGATGGTTCGGACCGCGCTCGATGGGTAGAGGCGCGAAATCGCGCACCGGTTGCAGCGCGGCTTGCGGGCGCTGCCGACCCGGCACCCATGATAGATGAGGAGGTGCGCCAGCATTGTCTACCCCGATGGCCTACGCTCGCGAGCTGCCACCCGCCAGAAGAGGGGAAGAACCCAGTCTACCTGATCTGAATCACGTAGATATCGAATCCGCCGCCGCCGCGGCCGGACATGAAAGCGATCTTCTCCCCGTCTGGGGACCACACTGGATACCAACCACCCTCCTCCGTCAGGCGCTCCTCGTTGTCTCCGTCCACGTCCACCACATAGATATCGTGGTCGCCGTCGCGGTAGGCCATGAAGACAATCCTCTCCCCGTCCGGGGACCACACGCCGTCCGGGGGCCACCATGGCAAGAGGCCTCCTGCATCCGTCAGGCGCTCCTTGTTGTCCCCGTCCGCGTCCATCACGTAGATCTCCCAGGTGCCGTCGCGGTCGGACTGGAAGGCGATCTTCTCCCCGTCCGGGGACCACACTGGCTCCACGCCACTTGAATCCGTCAGGCGTTCCTCGTTCTCTCCGTCTGCGTCCATCACAAAAATATCGTAGTCGCCGTCGCCGTCGCGGTCGGACATGAAGGCGACCTTCTCCCCGTCCGGGGACCACGCTGGGAAATCGCCACCTGAGTCCGTCAGGCGCTCCTCGTTGCCCCCGTCCGCGTCCATCACATAGATATCTAACCTGCCTTATTCATGAACCTCCGGGTCGAGGGCAAGGTGGGAGGCTGAGGGAGTT
>JAPOYJ010000035.1 GCA_026706635.1 Gemmatimonadota bacterium | reverse complement strand
TCGCGGCGGTGCCGCACGGGTTCCGGTCGTCGTTCCGGGACTGGGCCGCCGAGGAGACCGACCATCCCCGGGAGGTGGTCGAGGCGGCGCTCGCGCACATCGTCAAGAACAAGGTGGAGGCGGCCTACATGCGATCCGACCTGTTCGAGCGTCGGCGTCGGCTGATGGATGAGTGGGCAGAGCATGTCTCGCGCCGGAGAGCGGGCTCCGGGGTCTGATTGGACGTGCCGCAGCCCCTCGGCGGGGCTCGGAGGCCGATTCCGGGCTTGCTGGAGGTTTTTCGGGGAACCTACGGGCCGCAGGATGGCCCAAGAGCGACGATCTCAGGTCTCCGAGGGGTACGGGCAGGCCGGAAACCGGGCGGCGGCAGAGCGTGGCGCAGCCCGAGGAGTGATGAGTCGGACCGGTCGTCCTCGCCGTCCTTGAGGATGGCGACGACGAGGCCGGAGAGCTTGTCCGCGACTGCTCGATGGGCGTTGTTCCGGGCGGTGCCCGGAGGGGCATTTCGGCGGCGGCGCCGGGCTGGCTAAGCCACTGTTAGGTGGCTCAGCCAGCATACCCCGTGTATAACACGGAGGCTCTGGCGAGGGGTGCTCCGCCCCCCTTCGAACCCCCGGAAAAACCCCCGCTCCGGCAGCGTTCGCGGGTCTTAGCCTGCGTCGTTCAGCGGACGGCCGAGGGTAGCCGTTTCACGATGATCGTCGGGACGCCGAAGTCGTCCGTTTCGACGAAAGCGACGAGGCCGCCGGGACCGAATGCGCGGGGCATGGGCGTCTCCGCCAACGTGAACGTGCCCACATACTCGCCTCCCGGCGCTAGGACGTCGATCCATCCTTCGGGAGCCTCCTCTCCCTCCTGGATTCGACCGTCTGGCCCTCCGGCGGCGAGGTCAATTTGCGCCAAGGGGTCACTACCCCAGCGTTCCACCCAGATCGCCCCCTCCCAAGTCGTGCGAAGATCCCGGACAAGGGGCACCTCGGGCATGAAACTTGCGTTCTCCACCATGTCGCGCACACCTGCCGCCATGCCTTCCATCATGGCTGCCATCTGCTCGCGGATCGCCTCTGGAACGTCGTCGCCCAACCCCGAGGCGCTGAACTGCTCCTCGGCGGACGAGTCGAAGTCTTCCAGCGCCCGTGCCTGGGCGCGTTCACGGAGTTGCTCCGTAACGGGTTGGGGGTGCAGGGGTCGGCCCACGACGCGTGGCGGCGCACTCGCAGTCCGGATTTTGATCTCGTACGCGGAAGAATCCGAATACGCCACGCCGCCGCCGGGGAGGACATCGAACACCATGCTGGGGGAGAAGTAGACGTACGCGTCGCGGAGCATACCGACCATGGCCGATGGATCCTCGGCCTCCGTCGTGACCTGCCGCTCGGGACGTGGTTCCCAACCCTCCAAGAACGGAACCGTGGCCGCCTCTTCCCCCTCGTCGAGCGACACTCGGTATAGCGTGCGGTCCCCAGAGCTCACGGACGCTTCCCCCTGACTGAAACGCGCTGTTGCTCCTCGTGTCAGAAACAACGCTGCTCCCTCCCTACCGTGGCGCACCGTCTGAGCGGGAGCCGTCTGGATATCCGAATCCGCGAAGCGGATCGCGCGTTCAAACGACCCGTCGGCTCCGAACAGGAGGTAGGCGCGGTGTCCTCCGTCGAAAACCACGGCTCCACCCTCGGGCCGGGCCACCATGTGCCCGACCTCGCGAAGCTCGCCCGGGCCATCGCCCATGCGCCCGAACTCCGCCACCAAGGCAGCGGCCCCGTCGACAGCCATGATCCGGGTTGAGGACCCGGTCTCGTCCCAAATGTAGAGATGACCGCGCTCGTCGAAGCCCAGGTCCGCGATCTCCGTGAACGCATCCCACCCCTCCGCCTCGATCCCCCCTATCCGGTACACCTCCTCGAAATCGGCCGCGAGCGGATGGTCCTCGGTCGGCGATGCACCGGACGACCCCCCGGTGTCGCCGCCGCAGGCTGCCAGCAGCGTAGTGAACACAACGGAACGGAACCTCATGAGTCAGCCTCCAGATTCGGTAATATCCCAGATTCGGTAACATCCTAAGATGTGGCTAGACGTTCGCCGAACCAAATTACGTTGCACGAGGAGGAGAAGCCTGGGCTGCGGGCGTGTTCTCTCTCCGATCACTGATTCCCGCCGGTAGAGGCCGTCGGTATCGCGGCTGAATCCGCGTCGTGACCGGCGGGAGGCGGGTTCGGCGTTGCCACCCCTTCGCCGCCGGTCCCCCCGGCCTCCGTGACGGACTCCGTCCGTCCCTCCTGCCGGGGTAGGATCCCCTTCCCAACCCCGGACGGAATGAGGGCCAACCCAACGGCCTGAGCACCTTCCGTTGCCACGAACCAACGCCCACGCCGTCTCGACGGCCGCTGGGGCGTGTGACGGACGATGTAGGAGTGGAGTCGGTGGAGGTTTGGAGGCTGGAGCGGTAGGGCGTTCACTCCAGCACTTGCGTCCGTGGGGGTCTATTGACGCTCAATGTGTTCCCGTCCAAGAAGGGGGATGGGATGAGGGGATACGCGTATCTGGATCAACGTAACACCTTGTCATGGTTCAGGTTACGACATCTGAAAACGTGGACGTCACCGCTACGGACCCCGGCGGTCTCTTCGCCAATCAGACCTTCACGGTGACGGTGCCGAACCGGGCGCCGGTAGCCGGCGAACCGATCGAGGACATCGAGGTGGTCGTAGGGGAGGTGGCGCAAGCGGATGTCTCGAGCAACTTCAGCGATCCAGACGGTGATGCGCTCAGCTACACGGCCACCCCATCGGACGCCGGGGTGGCGACGGCGTCCGTGTCGGGGAGCGCGGTCACGGTGACCGGCGTGTCGCTGGGTACGGCCAACGCGAGGGTGACGGCGACTGACCCGGGCGGGCTATCGGCGGTGCACGTCTTTACGGTGACTGTCCGCCTCACTGATCGGCAGGTGTTGGAGATCCTGTACGACGAACTGGGGGGCGACGGCTGGAGAAACAACACGAACTGGCTGACGGACGCGCCGCTTGAGGAGTGGTACGGGGTGGGCACGGATGCGGACGGCCGGGTCGATACGCTGCATCTCGAAGAAAATCGGCTAGCCGCCGGGATTCCGTCCGAGCTGGGGAACCTGTCGAATCTCCGCTACTTGTCTCTCGACGGCAATTCGCTGACCGGCAAGATTCCGCCCGAGCTAGGCGACCTGTCGAATCTCGAACAGCTGCATCTCCAATACAATCGGCTAACCGGCGGAATTCCGCCAGAGCTGGGCGACCTGTCGAATCTTCGAGGTCTGGTCCTCTACGGAAACCGGCTAACCGGCGAGATTCCGCCCGAGCTAGGCGACCTGTCGAATCTCGAACAGCTGCATCTCGAAGGAAATCTGGCAAGTCGGCTAACCGGCGGAATTCCGTCCGAGCTGGGGAACCTGTCGAATCTCCGCTACTTGTCTCTCGACGGCAATTCGCTGACCGGCAAGATTCCGCCCGAGCTAGGCGACCTGTCGAATCTCGAACAGCTGCATCTCCACTACAATCGGCTAACCGGCGGAATTCCGCCAGAGCTGGGCAACCTGTCGAATCTCGAACAGCTGGGTCTCCTTGGCAATTCGCTAACCGGCGGAATTCCGCCAGAGCTGGGCAACCTGTCGAATCTCGAGGTGCTCGGGCTCCAGGACAATCGGCTCACCGGCGCGATTCCGCCAGAGTTGGGCGAGCTGTCGAATCTCCGCGTCTTGCATCTCCACTACAATCGGCTAACCGGCGGGATTCCGCCGGAGCTTGCCGACCTGTCGAATCTCGAGTGGCTGACTCTCAACTACAATCGGCTAACCGGCGAGATTCCGTCCGAGCTAGGCGACCTGTCGAATCTCGAATTCCTTTACCTCCACTACAATCGGTTAACCGGCGAGATTCCGCGCGATTTCCTCGACCTATCGTCGCTGCGGTATTTCTATTGGAACGACAACGACGGTCTCTGCGCGCCCGATACGGGCGAGTTCGACGAATGGCTGGGCGGACTCGCCTGGGACGGCCCGAGGTGCGACTGATTGCGGGCGGCTGTGCCGAGTGGGAGCTGGCGTACAAACTCGCGGGCTCCGACAGCACGAAGGGCCGGGTAGGAGGTCTGCCGGTCGCTGTACGACGAACCGGACGGCGACAACTGGAGTAACGACACGAGCTGGCTGACGGGCGCGACGGTGTAGCACCCAGCCGTATTCGGCAGGAGGAAGAACTCCGCCGGATCGAGGTGGTGCAGAATGCACTTCTCCGCGCCTCGGTCCAGGTTGACGCGCCGAACCGCCACCGTTACCATCTCGGCACCGCTCGCACGGATCGCAGCGATGATCTCGGCGCTGCTGCGGTACTTGCCCGTCCCCACGATCAGGCGCGACCCGAAGGTCCTGCCGCCGATGACGAAATCCCCGTCGGCCACGGTTGCGCCCGACACCTCGCTCCTCACCGCTTAGCACGATGTTCAAGCCATCTGCCGGGGTCTCGCCAGCGTCACTCCCGTTGGGAACCGCCGCGCGTACGTCTGGCCCTGGTCGCAGCCGTGCGCTGGGCGCTCGGAAGACGCCGACCCTCGGTGCCGAGAGAGGCGAAGCGCTGGGCTGGAGGTCTGTCGGCCGCCGCGCGGCTACCCAGCTTCTTGCGCATGGGCCGACCTCAAGGCCATATTGATGACACCTGTAGACCCACCAACGGAGGCGTGCCATGTCTGCAAGTTCTCGCCACCGGGGTGCTCGTTGCCACCGAGTGCGCGCCGCGCTCCGTCTCGCCTCGAGCGTCTCCGTCCTGGTCGTGGTCGCCGCCTGGGTCGTCGGGTGCGGCGATCCCCAGCCGCCCGTTGCAGTCGGGGACATACCGGAGCTGACGGTGTACGTCGACAGCACCGAGTCGGTCGATATCGATGGGTACTTTAGCGACCCTGACGGAGATGTCCTCACGTACGCGGCCATCGTATCGGACGACGGGGTGGCGACGGCGTCCGTGTCGGAGAGCGTGGTCGCGGTGAGCGGCGTGTCGGCGGGTACCGACACGGTGAGGGTGTGGGCGACTGACCCGGACGGGCTCTCGGCGATGCAGGTATTTGCGGTGACCGTTCGCCTCACTGACCGGCAAGTGTTGGAGATCCTGTACGACGAACTGGGCGGCGACAACTGGAATGTCAACACGAACTGGAAGACCGACAAGCCCCTTGACGAGTGGTACGGGGTGGGGACCAACGTGGCTGGCCGGGTTGTTACGCTGCGACTATCGCGCAAATCTCTCACCGGCGAGATCCCGTCCGAGCTGGGCGACCTGTCGAATCTCCGCGACTTGCTGCTCCACGACAACTCGCTGACCGGCGAGATCCCGTCGGAGCTGGGCGACCTGTCGAGGCTCGAAGACCTGTCTCTCGGCGACAATTCGCTAACCGGGGAGATTCCGCCGGAGCTGGGCGACCTGTCGAATCTCGAGGATCTGCATCTCTACGCCAATTCGCTGACCGGCGAGATTCCATCGGAGCTGGGCGACCTGTCGCGTCTCAAGATACTGCAACTCCACGACAACTCGCTGACCGGCGAGATTCCATCGGAGCTGGGCGACCTGTCGAATCTCGCCGCGTTGTATCTCCACGACAATCTGCTGACCGGCGAAATCCCGACCGAGCTGAGTGATCTATCGAATCTCGAAGGCCTGGGTCTCGGCAACAATCGGCTAACCGGCGAGATCCCGACCGAGCTGAGTGATCTATCGAATCTCGAAGGCCTGGGTCTCGGCAACAATCGGCTAACCGGCGAGATCCCGACCGAGCTGAGTGATCTATCGAATCTCGAAGGCCTGGGTCTCGGCAACAATCGGCTAACCGGCGAGATCCCGTCGGAGCTGGGTGACCTGTCGAATCTCCGCGACTTGCTGCTCCACAACAATTCGCTGACCGGCGAGATTCCGCCAGATTTCCTCAACCTATCGGCGCTGTGGTGGTTCTATTGGAACGACAACGACGGTCTTTGTGCGCCGAACACACCCGAGTTCGACGAATGGCTGGACGGACTCATCGTATGGATCGGTGCGAGGTGTGATTGATTGCGGGCGGCTGTGCCGAGTGGGAGCTGGCGTACAAACTCGCGGGCTCCGACAGCACGAAGGGCCGGGGAGGAGGTCTGCCGGTCGCTGTACGACGAACCGGACGGCGACAACTGGAGTAACAACACGAGCTGGCTGACGGGCGCGACGGTGTAGCACCCGGCCGTGTTCGGCCGGAGGGAGATGGTGCAGAATGCACTTCTCCGCGCCTCGGTCCAGGTTGACGCGCCGAACCACCACCGTCACCACCTGGGCACCGCTCGCACGGATCGCGCCGACCATCTCGGCGCTGCTGCGGTACTTGCCCGTCCCCACGATCAGCCGCGACCCGAAGGTCCTGCCGCCGATGACGAAATCCCCGTCGGCCACGGTTGCGCCCGACACCTCGCTCCTCACCGCTTAGCACGATGTTCAAGCCATCTGCCGGGGTCTCGCCAGCGTCACTCCCGTTGGGAACCGCCGCGCGTACGTCTGGCCCTGGTCGCAGCCGTGCGCTGGGCGGTCGGGTGCGGCAAGAACGGCCCTCTCCGGTTCGCCTTCAACCCCAAGAAGACAGAGGCGGGAAGGGGACATTCGATCCAAGTGGACGCCAACACCCCCGCCCTCGTTCCCGGCACCCCCGACGAGTTCCTCCACGAAGGCGAAAGCGAGCTTGAAGCGGTCGCGAAGGTGCTAGAAGTGTAAACTATGGTTTACATTATGTAAACTAACAATCATCATGCGGTCGCTCGGAAGACGCCGACCCTCGGTGCCGAGAGAGGCGAAGCGCTGGCCTGGAGGTCTGTCGGCCGCCGCGCGGCTACCCAGCTTCTTGCGCATGGGCCGACCTCAAGGCCATATTGATGACACCTGTAGACCCACCAACGGAGGCGTGCCATGTCTGCAAGTTCTCGCCACCGGGGTGCTCGTTGCCACCGAGTGCGCGCCGCGCTCCGTCTCGCCTCGAGCGTCTCCGTCCTGGTCGTGGTCGCCGCCTGGGTCGTCGGGTGCGGCGATCCCCAGCCGCCGGTTGCAGTCGGGATTATGCCGAAGCTGACGGTCGAGGTCGGCAGCTCCGAGTCGATCGATCTTGCGGCGTACTTCAGCGACCCTGACGGAGACGGACTCAGCTACGCGGCGGCGTCCTCCAACGCCGAAGTGGCGACCGTCGCCATCTCGGGTGACGCCGTGGCGGTCACGGGGGTGGCGAGTGGGAGCACGGAGATCACCGTGACGGCCTCCGACGGCAGTTCGGAGGTATCGCAGGACTTCACCGCATCGGTCCACGCCGACCGGCAAGTGTTGGAGATTCTGTACGACGAACTGGGCGGCGACAACTGGAGAGACAACACGTACTGGCTGACGGACGCGCCGCTTGAAGAGTGGTACGGCGCGAGCGCCAATGCGGATGGCCGGGTTGATGCGCTGGACCTCTGGGCCAATTCGCTACGCGGCGAGATTCCGCCGGAGCTGGGCGACCTGTCCA
>JAPOYJ010000077.1 GCA_026706635.1 Gemmatimonadota bacterium | reverse complement strand
CCGCCCTATGATTCAGCTCCCGATGCTCCCCACCCACCACGACAGGTGAAGAGCCGTTATTTCTTGTTGCACCGTTGACGCTCCTTCTCCCCCCTCCGTCGCAGCCACACTTCTGAGACCGGCCAGCCGCTCGGCTCCAGCCAGTGCCTCGCGGTCCCCGTCGTAGTAGAGGAACCACGGCAGCCCGGCTTCCGTGTATTCCCGTGCTGTAGGTGGCCGGGTCGGCGAACGCTCGCCCGTGATGGCCATCCACTGCTGGGAATTGGCCATCGTCACGAAGCACCGGCCGCTGTGGTCCTGATCCCACGCGTCGAGCCCGAATTCGTCCTCGTAGATCTCCTGGCCCATGCGACCGCCCGGCGCAAGACCCAGCCCGCGCCCGCGGGGTTCCTCCTCCCGAGCGTAAACGAACGGTCCGGGCAGTCCCAGCTCCTGGTGGACCTCGCTCTTCATCGGGTACACGGCGAGTTGCAGACCGCCGTGGACTGCCTCCCCCGTCAACTGCTCCTCGACCGTGTGGCCGTCGCCAAGGGGCATCGCCACGAACTGCCGGACCGTTCCCTTCGCCACGCAATAGCCGTCCAGCCACGGCTGGCCGGGAACAACCACGTAGTTCTGCGGTTCCCGGGTCAGGCCCTCCTGCCACGGCTCTCCGCCGATCGCGCAGACCTTCCCCGTGGCGATCTTGATCGCGCATGGATAGCGCGAACCAAAGTGACCCTCGAACTTGATCCACAGCGCCTCGGCCTGGTGGATGGGCATGATCACGCCTCCGCGCCGGACGCTTTCTCGCGGCAGGCGATCAGCGAAGTCGTCCAGATGCCGGAGCGGAAACCGTCCAATCCCGGGCGGCAGAGGGTAGGTCCGCTCGTCGTCCGGGATACGCAGGGTCCGTTGGAATTCGATCCCGGTTGTCGCAAACCGATGGACCTCGGGGAAGCGGAAGGTCAACCGGTCGCCCACGATTGTGATCACCGCGCTACATTCCTCCGTTTGTGATGTGACTCGTCGCCTCCGATGGAGGGGCCATAGCGGTGGTCACTCGCCCGTAGGCGTTCCCTAATCTGGCGTGTGCTGGATCCGACTCATTGATTCTCTCGATGGGTTGTGTGACATACACGGTACACATACCCTTGAAGATGTGTCAACTGGATCCCTGACTCTAACCTGGACCGTGATCATTCCGTGATGGACCATCGAACCGTCTGGCCCCGTCGCCTCCGCAGGGTTCGTACCCTCTTCGTTCACCGGTGGCACGCGGCGCAGACGGTGGGCGAGTGGT
The DNA here is from genome assembly GCA_026706635.1 of Gemmatimonadota bacterium. Taxonomy (GTDB): domain Bacteria; phylum Gemmatimonadota; class Gemmatimonadetes; order Longimicrobiales; family Gaopeijiaceae; genus Bin94. The sequence continues at coordinate 6,555 of JAPOYJ010000077.1, read as the reverse complement.
TCGGGAACGAGTCGGTGGGGGAGCGCTTCGAGCACATCAACCACGTCCGGTCGCTGGCGCAGTACGTCTGGCGCTGCGGCGCGTTCTGCGAGGAAGTCGACGAGACCGGCCGAATCGCCCTGCCGGACGCCGCCTTCAGCCTCCGGGCCATCGTAGAGCCGGTCGCCGCCAAGGGGCGCGACCAATTCGAGCGGGCCGTCCGGTATGCGGCGCGGTTCGGAGGCGACGCGCCCCCTGCGTTCGCGGGCCAAGGGGACCTCGATCTTACGGCCCTGCTGGGTTACGCCGCCGAGCACGAGGACATCGGGACGTTCGCCAGCGAGTTGACAGGCCTGCACCGGGCCATGCTGCGCTACTACGTGCAGATGCGCTACCTGACGGCGGCGGCGGCCGAGACCTTCAGCCGCAGGCGGATTCCGCTGCTGACCCAGCTGAGAGCGACCCGGCGTCACCCTGCCGAAGAGGGCGACGGCCCCCTCTACATGGGTCCGCTGCCCGCCGACCTGTCCGGTGCGCTGCTAAACACCTTCGCCCGCAGCATCCATCATGCCCTCGCCTGCCGGGCTCGCACTGAACTCTTTCGGACGCTATCGGCCCACGCCCAGGGGAAAGAGATCGCCACCGAAGCAAGCGGGGGCCGAGCGGGAGCGGGCCTCACCGTAAGAGTCCTCCTGGAACGGCAGCGCGTCCGATTCGTGGTCCATGACCGGGCGCTCGCATCCATGCTTGCGAGCATTCACGAGCCCCCGATGCCTCCCGTCATCCAGTGGCTGGCCGTGTTCAAAACGGCGGTATCGACGATGATCACCGCGATGCCGGTGTTCATCGTCAAGAACTTCTTCCGCGACACGCTCGCAGGGTTCGTGGCGGGCCGTTATCCGCAGGTGCCCTTCGGCGGAACGCTGGCCGGGGGAGCCGAAGCCGTTCGCGACCTCACGACCGGTCGCTCCGAGCCGATGAGGGAGTACCTGTTGCAGGGAGGCTTCTACTCGGGGCTGGTCGAGTCCGAGACGCACCTGGCCGACATCCGGGGAGAGGACGGGAACCGCCCGCGACGGTCCCACGCCCTGCGCAGCCCTTCGCCGAACGCCTCGGAAAGGAACGCGAACACGTCAAAGACGGTGGACTTCCCACTCCCGTTGGGCCCCAGGAGCACCGTCAGCGGGGTGATCTTATGGAAAGTCACCTGCCGCAGCGCGCGGTAGTTCTCCACCCGGAGGGACTCGATCCGGGGCGGTGCCGGGTTGGGGCTCGTCAAGGTGTCCGTCCGGTGGCTCGCAGTTGGGCGGGATCTAATCCGACCGGGTAATGTAAGGCTGCACGGGCGGGGGCGGGTTGGGTCGCGCGGCAACGGACCCTGAAGATTGCAACCGAGCGCAGGGAGGAAGGACATGACCGGAAGCGGCGAGCGGGCCGTTGCGATGCTCGACCCCCCGCGCTTGGGCGAACTGATCCGCGAGAGCATGGACGAGCTCGGATGGAACGTGACCGAGACCGCTGCCCACCTGGGTTGTGAGCGAGGCACGTTGTCGCGGCTGCTGAACGGCAAGGCGGGCGTGTCGGCGAATATGGCGCTGGCGTTGGAGGCCCTGGGCTGGGGTACCGCCGATCACTGGATGCGGATGCGGGCGAGCTACGAGCTTGCGGCGGCGCGCAGGTCACGGGGATGGCGGGGGAACATCAGGGTAGGCGATGCGGTCCCGCGGTAGCTTCACGATCTAGCCTCTTGGTGGGACGAACACCCCGCATCACGTCAGGATCGCGCCGAGTGTCCCGGCGATCCACTGATTGAGGCTCTTTCCCTCCGCCGCGGCGGCTGCCGCCGCACTCGCGTGCAGCTCCGGCGAAATACGCAGATTGAATCTGCCCGAGTACGACCTTCGCGGCTCGACGCCGTCCTCCCGGCACATCTCCAGGAACACCTTCAACGAGACCGCTCCCTCCTTCCGGAGGCCCTCCACGTCGGCCGCGTAGAAGTCCGCACCGCCGTTCAGGCCGATGAACTCGCCCCGAAACATGCCGATGCCGGGATCGAACTGAATGAGGGCCCTGTATCCGTCGATCTCCATGGTGTTCTTCATGGTTCCACTCCATTCCGCCGTAGCCATTCCCGGATGCTGGCGAGCGCGCCGACGTCGACGGTCCGCGATGGGTGCGGGCGATGGAATACCCGCCGATCGCCAAACAGTCTCACACCGACGCGGGAGCCCGCTCGCTCGCTGACCTCCGCTCCCAACTCAATCAGCAGCCCCTCGACCTTCCGCCAGGGGACGTTGCCGCTCGTTGGATGCCGGAAGATGAGCTCGAGCGTCCTTCGGTGCCTTCGCTTCATCGGCCATGATACCACAAATCGGTACTGACTTCAACTTGGTTGCGCTCATGGACCGGGTGACCGACACGAACGAGCCGCCAGCCGGGCCGAGATCGCAAGCGACGCCCTCACCTCCTGGCACGACTCGCCTTGCGCGACCGGCGGCGCACGCGAACCTTCCGACGCATGTTGCACCGCTGAGCGACGAGGCCCGGGCCGCCCTGGGGGAAGCGCGCGGGGGATGGGTGCCGGGACCGGGGACGCCCCCGGTGCTGCCCTCGCCGGGCGATGCCGCGAGTGCGTGGGCCGAATTCGCGCGTTGCGGTAGTGGAAGAAGGCGCAGACGCGGGGCTGGAGCCGAAGCGCGGGCCGAGGCTGGCACTCGCTCAGACGCAAGTCTCGCCAGTTACCCGATGGACACGCCGCTCAAGGTGCCGCGAGGACAAGCAGTGGGAAAATCGAACGCACCGAATTCGATTTTCCACTAGATTAGATCGCTTGACGGCGCTCCAGCTACCCCTTCCACACACGACAGGCCATTGGGGCCGCGACTCACGCGCGGCTCGCCCACGCACCCCTATCTACAATCGTGCTCGTCCCCCGTCATCCCATCCTCCCGCGTCCCGGCCACGAGGCCGCCCTTCGGCGTCATCTGCGTCGCTTCCCGGTCGTGGGACTCATCGGTGCCCGCCAGGTGGGCAAGACCACGCTGGCACGCTCCCTGGCCGCAGGCGTGGACGGACCGGTCACGACCTTCGACCTGGAGGATCCCACCGATCTGGCGCGCTTCGCCGACCCGAAGCTGCTCCTCGAACCGCTCGAGGGCCTGGTTGTGATAGACGAGGTGCAGCACAGCCGCGACCTCTTCCGGCTTCTGCGCGTGCTGGTGGACCGGCCGGACAACCGCGCCACCTTCCTCGTCCTCGGCAGCGCCGACCCCGGACTGCTGCGCCAGTCGTCCGAGTCGCTCGCGGGACGGATCGCCTATCACGCACTGGATCCCTTCCGGTTGGACGAGACCGGCACGGCTCCCGAGCTGGTCGACCGTCTCTGGCTTCGGGGCGGCTTCCCGCGCTCCTTTCTGGCATCCGACGAGGCGGGCAGCGTAGCCTGGCGAGCGGCGTTCGTCGCCACCTTCCTGACACGGGATCTCGGCCAGCTCGGAGTCGCAGTGCCTGCAGCCACCATGAGACGCTTCTGGACGATGGTCGCCCACTGCCACGGCAACCGCTGGAACGCCGCGGAGCTGGGCAGGTCGCTGGGCGTCAGCGCGCCGACGGTCAACCGCTATCTGGATGCGCTGGTCGATGCGCTTGTGGTTCGCAGGCTGACCCCTTGGTTCGAGAATGTGCGCAAGCGCCAGGTCAAGGCGCCGAAGGTCTACCTCGCCGACACCGGTCTCCTCCATTCGCTGCTGGAGATCGACAGCGCGGGGGAGCTGCTGGGCCACCCCAGGTGCGGCGCGTCGTGGGAGGGCTTCGCCATCCACGAGGCGGTGCGGATTCTCGATGCGGCGTGGGACCGGTGCCACTACTGGGCGACCCATACCGGTGCAGAGATCGACCTGTTCACGGTGCGCGGAGGAGAGCGGATCGGCGTCGAGGCGAAGCGCACCAGCGCGCCCGCGATGACCCGGTCCCTCCACACGGCGCTGGGCGATCTCAGGCTGGACCGGGCCTTCGTCCTCATTCCGGGGGAGGCGCGCTTTCGGCTGCACGAGCGCGTAGAGGCGGTGGGGCTGACACGGGCGTGCACGGAGGGGCTGGGGTAGCGGAGGCTACCCCCTGCTGGCCTCGGGACGTGGTTTCCGTTCGCAACCTATGCGGAATTCGCATGGGTTGCCTTGGGCCTCACGACGAGAACGGTGCCTGCTCTCGGCGGCGTCGCGCCCATGGACCGGGTGACCGACACGAACAAGCCGCCAGCCGGGCCGACATCGCAAGCGACGCCCTCACGCCCTGGCACGACTTGCCTTGCGTGACCGGCGGCGCACGCGAACCTTCCGACGTTCCCCGTCGAGACGCCATCCGCGCACTCCACTCCGAGAGAGGGGCGAACCGTGAACAGCGACCTGCGTGACCTGATCGACGACCTCCGGCTTCGAGCCAGCGCAGCCTGATGCGCCTCTCATGGAACGAGGTTCGGGTACGCGCCGCGTCCTTCGCCAAGGAGTGGCGGGACGCTGCCTACGAGAAGGGCGAGACGCAGAGCTTCTACAACGACTTCTTCGAGGTCTTCGATGTGCGTCGCCGATCCGTCGCCCGCTACGAGGAGCATGTCGCCAGGCTCGACAACCGGTCGGGGTTCATCGACCTCTTCTGGCCCGGCGTCCTGATCGTCGAGCAGAAGAGCGCCGGACGCGATCTCGGCAAGGCGTACGGGCAGGCCGGAGAGTACTTCGACGCGCTGCCCGAGCGCGACCGTCCGCGCTACATCCTCGTCAGCGACTTCCGGACCTTCGAGCTTCACGATCTGGACGACCGGGAGACCGTTTCCTTCCCCCTCGCGGACTTGCCCGGACAGGTCGAGGCGTTCGGCTTCATCCTCGGCGTACAGCGGCGGACATTCCGCGATCAGGACCCCGTCAACATCGAGGCGGCGGAACTGGTCGGACGGCTCCACGACGCGCTCGACGCCGCCGGCTACCGGGGCCACGATCTGGAACGGTTCCTGGTGCGGATCGTGTTCTGCCTCTTCGCCGACGACACCGGCATCTTCGAGCCGCGCGACATCCTGTACGACTTCCTGGAGTCCCGCACCCGCCCGGACGGCATCGACCTCGGGCCGATGCTGGCGCAGCTCTTCCAGGTCCTCAACACGCCGGAGAGCCGCCGCACGGCGACGCTCGACGAGGAGATGGCGCGGTTCCCCTACGTCAACGGCGACCTCTTCGACGAACCGCTCCGGATCCCCGCATTCGACGCGTCCATGCGCAAGAAACTGTTGGACGCCTGCCGCTTCGACTGGTCGAACATCTCGCCCGCGATCTTCGGCGCGCTCTTCCAGTCGGTCATGGACCCGGGGGAGCGCCGCAGGCAGGGCGCGCACTACACGACCGAGAAGAATATCCTGAAGGTGATCGGACCCCTGTTTCTGGACGACCTGCGGGCCGAGTTCGAGCGTCTGAAGGCGCGCAAGGACAACCGCCGCCGCGCGGATCTCGGCCGGTTTCAGGAGAAGCTTGGGCGGTTGACCTTCTTCGATCCCGCGTGCGGGTGCGGCAACTTCCTCATCATCGCCTACCGCGAGTTGCGGGAGCTCGAGATCGAGGTGCTGAAGGAGCTTCACCGGAAGGGCGAGCGGCAGCTGGACGTGCTGGCGGCAGAGCTGTCCCTCGTCGACGTGGATCAGTTCTACGGAATCGAGATCGGCGAGTTTCCCGTCCGCATCGCGGAGACGGCGATGTGGATGATGGACCACATCATGAACAACCGGCTGAGCCTCGAGTTCGGGCAGACGTACACGCGGATTCCCCTGGAGACTTCGCCGCACATCGCCCACGGGGACGCGCTCGAGACGGACTGGGGCGACCTGCTGGCACCCGAGAAGTGCTCCTTCGTCTTCGGCAATCCGCCTTCGGGGGCGCGAAGTTCCAGAGCCCAGCCCAGCGCGCCCAGGTGCGGAGGATCGCGGCCCTCGGCGGAACGGGCGGCACGCTCGACTATGTGACCGCGTGGTTCATCAAGGCGGGCGAGTACGCCAAGGACACGCGCATCCGAATCGGGTTCGTGGCCACGAATTCGATCACCCAGGGGGAGCAGGTGGCGCAGCTCTGGCCGATCCTCTTCGACCGCTGCGGGCTGGAGATCGCCTTCGCCCACCGGACCTTCGCATGGGGGTCGGACGCGCGCGGAAAGGCCCATGTGCATGTGGTCGTCCTCGGACTGGATGGGCGCGATGCGGTGCCCGGCAGGAAGCGCCTCTTCAGCTATCCAGACATCAACGGGGATCCCGAGGAGACCCGGCACGCCGTGCTCTCACCCTACCTGTTCGATGCTGGCGGGCTGGCGGATCCGCATCTGACGGTGCGAAAGGAGAGCGGGCCGGTGAATGGGTTGCCGCGGCTGATCATCGGTTCCAAGCCAATCGACGGTGGCCACTACATCTTCGGGACCGAGGAGAAGCGCATGGAGTTCGTCGCGGCGGAACCGGCCGCTGAGCCGTACATGCGGCCGTACATCGGTGCCCGCGAGTACCTGCGAGGAGGGGACAGGTGGATTCTCGCTCTGCACGATGCGCTGCCC
>JAPOYJ010000046.1 GCA_026706635.1 Gemmatimonadota bacterium | reverse complement strand
CGCTCCGGTTCGAGTTCCTGGACTCTGTCCCGCCCGAGCTGGTCGTCCACAACCCCATGGGGCTCCTCGTCACCTACATGCGGGCCGACCTGGCTCTCGTGACCGGGGAGTCGCCGTGATCGCGCACCTTGACGGGCGCGAGAAGGCGCTCCGACGCTTCGGCTGGACGGGCCGCGAGGCCGAGTGGATCGCGCTCGCCTGTCTGCACAGCGGCGTGTTCACCCGCGATCAACTCTCCGACTGGCTCGGGATCCACCACCGCAGCGCGCGCCGGTTCATCCGGGACATGTCGGACCGGAGGCTGGCGTCCAGGGACCGGCTTGCGGGCCGAAGGGTCTGCCGGATCTACGCGCGGGCCGTCTACCGGGCGCTCGGGGCCGAGGACATCCGCCATCGCCGGATCGCCTCCGTCCCGGTGCTCCTCCGCCGCCTGCTCTCCCTCGACTACGTGATGGGCCAAACCGGCCAGGCATGGCTCCCGACCGAGCCCGAGAAGGTCGGCGCGTTCGAGGCGCTCGGCATCGAGCGCGCGCTGCTGCCCGTGCGCGTCTACCGGGGCGGCGGCGGCAACACGCGCCGCTACTTCCCCCTCAAGCTGCCCGTCGCGCTCGACGCCGGAGGCGCGGTGTTCGTCTACGCCGATCCCGGCCACGACACCGCCACGGGCCTCCATGCCTGGGGCCGTGCCCACCGGGAACTCTGGGGCGCGTTGCGGGACCGGGGCCGGCCGGTCGAGGCTGTCGCGGTCGTCCTGGGCGACGGGGAGTTCGGCCGAGCTGAGAAGGTGTTGGCCAACTGGACCTCCCCGACCCGGCCCACCGGCCGCTCGAAGTTGTCCGCGACCGGTCGTGAGATCCGTCGCGAGATCGAGCGGATCGAACAAGGGATCCGAAGCAGGGACGAGAGCGTGATAGGGGAGCACGGCAGCCTCCGGGGCTGCCTGACGCGGCTCGCGGAACTCCGTGCCACGCTCCCGAACGCGCCCTCCGAAGCGATGATCGACGGCTTCACGGTGTGGCGGTCGAGCCGTCTCTCGGGAGACGTGTTTTGAGCGCCGGATGCCAGTGTTGGTGGCAAGTCCTGCATGTCCGGCTCACTTTGGGGGTCACCGGACACGAAATGGCCGTGCGGCCGTACACGGCTCCGGCCGCGCAGGTCGCTGGCGCGCTTGCGGTTGCACCACGGCCAGCGGAGCACGGGTGCCGATCCGCGCTCCCTGGACGTGGCTGGGAGCGACCCCCCATCTCGGCATACCTCGATTGGCGCCGGGGAGGATGGAGCCGGACAGCCCCATCCTCCCCGCCGCTGCGGGGTCGCTCCCAGCCAGCAGTCCCTCCGGGAAGGGTGTCCGGCCGATGAAGTCCGGTACGCTCGCCATCATCGGTGCGGCCATCGGCGCCGCCGGTGCCCAGGCGCTCAAGGCGCCGTTCCCGCCCCCGGGCGCGAACCCGTACCTCGATCTGGTCGCCCGGCACGATCCGGGCCTGCACGACGCGCTCCGCGCCTGGCACCACACGTGGCCCGCCGTCCTGGTCGTGCTCTCGGGCTCGTTCGCGCTGTCGGTCTGGCGGGTCTGGTTCCAGCCGCTCTTCCGGCCAAGTCGCCGGGGCAGGCTGCCCGAGTGGCCCGCTTCGCCCACCGACGAGGCGCCATCGCTCGTGATCGGCGAGTTGCACCATCCGACCGTGCCGCGCGAGAGCGAACACCCGTCGTGGCTCGTGATCCCCGAGAAGGGGCTCTACACCGGCACGCTCATCGTGGGCGCCGTCGGCACCGGCAAGACCAGCGGTTGCATGTACCCCTTCGCCCGCCAGATCCTCTCGTGGCGCGCCGACGATCACGCCCGGCGCGCGGGCGCGCTCGTGCTCGAAGTCAAGGGAGACTTCTGCCACAAATATCGCTCCATGATCGTGCACACCGTCCCATACCGTCCAGTGACACTTCATAAACCGTGTGTTAACAATGCGATACGGCGCATACGAAGCGCGTTCACCGGCCCGCTCTTGTGTCGAGTCGTGCAGCACGGTATCATGACATACTGGTCTGTAACTGATACACAGGTAGGTAACACGACATGCGAAAACGACCCCTTACGGCCACCTTCGTGGCGCGTGTGAAGAAGCCGGGGCGGTACGGCGACGGCGGGCGCGGAGGCCTCGGCCTGTACCTCCGCGTCCACCGGATGAAGTCCGGGCGCGTCTCCAAGTCCTGGGGCCAGCGGATTCGAGTTGGGGGGAGGCCCACGAACCTCGGCCTCGGCTCGTATCCGGTGGTGACGCTCAAGGACGCGAGGCAGAAGGCGCTGGAGAACAGGCGGGCGGTCCATTGGGGCCACGACCCCAGAGAGGCGGGAGTTCCCACCTTCGAGGCGGCCGTCGAGAAGGTGATCGAGATTCACTGGCCGACTTGGAAGAACCCGCCCCGCATGGCCGGGCAGTGGCGGCAGACGCTGCGGGACTACGCCTATCCGCGCATCGGCCGGAAGCGCGTGGGCGAGGTCTCGACGGCCGACGTGCTCGCCATCCTCAAGCCGATCTGGTCGAGCAAGCCCCCGACCGCCAAGGCCGTGCGCAACCGGATCTCGGCGGTGATGCGTTGGGCCGTCGCGAAGGGCTACCGGCCGGACAACCCTGCGGGCGACGCCATCGCCGCCGCGCCGCCGCGCAACGGCAACACCACCCGGCACCACAAGGCGCTGCCGCACGGCGAGGTGGCGGCGGCTCTGGCCAAGGTTCGCAACTCGGAGTCCCATGTCGGCATCCGGCTGGCTTTCGAGTTCATGGTTCTGACGGCGACGCGCTCGAACGAGGTCCGGGGCGTGTCTTGGGAGGAGATCGGACGGGATGTCTGGACCATTCCCGCCAGCCGCATGAAGGCGAAGCGCGAGCACCGGGTTCCGCTGTCGGGGCGAGCCTTGGAGATCCTTGAGGAGGCTCGGAAGCACCATGACGGCGGCATCGTGTTCCGGGGTGTGAGGGGCGGCGCGATCCACGCCTCGATGTTCGGCAAGCTGCTCGGGGATCTCGGCATCGACGGAACGGCTCACGGGATGCGGTCGTCGTTCCGCGACTGGTGCGCGGAGACGAGCGTGGCGCGCGAGGTGGCGGAGGCGGCGCTTGCACACAAGGTCCGCAGTCAGGCCGAGGCCGCGTACGCCCGCTCGGACCTGCTCGACCGGAGGCGCGAGATCATGGAGGATTGGGCCAAGTACCTCGCCAGCGACTGAGGTCTGGGCGCTGGACAGGGTTCTCGCGCTCAAATCCGAGCAGTAGGTGACCAACGCCCGGATGATTCCGGGGATCGACTATTGAGAGAAGGAGAACAGAGCGATGACGAGTGTGATCGAACGGAAAACGCGCGGGCAGGTGCGCTTCCTGCGGCTGCCGGAGGTGCTGGCCCGAACGGGCCTGTCGCGGAGCACGATCTATGTCCGGCTGGAGCAAGGGCGCTTCCCCCGGCCCGTCTCCCTGGGCGCGCGTGCCGTCGGCTGGATTGAGGCGGAGGTGGACGACTGGATCCGGGAGCGGATCGTGGCGAGCCGGAGCGACGCGCAGTGAGGGCATCAGGGGTTCTGTCGAGCACGGACTTCCGTCCCCGGGGCACGTAATGTCCCTTACTGTCGGTGCTGTCGCCACCTACCGAATCTCGGACTCACCCGACTGCCCGAATCCTATGAGCTATCGTTCGCGCAGGCGTTCCAATCCCTGGAATCAGGCCTCCTGCATAACCGAGCCAGCCCTGCCTTCCAGAGAAAAAGCCGTCCTCGTCCTCGGCGACGAACGAGGGTCTGAGTCTCCACTTGTCGTCGCCTAGACGTGCGATGTGGCCCCCGTCCGCGAGCATTTCGTACAGGTAGAGGGCGGACTCGATGACCACGAGATGGGTGTACTTCATCCCGAAGACCGTGACGTTGTCGAGTATGTGCCGCTCTGGATTCCGGAAAGGCCCCTTCGGTTGCTCGCCTTCGGGATGTAGCAGCCGCGAGACGCTGATCGAGTGAGCTCCTTCGAACGTGACCACGGTTCGGAGCACGTCCTTGAGCGTAATCCCGCGTTGGTCAAGCATCACCAACTGCTGTCCGAGCCACGCGCTACAATCGAGCTCGCCTTTGGCGTCCAACGCAAACAGTTCTCCGGGTGCCATCGTCCAAGGCCGATCTACGGTAGGTGGCGACGTCCAGCTAGCGGCACCTGGGAGAGGCCACTCGATGGCAATTCTCAAAGTGTGAGGCGCTATCGGTAACAAGTGAGTGGCCTCCGGGCTTCCCGGAGCCTTGTCCCGCTTTTGCGCCGCGACGATGACAGGCGGCATCGACCAGCCCACCTCGATGGTGCGTCGTTTCCGGGGGATTCGCCGCAGCCTAGCGAAGCCGACGCCGAACGTCCGGAGAACGCTGTCATCCAGCAATCGGGTCGCTGGGTCGTTTCGGTCGCCGATCACCATCTTTCTGAGAAACACGGAACACGCCCGGGCAAGGGCCGCACCCCACCGCACCCGGTCCCCGCGTTCGGTTCTCGCCGCCAAGGAGAACGCTCCCTCGCAGGCCAGTTCGAGATCCGACACGGTCTCCGCAATCCGTTCAGGCTTGTCTCTATGTCTACCGGTCACCTGCGTACCCGTTGTCCGCACAAACTGGACGAGGTCATCCCTCTTTCCCTGGGACTCATCACCCCGCGCTTCCGAGTCTTCGTCGCGACCATCGCGGGCCGGCCTATCGTCACTACTCAACAGCGAGTCCTCCTTCTAAGCCCCAATCGTTCCATGCGCTACGAACCGGGTAGCGTGTCTGTGGATCCCCCAACCAAAGCTAACGCTTACGCCGAACGGTCGAGCCGGCAAGGACTGCTACCGTGAAGGAGGTCCGGCAACCTGCGGCGGTGCTCGGACAGCTGCCGCTTCCGTCAAAACTGGACGACAGATGATTCCGTTTCGTTAGGGTTGAGGTGAGGAGGACGGAGGCGCCGCTGGCGGCGGCCGGTCCGCATCCGGGACGGTGCTGGAAGTCTTGGGAAACCGCCTCGATTCGGGCGGTTGACACGGTCGGAATGGGGCTTCTCCGTGTAAGGTATGGAGACGCCGCTGACCCGAGATTGCCAGCGCCGCAGGCCGTCGGACGCGCTCGTCCAAGGGCTGGCTGACGGCCTTAGAGTCCGTAAGCCAGCACACGCAACGTTAAACGTTGCGGCTGGCGAGGGGGTGCTGCGCCCCCCTTCAGATCCCCCTGCATTCCACGCCGCCGAGCGGTCGGCGGACGGGCGCGGGCGGCCGCGCTCCGAGCCCCGGCAACGGTGCGGACGTGGCTGACCGCACCGCCCTGGTTGCCGCCCGGGTCACGCCCGCCGAACACGCCGCCTGGCGGGCGAAGGCGGCCGCGGCGGGCGTCTCCCCCTCCGCGCTGCTACGCGAGGCGATGGCGCGGACGCGGACGTGGACCGCGTCGGCGCGGGCCGTCGAGCGCGAGCGCACCCGCCAGATCGCGCGCATCGGGAACAACCTGAACCAGCTGGCGCGCTGGGCCAACACCCACGCTTCGACGGCCGAGGCCGTGTCGGTGATCGCCCACCTCGTGTCGTTCGAGCGCTCGCTGCTCCGTGTCGCCCGCATCGGCGAGGACGCCGCCGATGCTCGTTAAGTTCCTCTCCCACGGGAAGGGCTCGGCCCGCGCAGCGGTCGAGTATCTCGTCGGCGAGCGCGACGCGGCAGGACAGGAGCGCGAGGGCGTCGAAGTCCTGCGCGGCAACCCTGACATGGTGGCCGCCGTGGCCGACTCGCTCGACTTCGAGCGCAGGTACACGTCGGCCGTGATCGCGTGGGCGCCGGAGGACCGCCCGACCCGGCGAGCAGATCGAAGCCGTCCTCGACGAGTTCGAGAAAACGGCCTGGGCGGGGCTGGAGCCGGATCGCTACGCGTGGACGGCGGTCCTCCACCGCGAGCGCCGGGGCGGCGTTCACGCGCACATTCTCGCCGCGCAATGCGACCTCCAGACGGGCCGGAGCCTGAACAGCAAATGATGTTGGAGATGCATGTTGTTGTGAGCGTGTAACTTGGGGGTTTCCGTGGTTCGGCTCCCGCCGATTGATTCCCGCTGGTCGGGATTTCAGTCGCGAACCCTCCGCCGACTTTCCAGAGCCGTCCTGAGTCGTCCCGTGTTCGCCTGCTGGTAGCAGGTCAGGACCGTCTGGGGGTTCTTCCACCCGCCGAGTTGGCAGAGCACCTTGAGCGGTTGGTCCATCAGGTCGCTGGCGAACTTGCGCCTGAGCGAGTGCCAGCCCCTGCCGCGCTTCGGTTCGAGCCCCGCGAGGGTCGCGGCCCTGTACCACCATTTCAGCGCCCGCCACGCACCGAGGCACTCCGCAGGGTTCGCGGGCGCGGGCAGCACCGGACCGTCGCAGCCTTTGGGATTAATCCGCCGCGCGTCCTCCAAGGCGGCCACGGCATCGTCCGTCAGCGGCGTGACGTGCTCGTAGCCGGTCTTCTCGTGCTTCGCCCGCCACCTCACCATCGCGCCCTCAAGGTCGATGTCCGACCAGAGCAAGTTGCGGATGGCCCCGATCCTGTGCCCGGTATCGTGCGCGAGCACGAGCGCGACGTGGAATCGCCAGTCCACCTGCCGCGAGACCCCGAGCAACGCCTGATACTCCTCCTCGGTGAGAACAACCCGAGTGGGGTTCTTCTCGACGGGCTTCCGGAGACCCTTGAGCGGGTTCCTGTCGAGAAGCAGGCGGCCCTGCTCGTCCCTCGACCTTGCGCCCCAGTTCAGCACCGCCATCAGGAACGTCAGGTCCCATTCGATCATCCGGTTGCCCACGGGCTGTCCGCTGGGGCCGACCGTGCCCGCTCGGCGCTCCCGGATGAAGCGGTCCCAGTCCCTCTGAGACAGAGTCTCCGGCCTTCGATCCCTGCCGAAGAACTTGAGGAACATCGCCATCGCGACTCTGTCCCGTCGGCGGGACACCCGACTCTTCGAGGGCGTCACCTCTTCACCGTAGATGTCAAAGAGCTTCTCCAAGGTGAGCGGCTCCGGCTCGGCTTCCGCCTTGCCTTGGGTCTCGGGTTCGGCGAATCCGGCCGCGAACTCGTCCGCCTGCCGTTTCGACAGGAGCTATCAGATTCACATCCTACTGTGAACGTTGAGCTTACGGGATTCGGCAGGTGCGTTCCTGCTGTTTGATTCCCGCCGGATCGACTTCGCGTCAGCCGCGGACCCTCGGCCGGCTTTCCAGAGCCTTCCTGAGTTGTCCCGTGTCGGCCTGCTGGTAGCACCGCAGCACCGTCTGGGCCTCCTTCCAGCCGCCGAGTTCGCAGAGCACCTTCAGCGGGAGGTCCATCAGGTCGGACGCGAATTTCCGCCTCAAGGAGTGCCAACCGCGCCCGCGCACGCGTCCCAGCCCCGCAAGGTCCTCTGCCCTGTTCCACCAGTAGCGGACCGGCGACCGGCCCGTGCACTCCGAGGGATTCCTAGTCGCGGGCAGCACCGGAGTGTCCCCGTTTCCGGGGTTCCTGCGTTGCGCCTCTTCCAACGCGGCGATGGCCTCGGCGGTCACGGGCGTGACATGCTCGTAGCCGCTCTTCTCGTGCTCGGCCCGCCACAGGATGGTCCTGTCCTCGAAGTCGATATCCGACCACCTGAGGTGGCGGATGGCACCGATCCGGTGACCCGTCTCGTGCGCGAGCACGAGCGCGACATGGAATCGCCAGTCCACCCGGCGGGACACCCGTAGCATCCCGTCGTATTCCTCGTCGGAAAGCACGACCCGGGTGGGGTTCTTTTCCTTGGGCAGCTTCAGCCCTCGCAGCGGATTCGAGTCGAGCAACAGACGGCCCTGCTCGTCCCTCGACTTGGAGGCCCAATTCAGCACCGCGATCAGGAACTTCAGGTCGTTCTCGATGGTCCGATTCAGGACCGGCTGGCCGCTCCGTCCGAGCCTGCCCGCGCGGCGTCCCCGGATGAACCGGTCCCAGTCCCGCTTCGACAGTGTCTCGGGTCTTCGGTTCGACCCGAGGAAGTCGAGGAACATCGTCATCGCGGCTTCGTCGTGCCGCCTCGACTTCTCGCCCTTCGTGGGCGTCACCTCCTCACCGTAGATTTCAAAAAGCCGCTCCAAGGTGAGCGGCTCGGGCTCGGCGTCGGCCTTGCCGTTGGGCTCGTGGACCGCGAAGCCAGCGGCGGCCTCGTCGGCCTGCCGCTTCGCACGAGCCCAATCGCGGTGTTTCAGCGATCGGCTCAGCCTGCGCCCGTTCTCGCGCCACTCGATCTGAAGCAGGCCGGTCTTCGGATCCGGAAAGACGCGGACCCGGTTCCGGCCCCATTCTCCGGCGCTGTAGGAGCGCCGTCCTCGTTTCG
>JAPOYJ010000047.1 GCA_026706635.1 Gemmatimonadota bacterium | reverse complement strand
TCGGCCGACGCCGAGAACTGCCCCTTGGTCAGGCCGTACACGCCGTTGTTCTCGATGATGTACAACATGTCGACGTTGCGCCGGACCACATGGGCGAACTGGCCCATCCCGATCGACAGGCTGTCGCCGTCCCCCGAGATTCCGATGCAGGTCAGGTCGCGGTTGGCCGCGTGCGCCCCGGTGGTCACCGACGGCATCCTCCCGTGCACCCCGTTGAAGCCGTGCGCCTCCTGCAGGAAATACCCCGTCGTCTTCCCGCTGCACCCGATGCCGGAGGTCTTGGCCACCATGTGCGGCGGAATCTCCAGATCCCAGAACGCCTCGATGATCGCGGCCGTGATCGAGTCGTGCCCACATCCGGCGCATAGGGTGGACATCGCGCCCTCGTAGTCGCGACGGGTGAGCCCCAGACGGTTGCGGGCCAGCCCCGGATGGTGGACACGGGGTTTCCTGATGTGGGTCATGGTGCGGCTCCCAGCTGACCATTGCCGCCGTGCGCCGTCGCGCGCTCGAATGCGCCGTCGACCGCTTCCTCGTCCGCCCCCGCCAGGTATAGCATCTCCTTGTTTCGGAGATGACTGATCCTGCCGACCTTCTCTCCTCGCGGATTGTGTATCCCGATTCTGGCACCTACGTATCGCCGATGGTCGACCACCACGGTCCGCACATGCCCGCGTTCCCTGAGCATGGCTTCGAGTTCCTTGCGATCCAGATAGCCTTCATTGTTGAAGGAAACCACCACGAACCGGGCCTGCAGGGCGTCGAGAATCGCACGCATCGCGTCCCCAATCTCTCGCTTCCTGTTGAATGAGCTCTTGTAGCTCTGGCACTCGATCCGCTTGCAGGCGACGCCGTAGTGCTCGGGATGGTCCCAGCGAGCCAGCGTTTCCCATACATGGTAGTTCCCCATGTAGCTGTGCTGATTGTAGGGCGGATCCAGGTACGCCACATCGGCCTCCACCTCCATCGCGGCCTTCAGCGCGTCGTGTTGCGACGCCGTGCCGGGACCCGGGAGCAGGTGCGGCACCCGAAGCTGAAGGTGGTTGTACGCCCGAGGTGCCCACCTCTTGAGATACGCCATCTGGACCCCCGTCGTCGAATCGACTCGATCGGCCGCTTCCATCAGAGATGTAAGAGCTATCGCCCTTAGGGTGGGACACAGATCCAGGCGCTCAATCCTATCGCGGATGCCGTCAATGCGACGTCCGTTCGCTGGACGGAAATACCGGGCCTGGTGACAAAAGACCTCGGTGACATACCCTTCGCGCGGTGTTGCGTGCGCCAGCTCATCGATCAACGCCTGTGCATCGTCGGCTACCTTCCGTGCGTCAGCCTCCACATAGCATCGCGCGAGAACCGCCGCGTACGTCAGGTGGTCGTTGGCGTGCACATGGTAGCCGCGCTGCTTCAGTGCGTGGCCCACTCGGGAGGTTCCGGAGAACAGATCGAGAACGCTCCTCACCCCGGGGAAGCCCGCTATGGTGGCCACAATGGTCGGCACTAGGACGCGCTTGGATCCGATGTACTTGATCATATTGGCGAGCCAGCACGCCCCCCGTGTCCGCGGGCCCCAAGGGTTGGCAGCAGCGCTACCGGCCCAAGGAGCAACGCATAGCGAAGCCACGGATACGGGCACTGTAAACCACGGGTTACATATTGTAAACCATACATTACATTGTCGCTAGACAAGCGAAGCGGTCTAGCGGGGACGCAGCGCCGCTCCTGCCGTGGGAGGCTTGTCCCTGGGCTGCTAGCCCGTCCATCACATGGTGGCAGCTCATCGGGTAGCCGCCGTAGTAGAGGATCGACCTGAGCGACTCCCTCTCCGCCCCCGTCTCGGCGACGAGCAGCTTCCTGAGCTGCCCGTCCCGGTTCTGCTCGACCACGAAGTTGAGCTCGTGCGCGGCCAGGAAGGGCTCCACCTCGGGATGGAAGGGGAAGGCCCGGATCCGCATGTACGACACCTCGATCCCGCATCCTGCCAGCTCGTCGACCGCCTCGAGCACCGCGCCGCGGCATCCCCCCACCGTGACCAGCGCGATCTCGGCCCCTTCGCGCAGCCGGATCTCGGGGGCCGGAAGCTCTGCGGCGGCACCCTCGATCTTGCGCCCGACGCGCGCCAGCACATCCATGTACGGCTCGGAGTCCTCGGTGTAGTTGCCAAAGCGGTCGTGGCCCGAACCGCGCGTGAAGTAGGCCCCGGCGGGGTGCGTGCCCGGCAGCGTGCGCCGCGGAATCCCATCGCCGTCCACGTCCAGGTAGCGGTGGAAGGGGGCCGTGGCCCTCTCCAGCTCCTCGGTTCCAAGTACCTTGCCGCGATCAGGTCGGTAGTCGTCGTCCCACTCCAGCTTCCCCACGACCCAGTCGTTCATCCCGACGTCCAGATCCGAGAGGACGAAGACCGGAGTCTGGAAGCGCTCCGCGATGTCGAATGCCCTCACCGCGAAGTCGAAGCACTCGCGCGGGTCGGCCGGGAAGATCACTATGTGGCGCGTGTCCCCGTGCGATGCGTAGGCCGCGAAGAGGATGTCGCCCTGCTGGGTGCGCGTCGGCATCCCGGTCGAAGGGCCCACCCGCTGCACGTCGAAGAAGACCGCCGGCACTTCGGCGTAGTAGGCCAGCCCGATGAATTCGCTCATCAGCGAGAGCCCGGCGCCGCTCGTCGAGGTGAAGGCGCGCGCGCCCGCCCACGATGCGCCCAGCACGATCCCCGCGGCCGCGAGCTCGTCCTCGGCCTGCACGATCGCGAAGCGGTTCCTGCCCGTCTCCGGGTCCTTGCGGAACTGGTGGCAGAAGGCGGTGAAGGCGTCCACCAGCGAGGTGGAGGGCGTGATCGGGTACCAGGAGGCCACCGTCGCGCCGGCGTAGACGCACCCCAGCGCCGCCGCCGTGTTCCCGTCGATCAGGATCGAGTCCCGGTTGCCGTCCATCGGCGCCAGGCGCACGGGGAGCGGGCAGTCGAAGTGCTCCTTCGCGTAGTCGTGGCCCAGGTCGATCGCCAGGTAGTTGGCGTCAAGGAGCTTCGCCTTGGCCGCGAAGGTCTCCCTGAGCAGCCCCTTCACGATCTCCATGTCGATCTCCAGCAGCGCCGCCAGAGCTCCCACGTAGCAGATGTTCTTCATGAGGATGCGCACGCGCGATCCCTTGAAGCTGTCGACGGTCATCCTGGCGAGGGGCACGCCCAGGAAGGCGACATCGTCGCGGTTCAGGGTGCGGGGGAGCGGCCAGCTCGAGTCGTAGAGCACCCAGCCCCCTGACGCGACCTCGGCCACGTCGCGCTCGTAGGTCGCGGGATTCATCGCCACGATCAGGTCGAAGCGGGCGGTGCGCGCGGTGTGGCCGCGTGCGTTGGCGCGGATCTCGTACCAGGTCGGGAGTCCCTGGATGTTCGACGGGAAGAGGTTCTTCCCCGAGACCGGGATCCCCATCCGGAAGATCGCGCTGCGCAGCAGGCCGTTGGCGCTGGCCGACCCGGTCCCGTTGACGGTGCCGATCTTGAAGGCCAGGTCGTTGATCCGGCGCGCGGGAGGACCGCCGTTGGGGCTCGCGGGGAGCTCCGCCATCAGCCGTTCTCCGCTGCGAGCATTGCCGGCCCTCCCAGTACCATAGCCAGCGGGCTCGCGTGCCACCCGCCGGCCTCCAGCCCCGCATACGGCACCAGCAGGTCGGACTTGCGCATGTCCCACGCCGCCGTCGGGCAGCGTTCGGCGCAGAGGCCGCAGTGGATGCAGAGGTCCTCGTCCTTGACCATGATCCGCCCGGTCTGCGGCAGCTCCTCCGAGATGAGGAGGGGCTGGTCCGGGTAGTTCAGCAGCGGGGCCGTGAGGCGCTGGGTGAGCTCCTCCTCGGGCCCGTTGTGGGCGATCGTGAGGCAGTCCAGCGGACAGATGTCGATGCAGGCGTCGCACTCGATGCAGAGCGGCGCCTCGAAGTGCGTCTGGATGTCGCAGTTCAGGCAGCGCTCCACCTCGGCGAGCGTCTGCTCGATGTCGAAGCCCTCCTCGACCTCGATGTCCAGCCGCCTGAAGCGCTCCTGGAGCTCCACGTGGCGCATCTTCGCCCGTTCGGCCTCGTCGTAGTCGTTCGAGTACGACCACTCGTGCAGCCCCATCTTCTGGCTGACCAGGTTCATCCCCTCCGGGGGGCGGTCGGTCAGCGATTCGCCCTGGCAGTAGGCGTGGATCGAGATCGCCGCCTGATGGCCGTGTTCCACCGCCCAGATGATGTTCTCGGGGCCCCACGCCGCGTCGCCGCCCGCGAAGACGCCCGCGCGCGAAGTCATGAAGGTGGTCTTGTCGACTATCGGCATCTCCCACTCGTTGAAGTCGATCCCGATGTCCCGCTCGATCCAGGGGAAGGCCGTGTCCTGCCCGATCGCAAGGATCACTTCGTCGCACTCGATCACCCTGGTCCCCAGCACCTCGGCCCGGAGCTGGCCGCCCTCGCCCGGGTGCCAGGTGACGAGGTCGAAGACCATCCCCCGGAGCTGGCCGTCCTCGACGACGAAGCGCGACGGCGAGTGGTTCTCCAGGATCTCGACCTGCTCCTCGATCGCGTCCTCCAGCTCCCACGGCGACGCCTTGAAGTGGGGCCTCGTCTTCCGCGCCATGACCTTCACCTCCTTCGCGCCCAGCCGCTGGGCGGTCCGGCAGCAGTCCATCGCCGTGTTCCCCACCCCGATCACCAGCACGCGGTCGCCGCAGCGGTCGATGTGCCCGAAGCGGACCGACTCCAGCCACTCGATCCCGATGTGGACCTGCTTCGAGTCCCACCGTCCGGGTAGGTTCAGCTCCTTGCCCTTGGGTGCGCCCGAGCCGATGAAGACCGCATCGTAGTCCTTCTCCAGGAGCGCGGCCAGGCTGTCGATGGGGTGGTTGAGGCGCAGATCCACCCCCATCTCGGTGATGTAGTCGATCTCCTCCCAGAGGACGCTGGCGGGCAGCCGGAACTCGGGAATGTTGGTCCACATGAGCCCGCCGGGCCTGGCCAGCCCCTCGAAGATCGTGACCTCGTATCCGAGCGGCATGAGGTCGTTGGCGACGGTGAGCGAGGCCGCGCCCGCGCCGACGCACGCGATGCGCCGCCCGTTCTTCTCCTCGGGTATGGTCGGCAGGTACCCGGCGATGTCGTCCCGAAGATCGGAGGCCACGCGCTTGAGCCGGCATATCGCGACAGGCTCCCCATCGAGGCGTACGCGCCGGCAGACCGGCTCGCAGGGACGGTCGCAGGTGCGGCCCAGGATGCCGGGGAAGACGTTCGACTTCCGGTTGAGCAGGTAGGACTCGGTGTAGCGCCCGTTCGCGATCAGCCGGATGTACTCCGGCACGTTGGTGTGGGCGGGACACCCCCACTGGCAGTCCACGACCCGGTGGTAGTGGTCCGGGTTGGTGGTGTCGGTGGGCCTGAGCATGGGGGAATTTAGCTGGCGGAGTCCGCGTGTGCCCGCACATGCGGGAGCCCCCTTCCACTTCGCGCCGCGACTCTCCGGGGAGGAACTCCACGCGGCGCAGCGTCGCCAGGAGGCCAGCGGGCACCGGCGAGGCGTCGCGCATCCCGAGTGTGCCCGCCCACGCCCTCGTCGAGGCAGGCGAGGCGGGCATCTTCGCGCCCTGCTACTGCCTCCTGGTCGTGAGAACACCCGGAAGAGCAAGGTACGGAAGCCCGCCGCGCGGGAAGACTGACATAGACACGGTAGGCGCTCTTAGTGTACCCAAGGTATCGAATAAGCCCTGGCGTCCTGTCCTTGATCCACCTCGGAGCGCCGCGACGCCGGGTCGCCAGCGGCCTCGATAGCCCACAGATCGGCCCAGTCGAAAAGACTGTACTTGTCGGTCTCGCCACAGGGGTCGCCCGCCATCAGGCCAGCCACATCCATGAGCTCCGGTGACCAGGGAGCAAACACCTGGTGATCCAACTCCTCGAGCACCGTCTCGCCGGCTGCCAGCGTCATCACGCCACTCCGCGACGTCCAGATCATCTCGGTGCGCTCCCCGACCACTCTCACGGCGTCCGAGCTGCCCCGATAGATGACGAAGCCCTCGCCCTCCGGGCCCACAACTCCGTAGGACCCTTCGGCGAAGAGTGCCCACCAAGAGCGGAGGTCATGCTCCGACGCCAGCCCCACCTGGTTGCACTCCGCATCCTCTTCGACTCCAACCAACGCCCTGTACTCCCACTCCGCCACATTCACCGTCCGCTCGGCCACCGCGAAGTCGGAGGAGTAACGGCTCCTGAGGTGGAGCAGGCCATCCTCGTAGAGGTAGGACGAGGCAGTGTCGAAGACCCATTCACGGTCGTAGCTGTCGAAGTCGTCCCGGAAGATGAGCACGGGCTCCAGCACCGCGACGTCGATCGTCTCCTCACCCGTCAGCCCGCCGGGGTCGGTCGCCGTCAGCGTCACCGTGGTGGCGCCTGGCGCGAGCCCTGCGACCACGAGCGTGTCCGAGTTTTGGATCGACGCGCTCGCCACCGAGGGATCGCCTGAAGTCGCCGCGAAGGTCAGGGGCTCGCCGTCGGGGTCGATGAAGCTGAGGTCGATCGGCAGCTCCTTCGTGCCGTCGACCAGCATCCTGATGTCGGACAGCTCGCCCTGCGCGTAGGGCGGCCGGTTCGGTACCAGCACCTCGATCTCGAGCGAGGCGCTCCGCCCGCCTGGATCCGCTGCCGTGACGGTTACAGTGGCTTCGCCGGGCGCGTTGGCCTCGATGTTGACCTTGAGGTTGTAAGCATGCGCCGTCGCGACCGGCTCCTCCGACGAGGTGGCCGTGATCGTGAGCGTCTCGCCCTCCGGGTCCTTGAAGCAGAGATCCAGGAGCACGTAGTCGCCCGTGAAGATCTCCTGGTCGGGAATGTTGTCGCAAACGCTGGGCGAGCCATTGCCGCTGCAGGCGGCGAGCAGCGCGCCCGCCACGAGCGTTGGCAGCCCGTGGACAAACGGCTGGCGCTTCGCCGCCCTCGGTGCTCGCGCGAGATCATCCACGGGCTGCCACCGACCGTCGCAGGGAACGCAAACCCGCCGCAGGCAACCGAATAGGCATGGTAAGCGCTCTCACCGGGTGTCCTCCTGTCCGCCTCGACCATGTAACCGGAAACAACATTATGTAAACCGGGACTTACATTTTGTAAACCGTGGTATACCGAACGATGTCGAAATGAGTCCTAGCGTCCCGCCCTGGCGCTCTCAACCTCTGAAAACCTAAACCGGATCTCCCAGACTTGCAAATCATGAATAGACTCCTCGTGCCCTCGCACCGCTGCGGTGCCCGGGTCCGCTGCTCCCGGCGCCCTCCCTTCCTCGCCGACTTTCTGCCGGCGGCCGCGCTCGCCCTCTGCACGGCGGTGCCAGCCCAGCTCCTTGCACAGGAGGTGATCGATCTCCCCGCCCGCGACAGGACCCTCCCGGCGGAGTTCCAGGAGGTGTTTCGCGTGGGAGCGATGGACGGCGAGTCCTGGGAGATGCTCGGCACCGTGAGGCACGCCGGCTTCGACGCCGACGGCAATCTCTACCTTGTGGACGGGGCCGGGACGCTCGACGCCGACGGCCTTCGCGTCCTGGTCTTCGACGGTGAGGGCGCGTTCGTCCGCGAGTTCGGCTCCGCGGGCGAAGGGCCCGGCGAATTCAACATGCCGTCCGGGTTCGCCGTTATGCGCGACGGGATCACCGTCATAGGGGACCTGGGACACCGCGCCTTCCAGCTCTTCGGCCCCGACGGGAGCTTCCTGCGCATGGTTCGCGCCGATGCGTCCGGTGCGGCAGTCGAGGCAGCCGCAGGGCTGATCCTCGGCCAGCTGCTCCCGGACCCGCGCGGAGGTGCGGTCTTCTCGCTCTCCAGGGAGGGCGGTTTCAGCTTCGGCATCGCTAGCCAGGGTGGTGGCGACGCGCCGGAGCCGCGCGGAGCCGACGTCCAGCCGGAGGCCCCCATCCGGCCTATCCTGTGGGTGCGTCTGGAGGCCGAGACGGTTAGGGCCGACACGGTCGTCCGGGGGTGGCTGCCTCCGCGCGAGAGATCCCTCTCCGACATGATCAGTGTTTCCGGCTGGGCGAGCGTCATGGGCGCGGCTGGTGTGGATATCGGGGACGTCCTCAAGGGCATTTCCACGCCCTCCGTATTCGAGCCGGCCCTGCTGGCCGCGGTCCTACCCGACGGGTCGGTCGTGCACGCGGACTCCAGCGCCTACGAGCTCGAAGTCACGCCTCCAGGATCCGCGGCTCCATCGCGGATCCTGCGGCGCCCGATCCGCCCCGAGGCCGTCACGCCAGCGATCGAGAAGGAGTACCGGGAGGCGCTCGAGTCGGCTTCCGTCTCCACCACGAGCCGGATGATGGTGGTCGGCGGCGCATCCGGGGGCGGAGAGGTCCCTGGAATGAGCTTCTCGATCGGCGCGCCGGACCCGCAGTTCTACCACGAGATCCCGGTGCTCAGGGAGCTGGCCGCGACCTGGGAAGGTGGCCTCTGGGTGAGGCGCCGGGGCAAGGAGCCGGAGAGCGACGGACCGATAGATGTGATCGACGCCAGTGGCCGCTACGTCGGCACCCTTCGCCAGGAGGACGCCGAGGTGCCAGCCGCCTTCGGTCCGGACGGCCTCGCCGCCTTCATCGAGCTGGACGATTTCGATGTGGCGACGGTGGTCGTGCGGAGGCTGCCGAGTGCGCTGCGGTGACTCTTCGCTGACTGTGGAGCGACCTGGCAGCCCGTGGACAAACCTCCCACGGCATTCGAGCAGCGCTGCATCCCCGCTGGA